>NZ_JBOFQE010000057.1:0-42564 GCF_051660785.1 Pseudomonas sp.
ACAATGATCGAGTGCGATAGCGGTGTATCAGTCGATAGTGATGGCGACTGACACTCCGCTATCGCGAGCAGGCTCGCTCCCACAGGTTTAGTCCTCGAAACGGATCGGACATTTCTCAGCGCCTTCAAGCTTGCGCAATTCCTCCACCACCTGCGGCCGTGCGCGGCGCAAGGTCAGGCTGCGATCCTGTTTGAGCAACCGCCGCGCCTCCTGATGCAGCATTTCCACCCCTGAATAGTCGATAAAGTTGATCTGCTGCGCCTCGATCACCACGCGGGCGCCGTGCATCCGTTGCAGGCGCACTTGCAGGTAATGGCTGGCGCCGAAAAAGATCGACCCGCCGACCCGCAGAATGTCTTCATCGCCTTCGCGCCAATGCTGCACCCGTGGTTGCGAAGTACGCTTGAGGTAGAAGAACAGCGAGGCCAGGACCCCGGCATAAATCGCGGTCTGCAACTCCAGCAACAACGTAGCAACGCAGGTCAGCGCCATGACCAGGAACTCGGCGCGGCTGACCCGCAACAACGCGCGGATGCCCCGATGGTCGACCAATCCCCACGCGATCAACAAAATGCTGCCGGCCATGGCCGGGATCGGAATGTGCGCAATCAACTTCGCGCCGAAAATCGCAAACAACGCCACCCACACGGCCGAAAAGACCCCGGCCAACGGTGAACAGGCGCCGGCTTCGTAGCTCAGGCCTGAGCGGGTGAAGGAACCGGCTGACAGCGAGCCGGAAAAAAACGCCCCGACCATGTTCGAAAAACCCTGGGCGCGGACTTCCTGATTGGCGTCGAGTAATTGCTGGGAGCGCGCTGACAGCGAACGGGCAATCGACAGACTCGTCACCAGTCCGAGCATTCCCACTGCCACGGCGCTGGGCAGCAGGCGCAGGATCAGATCCAGGTCCAGCGGCAGCGGGCTGAAGGGCGGCAGCCGCCCGACAAATGCGCTGACCAGCTTCACATGGCCGAACATCGACGGCCAGAACCAAACCAATAGCCCGCTCAGCGCCAAAGTGATCAAGAGCGTTGGCCAGCGTGGCAGCAGTGATTTCAGGATCACGCCCACCACAACGGTTGCCAGCCCCAGCACCAGCGAAGGTTTATCCACGAATCCGAGGTGTTTGAACACCATCAAAAAACTGTCCAGAGCTGTGGACTGATTGGGCAAGTCCAGCCCCAGCAGGTTCGGCAGTTGGCCGATGGCAATCACCACCGCCGCGCCGAGGGTGAAGCCGAGCACCACCGAGTGAGAAACAAAATTCACCAGGGCGCCAAAGCGCAGCAGACCGAGCAGCCACTGGAAAATGCCGGCGAGCAGCGTCAGCAGCAGGATCAGGGTGACGTAGTCCTCAGACGCGGGAACGGCCAGAGGACTGACACTGGCGTACAGAACGATGGAAATCGCTGCCGTAGGACCGCAGATCAGATGCCACGACGAACCCCAGAGACATGCGATCAACACTGGAATGATTGCGGCGTACAGGCCGTATTCCGGCGGAAGCCCGGCGATCAGGGCGTAGGCAATGGACTGTGGCAACGCAAGAATGGCGCCGCTGAGGCCGACGATCAGGTCGCGACCGACGCTGGCGCGGGTTTGCCGGGGCAACCAGGAAAGGAAAGGGAAGAGTGAATGGCGGCTGGGAAAGGCCATGGGTCCTCTCGGGGTGGGTTTTGCGCAAGGGTATCAGGACGACGCGATCATTGTGGCGAGGGGATTTATCCCCGTTCGGCTGCGCAGCAGTCGTTTATCGATTGCAGGTGTTTGGGGCCGCTTCGCAGCCCAACGGGGATAAATCCCCTCGCCACAAGTTGGTGAACTGTATTGAGGGGCTGAAAAATTAGAGCTTGGCTTTTACAGCCGACAACGCATCCTTCCCATCGACGGTCTTCACACCATCCAGCCATTTATCCAGCACCGCCGGATTGGCCTTGATCCATGCCTTGGCCGCATCGGCATTGCTGACTTTCTTGTTCACCACCTCGGCCATGATGCTGTTCTCCATCTCCTGAGTGAAACTCAGGTTAGTGAGCAGCTTGCCGACGTTCGGGCAGGCCTGTGCATAACCTTTGCGAGTCAGTGTATAAACGCTGCCGGTGTCGCCAAAGTACTTCTCGCCGCCTTTCAGATAATGCATTTTCAACTGCACGTTCATCGGGTGCGGCGTCCAGCCGAGGAAGGTCACGAACTTCTGTTTTTTCACCGCGCGGGACACTTCGGCCAGCATCGCCTGTTCGCTGGACTCGACCAGTTTCCACTGACCCATGTCGAAGTCGTTCTTCTTGATGATCTCTTGCAGCGAGATGTTCGCGGGTGCGCCGGAGCCGATGCCGTAGATCTTCTTGTCGAACTTGTCGGCGTATTTGTTCAGGTCGGCAAAGTTATGCACACCTGCGTCCCATACGTAATCCGGGACCGCCAGGGTGAATTCGGTGCCGTCGAGGTTCTTCGCCAGTTGCGTGACATCGCCCGTGGCGACGAACTTGTCGTAGAAGCCCTGCTGCGCCGGCATCCAGTTACCCAGGAACACATCGACCTGGCCGTCCTTCAACCCGCCAAAAGTGATCGGCACCGCGAGGGTGTCGACCTTGGCCTTGTAGCCCATGCCATCCAGCAGAAACCCGGTAATGGCGTTGGTTGCGGCGATGTCGCTCCAGCCCGGATCGGCCATTTTCACCGTGTCGCAGCTCTGATCGGCAAAGGCCGACGCACTGCCCAGAGCCAGTAGCCCGACCGTCAGTACTGTGGATAACTTTTGCATGGACTTCCCCTTAACATTATTGGTTTTGGCAGGGTTGTGGAAAACGTGCTTTACGTTCCAGATCGTCGAGGTCGATGTGGTTACGCATGTACTGCTGACTGGCGTCCACCAGCGGCTGGTGATCCCAGCTCTTCAGCTTGCCGATGGTCAGCGCCTCGGCGACAAAACGCCGACGACGCTGACTCGCGAGCACCTGTTGGTGTATCGCCGGAATGTCCCATTTGGCCCGTGCTTCAGCCAGAAATTCCTTGAACAGAGGCCGATGTTGCGGCGATTGGCTGAGTTCTTCCTGTTCGCGCGGGTCGTTGTGTACGTCGAAGAGTAGGCAAGGGTCATCTTCGCTGTAGATAAATTTGTAGGCGCCGCGGCGGATCATCATCAAAGGACTGATGGTGCCTTCGGCCATGTATTCGCCGAAAACTTCGTCGTGACCGCCCTGCCCTTGCAGGTGCGAGACAAGCGACCGACCGTCCAGCGGCAGGCCCGGTTCCAGGGATCCACCCGCCAGCTCCACGAAAGTAGGCAGCAGGTCAGCGGTGGAAACAGCAGCACTGACCCGTCCAGCACCAAATTGTCCCGGTGCACTGATCAACAGTGGCACGCGAGCGGCCATCTCGAACCAGTGCATCTTGTACCAGAGCCCGCGCTCGCCGAGCATATCGCCGTGGTCGCCGGAGAAGACGACGATGGTGTTGTCGATCAGCCCGGTTTCTTCGAGTGTTTGCAGGAGTTTGCCGACGTTGCTGTCGATATAACTGCACGCACCGAAGTACGCCCGGCGTGCGTCGCGAATCTTATCCACAGGCAGCGGCTTGTCCCACAGGTCATACACCTTGAGCAAACGCTGGGAGTGCGGATCGAGTTCGGTCTGCGCTGGAGTTTCGGGCAAAGGGATGTCGGCGTCGTCGTACATATCCCAAAAAGCCTTGGGAATGGTGTACGGATCGTGTGGGTGAGTCATCGACACGGTCAGGCAGAACGGCTGATCGCCATCCTCGCGGATGTGATCGAACAGATATTGCTGGGCCTTGAACACCACCTCTTCGTCGAAATCCAGCTGATTGGTGCGCACGCACGGCCCGGCTTGCAGCACCGAGGACATGTTGTGGAACCAGGTCGGCCGCACGTCCGGCTCATCCCAGTTCACCGACCAGCCGTAATCGGCCGGGTAGATGTCGCTGGTCAGGCGTTCTTCATAGCCGTGGAGCTGATCCGGACCGCAAAAATGCATCTTGCCCGACAGCGCGGTGCGGTAGCCGAGTCGACGCAAGTAGTGGGCATAAGTCGGTACATCGGCGGGGAAATCGGCCGCGTTGTCGTAGGCGCCGATCTTGCTCGGCAACTGACCGCTGACCAGGGTGAAACGCGACGGCGCGCACAGTGGGCTGTTGCAATAAGCGGCGTCGAATACCACGCCTTCGGCGGCGAGGCGGCTCAAATTGGGCAGTTTGATAGGCGAAGGACCGTAAAACGGCAACATTGGCGCGGCCATCTGATCGGCCATGATGAAAAGAATATTCTTGCGCTTCATGTGATCGCGGCATTCCATAGTGAATATTTATGCGAGAGTGCTGCAATCGAGCATGGAGTCCATGCACTTTGTGGTAAAGCCCATGCCCAGCAATGACTAGGATAAGCACAGCTTATGTATGAAGCCCTTGGTGATTTGTCTCTGGACCTGCTCCGCGCCTTTGAAGCGGCGGCCCGTCAGCGCAGCTTCACCGCCGCTGCGGTTGAGCTCGGGACCACGCAGCCGGCGATCAGCCAGCAGATCAAGCGACTGGAAGAACAACTCGGTACGCGGCTGTTCGACCGTATCTATCGCGGCATCGAGCTCACGGAAGCCGGAACGATCCTTTTCGAGCAGGTTCAGCTAGGTTTGCAGAATATCGACGCAGGATTGAGTGCGATCACAGCGCAGCAGCAACACGAGGTGCTGCAGGTCGCGACCGATTTTGCCTTCGCCGCGTACTGGCTGATGCCGCGTTTGCACCGTTTTCACGCGGCCAATCCTCAAGTCGATGTAAGCCTCGTCACCAGTGAGCGCAGCCACAACATGCTGCGCACCGATATCGACGTGGCGGTGCTATTCGGCGATGGTCGATTTAAACAGGGCGAAAGCCATTGGCTATTCAGCGAAGAAGTGTTTCCGGTATGCAGCCCGCTGCTATTGAAAGACCGCCCCCTGCCCCTGCCGGCCAAGGCATTGCTGGAATTCCCGCTGCTGCATCTGCGCGGTGAAAACAGCAGTAACTGGTTCGACTGGAGCGGTGTTTTTCGTCAGCTGGGGATCACGTCGGCACCGGCTCCCGGGCAATTGCGCTTCGACAATTACACGCTGCTGATTCAAGCGGCGATTGGCGGTCAGGGCGTGGCGATCGGGTGGCGGCACCTTGTGGATAACTTGCTGGCGCAAGGTTTACTGTGCCGACCGATTGCCGACACGGTGATCTCCAGGCTCGGCTATTACGTGGTTCTGCCCCAGCGCAAACGGCGCGGGGCATTGATTCAGCAGTTTGTCGATTGGTTGATGGCTGAGCAGGCCAGCAGCGCCCAATCCCTCAATGGTTTACCGCTGCCCTCTATCGCGGTGTAGGGTCGGTCGAAACGAAATTCACGTGCTCG
Organism: Pseudomonas sp.; assembly: GCF_051660785.1. Lineage (GTDB taxonomy): Bacteria > Pseudomonadota > Gammaproteobacteria > Pseudomonadales > Pseudomonadaceae > Aquipseudomonas. The sequence continues at coordinate 5,390 of NZ_JBOFQE010000057.1, forward strand.
CGAACGTGAAGGTTCAGCTGCAACTCATCGGCAATCCCCACCGCCACGCGGTTCAGCCGCTCAAGCGGTTCGGCCAGACCCGGCTCAAGGCTGCTGCTGATGTGGCTGAAATGTTCGATAGTCAGACCCGGCACGCCGCGAGGTGCATTTACCAGGGTCCAGTGCAAGGTACTGCTTTGCAGCGCCTCGAGCATTTCCTCGGCGGCATGCCGCTGGGGGGGATTCAGCGTTTCAGCTTCCGTTTCGTCGAGTTCGGCAAAGTCTCCGACAAGAAACAGTCGCTCAATATGAGCGGCCTGCATGCCCTCGATCAGTGCATCCACTGCCAGCACCTGCTCGACCGGGCCTGGCACGATGGTTTTTTCCACATGCTCGCTGTTGAATGGAAGTCCCGGCGCGTCCAGCAGGCAAATCACCGCCGAACTGCCGGCCACGCTTTGCTTGACCCGCTCAGGCTCGAACAGATCGCCGGTCTTGGTGCGCAAACCCGGGCGCGGTGGGAGTGCCGTCAGGTCATCCAGAATCGCGATCACTTCATGTTGACGCCGCAGCATTTCAGCCATCAGCGCACTGCCCAGGCTACTCATGGCACCATAAAGCACCACTTTCACCACCGGGGTTTCGGCATTTTTCATGGCTGGGATTCCTTGTTCCATATGGCGTGTGACCTGTAGGAATCGGTGAGGGTTCGACTGGGTTTTCGAGGGATTCAGATGCAACAGATCAAGGGTTACCACGCCCATGTCTATTTTGATGCCAGCAGCATTGATCAGGCGCGAGCGCTGTGTGAGCAGGCGGCGCAATTGTTCCCGCTGAAAATGGGCCGCGTGCATGAACGTGCGGTGGGACCGCACCCGGACTGGAGTTGCCAACTGGCATTCGGGCCGGAGTTGATCGGCGAAGTGCTGCCGTGGCTGGCGCTCAATCGCAAAGGCCTGGTGGTGTTTCTGCACCCGGACACCGGCGACGATTTGCTCGACCACACCGAGCACGCGATCTGGATGGGCGCGATCCGACCGCTGAATCTGTCTGTTTTTTGATCAGAGGCTTTCTTCGCCTTCGCCCGGCAGGTGTTCGTCCAGGTGCAGCCAGGGTAAACGGCTGTCGGTCCAGATGTGGCGCTCGGGCGGGGCCTGTTCCGGGTGATCAAGGGTGGCGATGGTCACGTCTATGGTCTCGGGGCTGAGGTGCGTCATCAGCGCGAGTTGCGCCCCACAGTTCGAGCAGAAATAGCGCACGCAGGTTGTTGAAGATTCGTACTGCGCCGGTTTCCCTGTCAGCCATTTGAAGGCCGACGAGGGCACGGTGATCCAGGTCGTCACGATCCCGCCGCTGACCCGTCGGCAGATTGAACAGTGGCAGTGGGCGATGTCGTGCAAGGGGCCGTTGAATTGATAGCGCAGATGTCCGCAGTGGCAGCCGCCTGTATGAATTTTGTCCATTATTCACCTCCGGATGTGTATTTGCTGACGCCATCGCGAGCAGGCTCGCTCCCACAGGGAGGTTATGTACGACGCAGATCCAGTGTGGGAGCGAGCCTGCTCGCGATGGCCTCAACTCGGTCTACCTCTCTGCCCCAGTCCGACGACCGGTTGCACATCCGGTCAATGCTTTCACCAGCGAAAGCTGGCTGAAAGCTTCCCCTATTAGGATCGCCCCCACTACCGGCAACAGACCGGTCGGCCAATGCCAGTGTTTTATCGCTCGCACAGCCCATTTAACAACAACAATGGTGACCCTGATGTCCTTTGCTACCCGCCGCTTCGCTGCACCTCCGCCCGTACGCCTCGTGCTTCCCGTTCTGCGCTGACCTACCCGGTTCGCCCATTCCCTAGCCGCGCTACGCCTGGAGTATTCCCATGCTGACTTTCCTTGGCTTCGCCATGGTCATCACGTTCATGTTCCTGATCATGACCAAGCGCCTGTCCGCGCTGATCGCCCTGATCATCATTCCTATCGTCTTCGCCCTGTTCGGTGGGTTTGCGCCGAAGATCGGCCCGATGATGCTCGAAGGCATCACCAAGCTTGCGCCGACCGGCGTGATGCTGATGTTCGCCATTCTGTATTTCGCCCTGATGATCGACTCCGGCCTGTTCGACCCGGCGGTGCGCAAGATCCTCAAACTGGTCAAGGGCGACCCGCTGAAAGTGTCGGTCGGCACCGCCGTACTGGCGCTCGTCGTTTCCCTCGATGGTGACGGCGCAACCACCTACATGATCTGCGTGGCTGCCATGCTGCCGCTCTATAGCCGCATCGGCATGAGCCCGCGGATCATGGCCGGCCTGATCATCCTCGCCGGTGGCGTGATGAACATGACCCCGTGGGGCGGTCCGACGGCCCGTGCGGCCAGTGCGCTGCACGTGGATCCGTCCGACATTTTCGTACCGATGATTCCGGCGATGGCTTTCGGTGTCCTGGCCATCCTGGCCATCGCGTACTTCTACGGCAAACGTGAACGTGCGCGTCTGGGTGAGTTGCACTTGGTGGGCGACGAAGTCGACCACAGTGAAATCAGCGTTTCGCAGTTCCCGGATGCCCGTCGTCCGAAGCTGATCTGGTTCAACGGTGCCCTGACGTTCGCACTGATGTGCACCCTGATTGCTGGTCTGTTGCCGCTGCCGGTGTTGTTCATGGTGGCGTTCAGTATTGCCATGATCGTCAACTATCCTTGCCTGCAACAGCAGAAGGATCGCGTGGCGGCTCACGCCGGTAGCGTGCTGGCGGTGGTCGGTTTGATCTTCGCGGCGGGCATCTTCACCGGTATCCTGTCGGGCACCGGCATGGTCGATGCCATGTCGAAAAGCTTGCTGGCGGTGATCCCGGATTTCCTCGGTCCGTACCTGGCCGTGATCACGGCACTGGTGAGCATGCCGTTCACGTTCTTCATGTCGAACGATGCATTTTATTACGGCGTGTTACCAGTACTTGCCGAAGCAGCCAGTCATTACGGTATAACCGCGGTTGAAATGGCACGTGCCTCGATCGTCGGTCAGCCCGTCCACTTGTTGAGCCCGCTGGTACCATCGACTTACTTGTTGGTGGCCCTGGCCGGTATCGATTTTGGTGACCATCAGCGCTTTACCCTGAAATGGGCAGTGTTGGTGTGCATGTGCATACTGGTTGCAGCACTGCTGATGGGGATTTTTCCGCTGTTCAGCACTCTATAAGCCCAAGACTCACCACAACGGGTCCAGGCTTCGCTGTTTGAAGCCCGGGCCCGTTCTGGTTTAACACTCGCTCAAAGGAATACACATGGAATGGCTGACCAACCCTGAAATCTGGGTTGCCTTCTTTACCCTGACCGCCCTGGAAATCGTCCTGGGTATCGATAACATCATCATGATTTCGATCCTGGTCAGCCGCATGCCCAAGCACATGCAGCAGCGCACCCGGATCTTCGGCCTGGCGCTGGCCATGGTCACGCGGATCCTGTTGCTGCTGTCGATCACGTGGGTCATGCGCCTTACCGCTGACTTGTTCGAAGTCTTCGGCCAGGGCATTTCCGGGCGAGACCTGATCCTGTTCTTCGGTGGTCTGTTCCTGCTGTGGAAGAGCTCGCAAGAGATGTACCACGCGCTGGAAGGTGAAGACGAAAGCAACGAGGAGCCAGGTGGCAAGGGCGGTAACTTCCTTTACACCATCATCCAGATCGCGATCATCGACATCGTGTTCTCGCTGGACTCGGTGATCACCGCCGTCGGCATGGTCTCCCACGTACCGGTCATGGTCGCGGCAATCGTTGTTGCGGTGCTGGTGATGATGCTGGCTTCCGGCACCATCAGCGCGTTCATCGACAAGCACCCTTCGCTGAAGATGCTGGCGCTGTCATTCCTGCTGATCGTCGGTATGGTGCTGATTGCCGAATCCTTCGACGTTCACGTGCCAAAAGGCTACGTCTACTTCGCCATGGCGTTCTCGCTGGCGGTGGAAGCGATCAACATCAAGATGCGCACCGCGATTGCGAAAAAACGCAAACAGCAAGATCCGGTGAAACTGCGCAAAGACATTCCGGGGCAATAACCCGAAGCTGTGCACTGGCTGGTATCAGTCAGTGCACAAAACCTGTGGGAGCGAGCTTGCTCGCGATAGCGGCCTGTCAGTCAACATCAATGTTGAATGTGACGGTCTCATCGCGAGCAGGCTCGCTCCCACATTTTTTTTGTGCACTGCCAGGCCCTGTTTTCATGACAGTTTTGTTTCAATCACTTCTTTAGCTATGCGATGCTGGCGCCCAGACCGTTAGCCAACTACAGCTTAAGTACAGAACGTAGAACGTCGCGCGGCACCGTCAATTTGCCCCTTTGGGGCGCTACCACCACAGGGGGCCTGCATGCTCACCCTGCTCAATTTGTTATCTGCCGTGGCCTTGTTGATCTGGGGCACGCACATCGTCCGAACCGGCATCTTGCGGGTTTACGGTTCCAATCTGCGCCATGTGATCGGCCAGAACATGTCCAGGCGCTGGCTCGCATTCATCTCGGGGATTGTCGTCACCGCGATGGTCCAGAGCAGCAACGCCACTGCCATGCTTGTCACTTCCTTTGTCGGTCAGGGACTGATGGCGCTGACTCCCGCGCTTGCGACCATGCTCGGCGCCGATGTCGGTACTGCACTGATGGCGCGGGTGCTGACGTTTGATTTGTCGTGGCTGTCGCCGCTGCTGATCTTTCTCGGGGTGATTTTTTTCCTGTCCCGCAAGCAGACACGATTGGGCCAGATGGGCCGCGTCAGCATTGGCCTCGGGCTGATCATTCTGGCGCTGCAACTGATCGTCGAATCCGCAGCGCCGATTACCCAGGCGCAGGGCGTGAAGGTTATTTTCGCCTCGTTGACCGGCGACATCCTGCTGGATGCCTTGGTCGGCGCATTGTTCGCGATGATTTCCTACTCCAGCCTGGCCGCCGTCCTGCTGACCGCGACCTTGGCGGGCGCCGGCGTGATCAGTCTGCCGGTGGCCATCGGTCTGGTGATCGGTGCCAATATCGGCAGCGGCATCCTCGCTTTTCTCAGCACCAGCATGCAAAACGCCGCCGGGCGCCAGGTGGCGCTTGGCAGCCTGTTGTACAAACTGATCGGCCTGTTGCTGATCATTCCGGTGCTGGACCCGTTGGTGCACTGGATCGACAGCCTCGACTTCAGCCCCCAGGAAATGGTCATCGGCTTCCACCTGCTCTACAACACCGCGCGTTGCCTGATCCTGCTGCCGAGCGTCGGCCCGATGGCCAGGCTTTGCGCCTGGCTGCTGCCGGAGCGGCCGGAGCTCAACGGCACGGCGAAACCCCGGCATCTGGACGCGACAGCGCTGGTCACGCCCAGCCTGGCGCTGGCCAATGCCGCGCGCGAAACCCTGCGCATGGGCGATCTGATCGACAACATGCTCGAAGCGATGCTCGACGTATTGCGCGGCCAACAGTCCGCCATCACCCAGGAAATGCGCAAACTGACCGATGATGTCGAAGCGCTCTACAGCGCCATCAAGCTCTACCTGGCGCAAATGCCCCGGGAAGACCTGAGCGATCAGGACAGTCGGCGCTGGGCGGAAATCATCGAGCTGGCGATCAACCTCAAGCTCGCCAGCGATCTGATCGAACGCATGTTGCGCAAGGTGCAGCAGCAGAAAACCTCGCAGCGCCGTTCCTTCTCCGAGGTTGGCCTGGAGGAATTAGCCGGATTGCACAGCCAGTTGATCTCCAACCTGCGTCTGGGTTTGTCGGTATTTCTCAGTGCCGACAAGGAAAGTGCCCGTCAGTTGCTGCGTGAGAAACGTCGCTTTCGCGCACAGGAGCGCCGCCTGGCCCATGCTCATGTCAGCCGCTTGCAACGTAAGATCGTGCAGAGTATCGAGACCAGTTCACTGCACCTGGAGCTGATCGCCGACATGAAACGCCTGAATTCGCTGTTCTGCAGCAGTGCTTATGTGGTGCTGGAAACGTCGGACACCGGTGCACTGGTGGTCGACGATATGGCTGACATCACGCATTCGCCTTGAACGTCTGGCGGTGGGGCCAGTCAGTTACATTGGTTCAGCCTCAAGAGCTCTTCGCGAGCAGGCTCGCTCCTACACTGGAAACGCATTCCCCTGTGGGAGCGAGCCTGCTCGCGATAGCGGCCTGAAGGACGAAACGGATCTCCGATTGGTTGCCTGGAAGCTTGCTATGCGTTGTCTGCTGTTCGCCTGTCTTTTGCTTGGCTCATTCCCTTCGTTTGCCCTGGATCGCTTCCAGGTCGAGGGCTATACGCTGCCCAACGGTCTGCAATTGCTGCTCAAGCCGGGCACCGAGCGCGGGCATGTCGCGATTCGCCTGGTGGTCGGCGTGGGTCTGGATGATTTCAACTGCGCCGAGAAGGAGCTGCCGCATCTGCTCGAACACTTGCTGTTCAGCGGCATCGACGCCACCGGCGAAGGTGGCCTCGAAGAGCGGATGCAGGCCTTGGGCGGTGAGTGGAACGCGTTCACCAGCAACGCCGATACCACGTTCGTCATCGAAGCCCCGGCGAAAAACCAGCGCAAGGTGCTCGACCTGTTGCTGGCGTTGCTGACCCAGACCCGAATCGACGACAACGCCATCAACGCCGCCAAACAAGTGGTCGAGCGCGAAGACGGCGGCCATTACTCGCACTTGCAGCGCTGGCTGGATCGTCAGGACCTGGGCCACACCGCGAGCAATCAGCTGGCGGTGGAGCTGGGCCTGAAATGCCCCGAGCGGGCCGAGGTCGATCACCTGACTCGCGAGCAACTGGAGACGGTGCGCAAGGCCTGGTACGCGCCCAACAACATGACGCTGATCGTGGTCGGCGAACTCGACAAGTTGTTGCCGGCGTATCTGGAGCGTTCGTATGGCGCGCTTGAAGCCGTCGACCCGACCGATCACCTGCCCTTGCCGGAAATCCAGGCCAGCGCTGCTCACGAGCGAACCCTGAGCGACGGTTTTGTCGGCGGTGGGGCCAAGTTGCACTGGCTGGTGCCCGAACCGGTACTGCAGGATCAACACGACGAAACTTTCGACTTGCTCAAGGACTATCTGGACTGGGCGCTCTATCGCCAACTGCGCCTGTCCCACGGTTTGTCCTACGGCCCCTCGGCCGAGCGCGAAGTGTTTGGCGGGGTGGGCTTCATGAGCCTGAACGCCGACCTTGAGCGCGACGATGTGACGGAGGCCGAACAGGTACTGGAGGATTTGAAGGCCGGTTTGCTCAAGGACGGGCTCGACGCAGACACCTTCAACCGCCTGAAGCAGGCCGCCATCGCCCGCCAGGCCTGGGCCGTGCAAGGCAACAGCGCGCTGGCCGATTACTACTGGAGCGCACTTGGGGACTACCAGGACGGGCGTTTCGCCGACCCGGCGAAGGAATTGCAAGGCGTGACCCTTGCGGAAGCGAACAAGGCCATGCGCGAGTTGCTCATGCAGCCGGGGTATGTGCGGATCGAGAAGCCGCTGATGAGCTATGACCAGTTGATGTGGGCGATGGCCGGGGTGTTTGGATTGATGGTCCTCGGGGTGTTGGCTTTGCGAGTCCATCGGCGAAAGTAATCGATCCCGGTGTCCGGGCTTTTGTGGCGAGGGAGCTTGCTCCCGCTCGGCTGCGCAGCAGTCGTAAACCGATATCCGAGATGTGACTGAGAATGCGCGGTGGCAGGTTTTAGGTGGGCTTTGCCCCCCAGCGGGAGCAAGCTCCCTCGCCACAGGTGAGTGCGACTCTTTTTTTTCAGGCATACCACCAATAACCCCCCTCACCACAGGGACATCACCACCCCCAGGTTTTGTATTCGACCCAAGTGACCGGCACCCTCGCCACGCCCCCGCCCGGGCGGTACTCTGTCGAGGATTTTTCCCACGACTATTGTGAATCGCCGAATGCCTACTCTGACCCTGTACGTCCAGCGCATCCTGGACTTGATGAAGCGCTATCCCGGGGTCATCGCGCTTGGCGGTTTCATCTCCGGGGTCGGCAGTTTCATGCTGGTGGATCGTCAGCAAGGCCTGGCGACGTGGATCACCATCATCATGGTGCTCAGCTGGATCTGGCTGATGCTGGAAAACAGCCTCACCAAGCTGTTCGCCAGGCTCTTCAAGCGCGAAATTCCCCAGCCGTTGCTGCGCTACGCCACGCAGATGATTCACCAGGAAAGCCTGTTCTTCGTCCTGCCGTTCTTTTTCATCACCACGACCTGGAACAGCGGTCAGTTGTTCTTCACCGGGTTGTTGAGCATGGCGGCGTTGATTTCCATCGTCGACCCGCTCTACTACAAATGGCTGGCGCCCCGGCGCTGGGCGTTCCTGGCGTTGCACACGCTGACCTTGTTCGCGGCGCTGCTGACCGCCCTGCCCGTCATCCTGCACCTGACCACCTCCCAGAGTTTCAAACTGGCACTGGGCATCGCCGTGTTGCTGTCATTCCCGAGCCTGGCGTCGATCTTCCCGATCCGTACGGTGCGCAACGCGCTGGCGATCCTGAGCATCACGGTGGGTATCGGTGGCGTTGGCTGGGTCCTGCGTTCATGGGTTCCACCGGCGACGCTGTGGATGACTGACGTGGCGATCAGCACGCAAATGCAGGACCGCACGCCAGGCAAGAGCCTTGAAGAAGTCAGCGCCGGGCAGATCCGTGGAGACGGCTTGTACGCCTACACCGCGATCAACGCCCCGCGCGGTCTGGACGAACGGATTTACCACGTGTGGACGTTCAACGGCAAAGAGGTCGACCGTATCCCGCTGGACATCCACGGCGGGCGCAAGGAAGGCTACAGGGCCTGGACCCACAAGCAGAACTTCCCCGGCAACCCCGCGGGTAAGTGGCAGGTTCGGGTGCTGACCGAAGACGGGCAATTGATCGGTGTGCTGCGCTTCAAGATCACGGACAGCACACCGATCAAAGAAAAGTAATCCGGTTCGTGCTATTACGTAGACCTGCGTATCAGCCGAACAAGCACGGAGCTTATGACCAGCAGCACAATGGCCGGCAATGCCCAGCTAGACGCCTCTCACTCCCCCGCTCAGTTGCGGGTGACGGGTGACTGGACGCTCGCCCATTACGCCGATCTCAAGCACCTGAGTGAAAAGCTTCGCGGCCAGTACGACGACAGCACGCACATCGACCTCAATGGCCTCGGCGCGCTCGACACGGCCGGCGCGTCGCTGCTGGTCGAATTGCTCGGGTCCGAGCGTCTGGGCCGATCCGCCGAACATCCCGAGTGCACATTGTCCACTGCCGACCGCGCCTTGTTGCAGACGGTCTATTGCTCGCTCAGCGACTTCTGCGTGCCGATCAAGGAACCGGAAATCAGCGTCGGCATTCAACTGCTGACCCGCATCGGTCGCGCGGTTGATACGGTCTGGCAGGACACCCTGCAACTGCTGGGCTTTGTCGGCCTGATCCTCGAAACCATCGCGCGCGGGCTGTTTCGCCCCAAGCGCTGGCGCATCACGCCAATGGTTGCGCACATCGAACAGACTGGCCTCGACGCTGCACCCATCGTGGCCCTGCTGACCTTTCTGGTCGGTGCCGTGGTGGCGTTTCTCGGCGCGACCGTCTTGGCGAGCTTCGGCGCAAGTATCTTTACCGTGGACCTGGTGGCGTTCTCCTTCTTGCGTGAGTTCGGCGTGTTATTGACCGCGATCCTGATGGCCGGACGTACTGCCAGTGCCTTCACCGCGCAAATCGGTTCGATGAAGGCCAACGAAGAAATCGACGCCATCCGCACGCTGGGCCTGGATCCGATGGAGTTGCTGGTGGTGCCACGGGTGCTGGCATTGCTGGTGGCGCTGCCGATGCTGACTTTTCTGGCGATGCTCTCGGGCATTATCGGCGGTGGCGTGGTGTGTGCGGTGTCGCTGGATATTTCGCCGGCGATGTTCCTGTCGCTGCTGCAAACCGATATCGGCGTTCAGCACTTTCTGGTGGGGATCGTCAAAGCGCCGATCTTCGCCTTCCTGATCGCTGCGATCGGTTGCCTCGAAGGCTTCAAGGTCAGTGGCAGCGCCGAGTCCGTTGGCGCGCACACCACGTCGAGCGTGGTGCAGTCGATTTTCGTGGTGATCGTGCTCGACGCCGTGGCCGCGCTGTTTTTCATGGAGATGGGCTGGTGAGTCGTGTACCCCGAGCGCCCTCCGAGGCGGTGATCGAAGTCCGTGGGCTGTGCAATCGGTTTGGCAGCCAGAGCGTGCACGAGAACCTCGACCTCGATTTGTACAAAGGTGAAATCCTCGCCGTGGTGGGTGGTTCCGGCAGCGGCAAATCAGTGCTGCTGCGCAGCATCGTCGGCTTGCGCCAGCCTAGCGAAGGGATGGTGAAGGTCTTCGGCAAGAACTTGCCGACGCTGTCCGAACACGAGCGTTCGATGGTCGAACGACGCTTCGGCGTGCTGTTCCAGAAAGGCGCCCTGTTCTCTTCGCTGACCGTGACCGAGAACGTCGCCCTGCCCTTGATCGAGCACGCCGGCCTGAGTCGTGAAGACGCCGAGCACCTGGCGGCGGTCAAACTGGCGCTGGCCGGGCTGCCGTTGTCGGCGGCGGACAAATACCCGGCTTCGCTGTCCGGCGGCATGATCAAGCGTGCGGCGCTGGCCCGAGCCCTGGCGCTGGACCCGGACATCCTGTTTCTCGACGAACCCACCGCCGGCCTCGACCCGATTGGTGCCGCTGCCTTCGATCAATTGATCCTGACCCTGCGCGATGCCTTGGGCCTCAGCGTTTTCCTGGTGACCCACGACCTCGACACGCTCTACACCATCACCGACCGTGTGGCGGTGCTGGCGCAGAAAAAAGTGCTGGTGGCGGATGCCATCGACAAGGTCTCGGAAACCAACGATGCGTGGATTCACGAATACTTCCATGGCCCTCGCGGCCGCGCGGCGCTGACCGCCGCTCAACAGTTGAATGAGGTCTGACATGGAAACCCGAGCCCATCATGTATTGATCGGCCTGTTCACCGTGATAGTGGTGGCAGGCGCCCTGCTCTTCGGTCTGTGGCTGGCCAAGTCCAGCGTCGACACTGAGTTCAAGGATTACGAAGTGGTCTTCAACGAGGCGGTCAGCGGCTTGTCCAAGGGCAGCGCCGTGCAATACAGCGGGATCAAGGTCGGCGACGTGGTGACGTTGCGCCTGGACCCGAAAGACCCGCGCCGGGTGCTGGCGCGAATTCGCCTGGGCGGCGATACGCCGATCAAGGAAGACACCCGGGCCATCTTGGCGCTGACCGGGATTACCGGCACGTCGATCATTCAGCTCAGCGGCGGTACACCGCAAAGTCCGACCCTCAAGGGCAAGGACGGCAATCTGCCGGTGATTATCGCGTCGCCCTCGCCCATCGCTCGCTTGCTGAACGACAGCGGCGACCTGATGGCGGGCGTGAACACGCTGATGCATAACGCCAACCTGATGTTTTCCACGGAGAACGTCGAGCGCATCAGCCAGACGCTGGAACATCTGGAACAAACCACCGGCACCATCGCCGACCAGCGCGGCGATATTCGTCAGGCGATGCAGCAACTGGCGTCGGTCGGCAAGCAGGCCGGCGCGATGCTGGAGCAGACGTCCGCGCTGATGCGCAACGCCAACGGCCTGCTCAACGATCAGGGCAAGCAGATGTTCGGCAGCGCCGAGCAGGCGATGAAATCGCTGGAGCAAAGCAGCGCGACCATCAACAAGTTGCTCACGACCAATCAGGACTCTTTGAACAGCGGCATGCAGGGCCTCAATGGCCTGGCGCCGGCGGTGCGTGAACTGCGCGACACCCTCACGTCGTTGCGCGCCATCTCCCAACGCCTGGAAGCCAACCCCAGCGGTTACTTGCTGGGCAATGACAAGAACAAGGAGTTCACGCCATGAAGCTTGCGACCTTTGCCCTCCTCGCCTGCTTCACGTTGGTCAGTGCCTGCTCGATCCTGCCCAAATCAGAGCCGTCCGATGTCTATCGCTTGCCGTCGGCTCAGAGCAACGTATCGGCCAGTCACGGCACGCCGCAGCGCTGGTCCCTGCGCTTGACCAAGCCGCAGGCCAGCGAAGCGTTGAACAGCCCGAAAATCGCCGTGATCCCGCAAGGTGATCTGATCAGCAGCTACACCGCTTCACGCTGGAGCGATCCGGCGCCGGTATTGCTGCGTAATCGATTGCTTGATGGTTTCCAGCGCGACGGTCGAGTGCCGTTGCTGAGCACGGATGACAGCAACTTCCAGGCGGATCTGGAATTGGGCGGGAGTCTGCAGGCGTTCCAGACTGAATACCAGGGCACCGCTGCGAGCGTGGTCGTGCGGCTGGATGCGTTGCTGGTTCGCGGATATGACCAGCGCATCCTCGCCAGCCGCCGGTTTGAGGTGCGTCAGCCGTTGAGCGATGTGAAGGTGCCGGCGGTAGTGGCCGGGTTTGGCCAGGCGAGCGATCAGTTGACGGCGCAGGTGGTGAGTTGGGCGGTTGAGCAAGGCCAGAAAGCCGCCCCGCCTCCCCGCCCTTAAACCCACTGGAGATCCACTGTGGAGCGAGCCTGCTCGCGATAGCGGTAGATCAGTCACCACACATGTTGACTGATCTACCGCTATTGCGAGCAGGCTCGCTCCTACAGGGGTTTGTGATTAACCGAAGAACCAGTAGCAGACGCCAATGGCGCCTAACACGCCAGCCAGCTCAGCCAGCAACGCACACCCCACCGCATGCCGCGCCCGCTGGATGCCTACCGCACCGAAGTACACCGCCAGCACATAGAACGTCGTTTCCGTACTGCCCTGAATCGTCGCCGCCACCAGCGCCGGGAAGCTGTCCACCCCGGACGTCTTCATGGTTTCAATCAGCATCGCCCGCGCGGCGCTGCCGGAGAACGGTTTGACCATCGCCGTCGGCAGCGCGTCGACGAAGCGCGTGTCCCAACCGGCCCACTCCACCAGATGCCGAATGCCGTCCAGACCAAAGTCCAGCGCCCCGGACGCCCGCAGTACGCCCACCGCACAAAGCATCGCCACCAGGTACGGCAGCAGATTCTTGGCCACGTCGAAGCCTTCTTTGGCGCCTTCGACAAACGCTTCGTAGACCTTCACTTTGCGCAAGGCGCCGATCACCAGAAACAGCATGATCAGCCCGAACAGCGTTACGTTGCCGAGGATCGAGGACAGGCCGGCCAGAGCGGTCGCCGAAAGCGTCGCCAGCAGCGCCATGAAGCCGCCGAGGGCCAGGGCACCGGGAATCAGATACGCGAGCACCACCGGGTCCCACAGGCGCAGACGCTGCATGAACGCCACCGACAGCAGGCCAACCAGTGTCGAGCAGCTTGTTGCCAGCAGGATTGGCAGGAACACCAGCGTCGGATCGGGCGCACCTTGCTGGGCGCGGTACATGAAGATCGTCACCGGCAGCAGGGTCAGCGATGAGGCGTTGAGCACCAGAAACAGGATCTGCGCGTTGCTGGCAATGGTGTCGCTGGGGTTGAGCTCTTGCAGGGCCTTCATGGCTTTCAGGCCGATCGGCGTGGCGGCGTTATCCAGGCCCAGGCCGTTGGCGGCGAAGTTCAGCGTGATCAGGCCAATGGCGGGGTGACCTGCCGGCACTCCCGGCATCAGGCGCAAGAACAATGGGCCCAGCGCCTTGGCTAGCCATTCGACGATCCCGGCCTTCTCGGCAATGCGCAGAAAGCCCAGCCACAGGGTCAGGGTGCCGAACAGCAGGACCATGACCTCGACTGATAACTTGGCCATGGCGAAAATGCTTTCCACCATCGCCGCGAAGATCCCGGCGTTGCCGCCGATCAGCCATTGCGCCAGTGCCGAAACGGCAGCCACGATGAAAAAGCCAAGCCACAGGCCATTAAGCATCAGTTAAATCCCCCGAAGAATGTGGCGAATGATAGCGGGGTAGCCAGAAACGACAAACCCCGGATTTCTCCGGGGTTTGTTTGTGAGGCTTGCTCCGCCACAGTGGGAGCCAGCCTGTTGGCGATGAGGCCGGTACGTTCAACATCTCTGTTGTTTGATACACCGCTATCGCCAGCAGGCTGGCTCCCACATAAAAGCCAGACTCCACAGGGTTCAGCTATCAGTTGCTGGAGACTTCACCCACCGGCAGTTTTTCCTTGCTGCGCCAGTGCGGCAGCGAGTTCCAGTAGCGCTGGCCCTTGGCGTCGTCGTACATGCCTTCCCAGCGGGAGATGACCAGCACGGCCAGGGCATTACCGATCACGTTCAGTGCGGTACGCGCCATGTCCATGATGCGGTCGACACCGGCGATGAACGCCAGGCCTTCCAGCGGAATACCCACGCTGCCCAAGGTGGCCAGCAGCACTACGAAGGACACGCCCGGTACGCCGGCGATGCCTTTGGAGGTAACCATCAGCGTCAGCACCAGCAGCAATTGCTGGCTGATCGACAGGTCGATGCCGTAGAGCTGGGCAATGAAGATGGCCGCAATGCTCTGGTACAGGGTCGAACCGTCAAGGTTGAACGAGTAACCGGTCGGCACCACAAAGCTGCAGATGGCTTTCGGTGCGCCGTAGGCTTCCATCTTCTCGATCACGCGCGGCAGCACGGTTTCCGAAGAGGCGGTGGAGTAAGCCAGTACCAGCTCATCTTTGAAGATGCGCATCAGCTTGATCACCGAGAAGCCGAACAGTTTGGCGATCAGGCCCAGTACCACGAAGGCGAAGAAGGCGATGGCGACGTAAACCAGGATCACCAGTTTGGCCAGCGGCACCAGGGACGCGAAACCGAAGTTGGCCACGGTCACCGCAATCAGTGCGAAGACGCCGATCGGGGCGTAGTTCATGATCATGTGGGTGACTTTGAACATGCTTTCCGACACGCCCTGGAACATCTTCACCAGCGGCTCGCGCAGGTCCGATTGCAGGCTCGACAAGCCGAGGCCGAACAACACGGAGAAGAAGATGATCGGCAGCATTTCGCCGCGGGCCATGGCCGCGAAGATGTTCGACGGGATCAGGTTGAGGATGGTTTCGATGAACGCGTGTTCATGCTGAACCTCGGCCGCCGTCGCCTGGTACTTGGAAATATCCACGGTACCCAGGGTGCTCATGTCGATGCCGGTGCCCGGATGGAACACGTTGGCCAGCACCAGACCGACCACGATGGCGATGGTGGTGACGATCTCGAAGTAAATGATGGTCTTGAGACCGATACGCCCGAGTTTCTTCGCATCGCCTACACCCGCGATGCCGACGATCAGCGAGGAGATGACGATCGGAATCACGATCATCTTGATCAGACGGATAAAGATATCGCCTGCCGGTTGCAGGACGTTGCTGATCCACCAGGCTTTTTCGGCACTGAAATGGTTGAGCAGCGCACCGATTGCAATCCCCAATACCAGACCGATGAGGATCTGCCAGGCGAGGCTAAGCTTTGCCTTCTTCATATCTTTACCCTTACTTGCGTTTGACTCAGACGAATGCAAGAACTGGAACGCTTGTGGCGAAAAAGTCTGTGCATCTGCCCCCGTATAAGGTGCCCCGGAGCGAGTATTTATGGCTCTCTGGCAGGCGAAAAAAGGCGCAACTATTCCGATGCAAGGAAGCAACGTCTAATGCCGTAAACGCCTACCCTATGCCGAATCGGCATGAGCTTTTCCAATTGAAACTCGCGTCCCAACCGGTTCGAATACGACATTTCGGCAGGCATAAGTGCCGTGAACCGGCCATCTCAGAGGCGGTTGGTTGTTTTTTAAACAGTTGAATTCATGGCAAAATTTGGGAAAAAGCCTACTTTTAACGGCGAAAAGTCTTACGCCGAAAGTCGGAGGTTTCTCGATATACGGTCGTGAAGAAACACCGAGAAACGGTTTTGCGGGGAATATGTAGCAGAGGGAAATGATCGCAGTGCTCTAAATCAACGTTTTGTACGTTGAAGCTCTTCGCAAGTCCGTCGAACCACGCGGGGCTCGCGAACTTGCGTCGCAGCTTTTATCCTGACCCGGCCCTTGCGCAGACACTCCATGTGCCCGTAGGTCACTCCGCCCCTGAAACAGGCAGAACGTCCCGACCCCTTGGTCATGCGCCTGCCTTCCTCGGGTGGCGCACTGGAGAGGAGCATGCTGCTCCTTTCATGTTACAAACTCAGTACCAGTTCGGATCTTTCTTGAGTTGTTCCATCAACATGTCCTGCATGCCC
This sequence comes from Pseudomonas sp., assembly GCF_051660785.1. Lineage (GTDB taxonomy): Bacteria > Pseudomonadota > Gammaproteobacteria > Pseudomonadales > Pseudomonadaceae > Aquipseudomonas. The sequence goes on from NZ_JBOFQE010000057.1 coordinate 21,492, forward strand.
TGGTCCGGCTTCCCCAGGAAGCGGTAGTCGGCATGTCGCGTTGGCGACTTGTCGGCCGGCAGTCCTGCGGGCACTTCGACCAGCATGGCGTACGCGTCCTTTTTGTCGAAGCTGAAGGCAACAATCAGGCGCTTGTTCAGGCACGTCGGTTGCGTTTCGCAAAGCGGCCCGACCAGGTACTTGTCGCCATCCTCTTCAACAGCATTCATTTGCTCGGCATCGCCAGACAGGTTCATCACCCATTCCGGCAGTCGTTCTTCCTTTTTAACGACTTTAGTCCAGGTTTCACGGTACTGCGGGTCCGAATTCAACAATTCGCTGGCCCGCGTCTGGCCATCATTGGCCGCCATTGCCATGGCACTACCGCCCAGAAGCAGGGCGGCTGCCATTGTCTTTAACGTAACGCTCATATTCAGCCTCGACCGCGACGGCCAAAGAAGAACGAAGCAATGAACATCACCAGGAACACGACAAAGAGAATCTTGGCGATACCCGTGGCGGTGCCCGCGATACCACCGAAGCCCAGTACTGCAGCGATGATGGCAATGATCAAGAATGTGATTGCCCAGCTCAACATGGTGATTCTCCTTACGCTTCTATATTAGAGGTAGTACTTGTGGTGCTTGTCCCGGTGCATCGAGCGCACCAAGTTCGTTTGCTCAGAAAACCCAACGTTCCTGACGAGGCATCTCATCCAAAGGCTGAGCCTGGTCGACGTCCATCATTCGCATCGGGGCGAGGTCAGCCTGGTTGCTGCTGACAGCGCTGAAATGGGTCTGGGTCGCACGTTGAATCGAAACGTGAGGCACCTCGGGTTGTTGGCTCTGTTCCCAAAGCAGGAACTGCTGGCCTGCGATCAGCGTGATCAACAGCGCCAGAACGCCAAACAGACCTTGCTGAATATGCAAAGGCGAGATGCGCAATGGGGTAACACGTTGGCGATTCATCCTGAAACTCCTCCCACTCTGGTGGTGATCTTGGTAGTGGGCGTCAATTCAAAATGGCCCTGATTACTTAGGCTATTGCAGCCTGCATGCCAGCTTTTTCATAGAAAAAAATTGTTTAAAATCAATTAGTTAGAGTGAAGGCAAAAATAAGGGTGGACGCATCCTGCACGATGGGTCACGCAAGGTCGTGCGTATTGCACGATCGTTAACGGGGGGCTTGGATAATTTTTGAATTGAGAGGAGGGCGCAGATGTCAGAAAAGGACGCAGGTAAGCGCCTCGAAAGCGGTCTGTTGGTAAAAAATCAAAGAAATCAGCCCATTAGCTAATGGATGAGTAGATAGCTACCCTCCAATGGCTGGAATGGATCAGAATCAACCATGCAACTTGCCCGATTTTTCCGGGACTAACCAAGATCATTCATTAAAGGAGCGCGGGAATATGGAATCAGCCACTGAGCATCAAGGCCGCATTCTGTTGGTGGATGACGAATCTGCCATTCTGCGAACCTTCCGTTATTGCCTCGAAGACGAAGGCTATAGCGTGGCCACCGCGAACAGCGCGGCGCAGGCCGATGCTTTGCTGCAGCGCCAGGTGTTCGATCTGTGTTTTCTCGATCTGCGCCTTGGGGAAGACAACGGCCTCGATGTTCTGGCCCAGATGCGCATCCAGGCCCCTTGGATGCGGGTGGTGATCGTCACCGCGCACTCGGCTGTCGACACCGCCGTGGATGCGATTCAGGCCGGTGCCGCTGACTACCTCGTCAAACCTTGCAGCCCCGACCAATTGCGTCTGGCCACCGCCAAGCAGTTGGAAGTGCGGCAGCTCTCGGCCCGCCTGGAAGCGCTTGAAGGTGAAGTGCGCAAACCCAAGGATGGTCTGGATTCCCATAGCCCGGCCATGAAAGTGGTACTCGAAACCGCACGCCAGGTCGCCAGCACCGACGCCAACATTTTGATTCTGGGCGAGTCGGGTACCGGTAAAGGCGAACTGTCCCAGGCCATTCACGGCTGGAGCAAGCGACTGAAGAAATCCTGCGTCACCATCAACTGTCCGTCCCTGACCGCAGAATTGATGGAAAGCGAACTCTTCGGCCACAGCAGGGGCGCGTTCACCGGTGCCAGCGAAAGCACCTTGGGACGTGTCAATCAGGCCGATGGCGGCACCTTGTTTCTCGACGAGATCGGCGATTTTCCCCTGACGTTGCAGCCCAAGTTGCTGCGTTTCATTCAGGACAAGGAATACGAACGAGTAGGTGACCCGGTGACCCGCCGCGCCGATGTGCGCATCCTCGCGGCAACCAACCTGAACCTTGAAGACATGGTGCGCGACGGTCGCTTTCGCGAAGACTTGCTCTACCGCCTGAACGTCATCACCTTGCACCTGCCGCCGCTGCGCGAACGCAGGGAAGACATACTGAACCTGGCCGACCGTTTCCTGGCTCGCTTCGTCAAGGAATACGCGCGCCCTGCTCGTGGATTCAGTGATGATGCGCGCGAAGCCCTGCTGGGTTACCGCTGGCCAGGCAATATCCGCGAGCTGCGTAACGTGGTGGAGCGGGCAAGCATTATCTGTCCGCAGGAGCGGGTCGAGATCAGCCACCTGGGCATGGCTGAGACCCCGACCAACAACGCGCCGCGTATTGGAGCGGCGCTAAGCCTGGATGAGTTGGAGAAAGCCCACATCGGCGCCGTCCTTGCCACCGCCGATACGCTGGACCAGGCGGCGAAGACCCTCGGTATCGATGCCTCGACCCTGTATCGCAAACGCAAGCAGTACAACCTGTGAGCCCGCGATGAAACTGGCGATGAAACTGCGTACTCGGTTATTCCTGAGTATTTCGGCGCTGATCACCGTGGCGCTGCTCGGGCTGTTGCTCGGGCTCGTCAGCGTGATGCAGATGGCCGCTACTCAGGAAGCACTGGTCCGCAACAACTTTGTCACGCTGGATCTGGGGCTGAAGTTGCGCCAGACCCTGGGTGACCAGTTGATGGTCATGGTCAATGAAACGCCCAATCCCGCAGCGTTCGAGGCGACCCGGCAGCATTACATCCAGCTGCTTGACGAAGGCATCGCCCATGAGCAATCCGGCAACGGCAATCAGTACGGATTCAAGCGGGCCAAGGCGGACTACCTCGATTTTCTTCAAGCCTACAGTGAGGCACGCGAACCGACGCAGGTATTAAGCGGCAACGAAGCCCTCACGGAAAAATTCAACGCGTTGCGCAACGGGCTGATCACCGAACATAAGCGTGCGCTGGATAACATCAATGACACGGAGCGCCAGGCCCGTGAGCGCGCGTTACTGATCGCCGGCCTGCTGGGGTTGGTGGGGTTGGCGGTGCTGATCATCGGGTTCGTGACCGCCCATGCGATCGCCAGGCGTTTTGGTGCTCCGATCGAGGCGTTGGTCCAGGCCGCCGACAACATTGGCCAAGGTAATTTTGAGGTGACGTTGCCGGTTTCCTCTGCGGCGGAAATGAACCAGCTGACCAAGCGTTTTGGCATCATGGCCGAGGCACTGCGCGAGCACCAGGCGATGAATATCGACGAACTGCTCGCTGGTCAGCAACGTTTGCAGGCGGTACTCGACAGCATCGACGATGGGTTGTTGATGATCGACCGCGAAGGCCATCTGGAACACCTCAACCCCGTGGCCCAGCGTCAGTTGGGTTGGGATACCGACCGCCTCGGTCAGGGATTGGGCACGGCACTTGATCGTCCCGAACTGGATGAACAGCTGCAACTGGTGCTGCGCGGCGGGACCCTGGAGCGGGCGCCGGAAGACCTGAGTTTCGAAGTCGACGGTGAGTCGAGGTTGCTGACCTACAGCCTGACACCCGTCAGCCACACACAGGGCCACATTCTCGGCGCCGTGATGGTGCTGCATGACGTCACTGAACAGCGTGCATTCGAACGGGTGCGCAGTGAGTTTGTGTTGCGAGCCTCCCACGAGTTGCGCACCCCGGTCACCGGAATGCATATGGCCTTCGGCCTGTTCCGCGAGCGCGCGAAATTCCCCGAGGACTCCCGCGAAGCCGACTTGCTGGACACCGTGAATGAAGAAATGCAGCGCTTGATGCAGTTGATCAACGATTTGCTGAATTTCTCGCGCTACCAGAACGGCTTGCAGAAGCTCACGCTGGCAGCGTGTTCCATTGAAGATTTACTGGCGCAGGCTCAGGTACGCTTCGCCGGTGCAGCGGCGCAAAAGGGCATCGAACTGCGGGTGGAAGTGCAGGGGCCATTACCCCGATTGCAGGCCGACCAGGCGCAATTGGACCGAGTGCTCGATAACCTGATTGACAACGCTTTGCGCCATACCGCCCAGGATGGACTGATACGTTTGCAGGCGCGACGTCATGGGGAGCGCGTGATTATCAGCGTTGAAGACAATGGCGAAGGCATTGCCTACGGTCAGCAGGGGCGGATCTTCGAGCCCTTTGTCCAGGTTGGCCGCAAGAAGGGCGGTGCCGGGCTTGGTCTGGCGTTGTGCAAGGAAATCGTGCAGTTGCATGGCGGGCGGATGGGCGTCTATTCGCGGCCGGGGCAGGGTACGCAGTTCTACATGGCGCTGGCGGTTTAACCCGCAGCAGCCTCCTCAGGCTTCATCATCCAGGCGTCGATTGCTCAGTCGGCGACCACGGGTAATCAGTTCGATGAATTGCACGGCGCTCAGGGCGTGGGCGAACAGCCAGCCTTGACCATACTTCACCCCTTCGCTGCTCAGAAACGTCGCTTGGGCTTCATGCTCGATGCCTTCGGCAATCACCTTGAGTTGCAGGGCATGGGCCATGTGAATGATGTGCGGGGCCACACCGCTGCTGGCGGCGTCATGGCCCAGTGCATCAATAAACGCCTTGTCGATTTTCAGGCAGTCCACCGGCAGGGTTTGCAGGTAGGCGAGGCTGCAATAGCCAGTGCCGAAATCATCGATCAGCACTTGATGCCCGACATCGCGCAAGGCTTGCAGGTTCTCCCTGGCCACCACCACATCGATCAATCCCCGCTCTGTCACCTCAAAGGCAATCTGCTTGGCGGCGACCCGGTGCAAGGTCAGCAGGCGTGCCATCACCTGACCGATACGCGGCACCATGACGTCGCAAGCCGCAAGGTTGACGGAGATGTACAACTGCGGATTGGCGCGTAGCAGTTGCCCCAATTGTTCGAGGAGTCGCTGCAAGACGAAGTCGGTCATCTGGCGGATCTGGCCGGTGTTCTCCGCCATCGGAATGAACAGGTCGGGGCTGGTCAGCGTGCCGTCCGGCCTTCGCCAGCGCAACAAGGCTTCGGCCCCGACGCAGTTGCGGCTGTCGAGATCGAAGATCGGTTGATACAACACCTGTAATTCGCCTCGTCGAATGGCGCCGTGCAGTTCGGCGTCCAGTGACTGACGCTGGCGCACCAGCAGGAACACCATAAAGCCGACGAAAACACCCAAGGCCAGACTCGCCGGCAACAGCCACCACCACACTGGCGGCACCTGCATGCCCGTGCGCGGGGTGATCAGCACCAATTGGTATTCGGGGTTGTTGGTGGGCATACGGTAAATCAAACGGGTTTGTGTCACTTGCAGTGCATCGCGGCTTTTCAGCGGCCAGGATTCCGTGGGAGGCCAGGATTGGGCGACACCCAGGACAGGAATCGCACGAGTGCCATGATCGAGCACGACCAGCAGGGCGCTGCCCGGTGACAGATCGACCATGTCGGTCAGATGGCCGCGAGACGTTGCGACCCGGAAATTGCCGCGTCCCAGCATCAGCGCCGCACGGTTTTCATCGGGTTCGGTGGTGGTGTTCAACCAGTAACTGTAGGTGGGGCCTTTGATGTCAGGGGGGCGAATCAGCGACAACCCTTCCTGGCGAGGGCGATTTGAGCAAATCCGCGTGGCATCCATGTACGCGGCTTCGTAAACGAATCGATAGTTGAAGCTGACCTGCTGCAAGGTCGCGATCATTTCATCATCGCAGCCTCGCAGGGGTTGGGCCTCCAGATCGTCGAGGCTTTCGCGCAGCTGTCCGAATAACTGCTCCAGACGAGCGAGGAAGCGCTCGCCCTGGGCGTTCATTTCCTGGCTTTCGTTCTGCTCGAGCTGATGCATCGCCACGAACAGGCTGCCTGCCATGAGCAGCGTCGCGCTCAGGGCAGCAGCCAGCATCGCCAAAAACCAAGGGCGATAGAACCAGCTACGGAGCGTCTCTCGAGCTACAGCCATTGTGGATATCCGAAGAATTACCAATGAGTTATAGCTGCTGATTGAGAAAAAACCCTTACCGTCGGGCGGGCGTCATTATTTTGTCTGATTCAAGACTTGTAGTAGAGCCGCCGTTTGAGCGTCCGGGGTGCCGTCGAATCGAGTGGGGCGGAAATGCATTTGAAAGGCCGCCAGTACGTGACGCGTAGCCACATCAAGCTCGCCGGTCTGCGGCGTGGCATAACCCACGCGGGCCAGCTGTGCCTGATACCAGCTGATGCTCGGCAGTTCTGTTGCGTACCGGGTTTTCTGTTGGGCGACAGTCTGCTCGTTGGGCCAGACACCGATGCCTTCGGCAGCCAGGCGCTTCCAGGGGAACAACGGGCCGGGGTCAAGCTTGCGCAGTGGCGCGATGTCGCTATGGCCGATGATGGAGCGCGGGTTGATGTTGTAGCGTTTGCTGATGTCCTTGAGCAGGAAGATCAATGACTGAACCTGATCTTCGCTGTAGGGATACCAGAGGCGGCCGGTCGGCGTGTCTTTGAACCCTGGATTGACGATCTCGATGCCGATGGAGCTTGAATTCAGCCAGGTCCGGCCTTGCCATTCGCTTTCGCCTGCGTGCCACGCCCGAAGGTTTTCATCCATCAGCTTATAGATGGTGGCGCCTTTGTCGTCACCGATCAGGTAGTGACTGCTGACCTCGCCGTGAGTCAGCAATTGCAGCGAACGTTCGAGCGAAGCAGAGGTGTAATGGACCACCACGAACTGAATGCGACTGTCGTGGTTGGCTGAAGGGTGGCGAGTGTCGATTCTGGGGCCGCTGGCACAACCGGCTAACAGGAGCAGCGACACGATGAGAGCAAGGCATTTCATGGCAAGAAGGAGTACGCGCAAGACAGTAATGCAACAGTGTAACGTACTGCCTTGCCCGCTGAAGGCAAAAGGTCGGTTTTAAATAAAATGGAACAATTGGCTGTCAGCCCGCTTCTACCCGATTGCGGCCGGCATTTTTTGCACGGTAAAGCGCCTGATCGGCTCTTTTAAGTACCTGATCGCTATGTTCGCCGAACTTGAATGCACTAAAGCCCATGGAAATGGTGATGGTCACCCGCTCGCCCTTGAAGTGAAAAGGGCACGCCTCAATCGCACCGCGAAGCGTGTCCAGCAGTCTTGCACCGTTGGCCAGTGAAGTGTCGGGCATCAGCAAGACAAATTCCTCACCCCCGAATCGCGCAATAAAATCCGTCCCGCGCAGGCGTTTGCGCAACACGTTGGCGATAATTTTCAGCACCTTGTCACCAGCCAGGTGGCCGTAGTTATCGTTGATGCGTTTGAAATGGTCGAGATCGAGCATCGCCAACAACAGCGTGTTGCCGTGTTGCTGCCATTGGCGGACTTCATGATCCAGTCGTTCACTCCAGGCCGCCCGATTGGGCAGGCTGGTGAGTGGATCGATCAAAGCTTTCTGTCGCTGCTCTTCCAGATGTTCACGGTAACCCAGTGCTTCCTGTTCCATGTGCGCCACGCGCTCGGCCAGGCTTTGCAAGCGTGCGGCGACTTCCTGCTCGCGTTCGTCGCGCTGCTTCTGATGTTGGTCCATGGTGCCGAGCAGGCCTTCGAGATGGTTCTCCAGGACGTGCTTCAGGTCGTCCAGGTCTGCTGCTTCCTGCATGCTGCTCTGCAGGCCATCGACTTGCTCGCGGATCTGAGTGTCCATTTCGCGCGCCGCAGAGCGATTGTCAGCATGGCCGTCGCTGGCGGCCTGCAAGTTGCTCTGGAACGATTCGAGACGTTCGTTGAGTTGCTGCAGGTAAGCTTCGAATTCGTGCTGGCCGCTGTCGGTGATCGCCAGCATCAACGTCGCCAGATCGTCGAGGATCGGGATCAACTCGTACCAGTTCAACCCGTTTTGCAGGCGATCGCGCATCGCTTCGGCTTGCGGTCGATGGCGTTCGGGCAGCGTCAGGTCGTCGAGCAGGCCCAGCAGCGTGTCTTCGATATGCTTGGCGACCGAGCTATAGGATGGCTCGGGCGAGTCGGGCAGGGCGTAGAGAAAATCCTCTGGCTCGGGCTGCTCCGTTTCAACGGCTACCGGCGTGAGTTCATCCGGATTGATTGCCTGTTGCACCGGCTCGGCTGGCGTAATGTCCGCAATTGCCGGTTCCGCCAGTTGTTCGATGTCTGGCTGAGGTTCACCAGTTTGCGCAGATGGAGACTCTGGCTGAAGTACGGGCGGGATAAACGCCACGACTACAGGAGTGGGTTCCGTGGCGTGTATGTCCAGTGAGTCAGGGGTTACAGCGGCGGGTCGGGCGTCGATTACCGTTGGCTGCGCGACTGGCGGCAGTTCGACCGTGGTTGCGAAATCAACCGCTACCGGTGGGGCTTCGGCAATCGATTCGACAGTCTGTTGGGGCGCTGCTTGTACCGTAGGAGCGGCGACTTGCGGCGCGGCTTCATCTGCTTCCCGGTTACCAAACAATCGCTGCAGAAAACCGGGGCGATCAGGTTCTGCCGGCGTCTCCAGTTGACGCAAGGCTTTGCCTTGCAGGCCACTCAGTTCGCTGAGCAGCAACGGAATCTCACGTGCCTGACTGACTCGGCCGTCCAGTTGTTTGGCAAAGTTCTTGAGCGGTCGGCTGACTTCGCGGGGCAGCGGCAGTGTTTGCAGCTGAGTGACCAATGCTGTCAGTGCGGCACTGGTCTGATTGACCCGGGTTTCCCGACGTTGCTCGGAATCGAGTACGGCTTTTTCCAGGCGCGGAAGCAGGGCAGCCAGGCCGGCGTCCATATCATCGGTGCGCACCACTTCGCGCATTTCCTTCATGCACTGGTCCACCGCGCGATCAGTGCCTTCTGCGGCCAGCGTGCTGCGCACCAGCCCTCGACGCAGCAAGTCGAGCCGGGCATCCCATCGGCGTTCGAGCTTTTCCTGTTGTTCGATGCTTTTGAGGTATTTCTCTTTCCAGCGCTGTGTTTCGTCGCTCATTCAAGGGATCCGCGAAGGGGCTGGACTCAACGCGGGCAATGCATCGGCCGTGAGCGAACCCGGCAGACGAATCTCTACCGCGACGGGCAGGTGATCTGAAATCGGTTGTGCCAACACCTCGACCTTTTCAAGGGTCAGCGTGGGGCTAAGCAGAATATGGTCCAGGCAGCGTTGCGGGCGCCAGCTGGGGAAGGTCGCTTCCAGTTGCGGCGCGAGCAGGCCGAGGTCACGCAACGGGGAGGTTTGCAGCAAGTCACTGGCGTGGGTATTCATATCGCCCATCAACACCTGGTGCTTGTAACCGCCGATCAGCTCGCGGATATAAGCCAGTTGCATGGTGCGAGCCCGAGCGCCCAGCGCCAGGTGCATCATCACAACCACCAGGGCCTCCGGACCCTCGCCGAAGCGCACCAGAATCGCCCCGCGACCCTTGGGCCCCGGCAGCGGATGATCTTCAATCGCCCACGGACGCAGGCGGCTGAGCACGCCATTGCTGTGCTGGCCGAGGCGACCGAGGTTGCGATTGAGTTGTTGATACCAATAGGGGAAGGCGCCGAGCTGCGCCAAGTGTTCAACCTGATTGACGTAGCCTGATCGCAGGCTGCCGCCATCGGCTTCCTGCAGGGCGACCAGATCGAAGTCGCCCAACAGATTGCCGATCTTTTGCAGATTGTCGGCACGCCCGGTGTGCGGCAGCAGATGTTGCCAGCCCCGGGTCAGGTAGTGCCGATAGCGCTCGGTACTGATGCCGACCTGGATATTGAAACTGAGCAAGCGCAGACGGCTGTCTGCGGGCAAGCCCGTCGATTCCAGATGATGCTCGTTGACCCGCGGATCATGCAGGCCGACGACGCGTTCAGTACCCCAGCGGCGCATGGCAGTCGCCGCGCTTAGTTGGCAGCAGCCTTGTTAGCCGCTCGCTCTTTGTCGACCAGTTTGTCGGCCAGTTGCAGTGCTTGTTCTGCGCCGCCGGCAGAGCCCACGTCAAAGCGATACTTGCCGTTGACGATCATGGTTGGAACGCCGGAGATTTCATATTTCTTGGCCAGCTCGCGAGCCTTGGTGATCTGCCCTTTGATGGCGAAGGAATCGAAGGTCGCCAGGAACTTGTCCTTGTCTACGCCTTGAGTCGCCAGGAAATCGGCCATTTCATTCTTGTCGACCAGCTTCTTGTGTTCTTTCTGAATCGCGTTGAACACCGCAGCGTGAACCTTGTTCTCGACACCCATGGCTTCAAGGGTCAGGAACATCTGGCCGTGTGCGTCCCATGGGCCGCCGAACATGGCAGGGATGCGTACGAAGTTCACGTCGGAAGGCAATTTCTCAACCCAAGGATTGATCACCGGCTCAAAAGCGTAGCAATGCGGGCAGCCATACCAGAACAGCTCCACCACTTCGATCTTGCCAGGCACGGCGACCGGAACCGGGTTGCTCAGTTCGACATAAGGGGCGGCGGGTGCTTCGGCGGCTTGGGCAGTCATGCCGAACAGGCTGGCAGCGACAAGTGCGGCGCTGATGATCAGATTACGCATGCTTTACTCCTGGACAATTTTGGTCGCCTCGCGCGACCTGTTTTAAGACAGGTCCTGGCGGGCTTGAGTTCTGTAGTGTAACGGCAGCGGCCACAAAAAAGGGCGGCCTGAGCCACCCTTTTTATACTTGCTGCGACGGATTAATAGAGCGTTAACGTTGCAGGAGATGTACGTCCCGCGCGACGCCCCATTCGCCGGTCTTAGTGCAGGCCCTGAATGTAGCTGGACACCGCGGCGATATCTTCGTCGCTCAGCTTTTTGGCAATGCTCTGCATCGGTTTGGTGTCGCCATCGTTCGCACGACCACCTTCTTCCTTGCGGAAGTCGGTCAATTGCTTGGCAATATACTGAGCGTGCTGACCACCCAGGTGCGGGAAGCCGGCGGCCGCGTTGCCTGTGCCATTGGGCGAGTGGCAACCGGTGCAGGATGGCAGGCCCTTGGCCAGGTCGCCACCACGGAACAATGCTTCACCGCGAGCCACGATTTTAGGATCGGCGGCGCCAACGCTGCCTTTCTGGGTGGCGAAATAGGCGGAGATATCGGCGAGGTCCTGATCGCTCAGGTTGGTCAGCAGGCCGGTCATTTCCAGTACCGTGCGCTTGCCGGACTTGATGTCGTGCAGCTGCTTGTTCAGATAACGCTCGCCCTGGCCTGCCAGTTTCGGAAAGTTAGGCGCCATGCTGTTGCCATCCGGGCCATGACAGGCGCCACATACTGCGGCTTTCGCCTGACCAGCAGTTGCATCACCTGCAGCATGGGCTATGCCGGAGATCCCCACGGTCAACAGCAGACTCACGATCAATTTGTTCATCAGCTAATCCAACTACGGCTAAGGGTTAAAGAGTTATGGACCGGGATCACTCGCTCATCCAGTGGATGATGGCTTGGTAATCCTCGGCACTGCAGTCCATGCACAAACCACGCGGCGGCATCGCCTTGAAACCCTGGGTCACGTGTTGCACCAGCGTCTCCATACCTTTCGCCAACCTCGGCGTCCAAGCTTCCTGATCGCCCTTTCTGGGCGCCATGGGTAGTTGGCCGGAATGACAGGCACCACAAACACGGTTGTACACAGCTTCCGGATCCTGTGTAGCCTGAGCGCTGTAAAGCGGCATCAAGACACCGGCAGCTAGCAGCCATTTCGTCATAAAACGACCTTTTCAGGGTTGAGAGCGTTCTGCGTTCTAATGCGCACTCCAGGTCAATCGCTCTCGTGAACTTCATCCTACGCTGGGACAAAGCGCACACAAAATCTGCGGCATTATATACTGGCGTCACTGAAACGGAAACGACACCGCTTGCCGCGTCCATTCCCGGCGCCGCCCACATCGGAAATCCCATGCAACTCAAGAACCCCATCCTCGGCCTGTGCCAACAGTCCACCTTCATGCTCAGCGCTGCCAAAGTCGACCAATGTCCCGACGACGAAGGCTTTGAAGTGGCCTTCGCCGGGCGTTCCAACGCCGGCAAGTCCAGTGCGCTGAACACTTTGACGCACGCCAGCCTGGCGCGGACCTCGAAAACCCCAGGTCGCACGCAGCTGTTGAACTTCTTCAAGCTAGACGATGATCGTCGTCTGGTCGACCTCCCGGGCTACGGTTACGCGAAAGTACCTATTCCGTTGAAGCTGCACTGGCAGCGTCACCTGGAAGCTTATCTGGGTGGTCGCGAGAGTTTGAAAGGTCTGATTTTGATGATGGACATCCGTCATCCAATGACTGACTTTGACTTGTTGATGCTCGACTGGGCCGTGGCCAGTGGCATGCCGATGCACATTTTGCTGACCAAAGCCGACAAACTGACCTACGGCGCGGCAAAAAACGTCCTGCTCAAGGTTCAGGCAGACATCCGCAAAGGGTGGGGCGATGCGATAAGTATTCAGCTTTTTTCGGCACCAAAGCGCCTGGGCCTGGAAGACGCCTACACTGTACTGGCAGGCTGGATGGAACTGGCGGACAAAGGCTCCGAGGTTGCCGAGCAGTAAATCGCGGGCAAAAAAAACCCCGGACTTCTTATGGGGAGGGGGAAGTTCCGGGGTTCAAGTTCCGGACCGCTAGGGCGGGGTCCAGATTATCTGCCAACACTTAACACAACATAGGAGCATCGAAGGGCTTCACCAGCCATTCAGTAACTCTGAGTGGCGGTTCACAGGTTTAGTTCCGGAGTTTCAGAAACCATTCGAAATAAGGATGATTTCTTTCCGAAATAAAGGCCCTTCAGCCTTCTGCTGCGCCACTATGCCGCAGCAGGAATCGCCTTATCGAACGGCTCAGTGAGCCTCATCCCAGTTGTTTCCTACGCCCACTTCGACCAACAGCGGTACATCCAGCTTCACGGCTTCGCACATGTGTGCGCGAATTTCATCGCGGACCTGATCGACCAGATCTTCACGCACCTCGAGCACCAATTCATCGTGCACTTGCAGGATGACTTTGGCGTCGAGACCCGAGGAGGTCAGCCAGTTATCCACAGCCACCATGGCTTTCTTGATGATGTCGGCGGCCGTGCCTTGCATCGGTGCGTTGATCGCCGTGCGTTCGGCACCTTTGCGCAGGGCCGGGTTTTTCGCGTTGATTTCCGGCAGGTACAGGCGACGCCCGAAGATCGTCTCGACGAAACCTTGCTCGGCCGCCTGGGTGCGGGTGCGTTCCATGTACTCAAGAACACCCGGGTAGCGGGCGAAATAGCGATCGATGTACGCCTGGGATTGCTTGCGATCAACGCCGATCTGCTTGGCCAGGCCAAACGCGCTCATGCCGTAGATCAAACCGAAGTTGATCGCCTTGGCGCTGCGGCGCTGATCGGTGGTGACGTCGGCCAGTTCCACGCCGAACACTTCGGCGGCGGTGGCCTTGTGTACGTCCAGATCGTTGCGGAACGCATGCAGCAAACCTTCGTCCTTGGCCAGGTGAGCCATGATCCGCAGTTCGATTTGCGAATAGTCCGCCGCCAGCAACTTGTAGCCTTTTGGCGCGACGAACGCCTGACGAATCCGACGCCCTTCGGCAGTGCGGATCGGAATGTTCTGCAAGTTCGGATCACTGGACGACAAACGTCCGGTCGCCGCGACAGCCTGATGATACGAGGTGTGAATCCGCCCGGTGCGCGGGTTGATCTGTTCCGGCAGGCGATCGGTGTAAGTGCTTTTCAGCTTGCTCATCGAGCGGTACTGCATCAACACTTTGGGCAGCGGATAATCCTGCTCGGCCAGTTCCGCGAGCACGGCTTCGGCGGTGGACGCCTGACCCTTGGCGGTTTTGCTGAGGATCGGCAGACCGAGTTTTTCGTACAGGATCACGCCCAATTGTTTCGGCGAGCCAAGGTTGAATTCCTCACCGGCGATGGCGAAAGCCTCACGCTCCAGCGCGACCATTTTGTCGCCCAGCTCAACGCTTTGGATGCCCAGCAGATTGGCATCGACCAGCGCGCCCTGGCGTTCGATGCGGGCGAGTACCGGCACCAACGGCATTTCGATTTCGCTCAGGACTTTGCTCAGGCTCGGGATGGCATTGAGCTTTTCCTGCAAGGTTTGATGCAGGCGCAGTGTCACGTCGGCGTCTTCGGCGGCGTAAGGCCCGGCCAGTTCCAGCGATATCTGGTCAAAGGTCAGCTGCTTGGCGCCTTTGCCGGCAATGTCCTGGAAGCTTGTCGTGGTGTGGTTCAGGTACTTCAGCGCAAGGCTGTCCATGTCGTGGCGGGTCGCGGTGGAATCCAGCACGTAGGATTCGAGCATGGTGTCGAACGCGATGCCTTGTACGGTGATACCGCAGCTCTGATCGCCACCGATGGCGCAGTTGGCCAGGATGTTCATGTCGAACTTGGCGTGCTGGCCGACCTTGAGTTTGCTCGGGTCTTCCAGGATCGGTTTCAGCGCGCGCAGCACGGAGTCGCGATCGAGCTGGTCCGGCACACCCATGTAGGAATGGGTCAGCGGGATGTACGCCGCTTCGTTGGCCTGTACAGCGAACGACAAGCCGACCAGTTGCGCCTGTTGCGCGTCGATGCCGGTGGTTTCGGTATCGAAAGCGATCAGCTTGGCGTCGTTGAGCTTCTTCAGCCACAGGTCGAAATCGGCCTGGGTGAGGATCGTGGTGTAACTGAGTTCCGTCTCGACAGCGGCTTCTTCAGCCACCGGAGCGGTAACTTCCTGGCCGGAACGCTTGGCATCGCGCTGGTTATCTTCGAACCAGCTCTTGAATTCCAGCAAGGTGTAGAGCTCGGCGAGTTTGTCGTGATCCGGTTGGCCCATTTGCAGGTCGTCGAGGCCGATGTCCAAAGGCACGTCGATCTTGATCGTCGCCAGCTGGTAGGAGAGGAATGCCATCTCCTTGTGCTCTTCGAGCTTGGCCGGCAGGGTTTTCGCACCGCGAATCGGCAGGGTTGGAACGATGTCGAGCTGTGCATAGAGTTCGGTCAGGCCGCCGTTCACGCCGACCAGCAGGCCGGAAGCGGTCTTCGGGCCAATGCCCGGAACGCCCGGAATGTTGTCGGAAGAATCGCCCATCAGTGCCAGGTAATCGATGATCTGCTCGGGAGCGACGCCGAATTTCTCCTTCACGCCCTCCACGTCCAGCGCGCTACCGGTCATGGTATTGACCAAGGTAATGTGGCCGTCGACCAGTTGCGCCATGTCCTTGTCACCGGTGGAGATCACCACCGGGCGGTCAGCCGCGGCGCTGCTGCGGGCCAGAGTGCCGATCACGTCATCGGCCTCGACGCCGTCGACGCACAACAGCGGGAAGCCCAAAGCGATCACGCTCTGGTGCAGCGGCTCGATTTGCACGCGCATGTCGTCGGGCATGCTCGGACGATTGGCCTTGTATTCGGCGTACATGTCATCGCGAAACGTCCCACCCTTGGCGTCGAACACCACGGCGAACGGACTGTCCGGGTACTGCTTGCGCAGACTCTTGAGCATGTTCAGCACGCCTTTGACCGCTCCGGTCGGCAGACCCTTGGACGTGGTCAGCGGCGGCAGGGCGTGAAAGGCGCGGTACAGGTAAGAAGAACCGTCCACCAGGACGAGGGGGGCTTGGCTCATGAGCAGGATCAACCTTTTCGGCGGGTCCGGCGCTAGAATAGCGGGACCGTTGACGACAAAGGGACAAGGTTATCATGCGCACACTAAATCGCCTGTTGCTGGCTGGCTTGTTTGCAACTGTTCCACTGTCCGTCATGGCGGCGGATGATGCGCCGACACCGGAGCCGGAAGTCACGATTCGCACGGAGGGGGACAAGGTCATCCAGGAATACCGCCAAAACGGTTTCCTGTATGCAATCAAGGTTACGCCGAAGGGCGCACCGCCGTATTTTCTGGTGCGTGCGGACGGTACAGATGCAAACTTCATCCGCTCGGATCAGCCGGATATGCTGATTCCGTCGTGGAAAATTTTTGAGTGGAAGTAGTTTCTTAATTTCAATCGGCGCTGGCTCAAGCAGCGGCGCCCGTACTGGCAGTTTAAACATGTCTGTGTTCACCCCGCTGGCTCGGCCCGAGCTGGAAACCTTTCTCGCCCCATACGGGCTCGGCCGCCTGCTTGATTTCCAGGGGATTGCCGCCGGTAGTGAAAACACCAATTTCTTCATCAGCCTGGAGCAGGGCGAGTTTGTCCTGACCCTGGTCGAACGCGGTCCGGTTCAGGAGATGCCATTCTTCATTGAACTGCTCGACGTGCTGCACGAGGCCGACCTACCGGTGCCGTACGCATTGCGCACCACCGATGGCGTGGCCTTGCGCGAACTGGCCGGCAAACCGGCGCTGTTGCAACCACGCCTGGCCGGCAAGCACATCAAGGTCGCCAACGCGCAGCATTGCGCTCAAGTCGGCGAGTTGCTGGGCCATCTGCACCTGGCGACCCAGGCCAACATGATCAAGCGCAAAACCGATCGTGGCCTGGACTGGATGCTGGAGGAGGGCACGCAGTTGTTGTCCCACCTGAATGCCGAGCAAAGTGATCTGTTGCAACGGGCGCTGGACGAAATCACGCAGCAGAAAGAGAAAATTCTGGCGTTGCCACGGGCCAACATCCACGCCGACCTGTTCCGCGATAACGCAATGTTCGAAGGCACGCACCTGACCGGGTTGATCGACTTCTACAACGCCTGCTCGGGGCCGATGCTCTACGACGTGGCGATTGCCTTGAATGACTGGTGTTCGGATGACGACGGGCTGATCGACGGGCCGCGAGCGCGAGCATTGCTCGGGGCTTATGCAGCGCTGCGGCCGTTCACGGCAGCCGAGGCCGAGTTGTGGCCAACCATGCTGCGCGTGGCTTGCGTGCGGTTTTGGTTGTCACGGTTGATCGCCGCGGAGTCGTTCGCCGGGCAGGACGTGTTGATTCACGATCCAATGGAGTTCCAGCAGCGATTGGCGCAGCGGCAGAAAGTCAGCACACCGTTGCCGTTCGCCCTCTAAATTGTGGCGAGGGAGCTTGCTCCAGCTGGCCTGCGCAGCAGGCCCCTTCTTTGGCAGAGAGTGGGGCAGCTTCGCTGCCCAGCGGGAACAAGCTCCCTCGCCACAGGGTTATCGCTGTATTTACAACGATTCCAGACACCCCGCCAGATCATTCCCCAACTTCTCCAAAACCTGCTCATACCCCTGAGCAGTCGCCGGCGTGTATCCGCCCAGCGCATCCAGCTCCGCCAATTTCACCGGCAGACCGGCCACCAGCGTTTCCGCCAGGCGCGGACGCAAGGGAGGTTCACTGAACACACACGTCTTGCCGACTTCCTGTAAGCGCGTGCGCATCGCCGCGACATGTTGAGCACCCGGCTGGACTTCAGCGGCGACGCTGAATACGCCGGCGTGCTTGAGGCCATAAGCGTCTTCGAAATAGTCGAAAGCTTCGTGGAAGACGAAATAAGGTTTGCCCGCGATGCCAGCCAGACGTGCCTTCAATCGTAGATCCAATGCATCCAGACGTTCATCGAACGCCTTCAGGTTGTTCTGATAACGTGCCGCATTGTCTGGATCGACTGCACTCAGATCCGCGGCCATTTTGCTGGCGATCACCCGAGCGTTGACCGGCGACAGCCACAAATGTGCGTCCAGGCTGCCCGGACGATGATCGTGGTCATGCTCGTCGGCTTCTTCAGCGTGTGAGTGGCTATCTTCGGCGAAACGGCGAAGTTTAAGTCCCGGCAAATTCTGCACGGCGACGCTCGGCAGCGTACGACCGTTCAGCACGCGAGGCAGAAAACCTTCCATGTCCGGACCGATCCAGTAAACCAAATCCACCGATTGCACCTTCCGTACGTCGGAGGGACGCAAGGCATAGTTATGCGGCGAGGCGCCGGGCGGCAGCAGCACTTCCGGAATCGCCACGCCATCCTGCACCGCCGCTGCAATCAGCTGTAGCGGCTTGATACTGGTTAGGACTTTGACGTCGGCCTGGACCGAGCCGATCAGCAGGAAACTTGCGACAAATGCGACAAAGATAGAAAAAAGTCGGGACACGATGACCACTCGAAGAGGCGAGAACGGGTAACATAATAACGTCTCTCACAAAACTCGTCGCCGCTCATGCCTAAAACACCGATTGCCAGCCGTCCCCACGACCACTCTCATTGCGTTCATAGCGCTCTGTCGGAGGCCGATGCCTTGTGCGCACGTCAAGGCCTGCGCCTGACCGCCTTGCGTCGGCGGGTGCTGGAACTGGTGTGGCAAAGCCACAAACCGTTGGGCGCCTACGACATCCTTGCGGTACTCAGCGAGCAGGACGGCCGCCGCGCCGCGCCGCCAACCGTGTACCGCGCGCTGGATTTCCTGCTGGAAAACGGCCTCGTCCACCGCATCTCCTCGCTCAACGCCTTCGTTGGCTGCAATCACCCGGAGCATGCCCACCAGGGGCAGTTCCTGATCTGTCGCGAATGCCACGCTGCCATCGAGCTTGAACAGAAATCCATCAGCGACGCGATCATCAGCAGCGCCAAGGATGTCGGTTTCGTTGTTGAAAGCCAGACGGTCGAAGTGGTCGGCGTCTGTTCGGGTTGCCAGGGGGCTTGATGAGCAACGCGCTGATCCGCCTCGAGCAGGTTGCCGTCACCTTTGCCGGGCAAAACGTGCTGGATAACATCGAACTGAGCGTCGAGCCCGGGCAGATCGTTACCCTGATCGGCCCGAACGGTGCGGGCAAAACGACGCTGGTGCGCGCCGTGCTCGGTCTGTTGAAGCCGGACAGCGGCAGCGTCTGGCGCAAGCCGAAACTGCGGGTCGGTTACATGCCGCAAAAACTTCACGTCGATCCGACGCTGCCGCTTTCAGTGCTGCGTTTCTTGCGTCTGGTGCCGGGCGTGGACCGCGCCAGGGCCTTGGCGGCACTCAAGGAAGTCGGCGCCGAACAGGTGATCGACAGCCCGGTGCAAAGTGTTTCCGGTGGCGAAATGCAGCGGGTGCTGCTGGCTCGCGCCTTGTTGCGGGAACCGGAATTGCTGGTGCTCGATGAGCCGGTGCAAGGCGTCGATGTGGCCGGTCAGGCCGAGCTCTACAGCCTGATCACGCGCTTGCGTGACCGTCACGGCTGCGGCGTATTGATGGTCTCCCATGATTTGCACCTGGTCATGAGCACCACCGACCAGGTGGTTTGCCTGAATCGCCATGTCTGCTGCTCCGGGCACCCGGAACAGGTCAGCGGCGATCCGGCGTTCGTCGAGCTGTTCGGAAAGAACGCACAAAGCCTGGCGATTTATCACCACCACCACGACCACGCTCACGACCTGCATGGATCGGTGGTCAGTGCGGCCTCGACGTCCCAACCCCATGTCCATGGAGATAGCTGCAAGCATGGCTGATTTTCTGCTCTACGCCCTGCTTGCAGGTCTGGCTTTGGCACTGGTCGCGGGACCGCTGGGTTCGTTTGTGGTCTGGCGGCGCATGGCCTACTTCGGCGACACCTTGTCCCACGCGGCCTTGCTCGGCGTGGCGTTGGGCTTTCTGCTGGATGTCAGTCCGACCGTGGCCGTCACCGTCGGCTGCTTGCTGTTGGCGGTGCTGCTGGTGACGTTGCAGCAGCGTCAGCCGCTGGCGTCCGACACGCTTTTGGGAATTCTCGCACCGAGCACGCTCTCTCTGGGCCTTGTCGTACTAAGCTTCATGCACGAAGTGCGGATCGACTTGATGGCTTATCTGTTTGGCGACCTGCTGGCGATCAGCCCGACCGACCTGGCCTGGATACTCGGCGGCAGCGCGGCCGTTCTGACCTTGCTGGTCACGTTGTGGCGGCCATTGCTGGCAATCACGGTGCATGAAGAACTGGCCAGAGTGGAAGGTTTACCGGTACCGGCGCTGCGCCTGACCCTGATGTTGCTGATCGCTGTGGTGATCGCTGTGGCGATGAAAATCGTCGGTGTATTGCTGATTACTTCATTGTTGATCATCCCGGCGGCTGCGGCACAGCGTCACGCCCGGTCGCCGGAGCAGATGGCACTGGGCGCGAGCCTGCTGGGCATGCTCGCGGTCTGTGGCGGGCTGGCGTTGTCGTGGTTCAAGGACACCCCGGCGGGTCCATCGATTGTTGTGACGGCCGCCGCACTGTTTCTGCTGAGTTTTGTCCTGCCCCGTCGAGGGGTGTAGACTTGCTCGTTTTTTGCGCAAATAGAGAGTCGCAGGAATGAAGCTGTTAGCCTCCCGTTATCTGCTCCTTGCCGCATTTTCGCTGCTAGTGGGCGCATGTCAAAGCACGCCATCGGCCACTAATGAGGCGACCGGTGCACGAGCCGCGGCCATCGCGCAGCTGGAACAAAACCTGGCCAGCAGCGAGCTGGCCACCGCCGAGGATCAACTGGCAACCTTGCAGGCCCAGTCGCCCGACGACCCGTCCCTTGTGCAATACCAGCGGCAATTGGCCGAAGCCTATCTGCGCCGCAGCCAGATCGTCTTGCAAAAGGGCGATGTGAACGCGGCCGCCACGGCGCTGGCGCGGGCTCGGGCGTTAATGCCAAAGGCCCCGGCGCTGACGGGTGGGCTCAACAACGCGATCGTTGATGCTCGTAAAGCCGAGCTGGACCGGGCAGAAGCGGCGCTGTTGGCGGCTGAGGCCAAACCGCAGGCGAAGGTGATTGATCCGACCGCCGAAAGCACTACGGTTGCATTGAACCTCACCGATATGACCAAACTTCGCCGTCAACTGGATGCGATCGCCGCTGATGTGGTGAATTATCAATGTGACGTGAGCATTCAGGCGCCACGCACGCAAGATTACCCTTGGTTGGCGACGTTGCTGACCAAGCGAGTGAAGAAACTGGATTCGGATTTTGATTTGAATCTGCAGAAGCAGATCGTGCGAAACATTCCGGCGCAGATCGTCTTGAGTCCGCGTAAACCTTAAAAGCATCGCGAGCAGGCTCGCTCCCACAGTGGTTTGGAGGTGAACACAAATCTGTGCTCAACCCCAAACCCTGTGGGAGCGAG
>NZ_JBOFQE010000058.1:0-380622 GCF_051660785.1 Pseudomonas sp.
TCTCGATTCCAGGGCATGGTCAGTACCTCCTGACCATGATTGATACCTGTAAACCATGTCCCCGGTCTCAAACGTAAAGGATGTACCCGGTTTTTACCCACCCCAGCCCTCTCCCCACGGGGGAGAGGGGGAAAGGGAGCCGATCTTCATGCTCTTCCAACCTGAGTTCGACTCGGAACTTTCAGGTCGATGTAACTCGAAAAACAACTCGGTCAGTCCCCTCGCCCCTCTGGGGAGAGGGTTAGGGTGAGGGGTGGATTCAAAGACCACCCCCGATCCCAGACCTCACACAAGGTAGTTCTTAAGCTCCCGAGCAATCACCATCCGCTGTATCTCGCTCGACCCTTCATAAATTTGCGTAATTCGCGCATCCCTGTAATAGCGCTCCACCGGGTAATCCTCCAGATACCCATACCCGCCATGAATCTGCATCGCCGACGAGCAGACCTTCTCGGCCATTTCCGACGCAAACAATTTCGCCTGCGAAGCCTCGGACAGGCACGGCTTGCCGGCACTGCGCAGCCGCGCAGCATGCAGAATCAACAAGCGCGCCGCGTTCAGCCGGGTGTGCATGTCGGCCAGCAGGTTGGCGATGCTCTGGTGCTCGATGATCGGCTTGTCGAATTGCACGCGGCCTCGGGCGTAATCCAGTGCGGCTTCGAATGCCGCCCGGGCAATGCCCAATGCTTGCGCGGCGATGCCGATGCGGCCGCCTTCAAGATTGGACAGGGCAATCGCCAGCCCTTTGCCGCGATCACCCAGCAGGTTGGCTTCGGGAATCGTGCAGTTGTTCAACGTCACCGCGCAAGTATCCGAGGCGCGGATGCCCATCTTGTGTTCGGTGCGGTCGACGATGAAACCGGCGGTATCGGTCGGCACCAGGAACGCCGAGATGCCGCGCTTGCCCAGGTCCGGATCGGTCACGGCAAACACAATCGCCAGTTTCGCCCGTTTGCCGTTGCTGACGAATTGCTTGGCGCCGTTGATCACCCATTGGCCGTCGCGCAGTTCAGCGCGGGTGCGCAGGTTATGCGCTTCGGAGCCGGCTTGCGGCTCGGTCAGGCAGAAGCAGCCGATCGCCTGGCCGCTGGCCAGGTCCGGCAGCCACGTTTGTTTCTGTTCTTCGGTGCCGTAGTTGAGCACGGGGCCGCAGCCGACCGAGTTGTGGATGCTCATCAACGCGCCGGTGGCGCCATCGCCGGCGGAAATCTCTTCCACGGCCAAGGCATAGGCAACGTAGTCGACATAAGTGCCGCCCCATTCTTCCGGCACCACCATGCCCAACAGGCCCAGTTCGCCCATCTTCGCCACCAGACCGTCATCGATCCAGCCGGCCTTTTCCCAGGCTTGCGCGTGGGGCGCGATTTCGCCGCGGGCAAAGTCCCGGGCCATGTCGCGGATCATGACTTGCTCTTCGCTCAATTCGATATCGTGCATGGCTCAGCTCCCGCTCTGGTCAAAACCGCTGAAGAAACTCGCGACGTGCTCGGCGTCCAGCGCTTGCAAGGTCGGCGGGTTCCAGCGCGGTTGCTTGTCTTTATCGATCAGCAAGGCGCGCACGCCTTCGATCAGGTCGCCGCGCTCGAACCACTGACGGTCCAGGTGCAGCTCAAGGGCGAAGCAGTCTTCCAGGCTCAATTGTCGACCGCGACGCAGCATTTCCAGGGTCACGCCCATCGCCAGCGGCGAACGGCTTTCCAGCAGGTCAGCGGTGCTCAGGGCCCATTCATGGCTGTCGGCGACTGTGACTTCACGCAGTTGCTCAACAATACTCGGCACATCGGGCAGGGCGAAGAAGTGATCGATGGCCGGGCGCAGCGCTTTCAATGGCGCGTCGGGGAGCTGCTGCACGGCGAGTTTGGCCAGCAGGCCTTGCAGGTCCTTGAGCGGCGTGTCGTGCCATTCAAGCTGATCGAGTTGTTCGTCGAGGGTGGCAAGTTTTTCGCTTTCCAGAAACCAGTCGGCCAAACCGCAATAGAGCGCATCCGCCGCACGGATCTGCACGCCGCTGACGCCCAGATAAATTCCCAGTTCACCGGGCACCCGTGGCAGGAAGTGACTGCCACCGACGTCCGGGAAATAACCGATGGCCACTTCCGGCATCGCCAGACGGCTCTTCTCGGTGACCACACGCAGATCAGTGCCTTGCACCAGCCCCATACCACCGCCGAGAACAAAGCCGTCCATCAGGGCCAGCACCGGCTTACGGTAATGGTGAATCGCGAGGTCGAGGGCGTATTCCTCGACGAAGAAATCTTCGTGCAGCGTTTCGCCGTTCTTGTAACTGTCATACAGCGAACGAATGTCGCCACCGGCACAGAACGCTTTCTCGCCGGCACCGCGCAAGACCACCGCGTGCACGTTGGAATCCACCGCCCAGGCATCCAGCTGACGCTGCAGGTCGCGAACCATTTCGAGGGTAATGGCGTTGAGGCCGGCGGGGCGATTGAGGGTCAGGTGACCGATGTGGTTGCGAACCTCGGCCAGCACTTCGTTTTGCATGGCATTCATGGACGAAGTCCCCTTCGATGAAACCTGAGCAGTCATCACTAACTCCCTGCTTTTATTGTTCTTTATAGAGAAGCTCGCGCGCGAGCGATGCTGGATCGTACCAGTGCAAATTTGTGATGTACAACCGGGATATGTGCAGGTGCTTCCTGCATATTTGCATGACTCTCAATGTGGAAGATTCCATGTTGCAGGGCAACCTTGCGACCTCAGCCCGGGGCAGAATTAAACAGCGATGTTTAATAGACATCTCCAGACACTCTCTCAGGCTACACATCCTTGCGTCGTTGCCTACGACTGCGCCAGAATCCGCCGGCTTGTGCGCCTTGGGCCTGGGTTTTATCGTTTCCCCGTCGCTGAAGAGCAGCGATGGGGTTTGGTAGCCCCGGGTGACGTAAGGTGCATAAGCATCATGATTCGCAGCGTTTGTTCGACTCTGCTTTATGGTGGTCATGCACAGGGCGCTTTCGGGCGCGCCGGTCTCCTTACGTCCCGGTCTACCAACCTGCGCATGGCCGCCACCCTTCGTTTGGTAGCGAGAGTGATGGCTTCCTTTTAAAGACGTAAGAGGTCTGCACCTATGTTCAAACCAACACCCAATCCACCCGAAACAGACGACGTTTCCCCCTACGAATCCACCGATTCCAAAAAACTCAACGAGGCCGCCGAGCGGGCGCTCGACTTCCACTTCCCGTCGAACGCCGACATCAAATCCACCCCGCGAACACGCAGCACCCTGTTTTCCGTAGACCCTGAGGCCACGACCGAAACCCTGGCGGTTTATCTGGTCGAGACGTTGGCCTCGGTTGATGTGATGGTGCAACAGTTGGTGGATCACCTGGAGGGTGAGTCGCGCTATGCGCTGCTGGGTATTTCGAACAGCATCATGATGGCGGAGATCACCGCGAACCGGGTGCTGGATAACGTCGGCCCGCAGGGCTAAAGCGGATTTCGAAGGGGGCACATACTTGTGGCGAGGGGATTTAGCGAAACGTCGCACCGCCCCGTTCGGCTGCGAAGCAGTCGTAAATCCACACAGCTCGGTCTGTCTGAACGAGCGCAGGGGGCCGCTTCGCAGCCCAGCGGGGATAAATCCCCTCGCCACAGGTTCTCGCTCGACTGATGATTGTCTTAAGTGAACAGCATTACCTCGCCACAGGGTTTTCAGCGTCTGCAAGTATGGTTTCCAGCGTGATTCGGGCCAGGGTATCAACTCTGGCCCTTTCTACATTCAATGGCGAAGGTGCTTTTGCAGAACCTGAGCGCAGAGCAGCAGTGCCTGCCTGGCATCATCAAAACTCGCCGGGTAGTTGATAAAGCCGTGATGCATGCCCGGATACTCTTTGTGTTGAACCGGCACGTCAGCCTCCGTGAGTCGGCGCACGTACTCCCGGCCTTCGTCCCGCAATACATCCAGTTCAGAGGTGATGATCAGCGCTGGCGGCAAGCCACTCAGGTTTCCATGCCGCACGGGAGACAGACGTGGATCGCTGCGGGAAACGCCTTTTGGCACATAGTGATCGATATACCACTCAAGCATTTTGCCGGTCAGCCCGAACCCTTCGGCGAATTCTCTGTGGGAAGGATTTTCAGCCAGACAGTCGAGCAAGGGGTAAAGCAACAGTTGAAACATGATCGGCGGCTTGCCTTGGTCACGGGCCCATTGGCAGATGACCGCCGCCAGCCCACCGCCGGAACCGCCACCGGCCACTGCCATTCGGGAAGGATCCAGCCCCAGGGACGGGCCGTGTTCGGCAACCCACTCGGTCGCTGCACAGCAATCTTCTACCGCCGCGGGAAACACGTATTCCGGAGGGCGTGCATAGTCCACGGCGACCACGGCACAACCTGCCCATTCACACATGTGTCGGCAAAAGCCGTCGTGGGTGTCCAGGTCGCCGGTGACCCAGCCGCCGCCATGGACAAACATCAGCACCGCAAACGGCCCCGAGCCGGCGGGGGTGTAGATTCGCAATGGCAGCGCTCGCCCATGACGCTTGATCGAAAGGTCGCGAACGTTGACCACCATCAAGTCGCGAAGCGCTGTTCTGGTGCTTTCGACGCCAGGTTCCGAGTCCTGCTGATGGGACGTCATAGTTCAATCTCGCAAGCCGTTGCCTCGGTTGTGATTTCAACCACATACTCCTTGCTGATCAACTCGGAGACCGCCAGACACATCAATGTCGGCGGATGGCCTTCGAAGAACTCTTTGTGAGCCCTGGCGATCTTCGGCCAGAACTTCATGCTGGTGGTGTAGATGCGGATGCCGATAATGCTTCGTCGATCTACGCCGAGCTGTTTGATAGAGGTTTCAATAATCTCCAGGCAACGCAGGGTTTGCTTGTACGCATTCCCCGGTTTGTAAGGCTTGCCCTTGTCATCGAACGCTACCGTGCCCCCCATCAGAATGCGTTCGCCAACCCGTATTGCCCTGCAATAGCCAGCCATTTTCTCCCACGGTGCCTGCGAAAAAACCCGTTGAATTTTCATTGCCCATCTCCCTTGCCCAGATCAATGGGCAGTGATTTCAGTCCACGAAATTGCAGATTGTTGTCGCGCCAGATCGCAGGTTTGTCAGCAATCAGGCTCAACTCGGGAAAGCGCTTGAACAGCGAGGTAAAAACCACTTCAGCTTCAAGGCGGAACAATGCGGTCCCCATGCAGAAATGCTCACCCCGACCAAACGCCAGGTGATCGTTGTGTTTTCGGCGTATATCGAATCGGTCGGGGTCGGGGAATTTCTCGGGGTCACGATTGGCAGAGGCGCGCATCAGGTAGACCAGATCGCCTTGTTTCATCGTGACGCCATGGATCGAGACGTCTTCGTTGAGCACCCGATGGCTGAATGAACCGGCAGAATCGAAGCGCAGCATCTCTTCGATGGCCGGTTTGATCAGGTGCAGATCCGCCTTCAGTGTTTCAAACTGATCGGGATGCTCAAGCAGGTGCAACAAACCGATGCACAGCTGATCCGCACTGGTGGTGTAGCCCGCGACCAGGATGAAGACAATCTGCGCCAGCACCTGATCAGTGCTCGAATCGCTTTCCACACTGGCCTCCAGTACCCGGCTGACCAAGTCATCCTCAGGCTGTTTTCGACGCTGCTCGATGACCTCAGCGAAATAGGCGTACATCTCTTCAACGCCTTTCAGCGCCTGAGCAGGCCCAACGTCCGGGTCCAGGCTCCCAACCAGAAAGATCAGAATGCAATCCGTCCAGCGCCTGAGCTTCAGCGCGTCTTCGCGAGGGATGCCATAGAGATGGGCCAGGATCAGGGCCGGAACGCGGTTGAACAGGTTCTCCATCAGATCCGTCTGCGGTTCGAGCCGGGACAGTTCGGCATCAGTGATCTCCTGAACAGTTTGACGCAAGGATTCAATGGTGCGGGGCGTGAACGCTTTACCCAGCAGGTGACGACTGTCCTTGTGCGCTGTGCCATCCTGCGAGTACATCCATTCGGACGCGAGTTTGACGAACGTTGCCAGTTGCGCGCGTTTTTCCGGCGGCACCTGGGCATCCACCAGTTGTTGCATACGGTTCGAGGAGTAGCGTTGAGTGTCGGCCTGCGCGGCGAACACGTCGCTGTACCGAGTCAGAAACCAGGCTTGAAAGTGCGAACACCAATAAACCGGGTGATGCTCTCGCAACCAGGCGTAGGCTTCATAAGGATCACGAACAGTCTCGCGACGGGTGAAGTCGAGCAGCGATTGAATGTCCATTTCATTGCTCCTCGTACAAGGCATCGGTGAATCGCCGGAGATAGTCCGAATTATTGATCGGCGCACTGATCAGTTCCGGCTCCGGCGCCAACAACGTCGCCAGCAGCGCTAGCTGAGCTTCAGTCGCTTGAACGTTCAAATTGGCGCTGTCAACGGTCAACCCACCTTCGCTCAAGTGCGCAGCAAAGACATGGACAAGGTCGTGGCTCATTTCTGGCGACACGAGTTGATTGCGCTGTACTTCGTCGATGATCAGGTCAAGGGCTCTGGCATAGGTCAACGCCAACGCCTGACGGTGCGACACTTCGCCCGGACCGCGACACTGCTCGACAATCTTTTTTTCAATGCGCTGGGCAATGTTGCCCGTGGGGTGCGAGGCAAACCGCGGTCGGGTCACCGCATCCCTGGCCACTTGATAGGCCATGACACTGTTGTCACCGGCGAAGGTGATGCTGATCTCGCAGTCCATGCACAGCGTGACGATCTGGTTGTAATGGTGAAAACCCTGGGAGCCACACAGTTCGCGGCACATGCGCATCACGTCCAGCCCCATCCAGGTGCCGACACTTTTGGCGACGGCCGCAAGAATATGCAGCTCTTTGCGTTTGTCCGGCTGATCCCACAGGTCTTCGAAGCGCGACAGGATGGCTTGCTCCAGAAGTTTCAGCGCGAGTGCCTTGAGCTGTTCGACGTACAGCCGTTGCCGAATCAGGGGTTTGGCCAGCAACGGCTCACTGGAGTCGGCGTTTTTCACCATTCGATGGCAGACGAAGCGGTATGCCAGATGCGCGCACAGACCTGCGCCGCCACGCGCCGCAGCCAAAAGGAACACACGCTCCTGAATGAACGTCTCCATGGCGCGGGTCGCACGCTGGTCTCTGGGAATGTCGCTGATAAATTGACCGTCACCTGTGAACCGGGCGTGCCGTTGCATCATCGCGTCCAGCGGCAATCTCATCTCACAGAAGCGGATGCCGGCCACTTGATTGGCGTGGATCCCGCCTTTTGGGTCGCAGGCCATGACCTTGACGCCAGCTGACAGCGGGCCATTTTCCTGCTCGCGGATCACCACCCGGAACCAGTGCAGTCCCTCGTCCTCGTCATTCACGATCAAACGCGCCAGCACCATGACAACCTGTGCCGCGTGCAGCGCATTGCCGATCCAGAATTTACAGGCACCGGGTGATGGGGTATGCAGCGTCAGGCACTGACTCAAGGGATCAAAGGTGACCGTGGTTTGCAGGTTACGCACGTCAGAGCCGCTGTTGATTTCGGTGCAGCCGAATGCGTAAACCGCGCTCATTTCGATGACTTCTTGCCGGTAATGCGTGACTTGCAGCGCATCCGCCTGAGCAAACAACGCGTTACCGGCGATCATGTGGTCGACGATCGAGGAGAACAGCGCGTAGTCAAACGCACCGACGTGGCCCAGGAAATCGCACATCTGTCGAAAGTCCGACTGCCGGGGCTGACCGCGCCACATGTCATTGGTGATCAGGCCGGACTGGACGATTTCGCGCATGCGTCTGATGGTCAGGCCCATGTACTCGCGCAATGGCAGCTGATGGCGGATTCGCGGATCGAACTCAGGTCCTTGCAGTATTTTCAGAAGTGAATCGCTCATGAGACTTCCCTCTCGCAGTTTTCGAAAAAAAGGTTTCGAAACCACCAGAGCAGAGAGCTGGCAGAGCAAAGAACAACAGAGCCCTTCAAGTACGAATCACGTACCCGGAGCATTCACGAACAGCAAAATACGCGAAGGATTGCGTGTTGTTGCTTCTGGGAGGTGCGGTTCTGTCAAAGCGCGAAGGCAGCGTCGCCACTCAACGATGTCGAGTGTTTCTCCATAGCCAGACTTCTTCCATGTCATCGCTACTGGACGTTACGGCGGGCCAGACTTCGTAGTGAAAGGCAGACAACTCTATGCGGTACAGATTTGAATTTAGCCGCAGTTTGTCGACATGCACCGACCGTTTGTCGGCTTCTATGACGTTATCAGCTACGGGCCAACACTTCACCAATACTGCGACGTTTAGCGTGTAACTCACTGATATGAATCAGTTGCTCCAGGTCTTCCGGCGTGACATCGAAGAACGCTTCCATCTCCGCCAGGGCCAGTTTCAGGTCTTGGACATTAATGGCCTGGCTGTCGACGGGCGGGTGATCGGCGGGAATGACGGCCACCGGTTCGCTGGCGCGTTTGGGGTAGCGGATGCGCGTCAGGTTGTTGTACGCCAGGGCGCTGAGCAGCATGGTCATTGCGGCGAGCATCACCGCGCCGAGGGCTTTCCAGTCCAGCGCGATTGTCGCCGGGTCGGCTAGCACCAACAGCAGCGCCAACGCCCCGGCCGGTGGGTGCAGGCAACGCAGCCAGCACATCAGAATCAGCGCCATACCCGCCGCCAGGCATGCGCTGCCGAGGGTTCGCCCAAGTACGTGGGCTACCAGCAGCGACACGACGCCGGCGCTCAAGTATCCGCCGAGTATCGACCACGGCTGTGCGAGGGCGCCGGAGGACACGGCGAAGAGCAACACCGCCGAGGCACCCAACGGACCGATCAAATGCTGGGCCACTTCCATGCCGAACACCTGAGCGCACAGCCAGACGCTGAACATCGTGCCCAGGGACATGCCGATGGCAGCGCGACTCCATTCGGAAGGACGGGTGTTGATGGCGGCGGGTAACCAGCGAGCGAGCATGAGGCAAACGATCCGTTGACAAAAAGCTATGCAAAAAAAAGGCTTAGCTGGGAAACCCAGAAAGCCCTTGAAGGTGTTCCAACAATTGGGGGAGGAACAGGGCACAGTGTGCCGTTCATTGCCGATGCTGACAAATTCATATTAATGCAGCTTGAGTGCATTATTTTTGCTGTAAGGCGACTCGGCGGCCACTCATGAAACACAGGAAGCCGCCCATGGCCGTCAACGCGCTCAGGGCGTAAAACATTGTCTGCGCCGGGGTGTGCATCAGCAGGAATCCGCAAATCACCGGGCTTAGCGCACCGCCGAGGGCTGCCAGGTTCTGTGCGCCGTAGTAACTGCCGCGCAGTTCTTCCGGGGCCAGGGTGTCGACGAAGAGAAATTCGGCGGGGTAAATGATCATTTCACCGAGGGTGAAGATGAACATCGCCACGCACCAGCTCACCAGGCTGTCGGCCAGGCTGAAGCCGATCAGCCCGACGATAAACAGGCTGGTGCCGCCGGCGATCCAGTAACGCAGTTGTTCGCGCTTGAGGAAACGGCCGATCTGGTACTGCAGCAGGATCACGCTGATGGCGTTGCAGGCGAGCAGGGCGGCCATGGTTTCCAGCGCGCGCTTGGAGTCGTGGGTCACCAGCAGGTATTGCGACAGGTACAGGGTGAAACGGCCGTGGACCACGGTGCTGAGCAGGCAGCCGCAGGTGAACATGATCAGCGTGCGGTCGTTCTTGAGGGTGATCAGCGTCTTGAGAAAACTTTGGGGCTGGCCGATGGCGGGTGTCGGGGCCGAGTCCTTTGGTATTCCGATCATCAGGAAAATACTGAAGAACGCGATGCCGCCAGCAATCAGGAACGGCGCAATCGGGTATACGCCGGCAATCACCACGCCGAGCATCGGGCCGGTGGCGTAGCCGATGTTGGTCAGGGTATAGCGCAGCGAAAAGGCTTTGGCGCGCTGACCCATGGGCAGGTTTTCGCTGAGGATCGCCTTGGAGCCGATCAGGAACAGCGCCGAGGCGGTTTCGGTGATCACCAGGGTGGCGGTGGTCAGGTAGAGGTTTTCGGCGAAGGTTAGCAGCACAAAGCCGATGGCGCTGGAGAGCATGGCCAGGATCAACAGCCGACGCTTCTCGAGGCGGTCAATGATGTAACCGCCGTAAAGCGCGAGCAGGGTGGCGATGAACACCGCGATGCCCAGCAACAAACCGACATCCTGTTGGTTGAGACCGAGTTTGTTGCTCAGGAACAACGTGAGCAGCGGGCTGGTGATGGCGCGGCTGACGACGATGGTCAGTGAAACGATCATCAACCGGCGGATAACGAGTGAGTAAGTGGCCACGGTGGGGCAAATGTCCTTATTCAGATTTTGTAGTGTTCGACGCGGGACCGAGTCGCTGCCATCGCGAGCAGGCTCGCTCCCACATTGGATCTTCAGTGGCCATAAAATGTGTGATCACTACATATCAACTGTGGGAGCGAGCCTGCTCGCGATAGGGGCGTCAATGGAAATACAGGTTTCAAGTCAGCCACCGATCCAGCGAACGAACCGAATCAAGCGCATCCAGCCGCCACAATTGCTCAAGCAGTTCATGCGCTTGCGACCGCGGCATCACCCGCGTCGCCAGACTGAAAAACTTCTCCTCCAGCGCCTCGTCACTCAACGGATTCCCCGGCGCGCCCAGTGGTGGGTCAACACACAGGCTCGCCTGCCGACCGTCCACGGTCCGCACGCTGACAACGGGCTCGCCATCCTCTGACAGTTGCGGATCCACTTCAAGACGAATGCGCGACATCCAGTGGGCAATCCGCGGATCACCCCGTTCTGCCTTGTCATAAGCCTCCAGCCGGCAATGCCCATGCACCAGCCGGGCGGCGAGGGCATACGGCAGGCTCATCTGCGCGCCTGCCAGTGTGCCGACATCCTGACCGCCGCACATGTCATGAAGAAACCCGCACAACGAAACCTCGATGTCTTCAATGTGATCGGTATCGATCTGCAGTTCATCCAGCAGCAACCCCAACGCATCGATTGCCGAATGAGTCCCCCTGCACGCGGCGTATGGCTTGATTGAACAGCGGGCAAGCTTCCACACGACGCCCAGATCGGCATCGAGCGCGCTCGGGTCTGAAGACACGCCGGCCAGGGTTCTGAGAAAACCGCCCCAGACATCCTCGAACAACTGCTTCGGCCCGCTGATGCCTTGTTGAGCAAACCGCGCTGCCAGCAATCCGCCTTCGGCTGCGCGACCGCTGTGCAGCTTTTTACTCTGCGAGCCGTCGTGGATGAAGGCCCACAACCCGCCGCTGAAACTGCCGGCTATGCCCAGCGCCGATACCGTCTGTTCTGTATTCAAACCCAGAATCCGCGCACTGGCCGCCGCAGCGCCGAACACCCCGCAGGTCGCGGTCGAATGCCAGCCAGCGCCGTTGTGTGCCGAGTAACCGCCGCAGGCTTCGAGCACGCGACGGCTGACTTCGTAGCCAATCACCACGGCGGTAATCAACTCGCGACCGTTGACCGGTTCCGTCTGCATCGACAACGCGGCCATGACCGCCGGCAGCACCACCGCGCCGGAATGATCGCAGCCACCGGTATCGTCCAGTTCCAGGGCATGGGCGGCGATGCCGTTGAGGATTGCCGCTTGGGCAGCACCTACGCGCAGGTCGGCGCCCCAGACCAAGGTGTAGCCGGCTTCACCTGCAAATACCTGGCGCGCCTGCTTCGCCACCTCGCTGTCTGCCCCGGCCAAGGTTGCGCCGAAGGTGTCGAGGATGTGTCGCTTGGCTTGCGCCACCAGGGCCGGTGGCAAGTCTTCAAACCGTGTGTCGACGCAAAACTGCGCCAGTCGCTGCATGCGTTCAGTCATAGGAGGTAATCCCGATAGTGCCGCTCATACACCGATGCCGGGTGATCCTCGGTCACGGGTGCTACCGAATCCGCCCACCATTGCGCGACTTCGCCGGCCGTGGCGATCCACACGTCATCGTGCTGCTGGATGCCTTCAAGCAATTCGCGCAACACGCCAATCCGTCCCGGCGTGGCAATGATTTCCGGGTGCAGGCGCAGCACGTAACACAGGCCAAAGCGGTGAAACCCGGCGAAGTCCATTTGCAGGTTGCTCAGGGTATGGCTGTAAGAGGCGATTCGCGATTGCGCCGGCGGCACCGCCGGGCTGAGGTTGAAGGCGAAGTAGGGTTCGTCTTCCAGTTCGTAGTGCAATGGCAACTCGATCACTTCGGGTGCTGTGGGGTGAGCGAAGGGCAAGTCGTCGCCGCGCCACGACGAAGACCAGCGAATGCCTTGATCCCTCAACGCTTCGATGAAGCCTGGCGCACCGTTACCGGCCGGGAGGCGAAACCCGGTCGGACGCTGGCCGGTCAGCGCTGTCAACGCCGCGCAACCCTTGGCGATCTCCGCGCTTTGTTCAGCGAGATCGAGCAGGTCGTAGTTCTGATGGCGATAACCTGCGCAGGCGATCTCATGCTCGCCGGCCTGAATCGCACGAATGTGCTCCGGGTTTTCCTCGGCGACGAGGCCGGGGATGCACCAGCTGCTTTTTACGCCGAGTTCGGCGAACAGATCGAGCAAACGGTCGACGCCGCGTTGGGTGCCATAACGCCAGACCGATAATGTCTTGTCGCGCCCGGCGACCTCAGGCGCTTGAGTCAGGATGCCGTGGATGTCGTTGTAATCGACAGTCAGGATCACGGCGCAGCGATAGCCTTTGGGCCACACAGTGGAATCAGCCATGGTGATGCTCCTTGAGCCACCACCGGGCGACATCGCGGCAAGTGGCAAACCACACGTCGTCGCGCTGGCGCATGTGTTCGAAAAGTTTTTCCAGCAGCAGTATTCGACCTGGCTTGCCGGTGATCTTGGGGTGGAACAGGGTGGTCAGGCACAGGCCTTCGTTCATCGCGCCGTCGTACTCGCGGCGCCAGTTGTCGAGGGTCAGTGCGTAGCTGGCGGTGCGGTCCAGCCCGGAAGGGAAGTCCGGTGCACGGGTGTAGGCGAGGGAGGCGTAGTCGTCCATTTCCCAGCGACCGGGGATTTCCACCAGCGGGGTTTCATGGCCCGGCACTTTCACCAGGTACGGGCGGTCATCGCCGCGCATGCTGCTGGAGTAAGTCACGCCGGCTTCCACCAGCATCGCCGGCGTTTCGGCGCGCCAGTCGCCGGACGGGGTGCGAAACCCTTCGGCGCGGATGTTCAGGTGGTTCCAGAACACCTCGCGGGATTTCTTCATGACGTCCTTTTGCTGTTCCAGCGTCAGGGCGTAAAAGGATTCGTGTTTGTAGCCGTGGTACGCCACCTCATGCCCGCGCTCGACAATGGCCTGGCACTGTTTTGGCCAGTTCTCCACGACCCAGGCCGGGACGAAAAATGTCGTCGGGATCCGGTAGTCGTCGAGCAGATCGAGGATGCGCGGCAAGGCCCGGTAAGGACCGTAACCGCCGAAACCGAAGTACTCGGGCTTGCGCCAGATCGAGCCGTTGAGCATGGCATCGCCGGTCGGGCCATCGAGGTCGAAGGCCAGGGCGAGGCAGGCTTTGTGCTGGTCGGGCCAGGAGGGTTGGGGTGGGGAGGACATGGGTGTGGCGCTCCGGTTGAATTTAATGCTTGTCAGTTGAATCTTCAGCGCTGGTTAAATCGACCCCTCACCCCCGCCCTCTCCCAGGGGGGAGAGGGGGAAAGGGAGCCGATCTCCAGCGTTTTCAAACCTGAGTTCAACTCGATATCTCAGGTCGCAGTACTTCTACAAAACAACTCGGTCAGCCCCCTCTACCCCTTGGGGAGAGGGTTGGGGTGAGGGGTGGATCTTGAGCCGAACAAAACATTCAGCATCACCAAAACCCATCCCAACCACTTATTTGCCGGCGTTAATGGTCACAGTCTTGATCGCACCCAGCTCCAGATCCCATTTCTTCAGGATCGTCTGGTAGCTGCCGTCATCGACCATGCTCTGCAACGCGACTTTCAGCGCTTCACTCAGCTCAGGTTTTTTCTTGCTAACACCCAGCCCGGTGAACTGCGAAGAGATCGGCAGACCCACGGTCTTGTACATGTCCTTTTCCTGGGTCTTGAGGTAAGGCAGGGTCTCGCTGCCTTGCATCGCCGCATCGATCCGGCTCTGACGAAGTTGTGCACGGGCATCGGCCGAACCTTCGGTGCCGACCACCACGATGGCCGGTTTGCCGGCGGCTTCGCAGTGGGCCTTGCTGTATTCAGCGATTTCCGCCGGGAAGGTGGTGCGACGGCTGGTGCCGACTTTCTTGCCGCACAGGTCGGTGATCTCGTTGAAGTCCTTGTTCTTCTGCAAGGTGTAGAACTGCGGGCCGCTGGTGAAGTAGTCGACGAAGGTCACGCTGGCCTGACGCTCGGCGGTGTCGGTCATGCCCGACATCACCATGTCCACGCGGTCGGTGGTCAACGCGTTGATCATCTGCTCGAAGCCGGTTTCCTGCCATTTGATCTTCACGCCCAGACGTTCGGCCAGGGCGTTGCCCAGGTCAACGTCAAGGCCGGTGAGGGTGTTGGTGGCCGGATCCTTGAAATCCATCGGCGGGTAGTTCGGCATGATCGCTACCACGACCTCGCCTTTTTCCTTGATGCTGGCCGGAAGCTCGGCGGCCCAAGTGAAGCCGGAAGCCATAACGCCTGCGAGTACTGCTGGGATAACGATGTTCTTCATGGTCGTTCTCTTATGAGTGTTGTGAGCGCCAAACGGCACCTAGGTTCGAACGGCAGAAATGAAGCTTTGGGTGCGCGGGTTTTGCGGACTTATTAGTATTTCTTCGGGGCTTCCAGCCTCCACGATCTGCCCGCCGTCCATGAACACCATGCGGTTGGAAACCTCGCGAGCGAAGCCCAGTTCATGGGTGACGACGATCATGGTCATGCCGGTTTGCGCGAGGTCGCGCATCACCGACAGCACCTCACCGACCAGTTCCGGGTCGAGTGCCGAAGTGGGTTCATCGAACAGCATCAGCTTGGGACGCATGGCCAGGGCACGGGCAATGGCGACGCGTTGTTGCTGACCACCCGAGAGTTCTATCGGGTAGCTGTCGCGCTTGTCGGCCAGGCCGACGCGGGCGAGCAGTTCCAGGGCTTCTTCGTGCGCCTCTTTGGGCGAACGCTTGAGCACCTGGCACGGCCCCTCGGTGATGTTTTGCAGCACGGTCATGTGCGGGAACAGGTTGAAACGCTGGAACACCATGCCGGTGGACAGGCGTTGACGGGCGATCTGCGACTCGTTGAGTTCGTGCAGTTTGTTGCCGACGACGCGGTAGCCCACCAGTTCGCCGTCGACCCAGAGGCCGCCCTTGTCGATCTTTTCCAGCTGATTGACGCAACGCAGCAAGGTACTTTTGCCGGAGCCGGACGGGCCGATGATGCACAGCACTTCGCCTTGCTCGACTTCGATGTTGACGTCCTTGAGGGCGTGGAACTGGTCGTAATACTTGTTCAGGCTCACGGCCTTGACGATGTTTCTCATGTTCATCTCCTCAAGAACGCTTGCCGGCGCCGCGAGCGAATCGACGCTCCAGACGGCTTTGACCGAAGGACAGCACGGTGACGGTGGCCAGGTACCAGATACCCGCGACGATCAGCAGCTCCATTACCCGGGCGTTGGCGTAGTAGATGTTCTGGGCGTTGTAGAGCAGTTCCGAGTATTGGATAACGCTCGCCAGGGAGGTCATTTTCACCATGCCGATGAATTCGTTGCCGACGGGCGGAATGATCACCCGCATGGCTTGCGGCAAGATGATCCGGCGCAGCGCTTGCAGGCGCGGCATGCCGATTGACTTGGCTGCTTCGTATTGACCGGTGTCGACCGACAGCAGGCCGGCACGCACCACTTCGGCGGTGTAGGCGCCCTGGTTGATGCTCAAGCCGAGCAGCGCCGCCACGAACGGCGTCATCAGGCTTACGGTGTCCATTTCGAACACGCCGGGGATGCCGATGGTGGGGAAGATCAGCGCCAGGTTGAACCACAGCAGCAGTTGCAGAATCAGCGGCGTACCGCGAAACAGCCAGGTGTAAGTTACCGCCACGTAGCGCAGGATCGGGTTGGCTGACATGCGCATGATCGCGGTGATCACCCCGAAGACGATGCCCAGCGCCATCGCCAGCACCGCCATGACGATGGTGTTGAGCAAACCCCACATGATCGCTTGCGACGTGAGGAACTGGCCGATGTACGACCATTCGATCTTGCCTTCGGCGAAGGCCCGCACCAGCCCGAGAATCGCGATGACGATCACGGTGGCAAAGAAAATCCGCCCGTAATAACGCCGGGGCACGTGGTGGTACTGGGTGATATCGAACTGGTTTTCCGCCAGTTTTCGCTCCGACTGGAGTCGTTCTGCCTGAGTCTGGCTCATGTTGTTTCTCCGAACTGTTCTTTCAAATCCAACACAGATCCTTGTGGGAGCTAGCCTGCTAGCGATTGCGGTGTGTCAATCAGCGAATGGTTGTCAGACAGAGCCAAATCGCTAGCAGGCTAGCTCCCACAGGGTTATGCGCGGCGGCCGTTAGAGGCGGAAGCCCTGATAGTTCTCGGTCCACTCTTGCTGCGCCGCGAGGGCGGTTTTCAGGCGGCCGATCTGCTCGCGCACTTGTTGCGGCGCGGTGCCGCCCCAGCCACTGCGCGCAGCAATGGCGGCTTCAAGGGTCAGGCTGTCGCGCACTTCCGCGGTCAGGCGCGGATCGATCTGGGCCAACAACGCCGGGGACGCTTCCCACAATTCAATGTCGTGTTTCTCGCAGGCCTGGACCAGCGCACCGGTGATTTCGTGTGCTTCCTTGAACGGCACGCCACGCATGGCCAGCCAGTCGGCGACTTCGGTGGCGAGGGTGAAGCCCAGCGGGGCCTGACGCCGCAGCTCTTCAACGTTGACCTTCATGGTCGCCACCATCCCGGCTATGGCCGGCAGCACCAGCAGCAAGGTGTCGACGCTGTCGAGCACGCCGTTCTTGTCTTCGCTCAGATCACGGTTGTACGACAGCGGCAGGGATTTCAGCGTCGACAACAAACCGGTGAGGTTGCCGATTAGCCGGCCGGCCTTGCCCCGGGCCAGTTCGGCGATGTCCGGGTTCTTCTTCTGCGGCATGATCGAGCTGCCGGTGGCGTAGGCGTCGTCCAGTGCGACCCAGCGAAATTGCCGCGACGACCACAGGCAGAATTCTTCGGCAAGGCGGGAGATGTTGATCCCGAGCATGCTGGCGATAAACAGGAACTCGGCGACGTGGTCGCGGCTGGCCACGGCGTCGATGGAGTTTTCGCAGACGCCGCTGTAGCCCATTTCCTTGGCTGACTGCTGCGGCAGGCGAGCAATCGCAGAACCAGCCATGGCCGCGGCACCGAGTGGCGACAGGGAAGTGCGATTATCCCAGTCGACCAGGCGTTGTACGTCACGCAGCATCGATTGCGCGTGGGCCAGCAAGTGGTGGGCGAAGACGATGGGCTGGGCTTGTTGCAGGTGAGTGAAGCCCGGGCAGATGCTTTCGATGTGTTGCTCGGCCTGATCCACCAGCGCTTGCTGCAAGGCCAGCACTTCGACGGCCAGGGTGCGTACATGATCGCGCAGGAACAGACGCAGGTCGTTGGCGGTCTGGTCATTACGGGAGCGACCGGCGCGCAGCTTGCCACCGAGGGCGCCGAGGCGTTCGGTCAGCAGGCGTTCGATGAAGGTGTGGACGTCTTCGTCGTCCAGGGTCGGCGCGATGCTGCCGGCGCGGAAGTCATCACCGATGCGCGCCAAAGCGTCGAGCATGGTCTGGGTTTCCTGCTCGCTCAACAGCCCGGCGCGTTGCAGTTCACGGGCATGCGCCTTGGAACCGGCGAGGTCATACGGGGTGAGGCGAAAGTAGCGCTCAGGGCAACGGGACAAGGCCGCCAGGGCTTCGGATGGGCCGCTTTTGAAGCGCGCACCCCAGAGACGGTCGGTGGTTTGAGACATTGTTATTTTCCTCGTCGGTAAAGCGAACTGAAATCGGTATGCCGGGCCTGAAACCCTTGCCGGGATCGTTAAACAATCAACCGGGCGTGGTCAGGCCAAAGCAGTTTTCAATAGGGGCAGTTGCGAAGGAGCGAGAGCTGATCGAAGTGTCAGCTTTTAATAGTTCGAAATCAGTGAGTTGGCACTGAAGTACGGGGATTATTAGCGGTTGCCAAGCCTGGTTTTCTGTGTTCATTATTATTTACCAGCACTATTTTTGTTGTTGGACACAGAGTGTTGAATAGGGCGCCAGAGGTAAATAAGCATTATGGAAACCCCACTTTCCAATTCCGGAAACCCGCCGCTGAAAACGTCGCATCGCGCGCCGCTGACCCTCAGCGGTCTGGATTTCAAACTGCTCAAAGTGTTCAAGGCCGTGGTCGAGGCCGGCGGTTTCAGTGCCGCCCAGAACGAGCTGAATGTGGGGCTGGCAGCCATCAGCAAACAGATCTCCGACCTTGAAATCCGCATTGGCATGCGCCTGTGTACCCGAGGGCGGGAAGGCTTTCACCTGACCGAAGAAGGCAGCCTGGTGTATCAGGCGTCCATCGATTTGTTTGCCTCGGTCGACAACTTTCGAGACCGGCTTAGTTCAGCGCAGAATGAACTTGTAGGCGATCTTGGCGTTGGGGTGATTGACAACACATTCTCCGATGCTAATTCACCGTTAGTTGCCGCCCTTAGACGAATCAATGAAGAGTCACCGAAAGTAAGGTTTCAACTTCAGGCGTCACAGCTGGATGAGGTGGAGCGCGGGGTAGTGGAAGGCCGGTTAGTGGCTGGCATTGTCCCGGTTTATCAGAAACGCGAAGAGTTTGATTACTACGCGCTTTATGAAGAACGCTCGGAGGTTTACTGCGCCGTCGGACATCCGTTGTTCTCGGTACCGGAGGCTGAAATCGGTAGCCATGTGCTCAAGGATTACGAGTGCATCAACCACCGTTACGCGATTCATCGCGACAAACTGAATTTTGCCCACTACGACAGCTTTTCGGCGTCGGCAACCCAGGTGGAAGCGGTGGCGTTGCTGATCAAGACCGGGCGCTTCGTGGGCTTTCTGCCGCAACATTACGCCGCATCGATGGTGGCTCAGGGGCAATTTCGCGCGGTGCGTCCGGACCTGATCCATATCGTCACGCCGTTCAATCTGATCCTGCGGCACAACACCGTGCGCAGTCCGCTGGTCAAGGCATTTGCGCGGGCGTTGGGTGTGGATCTGAAGGCGCCGGTCTAAGGTTCAAACGCATTGCACAACGGCGCCCGCCGGGTAAGCCGTGTGCCACTTCGTTGTTCAAAACGGTCGTTAAACGCGGGCTCAGTTGTGCGGGGCTCAATGTTTCAAAGCCCATGCGCTGATAAAACGCTTCATTCCACGGCACATCGCGAAATGTGGTCAGGGTCAGACCATGGAGTTCTCGATCCCGGGAACATTCAATCGCCGCTAACAGCAACTTTCGTCCAGCGCCGTGGCCCTGAAAGTGTTGGCTGACGGACAGTTCCTGGATATGCAGTTCGTTGTCGACCTGGACCGCGCTGACAAATCCCATAAGTGCGCCATCGGCCGATTGTGCCACCCAAACATCGTCCGTCTTGATCACCTGTTGATGGTGTTTGGCATCAGGCACCGCAGCATCTGCCAGCCAGGCCAGTGAAGGGTCACAACGAAACAGTTCCGCCGCCGAACGCTCGATGTCGGGGAGGGCGGCGGCGTCGGAATATTGGGCACGACGAACAATAAAATTCATGCGCGGCACTGTAGCAGCTGCCGAGCTTGCTTTGTGGCGAGGGGATTTAGCGAAACGTCGCACCGCCCCGTTCGGGGGCGCAGCAGCCGTGAATCCTGCAAGTGCGGTGTGAATGAAGGAATGCTGGGGGCCGCTTCGCAGCCCAACGGGGATAAATCCCCTCGCCACAACGGCAGCTGCTACCACGGGTTGTGCCAGCGCAATCAAGCGACAACCTGCGCCGCCGGCCATTGCTGGTGCGGAATCGGCAACTTGCGCGATTCCCCACGCCCCATCGGGAAGTACAGGAAACCGTTGCGGGCCAGGCGTTCGGCGTCGTACAGGTTGCGTCCGTCGAAAATCACCGGCGCCTTCAACCGTTGCTGGATCAAATTGAAATCCGGGGCCTTGAACTGCTGCCATTCGGTGCAGATGATCAACGCATCGGCACCGGCCAATACCGATTCCGGCGTGCCCATCAGCATCAATTTCGATTCGTCGGGATACAAATGCTGGGTTTCCTGCATGGCTTCCGGATCGAACGCGCGCACGCTGGCGCCGGCAGCCCACAGCGATTCCAGCAGCACCCGGCTCGGCGCATCACGCATGTCATCGGTGTTGGGCTTGAAGGCAAGCCCCCACACCGCGAAGGTCTTGCCGCGCAAGTCGCCCTTGTAGAACGCGTTGATGCGCTCGAACAGCTTGTGCTTCTGCCGCTGATTGATCGCTTCCACCGCTTGCAGCAGGTCGCTGGAGCAGTGCGCTTCTTCGGCGCTGTGGATCAGCGCGCGCATGTCCTTGGGGAAACACGAACCGCCATAACCGCAACCGGGATAGATGAAGTGGTAACCAATGCGCGAGTCGGCGCCGATGCCCAGGCGCACCGACTCAATGTCGGCACCCAGGTGCTCCGCCAGTTCGGCGATCTGGTTGATGAAGCTGATCTTGGTCGCCAGCATGCAGTTGGCGGCGTACTTGGTCAGTTCAGCACTGCGCAGGTCCATGAACATGATGCGGTCGTGGTTACGGTTGAACGGTGCGTAGAGGTCGCGCATCACGTCGCGCACGTCATCGCTCTCGCAGCCGATCACGATGCGGTCCGGGCGCCGGCAGTCCGCCACGGCAGAGCCTTCTTTCAGAAATTCGGGGTTGGAGACGATATCGAACTGCAGCAACCGGCCGACCTTGATCAGGCACTTGTCGATGTGCGCACGCAAGGTATCGCCCGTGCCCACCGGCACCGTGGATTTCTCCACCAGAATCACCGGTTGCTCACGATGCCGCGCCACCGCTTCGCCCACGGACAGCACGTAACGCAGGTCCGCCGAGCCATCGTCCCGGGACGGCGTACCGACTGCGATAAACAGCACCTGACCATGCTGCACCGCGAGTTTTTCATCGGTGGTGAATTGCAGTCGTCTGGCTTCCAGGCTTTCACGCACCAGGCTGGCCAGCCCCGGTTCGAAAATGCTCACGTGGCCCTGTTGCAACAACTCGACTTTCTTCTCGTCAATGTCCATGCAGACCACGTCGTGGCCGACTTCCGCCAGGACGGCGGCTTGCACCAGGCCAACGTAACCGCTACCAAATACACTGATTTTCATGAGGCACTCCTGAGTTCGGGCGCGCGAGCTGGACGGCTGTTGATGGTGATGACCCCGAGCATGACCAGGGCCACCCCGAGGGTTTTTGGAAAGCTGAACGTTTCGTTGAACAGCGGCAGGCTGGCGGCCAGCAGGTACACCAGCGCGTAGCTGATGCTCAGCAGCGAATAGGCCCGACCCAGCGGCACATCCCGCAGCGCGGCGAGCCAGCAAATCATTGAAAGGACGTAGGCTAGGATCGCGGCCGCAACCACGGTGACCGCCGTCGGATCGATGCTGGACGTCAGCAAGTGTTCGGGTGACGGCAGGCGCGTCATGCTCCAGCGCATGCCCAATTGCGCCGCGCTGCCGAGCAGTACGCTGCCCATGGCGAAGGAGATTCCGCGGCGCAGGCTCATGCGTGTTGCCCCAGCAGAATCACACCGCCGATCACCAGCGCCACGCCCATCCAGTGCTGGCGGTCGATGGGTTCGTGGAAAACAAAACGGGCGATCAGCGTGATCAGTACGAAATTCAGGCTCAGCATCGGGTAGGCGATGCCGACTTCAAGGCGCTGC
This sequence comes from Pseudomonas sp., assembly GCF_051660785.1. Lineage (GTDB taxonomy): Bacteria > Pseudomonadota > Gammaproteobacteria > Pseudomonadales > Pseudomonadaceae > Aquipseudomonas. The sequence goes on from NZ_JBOFQE010000058.1 coordinate 21,816, forward strand.
AACACCAGCAGCCAGACCAGCAAGCCCAAGCCCAGCGCAGCGAGCGCCAGCCATAGCCACGGCGAGCGCATTTTCGCGCCCCACGTCGACGGCTTGTCGCGCCAGCTCTCGACGGCGTACTTCTGGGCGATCTGGCCCAGGCAGGTCAGCAGGCACGCGGCCAACAGCAGGAGCAGGCTCATGACGCACCCTGAGGAAAGATCAGAATCACCAGATTGCCTTGTTCATAGCGTTTGCCATCCTTGGGCAGGCGTTCGATTTCTTGCAGCTCGTCCTCACCCTTGACCCGCATCACCACACCGACCGAGCCATTCTGCCGGGCGTTGCGGATCCACTGTTGAACCTGATCGGGGTCGACGCGCTGCTGCACCGAGTCAGGATAAGCAAGGCCATATTTCAGTTCGCCTATCGTGTTGTACAACGCCACGTCTGGACGTTTCAGGCGCCAGGACAGGGCGGCTGCGGCACCGAGGTCGTTGCTCAGCAGTCGGTCGGTCTGGCCGAGTTCCCGGGCATGCTCGAGGATGAATTGGTCGGGCATCTTGTTGGCCACCACCGAATCGGGCAGCCCGGCGGGCAGCAGACCGATCAGCAGCAGGCTGCCAAACGCCGGTGCCGCCCAGCATTGCAGGGGTCTGAAGGCTTGCAGCAGGTTGGCCATGATCCAGCCGATCAGGCCGATGAACACCAGCACCAGGTTGTGCAGTTCATGGTTGTAGACCGGCTTCTGCAGTTGCAGGTAGACGAGGGCGAGCAGGGTGGTCAGGCCCAGTATCAGGTTCAGCAAGCCGTTGATGCCCAGGACCCGGCCTTGTTCCAGCTTGAGCCGGTCGGCCAGGAAGTGCCCCAGCAGCAAGGCCAATGGCAGCAGGCAGGGCAGGATGTAGCTCGGCAACTTGCCGTTGCTCAGGCTGAAGAACAGCAGCGGCATCAACAGCCACAACAGAAGAAAACCAATGCTGGCCTGGCCGCGTGTTTTCCATGCCTGGCGCAGCGCCGATGGCAATAACGCCGCCCACGGCAGACTGAACGCCACCAGCAACGGCAAATAGAACCACCACGGTGCGTCGTGTTGCGCATCGTCACCGGCAAAGCGACGGATGTGTTCGTGCCAGAAGAAGAACCGCCAGTAATCGGGCTCCTCGGCGTGTACCGCCAGCGCCCACGGCAGACTCACCACGATGGCCACGACAATCGCCACTGGGCCGTAGATCAGCAGCTCACGCCAGCGTTTTTGCCACGCCATGAAAGGCACGGCAATCAACACCGGCAGCAACCAGGCCAGGAAACCCTTGGTCAGGAACCCCATGCCGCAAGCCAGCCCAAGCACTGCCCAACCGATCAGGCGTGGGCCACGGCGCACACTGTCCAGCGCAAACCACAGACCGACCAGGCTCAGATTGACCCAGAAGGTGAATTGCGGATCAAGGTTGGCGTAGCCCGCAGCGCCAGCGATGACGGTGAAACTCATGTACAGCAGCGCACAGGCAAAGCTCTTGCGCGGTTCGTTCCACAGTCGACGGGCGATCAGGAAGCACAGCATCACGCTCAGCCCGGTGCACAGGGCCGAGGCAACGCGCACGCCAAACAGATTCTGGCCAAACAGCGCCTGGCCGGCGGCAATCATCCAGTAGCCCGCGACCGGTTTTTCGAAGTAGCGCAGGCTCATGAAATGCGGCGACACCCAGTCACCACTGAGCAACATGCCTTGACTGATTTGGGCGTAGCGGGTTTCGTCGGGGATCCACAAGCCGTGACTGCCCAGTGGCAACAGGTACGCCAACAACACAATCCCCAGCAGCAGCGGCAGTGCCCAGCGTTTACTCATGCGCCTTGCACTCCCAGCCAGCCTTCCCGGCCGATGAGAGTGCCGCGCACGACACGGCCGGATGGCAAGGTGCCGAGAGCTTCGGGCAGCAGCTCGCCCAAGGGTGTGAAGCAGATGCCACGCTGGCGCGCATCGGCCAGCAATTGACGGAAATCGTTGGCCATCAGAATCCCTTCCACTTCGGCGTGGATCGTGTAGACGTTGAGTGTTTCAGGAGTGAATCGATCGAGAATGAAGCCGTTGAAGTCCTTGGCCGCGACCGATGGACCGACCACTTCATCGTAGGTCGGCAGGTCCACCGGAATTTGCGGCGCCCCCAACCCGCCCCCGGCCAGTGCCGGCCGGAACAGGCTCTGGCCGCGACAGTCGCTGTTGTAGCGAAAGCCGAACGCTTGCTTGGCCTCGATCACACGCTCGTCCGCACGCCAACCGGCAGACGCCGAGCACTCGACTTTTTGCCCGAGGATGTCGCTGAGGGTGTCCACGCCCTGGCGGATCTGTTCGATCAGCTGCGCGTCGCTCCAGCGCCCGGCATTGGCCTGCCAGCCATGATGATCCCAGGCGTGCAGGCCGACCTCATGGCCGGCATCCCGGGCCTGACGCATCAAGTGCCCGAGGTCGCGACCAATGGGTTTGCCCGGCCAGGCAGTGCCGGCCAGCAGAATGTCCCAGCCATACAAACCGGCCGCGTTGGAACGGAGCATTTTCCAGAAAAATTGCGGGCGGATCAGGCGCCACAGATGGCGCCCCATGTTGTCCGGCCCGACGCTGAAGAAAAACGTCGCCTTGACCTGCGCTTCATCGAGGCTTTCCAGCAGTCGAGGCACCCCCTCACGGGTACCTCGGTAGGTGTCGACATCGATTCGTAAGCCTGCCTGCATCAGTGGCTGTCCGTTTGTTCGAGCATGGCTTCGCGCAGGAAGAAATCCAGCGTATTAGCAATGGTCTCGCTCATCTCAACCGTGGGCGTCCAGTCAAGCAGACGCCTGGCGTTGGCGATGCTCGGTTTGCGGTGGGACACGTCCTGATACCCGGTGCCGTAGAACGCCTTGCTTTCCACATCGCGAAAACCGGCGAATGGCGGGAAGTTGTCGCGCAGCGGATGCGCTTCGAACTGACGCAACAGCTCTTCGCCCAGCTGACGAATGCTGGCCTCGTTGTCCGGGTTGCCGATGTTGATGATCTGGCCATTGCAGGCATCGTTTTCGTTGTCGATGATCCGTGCCAGCGCTTCGACGCCATCGGCGATGTCAGTAAAGCAGCGTTTCTGCTCGCCGCCATCGAACAGCCGGATCGGCGAGCCTTCCACCAGGTTCAGGATCAATTGAGTGATCGCCCGGGAGCTGCCGATCCGCGCCGAGTCCAGGCGGTCCAGGCGCGGGCCCATCCAATTGAAAGGCCGGAACAGGGTGAAGTTGAGGCCTTTCTGGCCGTAGGCCCAGATCACCCGGTCGAGCAATTGCTTGGAGATCGAATAAATCCAGCGCTGCTTGTTGATCGGGCCGACGACGAGGTTGGAGGTGTCTTCGTCGAAGTTCTGGTCCTGGCACATGCCATACACTTCGGAGGTCGACGGGAAGATCACGCGCTTGTTGAATTTGACGCAGTAACGCACCAGTTTCAGGTTCTCTTCGAAGTCCAGCTCGAACACCCGCAGCGGGTTACGGGTGTATTCGATCGGCGTGGCAATCGCCACCAGCGGCAGGATTACGTCGCATTTCTTGATGTGGTATTCGATCCACTCGGAGTGAATGCTGATGTCGCCTTCAACGAAGTGGAAGCGCGGATGGCTGCGCAAGCGGTCGATGGCGTCGGAACCGATGTCGAGGCCGTAAACCTCGTATTTGTCATCACGCAACAGGCGCTCGGACAAGTGATTGCCGATGAAGCCGTTGACGCCCAGGATCAGCACGCGCGTGCGACGCGGCCCGCGACCGGACTCGGCGCCACGCATTACCGAACCTTCGACCAGCCCCAGTTCGCTGGCGAGTTGCGGTCCGCTCAGGTACAAGCCGTTATCGCTACGCTGGCCGGCGGTGATGACCAAAGAGTCTTCGCCGCAGGCGATGCGCAGCGGATCGACACTGATCACCCGGCCCGGTGCCAGGCCTTCATTGCCCTTGGCAACGTCTGCACTCCAGACAATCAGCTTGTGCTCACCCACGGCGCAAAACGCGCCGGGGTAGGGTTGGGTGACGGCGCGGACCAGATTGAACAGTTCTTCGGCCGGTTTTTTCCAGACCAGTTTGCCGTCGGCAGGTGTGCGACGGCCGAACACTGTTGCTTGGGAATCATCCTGATCCGTTTCGCTGATTCGACCGGCAAGCAACGCCGGCAAGGCATCGCGCAGCAGGTCGGTAGCGGCCACGCGCAATTTGCCATGCAGGGTCAGCGCCGTGTCGCTGCGCTCAATGGCAACCCGTTGCTGGGCAAGGATGGCGCCAGCGTCGGCACGTTTGACCATGCGGTGCAGGGTCACGCCGGTTTCGCTTTCGCCGTTGACCAGCACCCAGTTGGCCGGCGCGCGACCCCGGTAACGCGGCAGAAGCGAACCGTGCAGGTTGAACGCACCTTTGCGGGCCGTAGCCAGCAGCGGTTCACTCAGCAGATGGCGATAGTAGAACGAGAACAGGTAATCAGGCTTGAGCTGGCGGATTCGCTCGATCCACAGCGGATGGTTGGCATCTTCCGGGGCGTGAACCGGGATGCCCTTGTTCGCGCACAGCTGCGCCACGGAGCCGAAAAAGGCGTTTTCTGTCGGATCATCGGCGTGGGTAAACACCGCAGCGATCTCGAAACCCGAGGCGAGCAGGGTTTCGATGCCGGCACAGCCGATGTCGTGATAGGCGAAGACAACAGCTTTTGCGTTCATGAGAGAACCTGATCGGAAGAAGTGGAAGTGAGGCCGTCGACGGTCACAGCGGGAGCCGGCGTGGCGGGCTGGCTACGCAGGACCTTCTCGACGAAGAAGCGGGGACGGGCGCGGACGTCGCTGTACATGCGGCCCAGGTATTCGCCCAACAGGCCCATGCCGATGAATTGCCCGCCGGTGAACACGAACAGCACGGCGAACAACACGAACGTGCCGTCGCCGGCCCATTCGGCGCCGAACACCAGCCGCAGGACGATCAGCGCAATGGCGAACGCCACACCCAGGCCGGCCATGGCGAAACCGACGATGCTCAACAGGCGCAGCGGCGTGGTGGTCATGCAGGTGATCAGGTCGAACATCAGGTTGATCAGGCGCATGGGGCTGTACCTGGATTCGCCGTGTTCACGCTCGGCGTGCATCACCAGGATTTCCGTGGTGTGCCGGGCAAAGCTGTTGGCCAGGATCGGGATGAAGGTGCTGCGTTCGCGGCAGGCGAGCATCGCGTCGACAATGCTGCGGCGGTAGGCGCGGAGCATGCAGCCGTAATCGCTCATGGCCACGCCGGTGGAGCGCTGCACGGCGAGGTTGATCAGCTTCGAGGGCCAGCGCCGCAGGGATGAGTCCTGGCGGTTGTTGCGTACCGTGGCGACCACGTCATAGCCAAGTTCGGCCTGCGCCACCAGACGTGGGATTTCTTCCGGCGGGTTTTGCAGGTCGGCGTCGAGGGTGATCACCACATCGCCTTTGCACTGTTCGAAACCGGCCATGATTGCCGCGTGCTGGCCGTAATTGCGGTTGAGAATGACCGCCACCACCGGGCTGCACTCGCGATTGGCGGCGTCCTCGAGAATTTGCGCGGAATTGTCGCGGCTGCCGTCGTCGACCATTACGATTTCGTAGTCGTGGTGCAACTGCTGGCACGCCGCTTCGGTGCGCCGCAGCAACTCGGGCAGGCTGTCTTGCTCGTTGTAGACCGGGATAACGATCGACACGCAACGGATCGGATAGGGTTTCACAGGCGTCTGTCCAGAGTGTGTTCAATGGCGTCGACAACGCGATTCACGTCATCGGTGGTCATGTCCGGGAACAACGGAATCGAGCACAGGCGCGCCGAGTTCCATTCGGTATTGGGCAGGTAAAGGTTGGGAAAACGGCGGCGGTAATACGTGTGCAGGTGCGTGGCGATGAAATGAATGCCGGTGCCGATGTTCTGTTCCTGCAACGCTTTCATGAACGCTTCGCGGTCCAGGCCGCAGCGCTCGGCGTCGATGCGCAGAATGAACAGGTGCCAGGCGTGCCGCTGCGGATACGTCGGAACGGCCAGCGGTTGCACGGGTAACCCTTCGAGGCGTTGCAGATAGGTACGCGCCAGCTCGGTGCGCCTGGCGTTGATCTCGTCAAGACGCTCCAGCTGCACCAGGGCGATGGCGGCATTGATGTCGGCCAGGTTGTATTTGAAGCCCGGTTCCATCACCTGCGCCTGAGGCTTGCGGCCGTGGGTCAGGCGGTCGTAGGCATCAACGCCCAGGCCATGAAACTTGAGCATGCGCACCCGGTTGGCCAGCGCCGTGTCGTCGCTGACGAACATAGCGCCCTCGGCACAGGTCATGTTCTTGATCGCGTGGAACGAGAAGATCGCCGTGCCTTTCGCGCCGACAGGCCGACCTTTGTAAAAGGTGCCGGCTGCGTGGGCGGCGTCTTCGATGATGGGGATGCCGTGTTTGTCGGCCAAGGCGTAGAGCGGATCGAGGTCGAAAGCGGCACCGGCGTAATGCACCGGAATGATTGCCCGGGTGCGCGGGGTGATCGCCGCTTCAATGCTCGCCAGGTCGCTCATCAGCGTGTCGCGGTCAACGTCGACGAAGACCGGTCTGGCCCCCAGCAGGCAAATCATGTTGGCGGTGGACACCCAGGTCTGGGACGGTGTGATGACTTCATCGCCCGGACCGATGCCCAATGCCAGTAATGCGATGTGCATACCGCCGGTGGCCGACGAAAGTGCAACGGCATGGCGGCAGCCGACATAGTGGGCAAATTGCTCTTCCAGTTGCTGGTTTTTCGGCCCGGTAGTGATCCAGCCGGAACGCAGTACTTGCTCTACAGCGGCGACTTCTTCATCGCCGATGGTGGGGCGGGAGAAGGGCAGAAACACTTCATTCATAAGCTCTTTCATTAGAATCACCGGGCGAACGACGCCCTTCAGCGAAATCGCCGAAACAAGCGTGTTTTCAAGGGTTTGACTGCCGGAGCAGGAAGCCATCAATTGACATTCCCGGCCGCGACCGGCAGCGTAACGGCCCACAAGGGCTCGTCGGGTTGATTGAAGGTTATGCCCGATTTTGTGAAAGGAACATGAAAAACCGGTCTTCGAATCGTTTATCTGAACCTCATACAGCCACTGTTCAGACTTCTGCCGTTCATCGAGATTTTCAGAAGAAAAGTCCTCTCGAAGTGTTCCCCTTTATATGAACGATGTTTCAATCCTTAGTTGTTTTTACTGAAGTGTTTCCACTCAAGGCCGTTTCGTTTGATTGACTTACCTGATACCGATCCTGTTGTTTCGAAAACCAACCCGATGACTGTTTACCTGGCCCGACTGGCACCCTCCAGTCAGTTGACCATGCGTTACGTTTTGCAGGATGCGGCCGACCGTCTGGGGTTCGAAGACATGAACGTCGAAGAGATTCCCTGGCACCAACTCCAGCCCGAGAATGTCATTGCGCTGGTCGCGGCACTGCGCGAAGACGGATACGCGCCAAACACCTCTTCGCTGTACGTCAACGCGGTGCGCGGGGTGATGAACGAAGCGTGGCGCATGAGCCTGATCAGCCAGGAGCATCTGCTGAAAATGCGCTCGGTCAAGGGCATTGCCGGCACGCGGTTGTCCCAGGGCCGTAACCTGCGGCGCTCGCTGATTCAGGAAATGATGGCGGTGTGTGCCGCTGACCCGCGTCCTCAAGGGTTGAGAGACGCAGCGATCATCGGGATTTTGTATGGCTCGGGCATGCGCAAATCCGAATCGGTGAACCTGGACCTGTCACAGGTGGATTTCAGCGAGCGCAGTTTGCGAGTCAGCGCCAAGGGCAACAAGCAGTTGATCAAATACGCGCCGGCCTGGGCCTTTGAAAAACTGCAGGCCTGGCTGGAACTGCGCCGTTCGCACCTCAAGGAAGGCGAGGTGGACGACCCGTTCCTGTTCAACCGTATCCGTCGAGGCAGCCACATCACCCGCGAGCGCATCACCAAACACGCGATCTATTACATCGCCCGCCAGCGCGGCGCACAGGTCGGGGTGAAAATCATGCCGCATGATTTCCGGCGCTCGTTCATTACCCGGGTGATCGAAGAGCACGACCTGTCGATTGCGCAAAAACTCGCCCATCACAGCAACATCCAGACCACGGCCAACTACGATGTGCGCGACGACAACGAACGGCGTCGTGCGGTGGACCGCTTCGATCTTTGATGTTCACGGTTCGCTCAGCACATGGGCATGGCCGATGGTCGACACATGAACGGCACTGCCGGCGGGTGGTGCGTACATGCCCGAGCTGCGCACCATCAATGCTCGACCGTGCGGGTCGCCTGCGGCGGTCGGCTGCAACTCCACGGTCAAGGTGCACGTGTTGCCGCTGAAATCCCGTTCGGTCACGACGGCGCGACACCCGGCGACTTCGCCCGGGCCGGGCTGGATGCTGACCAGTTGCAGTTGCTCGGGGCGCAGCATGATCTGCGCCGATTTGTTGTTGCGGTGGTTGTTGACCGGTATCCGCCCCAGGTCGCAATGGGCCCAGCCGGCCTCGATCCGGGCGGGCATGACCACGGCGTCGCCGAGGAACAGCGCGGTTTGTTCGTCGTCGGGATAACGGTAAAGGTCCAGCGGAGGGCCCGACTGCACGAGCCGACCGTCGCGCATTACCGCCAACTGATCGGCGAACGACAGCGCTTCGCTCTGGTCATGGGTGACCAGAATGGTGGTCACGCCAGCGTCGGTCAGCAAGCGCGCGACCATTTTGCGCATGGCGCCGCGAAGGCCGGTGTCGAGTGCCGAGAACGGCTCGTCCAGCAACATCAGGCGCGGCTGCTGCGCCAAGGCCCGCGCCAGCGCCACACGCTGTTGCTGGCCGCCGGAAAGCTCATGGGGCCAACGTTTGGCCATGTTCGAGTCCAGGGCGACGCTGTCCATCAATTCGGCGACTCGCTGGTGTCTGGCGTCACCCTTGGTCGACAGCCCGAACCCGATATTGGCGGCCACGGTCATGTGCGGGAACAGGGCGCCGTCCTGGGGAACATAGCCAATCAAGCGCTGATGCGCCGGGACTTCGTGGGTGTCGTCGACCAGCGTCTGACCATTGAGCGACAGCTTGCCGGTGTCCGGGAATTCGAAGCCGGCGATCATCCGCAATAACGTGGTTTTGCCAGAGCCGGAGGGGCCGACGATCACTGTCCGGCTACCGGTGGGCACCGACAGGCTGATGTTCTCCAGGGCTTGATGGGCGCCGTAGGATTTGTAGATTGAATCGAGTTCAAGGGTGTTCATCGGCCAGCCGTTCGTTTGGATTGGTGATAAAGAAGACCGGTCAACGGAAGCGACAGCACAATCATCAGCAAGGCGTAGGGCGCGGCAGCGGCATAGTCGATTTCGCTGGTCATGGCCCAGAAACCGGTGGCCAGGGTGCGTGTGCCGTTGGGGGCGAGCAGCAGGGTCGCGGTCAGCTCATTGGTGATCGCCAGAAACACCAGAGCAGCGCCAGCGGCGGCCCCGGGCGCGGCGAGGCGCAGGGTAATCAGCCACAAGGCCCGCGCAGGCGAACGGCCGAGGCTGCGCGCCATGTTTTCCAGTTCTATCGGTGCCTGCGCGATGCCTGCACGCAAACTCACCAGAGCACGCGGTAAAAACATCAGCAGGTACGCCAGCAATACCGTGACAGTGGTCTGGTAAATCGGCCGGGCGAAATGGATGGTAAGGGTCACCAGGGCCAGGGCAACGACGATTCCGGGTAACGAGCTGGTGATGTAATTGCAGCTTTCCAGCAATCGTTGCAGGGGGCCAGGTGAGCGGATCGACAGCCAGGCAATCGGGATCGCGGCGCAGGTGGTGAGGACTGCGCCTGCCATCCCTAACAACAGGGTTTGTTCCAGCGCCGGCATCAACTCCGCCAGGTCCCAGACTTGCGTGCCGCCCGCTATCAGCCATTTGCCCAGGGTGATCAGCGGCACACCCAGTGCCAGTGCGCAGGTGGTGATTTGCAGCATCAGTCCGAGCACGCTGGCTTGAGCGCCCAGACGCACAACCCGCTGCTCACGGGCGCTGCCGGAGCCGACCCGGGCGTAGCGCGCCGTGCCGCGAGCGGCCGATTCGACCGTCAACATCACCAGGCAACACAGGGCAAGCACGCTGGCCAGCATCTGGGCAGCGGGGCCGTTGAAGGTGGACTTGAACTGATCGAAGATCGCCGTAGTAAAGGTGTCGAAACGGATCATCGCGTACAAGCCATATTCGGCCAGCAAGTGCAGCCCCACCAGCAAGGCACCACCGCAAATGGCCAGGCGCAGTTGCGGCAACACCACGCGGAAAAAGATCTTCCAGGGCTTGAGCCCCAGAGATTCGGCCACGTCCTCGATCGCCGGATCGAGCCGGCGCAGGGTGGCGGCAATGGGCAGGTACAGGAACGGGAAGTAGGCGATCACCGAGACCAGCACCCCGGCAAACAGGCCATGAATCGGTGGAATCAGGCTGACCCACGCATAGCTGTGAACGAACGCCGGCACCGCCAGCGGCGCAGTGGCCAACAACGACCACCCGCGTCGACCCGGCAGGTTGGTGCGCTCTGTCAGCCAGGCCAGGGTCAGGCCAAGCGTGATGCACAAGGGAATCGTGATCACCACCAGCAACACGGTGTTGAGCAGCAGCTCGCCGACCCGTGGGCGAAATACCAGCGGCACCAGCGTCGCCCAGCCGGTTTCAATCGACACGCCGATGACGAAGGCAATCGGCATCAGCGCCAGTAATGAAACCAGCACCGACAAACCGAGTACCCACGCGCCACCGTGACCGGCGAAGACGCCACGGGCGCGGCGTCGCAGGTTGTCGGGTATCGCCTCGGGGATACCCGTTGGCAGGGTTTCAGGCATCAATTAAAGCAGTCCCGCCTGAGTCATCAGCTCCACGGCTTTTTTGCTGTCGAGTTTTGAGGCATCGACCGCTGGGGCGTCGAGTTGCTGCAAAGGCACCAGTTTTGGATTGGATTGGGCATTTTTGCCCACGGCGTATTCGAACGATTTGCCGGTCTTGAGAATCTCCTGGCCGTCCTTTCCGGTGATCCATTTCAGTAACGCCTGGGCTTGCTCCTTGTGCTGACTGGACGCCAGGACGCCGCCCCCCGAGACACTGACAAACGCGCCGGGATCCTTGTGCCTGAAGTAGTGCAGGGCGGTGTTCTTGCTGTTTTCGCCAGTCTTGGCCTGATCGCCGAAGCTGTAATAGTGATAGATCACGCCACTGTCGATTTGCCCGGCATTCACCGCTTTGAGCACCGAGCTGTTGCCACGATAGGCGGTGAAGTTGCTTTTCATCCCTTTGAGCCACTCCAGTGTGGCCGCTTCACCCTTGAGTTCGAGCACGGCAGCGACGATGGCCTGGAAATCGGCACCGGCCGGCGACGCACCCCAGCGGCCCTTCCACGCGGGATCGGCGAGGTCCATCAGCGATTTTGGCAAGTCGGCTTCGGGCAGTTTGCTCGGGTTATAGACAAACACCGTGGAGCGCGCGGCGATCCCGACCCATTTGCCGTGGGCCGGACGGTAAGCAGCATCGACTTGCTCCAGAGTGCCCGGCGCAACCGGTGCAAACAGCCCCGCGTTGTCCACCAGCACCATGGCCGGGGAGTTTTCGGTCAGGAACAAATCGGCCGGGGACGCAGCACCTTCCTGCACGATCTGGTTTCCCATTTCGGTATCGTCACCATTGCGCACGGTGACCTTAATTCCGGTTTCCTTGGTGAAGCCTTCGACCCAGGCTTTGGTCAGGCTTTCGTGTTGCGCGTTGTAGACCACGATGCCGTCGGTCTCCGCTGCAGACACGTGTCCGGCGCCGAGCAGCGCCGTGGCCAGCAAGGCCGTTTTAAGGAATGAAGGGATGGGGGTGATCATTCTGTCGGCAGCTCCTGTTCTTTTTGGAAAGCATGCACGTCTATTCGCTGGCAAATCGATGCGAACCGTCTGCATGGTGTGAGTCGCAGGAAATGTAGAGCGTCAAATGAGAAATCAACGTCAAGGAAACCGTTAATACATGTCATTTTCATTCAGATTAGCAGCACCTCGGCCCCTTGCCCGCTGGACATGAATCAAACAATTTCGTCACTGGCTCGATGGGCAACCCCTTAACGTTCCACCACCCGCCTGACTGATCGCAGCGGCCAGACGCTTGACGTTGTTCTGATGCGCCACCACCAAATCATCGATGCTGGGGCCAGAAGGGGTCTGCAACGTGCTGCGACAGGTCACCAGCGCGGAATCGCCGTCGCCGAGATTGCGCAGGCGCCATTTGACATCGATCAAGGCGTATTGCCCTGGGATCGAGTCGAAGCGCTGCACATCCAGGCGCACGGACAGTTTGCGTTGAGGGTTGTTGTTGAGCAGTTGATCGACCATCGCGCTGCGCAATTCATCCACCAGGCTGGCAGCCCACCATTCGGTTTCGAGTATTGCCAGGCCGCTGTTGCCCTGACGGATGACGATCTGCGGACGATCGACCTGGGGCGGAACGCTGATGCCTTCGATCTGAATCTCAGCGGCACCGGCGCGGGATTGATTACCCAACTGCGTCGGCATCAGGGTGTGAAACTGGATCGGATCACTGCGGCAGGCGGTGAGCAGCAACAGCGCGGTGACCAAGGTGATCTTCAGCGAAAAAGCCATGGGTGTTGCTCCTGTGGTCAGTTGCGCGGTGGCGCCTGCAGATCCATCGGTGCGGCGTTGTTGGGTCGGCCGCGAATCAGCGATTCCGGATGCCGCCCCAGGTAATCCGAGAGTTCACGCAAGGAGCGCGACATGCGCCCGAGTTCGTCCAGGGTCTGGGTCAACTGTTCCCGCTGGGGTGAGTCTTCGGCCAGGGTCGAACTGGCCGATTGCAGCGTCTTGCTGACGTCGGCCAGGGTGGTTTGCACGCCCGGCAGGGTCTTGGCGTTGAACTGGGCGAGGCCCTTGCGCAGCTCGACGAGGTTGCTGTCCAGGTTACCTGCAATCCGCTCGATCGGCAGTTGGTTGATCTTGTTGACCATGCCTTCGAGTTTTTCCTGCAACTGTTCGAGGCTGCCGGGAACGGTGGGAATACTGACCGGACGGGCGCTCGGATCAAACGCGACTTTCTCGGCCTTGGGGTAGAAATCCAGCGAGATGTACAGCTGGCCGGTCAGCAGATTGCCGCTGCGGGCCTGGGCGCGGAGACCGTTCTCGATGAACGAGCCCATCAACCGCACGCCCGCGGCCTCGTCATTGGGATCATGATTCAGCGCCTTGAGCATTTTGGTGTGGGCCATGCCCAGGCGCTGCGGATAGATCACGATGCCAACGTTGACCGGGAAGCTGCGCTTTTTCGCATCGAAATCCAGATTGATCGACACCACTTTGCCGAACTCCACGCCGAGGAATTCCACCGGCGCATCGACCTTGAGACCGCGCAAGGCCTGGTCAAAACGCAGGCTCAGGTATTGACCCTTGCCACTGGGCGGGGCGAGGGCGGTTTGCTGGTCGGGGAACAGTTCGTAGGCGTATTCCTCAGCCGCCGGTTTATCGTTGGGGCTGTACTCCGGCGCGCGGAAGGCGATGCCGCCCACTAACAGCGTTGACAACGACTCGGTTTTCACCGCGAAACCATTGGCGCCGACGCTGACATCAATGCCGCTGGCGTTCCAGAAGCGGGTGTTTTCGGTGACATAGGCGTCATTCGGCGAGTGAATGAACAGGTCGATGTTCACGCCTTTGCCGTCAGGGTCAAGGGCGTAGGCCACCACTTGGCCAACCGGGATTTTCCGGTAGTAAACCGGCGAGCCGATGTCCAGCGACCCGAGGTCCTGGGTGTGCAGGGTGAAGCGCTTGCCCGGTTCGCCATAGGTAATGGGCGGCGGGTTTTCCAGGCCTTTGAAGTTTTTTGAGCGGGTGTTGGCCTGGCCGATATCGGCGCCGATGTAGTCGCCGGACAGCAGGGTATCGATGCCCGACACACCGCCCGCGCCGATACGCGGACGCACCACCCAGAACTGCGAGTCTTCGCGGGTGAAGCTTTCCGCCTGTTTGGCCAGTTTGATCGTAGCGTTGACACTCTTCTGGTCGTCGCTCAGTTCCACGTCCGAGACGTGCCCGATCACCACATTGCGGTATTTGACCTCGGTTTTGTTGGCGGTAAGGCCGCTGCCGGTCTTGAACGTGACGGTGATGGTCGGGCCTTCCTGCAGCATGCTGTGGACGACGAGGGAAATGCCCACCAGTACGGCAACGATGGGCACGATCCAGACCAGCGAAATGCTGAATCGACGGGTCTTTATGGGGGCCTGGCCCGGTGCTTGCGGCCCGTCAGTGGCTTGCGACTTCATCCATGTCCTCCTCGGTTTGTGAGTGCTGATCTCGCTGCTGATCCCAGATCATTCGCGGGTCAAAACTCATCGCTGACAGCATGGTGAACACCACCACCAGACCAAAAAACAGAATGCCCGGGCGCGGTTCGATATCGGCCAGGGCCTGGAACTTCACAAGTGAGGCCACCAGCGCCACCACGATCACATCGAGCATGGACCAGTAACCGATGACCTCGACGAACCGGTAAAGCTTCGACCGTTCCTTGCGCGCCCACAGGCTGTCGCGGTGCACCGTGACCAGCAGCAGTATCAGGGCGACGAACTTGACGCCCGGCACCGCGATGCTGGCGATAAAAATGATCAGGGCGATGTCCCAGGCCCCGTGCTGCCAGAACTCCAGAACACCACTCATGATCGTGCTGTCAGCACCGCTGCCGACCATCTTGGTGTTCATCACCGGCAACAAATTGGCCGGGATGTAAAACACCAGAGAGGCCAACAGGTAGGCCCAGGTCCGTGCCAGCGAGTTGGTTTTGCGCCGGTGCAACGGCGCGCCGCAGCGTTCGCATTCATGAGGATTGTGTGTGATGTCACAGGCCAGCCCGCAGCTGTGGCACAGACACAGGTTGAGCTCGCTGGCGACCGGAGGCGTTGTCATAAGGTGTCCCACAGATCACGGACGTCGCGTCCGGCGATGCGGATCATCATCAGGCTGAGCACGGCCAGGGCAAACAGACCGATACCGGGCAGCACATCCAGCAGCCCGGCGAGTTTGATCACCGCGACCATCGCCCCCAGCAGACAGACTTCGAGCATGCTCCAGGGCCGCAGGGTTTCCAGCCAGCGCATGCAGAATCTGAAACCGGGCGAGCGCCGCGAGGCGAGGGCGTAGCTCAGCACCCAGATCAGCAGCAACAGCTGGAAAATCGGCGCGATGATCATCGCGATTGCCGCCACCATGGCGATGAAGGTGATTGGCCCCAGGCTCAGGGCCAGCACCGAATCCCAGAGCGTTGCGCTGTTTTTCAGGCCTTTGAGGCTGATGCTCATGACCGGGTAGAAATTGGCGAAGATCCACAGCATCAACGCGGTCCAGGTCAACGCCAGGCGTTGTTCCACCGTCAGGCCGTTATAGCGCTGGAGCACGCCGCCGCAGCGTGTGCACAGGGTTTTTTGATGTTTGGCGAGCGTGACTTTTTCATACACGCAGTCGCAGTGCTCGCAGATGATCAGTTGGTCAGTCGTAGCCATAGGCCGCACTCGCCAGGACACAGGAAAGTCAGAGCACCTCCTCAATATAGAAGTGCCTCGCGATTGAGCAAATCGAAAGGCCAAATGCCTGATAGACCGTGTCATCGTTCATCGTCGGAACGCCGCCCGGAGCCGGCTCGCTCCCACAGGATCGTCGTCGTTCACAAATACTGTGTTCGCCGAAAATCCCCTGTGGGAGCGAGCCTGCTCGCGATAGCGGCCTGTCAGCCAACCATTTCGCGCAAGCGATACCACAACATCCCAAGCGCCAGCAGTGGCGAGCGCAGCATCGGCCCACCCGGGAAGGTCATGTGTGGCACCGCGCTGAACACATCGAACCCTCGACTGTGCCCGGCATGAATCGCTTCGCCCAACAGCTTCGCGCACCAATGCGTTACGTTCAGCCCATGGCCGGAATACCCCTGGGCGTAAAACACGTTCGGGTGCTGGCTCAAGCGCCCGACTTGCGGAAAACGATTGGCGGAGATGCCGATCCGGCCGCCCCACTGATAGTCGACGCGCACATCGCGCAATTGGGGGAAGACTTTGAGCATCTGCGGGCGCATGTACGCCGTGATGTCGGCCGGATCGCGCCCGGAATAGTGGCAGGCGCCGCCGAACAGCAAGCGCCGGTCCGCCGAGAGCCGGTAGTAATCGAGGCCGACTTTCTGGTCGCACAACGCCAGGTTCTGCGGGATCAATTGCGCGGCAACCTCTGGCGCTAATGGTTCGGTGGCGATGATGTAGCTGCCGGCCGGGAGCACCTTGCCGCTGAGTTTCGGTTCGAGCTCTTCCAGGTGGGCGTTGCAGGCCAGCACCAGACTGCCGGCGCGCACCGTACCGCCGGCACAGCGGACCTGCACCGTGCTGCCGTGAATCAACTCCAGCACCGGGCTCTGTTCGAAGACCTGCACCCCGAGGGATCGCGCCAGTTTGGCTTCGCCCAGCACCAGGTTAAGCGGGTGCAGATGGCCTGAGCCCATGTCGATCAGGCCACCGGCATACACACCTGAATCCACCACTTGCTCACGAATCTGCTCCGGCCCGACCAGTCGGGTTTGATGGGCGTAACCCGATTCGGCCAGACTTTCCTGCTCCGCCTTGAACGCCGTGAACTGCGCCTGGGTGTTGGCCAGCTCGCAGAATCCCCAGCGCAGGTCGCACTCAATCCCGTGTTCACGGATGCGATTGCCCACCAGTTCCACCGATTCGATACCCGCTCGCTCCAGATAGCGCACGCCGTCCTCACCGATGTAACGGGTGAAACCGCTGACGTCATGCCCGATGCCGCGGATCAACTGCCCGCCATTGCGCCCGCTGGCGCCCCAGCCGATCCGCCGGGCCTCCAGGAGAATGACCGAGAGGCCGCGTTGAGCCAGTTCGATTGCGGTGTTGACTCCGGTGAAACCGCCGCCGATCACACAGACATCGGCCACAAGGTCCGAGGCCAGCGTGGGGCAGGGCGTCAGGCTATTGGCTGTCGCCGCGTAATAGGAATGTGCGTGTTCGTTATTCATTTGTTGGACTTCACTTTGCTCCAGGAACGGGTCATCAGTCGCATGATCGCCTGGGGCGGGGTGGTCGAAATGTAGAGTTTGTCGAGCACTTCCTGGGGCGGATAAACCTCAGGATTGTTCACCAGTTCAGCGTCCATATACGGCTTGGCGGCCGGGTTCGGATTGGCGTAACCGACCGAGGCGCTGACCTTGGCGATCACTTGCGGGTCCAGCAGGTAGTTGATGAAGGCGTGGGCTTCTTTCGGGTTGCCGGCATCGGCAGGAATGGCCAGCAGGTCGAACCACAAGTTACTGCCTTCCTTCGGAATGGCGTAGGCGATGTTCACGCCGTTCTTGGCTTCCTTGGCCCGGTTCGCGGCCTGGAACACGTCACCCGAGTAGCCGAAAGCCACGCAGATGTCACCGTTGGCCAGGTCCGACACGTATTTGGAGGAGTGGAAATAGGTGATGTAAGGCCGGATGCTCAACAGCTTGGCTTCGGCTTTTTTGTAATCCTCGGGGTTCTCGCTGCGCGGGTCCATGCCCATGTAATTGAGAATTGCCGGGAACACTTCATCGGCCGAGTCCATCATCGACACGCCGCACTGGCTGAGTTTCTTGATGTTTTCCGGCTCGAACAGCACCGCCCAGGAATCGATGTGGTCGATGCCGAGCACTTGCTTGACCTTGTCGACGTTGTAGCCGATGCCGTTAGTGCCCCACAGGTACGGCACCGAATGCTCGTTACCCGGATCGTTTTTCTCCAGCAGCGCCAACAGTTTCGGGTCGAGGTTCTTGAAGTTGGGCAACTGCGCGCGGTCCAGTTTGAGGAACGCGCCGGCCTTCACCTGACGGGCGAGGAAGTGGTTGGACGGCACGACCACGTCATACCCGGTGCGACCGGCAAGCAGTTTGCCTTCAAGGGTTTCGTTGGAATCGAAGACGTCGTAGATCACCTTGATCCCGGATTTGGCCTGGAAGTCGGCGAGAGTGGTTTCGCCGATGTAATCAGTCCAGTTGTAGACGCTGACGGTGGGCTGAGCCTGGGCAACGGCACTGAACAGCACGGCCAGCGCGGCCGGCACCATGGATTTCAATAGACGCATTCGACACCTCTTCGGATTTTTGGATTTTTCAGGTGTTTCTTTGGTGTTCTTGTGGCCGCTATCGTCGGAACGCCGCCCGGAGCCGGCTCGCTCCCACAGGGGAATGCATTCCAAATGTGGGAGCGACGGTGCGACGATTCGACCTGCTCGCGATGGGGCCTTCACAGACAACGCAAATCTCAGACGCTAAGCATCAAGAACTCACGCTCCCAGGAGCTGATCACCCGCTTGAAGTTCTCGTGTTCAGCACGCTTCACCGCGACGTAACCCCGAACAAATTTGTCGCCCAGATACCGCCCGATGGTTTCGCACTCTTCCATCTGCGTCAGCGCGTCTTCGATGGTGATCGGCAGGCGCAGGTTGCGGCGCTCGTAGGCTCGACCTTGCACCGCTGCACTCGGCTCGATGCGTTCGATCATGCCCAGGTAACCGCATAACAAACTGGCGGCGATCGCCAGGTACGGGTTGGCGTCAGCCCCCGGCAAGCGGTTTTCCACGCGCATCGAGTCCGGAGTGGAAGTCGGTACACGCAGGCCGACGGTGCGGTTTTCTTCGCCCCATTCGACATTGACCGGCGCCGAGGTGTCCGGCAGGAAACGGCGGAACGAGTTGACGTTGGGCGCGAACATCGGCAGCACTTTCGGGATGTACTTTTGCAGGCCGCCGATGTGGTGCAGGAACAGCTCGCTCATCGTGCCGTCGGCATTGGCGAAGATCGGCTGCCCGGTGGCGATGTCGACCACGCTCTGGTGAATGTGCATGGCGCTGCCGGGCTCATCGCCGATCGGCTTGGCCATGAAGGTCGCCGCGACGTTGTGCTTGAGCGCCGCCTCGCGCATGGTGCGCTTGAACACAGTGATCTGGTCCGCCAGGTCCAGTGCATCGCCATGACGGAAGTTGATTTCCATCTGCGCCGGGCCGTCTTCGTGGATCAGCGTATCGAGGTCCAGGCCTTGCAGTTCGCACCAGTCGTAGACATCTTCGAACAGCGGATCGAATTCGTTGGCGGCGTCGATGGAAAACGATTGGCGACCGCTTTCCGCCCGACCCGAACGACCCAGCGGCGCTTTGAGCGGCAAGTCCGGGTCTTCGCAGCGCTGGGTCAGGTAGAACTCCATCTCCGGCGCGACAATCGGCCGCCAGCCTTTGTCGGTGTACAGCTGCAGGACTTTCTTCAGCACGTTGCGCGGCGACAGCTCGATAGGGTTGCCGAACTTGTCAAAGGTGTCGTGGATGACGATGGCGGTTGGCTCGATGGCCCATGGAATCACGTAGACCGCGTCCGCAACGGGCTTGCAGACCATGTCGATGTCGGCCGGGTCGAGCAGGTCGTAGTAGATGTCGTCGTCGACAAAGTCCCCGGTTACCGTTTGCAAAAGCACACTTTCCGGCAGGCGCATGCCTCGCTCATGCAGGAACTTGTTGGTGGGTGCGATTTTGCCGCGTGCAATGCCGGTCAAGTCGCTGACCACACACTCGACTTCGGTAATCTTGTGATCTTTCAGCCACGTGAACAGCTGATCGAAAGGGACATTCATAAAGACCTCGTTATTGGTTTTATTAACGCCGGGGAGGGTGGTTTCATCCACCACACACTTCCCCTGAGACGCGTTGACGACTATCTTGGGCGAGCCTCGCGGTTCCATCTATCCACTTTAAGCAGCACCAAAACGCACCAAACGAGTGCGTAAGGTCTTTCATGTCAACGTCCAATCCGATTCAGGTTCAAGCGTTCAACACCGATGATGTTGCCGCGCAAATCCGCGCCACGCCGGGTTGGGTCCAGCATTATCAGCAGATGTCTCCGGGGCATTTCGCCGGGCGCGTGCGCTACCTGGACCTGCAAGGCGTGGAGATTTACGAAGAGCAGATGAACACACGGGTCGAACAGAATTTCAGCGCGCCCCAGGGTTCGCTGGCGTTCTGCTTTGATCGCAGCGACAACGCGCTGTACGTGTTGAACGGTGAAAGCCGCAACATCTGGATCACCCCGGAGAACTACCAGGAAATCGCCGTGGTGTTCGGGCCGGAGTTCGTGCAGCGTCACGGTCTGAATGTCGCGCGGCTGGAAGGCTTGTTCATGTCGCCGCTGAACTCGGGGCAGAACGCCTTATTCAGCCGCTGGTTGAGCGGCACCTTGACCCGGCTTGCCGAAACGCTCGACCCGCCGAGCAAGGAAGCGCTGACCCAGCAACTGCTCGAAGACTGCCTGTACATCCTCGATAACGCCTGCGTGTGCCTCGACCGTGGCGGTCTGCAGCGCCGCACCGAAGAACGCTCGGTGATGAAACGCATCGGTGAATGGGCCGCCGATTCACCGGAAGAAACTCTCAACCTGCTGGAGCTTTCCCAGGTGGCCGGGGTTTCACTGCGTCAGTTGCAGCACGCGTTCAAGGCCTTCACCGGGATGACACCGACCCATTGGCTGCGCCTGCGCCGACTCAACAGTGCACGCCGTGAATTGCTCGCTCGAACGCCGCATGACACCACCGTTGCCGAAGTGGCGATGAATTGGTCGTTCTGGCATTTGGGGCGGTTTTCCAGCAGTTATCGGGCGTTGTTCAAGGAACTGCCGAGCGAAACGCTCAAACGCAATAGTCAGTGTTGATCGAACTAATAAAAGATAGGGTTATTGCAAACTTGAAATTCTTGTACGTGCCCAGCTGTTTTCTATAATCCTCATCTGTAGTCCATTTCCTGCAAGTGTCGCTCGATGTTTCAGGATTATTCAATTCCAAGATTTATTTGTTTTAAATCAATTGATTACGTGATCTGTATTGTATTTAAGCTGATTTGAGTCAGGCGCAAAGGTCATCTAGGTTTCTGCTCGTCGATACAAGTCGTGTATCGATTTGAACGAACCGAGGCAAACACAATGACTGTGCTGTTGAATGAATCAGAAAGTAGCCATGACCTTCCAAAAGCGGTACTTAAACTGATCTCGGGAGAATTTCCCGGGGTGGCCCGCAGTGCCGGGATCTTTACCAAAGAAGACGTGATCAAGATAAAGCAGTATGTAAAAAAAGGCCTGGCGCTGCCCAGCGAGTTGCCGGAGGTCGAGTCGTACCTGAAGTACACCAAAGTGGACATCGCCGGGCTGGAGCCCAGCGATATCCAGGTGTTGTTCAAGAAAATCAGAATTCATGCCTCGAGCTGGGACGCGGTAGAAAACAAAATCCTTCAGCAAAGTATCGATTTGAGTTCCGCGGCTAAAAACATCGTCAGCAGTGGTAGCGAAATCATTTCCGTGATCAAGGAAATGCCGATCATGGAACGCGTCAGAACGACATTGGGCGAGATGAGCAAAAACGATCTGGAGGGCATCCGCTATACGTCTGACGACGGTGAAGTGGCGTCGGCCGTGACGGAAATCATCGAGCTGATGAAGGTCGACATCAAACGCCAGCAAAGCGCGACCCAGGAGCTGAAAGATCGCCTGTCCAATTTCAAGATCGAGTTGTCGGGCGGCGAGCTGTCCACGGGTAAGCGCGTCTTTGGCTTGCAGTCCGAAGTGAAGGGCAAATACGACTTGATGGAACGCAACAACTTGCTCGAATCCATCGCCAGTACCAAACAGACGATCAAGGAGAAGAAGGACCGGGTCATTCAGCTCGACAAGGACTACGACTATTACGTGGGCATGTCGTTCTCCGGTGGTCTGCCGATTTTCTGGCCGATTTCCGGTTCGATCTTCGGCCCGAAAGCCGAGGCCGCCCGCAAGGAACGAAATGCCCTGAAAACCGAAATCGACGGGTTGGAGCTGGCCGTCAGCGGCAAGGAAAACCTGCAAAGCGCCATCGAAGGTTCCATGTCCAACTTTGGTGATATCGGCATCCGCATGGCCGGCGCTGAAGCGGCACTGAACATCTTGAACACGATGTGGCAAACCATTCTGAGCAAGGTTGATTCGTCGGCGGAGCAATTCGGCCGTATTAACAATGCCTTGCGCCTGACTTCATTTGTCGCCGAGTTTTCTCAGGTGATCGATCCGTGGCGCGACGTCAAGGACACCGCCGGTGACTTGGTGACGGTGTTTAACGAAGCCCTCGACGAATACAAAAAAACCTTCAACTGATTTGCCCAGCGGACAAAAGGATTATTGCCATGAGCAGTGTGACGCCGATCGACGCGCCGGTTATTCCGGTGATTGACGTAAAAAACATCATTCAAACCATTCGGGATATCTCCCGGCTGGCGAACTTCAGAAATGAACGTCCGGACGTGCTGCAGGAAAGAGCACAGCGGGTGGTCGCGTATTTGAACAATATCGATACCGCCATGCGTGAATCATTTCCGCTGTTGTTGACCGCTCTGAACACCGCCTCCGGGCAACACTGGTTTGAGGTCCTTGATGAATTGAATGGCGCCCTGGACAGGCATGACCTGTCACCGGACGATCGGGCGCTGGTGGCCGACGAACTGGCGAACGTCAAAGGCAACATCAATACGTTGCTGGAGAGCGTCGAAGCGAAATTCATCGCTCGCTCGCGGTTGCTTGAGAGCGAAGTCCAGAGCCTCTACAAAATCGAAATCGGTGAGCGCGCGGAGGAACCGCTGAAAGTCGCGCGCGACCGCAAAGCCAGGATTCTGGCCCAGCTCAATGATCACCACCTCAATAAAGCGACGTGCGAAGAACAGCGCGACACGCTGATCAAGGCGCAGGAGGTGATTCGCGAGTTCAACCTGGCCGACATGTATAAAAATTACATCCCGGACGCCAAGGCACTGGACGGCCTGGACATGGAAAACCCGAAAAAGGAAGCGGTCAAACAAGGCATTGAACTGGTCAGGAAGGTATTGGGGGTTGTCTCTGACGGTATCAAATACACTCAGCTTGCGACTTCGCGAAACAATCTGGACCTGGCGATCGAGTCGATAAACCGCTTGGTCGAGGGGCTCAATAATGAGCTGCAGGGCGCCGAAAATGTCTTGTCGGACATCAGCGCCATCGCGGAAATAGACCGCCGACGCAGGACAGCGGGTGAAGAGATCCTCGTCGTGGCGGGGGTGTGGCGCAGCTTTTCAATGCACCTGGAGACGCTGAAAAACCTGGAGTACAACCAGGCCGGGCTGTCCAGGTTCCTGACACGGTACAAGAATCATCTGGAAGGATTGGCGGGGGACTACAACAGCACGCTGATCAACTAGGCCGTCAAACGCAGCCTCGTTTCACTCGACAGCCGCTACAGGTGCACGCTCCCACTCTGTAGCAGCTGTCGAGTGAAACGAGGCTGCGATCAATCGAATCAGCCCCGGTAACGCAACGCCTCCAGCAGCAACGCAAACGCGGGGGAGGCCTGGCGTCGACTGGGGTAATACAGGTGAAAACCGGAAAACGGCGCGCACCAGTCATCCAGCACCGCCACTAACCGGCCTTCGGCAATGTGCGGTGCAACAAGGTCTTCAGGAATGTAACTCAAGCCAAATCCATCCAGTGCCGCCTGCAGCAATTGGTAGACGCCGTTAAAGGTTACTTGCCCCGAGACACGGACGTTCAGGCTTTCCTGATCCTTCTTGAACTCCCAGGTATACAGGCCGCCGTTGGTGGGCAGCCGCAAGTTGTTGCATAGGTGTTCAGTCAAATCGCGGGGCGTTTGCGGCAGGGTGCGATCGGCAAAATAGGTCGGCGAACCCACCACCAACATCCGCATGTCCGGCCCGATGCGGGTGGCGATCATGCCCTGGGCCACGTCCTCGCCCAAGCGCACACCGGCATCAAAACCCTGGGCGGCGATATCGACGAAGCTGTAGTCGCAGCAAACTTCCACGGAGATGTCCGGGTACTGCGCCAGGAACGGCTTCAACACCGGCCACAGAATGAATTCCAGCGCATGGTCCATCGCATTGATGCGGATCTTGCCCGCCGGGGTGTCACGCAGGTCGCTCAGCGCTGCCAGTTCGATTTCGATCTCTTCGAAATGCGGGCCCACCGTCTCCAGCAGGCGCTGGCCAGCCTCGGTCGGCGATACGCTGCGGGTCGTGCGCGTCAGCAGGCGCAGCCCCAATCGGGCTTCCAGCCCACGAATCGTATGGCTCAGCGCTGACTGCGAAACCCCCAGCTTAGCGGCGGCCTTGGTAAAGCTGCGTTCGCGCGCCACTGCGAGGAACGCGAGCAGATCGTTGGCGTTTTCCCGGAGCATTCATGAGTCTCCCTCATAGGTCTAACCCGATATTAGCGATTAACCCTGTGGTGAGGGATTTATCTGGCGAGGGATCTCCTCGCCACATCCGATCAGATCATCGGCGGCAACTTGTCGAGGATCTTGTCCAGCGTGATCGGGTATTCCCGCACTCGCGCACCGGTCGCGTTGTAAATGGCATTGGCAATCGCCGCGCTGACACCGCACAACCCTAGTTCGCCGACACCCTTGGCTTTCATCGGCGACGACACCGGATCGGTTTCGTCGAGGAAAATCACCTCCTGATGCGGGATGTCCGCATGCACCGGCACTTCATAGCCGGCCAGGTCGTGATTGACGAAAAAGCCCAGGCGCTTGTCGACCGCCAGTTCTTCCATCAATGCCGCACCGACGCCCATGGTCATCGCGCCGATCACCTGACTGCGTGCTGACGTCGGATTGAGGATTCGCCCGGCGGCGCACACCGCCAACATCCGTCGCACACGGGTTTCCCCGGTCGCGCTGTCGACGGCGACTTCGACGAAGTGCGCGCCGAAGGTCGATTGCTGGTATTGCTTGCTCAGCTCGGCGAACTCGATCGAATCCTCAGCGACAAGCTCGCCGGCTTTCGCGGCATCGCGCAAGGGCAAGGCCTTGCCGCCCGAACGCACTTCACCGTCGGTGAAAACGGCATCCGCCGCGTTCAGCCCGAGGCTTTGCGCGACAGCCTCGCGAAGTTTCACGCAGGCGGCATACACGCCTGCCGTCGAGCAGTTGGCGCCGAACTGGCCACCCGAACCGGCGGACACCGGAAAGCTGGAATCACCAAGACGAACCACCACGTCATCGAGGCCGACGCCCATCATTTCGGCCGCGGTCTGGGCAATGATCGTGTAGCTGCCGGTGCCGATATCGGTCATGTCGGTTTCCACGGTCACCGTCCCCTGAGCATCCAGCCGCACCCGCGCCCCGGATTTCACCAGGTTGTTATTACGGAAGGCGACACCGATGCCCATGCCGATCAGCCAACGGCCTTCGCGCTGAGTGCCCGGTTGTGGGTGGCGCTTGTCCCAGCCGAATCGCTCGGCTCCGGTGCGCAGGCATTCGACCATTTGCCGCTTGGAAAAGGGTCGCTTGGGGTTAACCGGATCAACCTGGGTGTCGTTGAGGATGCGAAATTCAACGGGGTCGAGTTTGAGCTTCTCCGCCATCTCGTCCATGGCGATCTCCAGCGCCATCATCCCGGGTGTTTCACCCGGAGCACGCATTGCGTTGCCTTCTGGTAGATCAAGCGTGGAAAGCCGCATCGACACCAGTCGGTTTTCCCCGGCATACAGCAATTTGCTCGGTTGCGCGGCGCGCTCCACTTTGCCGCCGGGCAAGTCGCCGGACCAGCCTTCATGGCCCATGGCGGTGATCCTGCCGTCGCTGTTGGCGCCGATACGAATGCGTTGAATCGTTGCCGGGCGGTGGGTGGAGTTGTTGAACATCATGGGACGTGTCAGCGCGACTTTTACCGGACGACCGGCCATGCGTGCGCCGAGGGCCGCGAGCACTGCGTCAGAGCGAATGAACAACTTGCCGCCGAAACCACCGCCAATGTAGGGCGATATCAGGCGTACGTTTTGCTTCGGTACGCCGAGGGTGGTCGCCAGGTCGGTCACCGACCAGTCGATCATCTGATTCGATGTCCACAGCGTCAGCTGATCGCCTTTCCACGACGCCATCGACGCGAACGGCTCCATCATCGCGTGAGCCTGATCGGGGGTGGTGTAGGTCGCATCCAGCTGCACCGGTGCCGCCGCAAATGCCCCGGCAAAGTCGCCGTGGTGGGTGTCGGCCATCTGGTCCTTGGCCTCCACGCCGGAAGAACGCACGGCGGCCAGATCGAAAGAGCCGTCGCTGCTGACGTAGCGGATATCCAGCAGTTGCGCAGCAGTCCGGGCCTGTTCGAAGGTCTCTGCCACGACCAACGCGACCGCCTGGTGGTAATGCTGAATCTCCGGGCCGGCGAGCAGCTTCGCGGTGTTGTATTTACCCAGTCCCAGTTTGCCGGCATTCGCCGCCGTGACAATCGTGATCACCCCAGGCGCGGACTGCGCGTCCTCAAGGCCCATCGAAGCAATGCGCCCCTTGGCGATGGCTGAACCGACAATTACCCCGTAGGCCTGGTTCGGCACGGCGTCATGGTGTTCGTAGGCATAAGGCGCCAGCCCTGTGGTCTTCAACGGACCTTCGATACGGGTGGTCGGCTTGCCGACCACTTTCATCTGGTCGATGGGGTTGGTGGTGGCGGGGGTGTCGAATTTCATGCGGGTGTCCTCGCTTGCGCCATCACGGAAGCGAGCGTGCGCTCGACCAGGGTCAGCTTGAATGCATTTTCGTGGGTCGGTGTCGCGCCGGCGAGCAATTGCTCAGTCAGCGCTTTTGCGCCTTGGGCCATGACCGATTCGGCGGTTTCCACACGCCAGGGCTTGTGGGCGACACCGCCCAAAGCCACGCGACCGCTGCCATCCTGTTGAATCACTGCCGCTACAGAGATAAGGGCGAATGCATACGAGGCGCGATCACGGACCTTTTGGTAGAGGTGCGTGCCACCGAGCGGGGTGGGCAGGGTCACGGCCGTGATCAGCTCGTGCGCAGCCAGGGCCGTTTCGATATTCGGCGTGTTACCTGGAAGTCGATGGAAGTCGGCAATCGGAATCACCCGCGTGGTGCCGTCGGGGCGAACAGTTTCGACTTGCGCATCCAGGGCCCGCATGGCCACGGCCATGTCACTGGGGTGCGTGGCGATACAGGCATCGCTCACGCCGATGATGCCCAGCGAGCGGCTGAAGCCACCGATGGCCGCGCAGCCACTGCCGGGTTGGCGCTTGTTGCACGCTTGATGGGTGTCGTAGAAATACGGGCAACGGGTGCGTTGCAGCAGGTTGCCCGCCGTGGTGGCCTTGTTGCGCAGTTGCCCGGAGGCGCCGGCGAGCAAGGCGCGCGACAGCAACGCGTAGTCTTTGCGAATGCGTATGTCGGCGGCCAAGTCCGTGTTGCGCACCAGGGCGCCGATGCGCAATCCGCCTTCGGGCGTCGCTTCGATCCGGTCCAAGGCAAGGCCGTTGACGTCGATCAGGTGCGTGGGCGTCTCGATGTCCAGCTTCATCAGGTCGAGCAGATTGGTGCCGCCGGCGATGAAGCGTGAACCGTTGACCTGGGCCGCCAGCGCAGCGGCTTCGGCGGGGGACTTGGCGCGTAAATAAGTGAAGGGCCTCATGCGTTGGCCTCCGCGACTTCGGAAATCGCCTCGATGATGTTGGAGTAGGCACCGCAGCGGCAGATATTGCCGCTCATGCGTTCCTGGAATTCACTGGCGATCAGTTGCGGCTGATCGGTGAGGCTGGCACTGGCATGACTCGGAATGCCGTCGCGGATTTCACCGAGCACCGCCACCGCCGAACAAATCTGCCCCGGCGTGCAGTAACCGCATTGATAGCCATCGTGCTTGATGAAGGCGGCTTGCATCGGGTGCAGCTTGTCAGGCGTGCCCAGTCCCTCGATGGTGGTGATTTTCGAACCCTCGTGCATCACCGCCAGCGTAAGGCACGAGTTGATCCGCCGGCCGTCGGCAATCACCGTGCAGGCCCCGCACTGGCCGTGGTCGCAACCCTTTTTGGTGCCGGTGAGCTGCAGGTTCTCGCGCAATGCATCCAGCAGTGTCGTGCGAGTGTCGAGGTCCAGTGCCCGCAGTTCGCCGTTGACTGTAATGGACACCTTCGACTGGATCGGACGCGCGAGATTCGCCGCAGAGGCTTTCGCCGAGATGAAAGGGGGAAGCGCCAGCGCCGTCGCAGTGACGGCGCCGACGATCAGAAACTTGCGTCTGGATATCGATAACAGGTCACGGTCGTCCATTGATTCAAACCCTCTGTCTTTTTGGCGTCGCCAATCCTCATCAGAAAGAGTGACCTGCCTGATCGCCGAATGTTTTTGCGTAATTCGTCTATAGAATTATGTGTCCTGCTCATGAATCGTCAGGCAACGCGAACACGCCGTTGCAGACCGGACGGGCGTCGATGCCTGCGTCCAGTGGAAAGAATGCGCGCGTCCCATACTAGAAAGGTTTAACCAATCGATTAAGACCTATAAGCCACATGGAGTGATGAGGTGGGTTCATCAATCAAACCGCAGGCGCAGGTTTCGCCAGTTCAATACCCGCCGCCCCCAACCGCTTTAAAATTTCAAACAGCAAATCGCTTTTGGTGGTGCCGACAATCCTCGGGCTGCTGACGTAACCGGTGACCGTCAACGTGATGCCGTCGGGGGTGAGCTTGCTGAATCGAACGAACGGCGCGGGTTTGTCGAGGATGGTTTCGTGCTCGGCGTAGGTGTTGTACAGCAAGTTTTGGACCTGCTCGGGATCGATGTCCAGCGGGAACACCAGTTCAAGCGTCGCCACCCCTTGTGCACTGCCGCCGAGGGTGACGTTGCGCAGGTTTTGCGAAATCAGTTGGGAGTTGGGCACGATGACGATCGAGCGGTCACTGAGTTGTATTTCCGTGGCCCTGACGTTGATGCGGCGGATGTCGCCTTCGACGCCGCTGATGCTGATCAAGTCGCCGACCTTGACCGGGCGTTCGGTCAGGAGAATCAGCCCGGAGACGAAATTCTTGACGATTTCCTGCAGGCCGAAACCGATCCCCACCGACAAGGCGCTGACAATCCACGCCAGGTTGGTCCACTGGATACCCAGCGACGACAACGTCAGCAGAATTACCAGTGCGTAACCGATATTGGCGAACAGCGTGCTGAGGGAGGCACACATGCCGGGGTCCATGTCGGTCTTGGGCAGGAACTCGTTGTCCAGCCACCGGCGCAGTGTGCGAATCAGGTAGATACCGATGAACAGGGCCAGCAGCGCATTCAATAAGTGGCCCGGAATGATATTGAGTTTGCGCAGGCCATCGCCGCCGAGGATGGCGAACGTCTGGGTGAACAATTGCCCGAGTGTGGTGCCCACGCCACCGACAAACAGTGAAATGACGGCGAGCAGGATTAAACCGGCACGACCGACCCCGGACAGGATTATCGACGCTTGTTCGAGGCGCACGTCGCCGATCCCGAGTAACTGTTTGAGCGCCTTGCCGCTGGGGCTCTTGGCTGAAAACAGGTATTCGCAGCCGTCTCTGAACAACTGGGTCAGCAAGTAGAAGCCCGACAGGATGATAAAACCCCATACCAGTTGGTAGGTGATGAATCGTGCCAGAGAGATGTAGCCGATCAGCAGCGCAAGCATCGCCACAACAACGGCAATACCGGCGAATGAATAAATCAGGCCCGCGACGGTGGTACTTGATTCGGGTGCTTCGCCGCTGGCGGCGACGGCTCTGCGGACGGTGCTGGCACGCCGGAACAACGTACCGATAATCAGCGTGACCACCAGCGCAATCAAACCCCGGCCGAAAAGGATGGCTGGCGGGCTCATGCCGGTGACGTTGGTCACTTGTGCCAGACCTACCAGAATCAGCAGTGTGACCGCCAGAATCCTGGGGAAGGGCTGGATCGCCTGTGCCACGGGATCGGCGATGGCCGGCAGTCGCCAGGAGGGATGTTTGGTCGACAGCAGTGCCCGGCTCAGACCGGTAATCAGGACGCAGACATAGATGACTTTTTCGAATTCATCGGCAAAGTTCTGAATCGTCGGCGTCAATGGCAATTGGCGAGTCAGCGCATAAAACAGCAGTTGCATCGCCATTGCGGTGGTGAATACCGTGGCCAGGACTGAAGCCATCGCGAGCGTACTTCGACGCAAACGGCCCTCGGGCATTCGATGGATGCAAACCCAGGTCAGGCCGCGCTCCGCGACTCTTCTTCCCCAGGACCAGATGGCCACGGCCAGTACGATCAGCAACACGGCAAACAAACGCTCGCCGGGTTGCCAGGCGGCTTTGATTGCGCTGGAGGCCTGCTGGATGAAATCGCTCAGCCGCTGACGGTCTTCCTTCAGCGGATTAAACAGCGGCGCCCAGAACCCGGGGCCCAGAATACTGCCGCTGCGCAGCGTGACTTCGGTTTCCAGCAGACTGCGGCGAATCCCGGCAATTTGAATGATGAGGCCGGCCGCATTGTTTCTAAGCGCCGTCAGGGTTTTCAGGTGGGAATCGACTTTGCTCTTTTGCTCGGACAAAAAGGCGCGTTGCGTCGCAATATCCGACTTCTCAGACGCGACATCGTCGAGAGAGACCGGGCCCAATACATCAAGTTGGGCTTGCAGTTGCTTCTGTTCGGGCAGCAGGGCTGACTGCAGGCGGTCCACATCATTGATAAACAACTGCACGGAATCTTGCAGGCCGGTCATCTGGGTCAGGTTATTGGCCAGCGAAATCTGCTGCTTGATTCGGTCGAGGCGGATTTGCAGTTCCAGCAAATCACTCTGGGAGATGGCAACGGACGCGGTGCCTGACATCGGGGTTGGCGTTGCCGGCAGGTCGGCGGCCGACAGGGCTCCGCCACTGGTTCCAAGCAGCGTGAACACGACGAACATCATTGACTTCAATGCATTACGCATGGGAGTGCTCGACTCTGTGGTGGGTCGCTCAACCTATGAGGTTAGGCCATCACGCCAATGATCGAGAAGATTAGTTTTGTTGCCAGCTCCCGAACCATCCTCCCGTAAATGGGGGGGCGAAGTGCTTCGACGTCCTCTGATGCCGCCATTTGTGCGGTAAAACCCGAACGGGTCGGTTGATTGCAGTTAAGAGAGTGCGCAAATGGACAACGTCGAATCCTGAGTAATACTTCACTTCGCCTTGAGAAACCGGTTGCGCTGTTATCTGTTCGAGAATGATTAACATCATTTTGAGAGGGGCATCATGCAAGCGAATAAAAGCGCATTGTCCATTTCAGTACTGGGTTTGCTCTCGCTAATGAACAGCGAACGAGGGGTTGCCGGTGGGCTGATGTTGTACGAAATCGCCACGGACAACGCCGGTTTGGCCAATGCCGGCGCCGCGGCCCGGGCACAAGGCCCTTCGACCATCGCCAGCAACCCGGCAGGCTTGAGTTACCTGAGCGGTACGCAGATGACGGCCGGTGCGCAGATTCTGTTCGGCAATCTGTCTTTTGATCGGGACGGTGATACCAATACCCCGGGCACCGGCAGCGGCAATGTGCTCGACCCCATACCCGGCGTCAGTTTCTTTATAAGCCATCAACTGGATGACCAGTGGTCCGTCGGGTTCGGCTCCTATGGCGATTTCGGCCTTGCGGAAAACTACGACAACGACTGGTCCGGGCGCTATTTCGTGCAGAACGCGAGCATCGCCGGTTTGTCACTGGTGCCCAGTGTGGCGTATCGCTTCAACGAGCAATGGTCGGTTGGCCTTGGCGTGAAAGCCATGTACGGCATGCTGAAATCCGAAGCGGCGATCAATCAGTCGCCCCTCGGACTGACGGACCGTGCGGACGGTCAATACAAGTACAAGGACAGCGACTGGGGTTACGGCGCCAACGTCGGTGTGATCTACGCCCCGCAACCGGGCACCCGTATCGGTCTGGCCTACACCAGCCAGGTCGACCTGGACTTCGAGGATGGCCTGGACATCAATAACAGCGGTCCGCTGGTCAGTCGACTGGACGGCACCAAGCTCGGGATCGATCTGAAAGTCCCGCAAACCGCCACCCTCAGCCTGTACCGGCAACTGGACGCGCAATGGGCGATTCTGGCCTCGGTCAATTGGCAGGACTGGTCGACATTCGGTGAAGTCGAGATCGACGTCGATACCAATGCCGGCGGGGCGCGGGCGACCACCATCGATGCGAATTACAAAGACACTTATCAGTTGGCGCTGGGCGCGCAATACCAGATGAACCCTGATTTGTTATGGGACTTTGGCGTCGCCTATGACTCGTCTGCAGTGTCCGACAGCAATCGCACGTTGACCGTGCCCATGGGGGCTGCCTGGCGCTTCGCCGCCGGCCTGACGTATTCGCTGAACAAGGAGACTGACCTCAACTTCAGCTGGGTGACGGTCTGGATGGGCGACATGTCCATCGACCAGACCAAATCCCTGTCCGGCAGTCGCGTGTCCGGCGAGTTCGACAACGCCTGGCTTCAGGCCCTGTCGGCCAATATGACGTGGCGTTATTGAACAACGGGCCACTGAGTGGACGATTTGGCGCCCCCCGTGATTGGGCGGCGAGCCGAGGTTTACTTCACCTCTTGGACCTCATAGTTGACGTAGCCAAACTCGCTGCTGCTCGCCGCCACGTATTTGCCGTTTCGCTCAAAGACCGTGACCGCGAACGGCGAGCCGCCGAGGGTCGTCACCAGATGCCCGTCCTTGATTTCATATTTGGCCGGCACACCGAACTGCCCGCCATGCAACATGTTGAGGTATTCGCCTTCCACAGGCGGTTTGCCGTCGACACTGCTGACCGAGCGCTGGCCGTCGGTGCCGTAGACAACTTCAAAGGTCTGCCCGGTGACCGTGTTGCGCACCTTGACGGTTTTACCCACCACGAAGGCGTGCAACTGCTCGTTCGTGAGCGCCTTGTCACCTTCGGTTTTCAGCTGATCAATGGTTTTGCCGCGAGCCACCTGTTTCCCGTCCTCGGCGTTTGGCGAGTACCAGATCGGTGAAGTCCAGGCGCGTTCCTGCACGGTGGCCGAAACGTCGGCCGGTGGCGGCACTTGCAGCTTGGCGGCGTCGTAGGTGCTCCAGCGCGGTGTCGGGATCTGCAACACGCGGGCGTAGTAGAACGCGTGCTGGGCCGGATCGAAATCCGGGTCGACCCAGACTTTTTTCAGCTCGGTGGCACCAATGGTGTTGGTGTACGTGGCTTTGGAAACATCGACCGTAGAGCCGACCGGTGGGACTTTTCCAGTGGCAGGGTCCGGCGTGCGATCACCGGACCAGACGACGTCGTAGATCTTCTCGAAAATCTGGCCGTTTCTGGTCCAGCCCTTGATGATCTGGATCCGGTCGAGGTTGCCGTCATCGGCATCCTTGACCGCCCATAACACGAACGTTGGCGCCTCTTGGCCCGGTTTGGCCGGCAAGTCACCGCCCATTGGAACGCCCTTGGCGTAGGCGGCGTGCACCCAGTCTTTTTCGTTCCACAAGGTGCTGTCGAAATCCCAGCCGCCGAACAAGCGCACGGCAATCCGCACGCCGCTGGTGCCATAGACTTCCTTGCGTTTCATCGCGTCGAAGAGCGACTCGCGGTTGTTCTCTTCAGCCCACACGCCGGCCAGGCCGGAGGTGCTGGTTTGCAGGGCCATCATGCCCGAGTTCTTTTTACCGGAAAGACGCGCCTCGGGGGTGTTGTCGGTAAAGCCGTGGGTGCCGAAGTTGTTGGCCTGGGAATAAGGAATCACGCCATTGTGCGAGTCACTGGCGGCCACCACACCCATTTTGTACGGGTTGAAGCCACGGGCTTCCTGCAACGCCATACCGTTTTGCCAGGCCTGGCGGACGTAACTGCCATTGAGTCTGGCGGTGCTGTTGTCGACGCCAAGCAGGAAACTCATGATTTCGTAGTTGGCAAACTCGTCTGTAGGTGACAGCTCGGGATGGGTTTCCGAGGTGCCCTTTACCTGGTGGATTTCGGTGAGGGATTCGTTACGCATCCGCGTTTCGGCCCACGCGGCATCGATCGGGCGCCCCCGATCATCAACGTCTACCGGAAACATCATGCCGTTGCTGAGGTTGGCGTTGTGCGAGATCGCCAGCACCTCGTTGCCCTTTTTGCGCTGGTCGTCCATCCAGCTCCATAAATCCTCCGGCTTGCCCGAGTCGAGTGCCGTAAAGGGCAGGTCGGGCACTTTTTCAGAATCCCGGAAGAACACATTGCGGTGCATGTTTTGACTGTTCGGCGCCGAGGTCCATTCATACGCGACGAAGGTGGTGAACTTGCCGGGCTTGTAATACTTGTCAGCGATGGCGATGTTTTGCTGCCAGATGTTGCCGGCAATCTTCGGATCAATCAGCTCCTTGATCGGGTGGTTCATGCTGCCGGCAATCCACTTGAAGACCCGGTTGAAGTCGGCCGGGGTTTTGACGATCAGCTTTTGCGCGATGGGCAGTTTGCTGAAGTCCGACTTCGGATCGTTGGCCAGCGCAATGACGCCCACGTATTCCGAGTGATCGGTGACCCCGTGGAAATCCAGCGGACGGCCCTTGAGCTGCACTTCAAAGCCCATCGGGTGCATGACCGGCATGCCCATTGAGTATTTGTAGGCTTGCTCGGGATCGACCACATGGTTGCCAATCAGATAGGCATCTATCGACCACGACGTGTGCGAGTGCGTCTGGCCGAAGTAAACCTCGCGGTCCGGATTGCCATCCGCCGTGGCCAGCGTGCTGACGGCCAGGGATAGCGCTGCGCAAGCGGTGAAATGATGCTTATTTGTCATTTTTCACGACTCCGGTACACAGCAGTGACAGAACGGTGCAGGTCAGGACCAAAAACCCGAAACCCGTTCGAAAAACCAGAACGCGGCCAACGTACCCAGCCCGTAGGACGCAATGGGCGGGGCATACAGACGTGCAGACGTTGGCAGTCGACAGCGCAACAGCAACTCACGAAGGATCAACACCACGGCAACGAACATCAATTGGCCGATCTCGACGCCGATATTGAAGGTAAACAGCGCCAACGGCAGGTCCCGTTGTGGCAGGCCGATTTGCGCCAGCGCACCGGCGAAACCAAAGCCATGCAACAAGCCAAAACAGAAGGCCACGACCCACGGCCATTTGGCGGTGAAACTGGCTTCGCCGCGATTCTTGCGGGCGATTTCCACTGCCAGCAGCAGAATGCTCAGCGCAATCGTCGCCTCCACGGGCGGGCCGGGAAGGTGCACGGCGCCGAGTGCCGCGAGCGCCAGGGTAATGGAGTGGGCGAGGGTGAACGCGGTGATGGTCTTCACCAGCATCCAGCCGTTGCGCACCAGCAGCAGGAGGCCGAGGACAAACATGAGGTGGTCGAAACCGCCCACTATGTGCTCGATGCCATGCACCAGAAACGCCCCGGCCACTGAGAAAGGCCCCGGCGTAGCGGCGACCTCTATCCAGGGTTGGGCGGGTTGCACAAGCGTGGTGGACAGGCTGCCGTCCAACCGAGAGACCCGCACCAGCACGTCGGTAATGGAAGCTTGCAGGCCGATAAATTCGATTCGTTTCCCCACCAGTCCCGCAGGACCGGCGTCAATCACTCGGCGTTCGATCAGGGAGTCGTTGAGTTCGCTTACCACCGGTTCAATGACTGTTCGTACGCTTTCAGGAAATCTCAGCGCGATAGGCAGACGCATCCCCGAAAGTACCGGCGTGCGCCACAGCAAGTCGTACCGCCCGGCAGCAGTTTCGTTGATTTGCAGGTACGCCGGACGGGATTCATGGGCGATTGCCTGGCCTATGCACAACATCAGTAAAAAAAGCCAGACAGTACGTCCCATTACTGTGGCTCCGTTTGAGTGGCTGCAATCCCGCTGGTGGACGCCGGCATCATCACCACCACTTCATAGCGTGCCTTCAACGCCTCGAAATTCGAGCGTTTCGACTCAGTGCGTTGTTCGGACAGCCAATCGGATTTGACCTGCTGGGCCACGGTTTCAAAGGGTGGTGCCGCGGGTGAAGTCAGCGCATCGATCCACACCAGATGCCAGCCAAAACCCGACTCCACAGGGCCCAGCCAATTTCCCGGAGTTTGTTTAAACAACGCAATGGCGAACTTTGAACCGAAGTCCCGCGCTACTTGATCCTGCGATTGCTGCGCATAGGCGCTCTTGAACATGAAGTCGTCGCCTTCGCCGCTGTGCTTGTCTTTCAGGGTGACCAGCACTGCTTGAGCCTGTGCTTGCGCCTGCGCACCGCGTTTGTCCGAAGCGAAGAACAGATGGTGAAAAGTCGCTAATGGCGGGGGGGCATATTGCGCCTGGTGCTGGCTGTACCAGGCTTCCAGTACGCCGGCGGCCGGCTCGCGGAGTGACGCGACATCTTCTGCCAGGAAGTCCATTTTTTGCGCCAGTCGACGGCGAATGATCGTGTCGTCCTTATCCAGACCGAGTTTCAGTGCTTCGCGGTAGAGGATTTCTTCCTTCACATACTCATCGAGCATGCCGTGAAGTTGCTGATCTGAAGGCGGGCGTTGCCATCGCGCCCGCCAGGAAATTTCGATGCGCTGGATGTCGTCGGGGGTTATTTCTATTCGTTGAGGATCTTGATTGACGGTTGAACGGTGCAAACCACCATACAGCGCAAAGAGTGCAAAACCTGCGATTAGAAAGTGCAGTAGCGGTTCGCGAAGGTAACGCTTGATAGGAGAAAAACGGGATGCTGTTGTTTTGGAGAAGGTCAAGTTCATGACTTATTGCTCCACGTTTTAATCGAATGTCTTCAATGCGCAATGGAGTATTGCTGCTGACCCGGAACTTTCCACCGGAGCTAATCACGATATGCACTAAGCATTAGTCGCAATCGCATTAATAAAAAGGCACCACCGCATGAGCCGGACGGGCTTGAAACACAAGAGTCAGGTGACCACGCGCTTACCTCCCTTCGGTCAAAGAAAGGCGGCGCAGAGTGATCTACACTCTTGGTTGCTCAACAAGGTCCCGGGGAGGTCAACATGAACAAGCTTTCGTCTATTGGCCTGTGCGCTCTATTGTCGGTTTCTTGCACCCAGGCCTGGGCCGAAACGGTCGCGCCGATGCAGGGACAGACCTCGCAACAAACCCGACTCGATATTGATGACTGCCATGACGTAGCGCTCAGCCAAGGCACTGCGGCGGCGCCTGCCGCAGGTACAACCGTGGCGGAACAGCCCGGGCGTCAGCATGACGAGTTTTATGAAGGAGGCGATGACGCCACGAAGCAGGCGTACACAAACTGCCTGCTGGCGAAGGGATACCAGGTGACGCCTTAATTCAGGCCCTCAATTGGCAGCCTCCAAAAGTGCTCGAGTGCCGGGTGATCTACACTTCTTGTTGCTGAATCGAGCCCGTCATCAGCCGTCAGCGGTTTACCCAGCCTGCGTTCTTGCAGAGTGACGAGCTGCGTTGGAGGTCATCATGAGCAAGGTATCGTCCCTTGGCCTGTGCGTTCTCTTGTCGGTTTCATACACCCAGGGTTGGGCTGCAACGGTCGTTCCGATGAAAGGGCAGAGTTCGCAACAGACTCAGTTGGACATCAATGAATGCAACAGCATCGCGGCCAGCCAGACTGCGTCGACGGCGTCTCCCTCCGGAGGGCGCCTGAAAGGTGCGGCCGTGGGGGCCGCTGCCGGAGCGGCCGGGGCCCAGGTGCGTGGGAATCAGCGTGACGAGGTTTATGATCGCGTCGATGACGACGTGAAACAGGACTATCGGCAGAATCGCGCCAAAGAGACCGCTGCGGCGGGGGCGGTGGTGGGCGGTTCGCGTCAGCGCCAGGAGCGCCGGGCACAAGAGAAAACCAATGCCGCGAACACCTCGACGGCCTACACCAGTTGCCTGCAAGGCAAGGGCTATCAGGTTAATCCCTGAGCACGTCGTGGCCGCTGTTCGAGCAGATGCATCATCAGGCAGGCATACAACGTGACGGCGAGGAACAACCCCATGCGCACTGCAAACGCGGTGTACACGTCCTTGCCGGCGATGCTGTCCTGAACCGACTGGCCCAACAGGATAATCAGCGTGATCAATGTGTTGACCCAGAACCCCGGGCTGTACCGGGTCGGGCTCAGGGCGTAGAGCTTTCGCGCCAGCACCAGGCCAAACAGCAGCATCCACAAGTAGAACATCCACAGGTGCACAAACAGGCTCAGAGCGCTCCAGAACAGGATCGCCAACAGGCCGGCGAGCAAGGTTGATCCGACGAGTTCACGACCGGCGTTGTTCGCATTGGTTGCGGAGCTTTGCTGACCCAGGCTGACAGCCTTGAGGATGATCGGCAGGTAACCGGCCGGGTCGATCAACGCCAGCAGGAACGCCGGCAACACGATCAGGGTTGCACGCAGCGCCACTCGACTGACTTCTTCGGCGGGCAAAGTCGGGGCGGGCGGTGGGGAAGGGGCGTTGGGAGGGTCCGGGAACACGCCATGACTGAGCGCCACGACTGCAACGGCGAGCAGCAATCCCTTGACCAACGCGCCGATAACCATCGCCGCCAGATCAAATTCTGCGACGCCGGCCGAGGAAATCATGGTCAGGCCAATCACCAGGAAGGTCACGATCAGGGCATTGCCGCCGCGCAGGCCAAAACGGAACACCAGGAACAGACTCAAGCCGATCAGCAGCACGCCAGTGACGGGG
This sequence comes from Pseudomonas sp., assembly GCF_051660785.1. GTDB lineage: Bacteria > Pseudomonadota > Gammaproteobacteria > Pseudomonadales > Pseudomonadaceae > Aquipseudomonas. Next base: position 60,341 of record NZ_JBOFQE010000058.1, read on the forward strand.
TAGTAACGCAGGATCGGGATCAGCAACAGGCCGAGACCTGTGGTCAACATTGCGGCCAGTGCGAGCACTACCGCGGCCTTGAAGGGCAACGGGCGATTGATCGACGCCAGCAGGATCAGGCACAGCACCGGCGCCAGAAAGGGAATGGGCAACCCGAAGCCGAAACTGGCGGCCAGGCACAATGCCGTGCCAGTGGCGAGACGCAATGCGCGCTGTTCCCGGGGCGTGCGTTTAGTAGGCATACGAAAGCCAGCTCATGAACCCGACAAACACGCGGCCCAACGGGTTCAACGGGTTGCCCTGGGTAGGGAAGGCCATGACTTCGGCCTGCCCGCCGGCACGGATGGCGCGGCTGTCACGCAAGGTTTTTCGGGCATCCTCGGAGAACTCGATAATCACCGGAAAACGCTGGGCCGGGCGCAGCCAGTCGCGGCTGTTTTGCACGCCGGGCAAGGTGCCAGGCGCGGGTGTCTGGCCGACACTGACCCCGTAACCGACACTGCGTACGCGGCCCTCGAACACTTCGCCCGGCAGTGCATCCAGGACGATCGCAACCGGCGTATCAACCGTCACCAGACCGAGGTTGTTTTCGGTCATGTCGGCGCTGATCCACACATCGTGGATGGCAATCAGGGTCATGACCGCGCCACCGGCAGCGGCGAATTGCCCGGCGTCGGTGCGCAGGTCGGTGATCAGCCCCGCTGAACGCGCACGAATCTGCGTGTTGGACAGATCCAGCTCAGCTTTCGACAGCGCCGTGGCAGCGCTGCGCAGCAGGGCGTTGTCTTCCTCGCTGCCCCCTTCTTGCTCGCGCGCACGTTGCACTTCGGCGCGGGCGGCAGCGACCTGACTGACAGCGTGTTCACGGTTGGCGCGAGACACTTCGAGCAAGCGTACGGAAATGGTCCCAGGGTCCTCGCGGTACAAGCCTTCGAGACGCTGATTGTCCTGTCTCGCCTTGAGTTCGTTGGCCTGCGCGGCGCGCAAGTTGGCTTGCGCCGAGGCGATCCCGGCGGTGCTGGCGCCGATCTGTCGACGGGTCGATTCAAGGTCTGCCCGCGCCCGGTCGACGGCAATCTGGTACGGTTGCGGGTCCACCTCGAACAGCACATCCCCGGCCTTGACGTCCTGATTGTTGCGCACGTTGACGCGGATCACCCGGCCGGCGACTTCCGACGCCACCGGAATGACAAAGGCTCCGACGCGCGCTTGTTGCGTATAGGGCGTGAAGCGGTCGGCCAACAGGTACCACGCCAGGCTCAGGAGAATCAGGAGCAGCACCCATTTGATGCCTTTTTTCGCCGGGTCGGCGGCAGGCGGGGGAGGCGCTGGAGGTGTGGGGGCGGGCGCCTCTGGGACAGGCTGCGCGGCTTCACTCATGGCTGTTTACCTTGTGGGAACTGTGGGGCGGCGGGCTCGGTCAGCAGGTCGCCCCAGTCGGTGCGCTGTTCCATCTGCCGGCGGGTGGTTTCATCGACTTTGGGTTGGGCGCTGTACCAACCGCCACCCAGGGATTTGTACAGGGCAATCAGATTGCTCACGGCGTTGCTGCGGGCGACCAGGTAGTTGTCTTGCTGCTCGAGCAGGGCGCGCTGGGCGTCCAGCACACGCTGAAAGTCAGAGTAACCTTCGCGGTACTGCGCGCTGGCCAGCACCAGCGAGCGTTTGGCGGCCACTTCGGCTTCGCTGAGGATGCGTTCGCGCTCCAGCGATTTGATCAGGCCAGTGGCGGCATCGTCAGCCTCGCGCGCGGCCTGGTGGACTTTGTCGCGATACGCCTCGATCAGCTGCTGTAACCGTGCATCCTGGATGCGCACGTTATTGCTGATCTGGCCATGGTCGAACAGATTCCAGCGCAGGCTGGGTCCGCCGATCAGGTCCAGGCTCCTGGACGTCCCGTTGAGCGTGTCGGCCGACCAGACGATGCTGCCCAGCAGGGTCAGCGATGGATAGAAATCACTTTCGGCCACGCCAATCAATGCCGACTGTGCGGCGACATTCAACTCGGCGGCGCGCACATCGGGCCGACGCATCAGCAAACCGGCCGGTACGTCCTGAAGCACGGCGCGATCAATCAGCGGGATCAGCCCTTCGTTTTGCACCAGCAGCGGCAACGTGCCGGGCGGTTGTCCGATCAGCACGGCCAAGGCGTTGCGGGTTCGTTGCAGCTGGTCCTCCAGGGTGGGGATGGTGCTCAGCGTGCCGAGGTATTGGGTTTTGGCCTGTTGCAGATCGAGTTCGGCTTGCTGGCCGCTGTTGAACAGCTTTTCGGTGATCTCGAAGTTACGTTTTTGCTGCTTGGCGTTCTCCCGGGCGACGCGCAATCGCGCTTCGGTGGTGCGCAATGAAAAGTAGGTGTCCGCCACCTGGGCGCGCAGCAACACCAGCACATCTTCATAGTTGGCCTGGGCCGCAAAATAATTGGCGTCGGACGATTCGATGGCGCGGGCGAAACGCCCCCAGAAGTCCAGCTCCCAGCCAATGTCAAAGCCGGCGCTGTATTGCCAGAAGTGGCTGTCCTGCGGATTGGCGCCACCGGATTGCCGGCGGTTGAAGTACAGACTGTCGGCGCTGGCTTGCTGCAGTTGCGGGTACAGCCCGCTTTGCGCAATGCCCAATTGGGCACGGGCTTCCATCACACGCAGACCGGCGATTTTCAAGCTGGAGTTATGAGCATCCGACTCGGCGATCAGTTGATTGAGCAGCGGATCGTCGAAGACCTGCCACCACTGGCGGATATCCGGGTGAGTCCCGCGTTGGCTGGCGTTTTCGAGAGCGGCGGTGTTCCAGTGTTCGACCCAGGGTTCGCCCGGCGGCTGGAAGTCCGGTCCCAGCCGCACGCAGCCACTCAGGCCAAGTGCGCCGAGCAAGAGGAGGTGGCCTGGCAGCCTCAGCAGGGAACGGCCTCGATGCATTGGGTAACGTCCAACCAGGGAAGGTCACTGGAGCATAGCCGTCCAAATGAGCAACCGGCTGCTAAGCTTCTCAAGCACCCTCAAACCTTCTGCGATCACTTATAGGCAGGACACTCATGAGTAACCCCCAAGGTCAGGCTGAACCTCATTCCGCTGGTTGGCGCTTCAAAGTGGGCATCGCCATTATCTGCTTGATGTTGGGCTCGTGGCTGATGGTGCCGATCGCCGCCGCACTCGACATTCCAGGCTCAAGAATCGCTGCGCTGACCGGCGTTTTGTTCATCAGTAACAAAGTCCTGCTGATCGTGGTCATTGCCGTCATGGGCAAGGCCGGGTTCCAGCAGTTGAAAAACAAGCTATTCGGTTACGTGTCCGGCCTTGCGCCGTCGATAGATGCCGAAGTGGGGCCGATTCGTCATCGGCTCGGTATCGTGATGTTTTGTTTGCCCCTGATCTCGGCTTTTCTTGAACCCTACATCGACACGTTCTGGCCTGGGCTCAGACCAAACCTGTGGCAGTTGCAGGTGCTGGGGGACGCCATGCTGATTGGCAGCTTTTTCGTGCTGGGGGGCAACTTCTGGGACAAGGTGCGGGCGTTGTTTATCCGCACGGCAAAGGTCGTCAATCCAGAGACAGTGTGAGGCTGTTCACTAGCGCGTGATGATCCCGTGATCGATTGCGTATTTGACCAGCGCCGCAGGTTTGTCGATGTTGAGTTTGCGGCGGATGCTCAGGCGATGGGTTTCGACCGTGCGCACGCTGATGTCCAGCTCGCGGGCCATTTCCTTGTTGTTGAGTCCCTGGGCCATTTTGTACAACACCTGACTTTCACGGGGCGTCAGCTCGTTGTCGGTGCTTTTGTCAGCAATCAGCCGCTGGGCGATTTCGGCGCTGTAGAACGTGCCGCCACTGGCGATGGCCTCGATGGCTGCAATGATTTCCCGCGACGGTGAGTTCTTCAGCACATAGCCGCTGGCGCCGGCGCGAACCGACTCACTCACGTATTCGTAATTGTCATACATGCTCAGCACCAGCACCTTCAGCGACGGATACTGGTTGCGCAATACACGGGTCAGCTCAAGCCCGTTCATATCGCGCAGGCTGATGTCGACCAGCAACAAGTCTGGCTGGCAGCGTCCGACCATCTCGATGGCCTGCGCGCCGCTCTCGGCTTCGCCCACCACTTCCAGGGGCGCCATGACCGCGAGCAGCGCTTTGATCCCGTCGCGGACCAGGGAGTGATCGTCGACCAGGGCGACGCGGATCGGGTAGGGCAGGTTCATCGCGGGAGTTCACTCTTGTTGTAATGGGTTGCGTCAGCGTTTTGTGCCGGGCATTTTCATCGGCAGCAGCACGTCCAGTTCACTTCTTCCGGGCATCGATATCAGGTCGAAGCGTCCGCCGAAATGTTCGACCCGCTCACGGATGTTACGCAGGCCAATGCCCGCGTGGCGACGTTCGACCTGGGCGACATTGAAACCGATGCCGTCGTCGACTACGGTCAGGCGTACGGATTCTTCCGACCCGTGCAGGGAAATCGAAACGTTTTTTGCCTGTGCGTGGCGTTCGATGTTGGTCAGGCCTTCCTGCACAATCCGGAACAGCGAGACCGCTGCGCCATCGACCAGGTCACAGTCGAATTCATTATCGTCGTAAGTCACGGCAAGGCCGCTGCGTTGCTCGAATTCGGCGGCCAGCTGGCCGATCGCCGCCGGCAGGCCCAGGGTGTCGAGCAGCGACGAACGCAGGTCGTGAGAGAGGCTGCGAACCTCACCAATTGCGTCGCCGAGGCGTGCGGTGGCGTCTTTTAGCGTGCTCAAGCCCTTGTCTTGTGCCGGGTCATTCTCCAGCAACAGACTGGCCAGTTCGAACTGAAACTTGATGGAGACGAGCACCTGGCTGATGCCGTCGTGCAGCTCGCGGGAAACCCGTGAGCGTTCTTCTTCCTGCAAGCTGACGATCCGCTGGGTCAGGCGCTGAAGCTTTTTGTCGGCCAGACGATGCTCGCTGACATTGAGTGTCATGCCGCTGGCGAAGACAAACAGCACGGCCACGAGGGCCACCGCGGCAATCGCCAGCATGGTCTTGCGGATGCCTTGGGCCACTTCATCGCGCGCCTGCTGGGTGGCGCGCTCGACGTCTTCCAGGTAGATGCCGGTGCCGAGCATCCAGCCCCAACGATCGAGCATCACTACGTAGGCGAGCTTGTCGGTCACCTGGCCGGAGGAGGGCTTGTTCCAGGCGTAACGCTGAAAACCTTCGCCGGATTGCGCACTTTTGAGCAGCGCCTGAATCACCGGCAACCCGTGCGGATCCTTCATGTCCCACAGGTATTTGCCCACCAGCTCCGTCTGGCGCGCATGCATCAGGCTGCGACCTTCGCGGTCGTAGACGAAAAAGTAGCCATTGATGCCAAAGCTGAGTTTGCGCAGTTCCTCCAGCACTTGTTGCTGGGCGCGCTCGTCACCGTGGCCGTCGTCGTACAGCGGCGCAATCAGGCTTTGCGCCATTTCCACGTAGTTTTTCAGTTCGGCACGCTTGCTGGCCAGAATGCTGTCTTCGATCAGCTGCGCCTGTTGATCGCCGAGTTGGCGATTCAGGGAGATCACCAGCGCGCAGATCACAGCAATGGCCAACACCAGCGGCAGAATCCCGAGCGCGACGATTTTGTGTTTGAGCTGCATCTTGGCTCCTGACCGGACCGAGGAAAGGCGAAGGCCCGGCATCATATGCCAAAGATACGCGCGTCCAGTAGCGGCGCTGGACGGAATGACCTGCGGCTCAGTTGAAACGCATAGCCCCTGTGGGAGCCAGCCTGCTGGCGATAGCGGTGGCACAGTCAACATCAATGGTGAATGTCAGTCCGCCATCGCCAGCAGGCTGGCTCCCACAGGGGGATTGCATTTCAGCTGACAGATCGGGGGTGTCTACGTAGAACTACGTAGATGCCACGTACGTAGTAACGCGGATTTATTTGTAGACGGCATGCGGGGATATTGGGCCAGCTCCGCACCGCGGACACAATTATAAAAATTACCGCCGCAGTCACTGGCTGTCGGCAGGAGACACGCTATGCCCCGTCTGGCTAAACACCTCGCCTGGTTTGCCGTGGCTGTCCTGGGAGCGTTTGCGCTAAGTGTCGTGGCCCTGCGCCGCGGCGAAGCGATCAACGCCCTCTGGATCGTAGTCGCAGCCGTCGCTATCTACCTCGTCGCATACCGCTACTACAGCCTGTTCATCGCCACCAAGGTGATGCAACTCGACCCCAATCGTGCCACGCCCGCCGTCATCAACAATGATGGCCTGGACTACGTGCCGACCAACAAACACGTACTTTTCGGCCACCACTTCGCCGCCATCGCTGGCGCGGGGCCGCTGGTCGGTCCGGTTTTGGCCGCACAGATGGGCTATCTGCCCGGCACACTGTGGCTGATTGCCGGCGTAGTGCTGGCTGGTGCGGTTCAGGACTTCATGGTCCTGTTCATGTCTACCCGCCGCAACGGCCGCTCGCTGGGCGACATGGTCCGTGAAGAAATGGGCCGCATCCCCGGCACCATCGCGCTGTTTGGCTGCTTCCTGATCATGATCATCATCCTCGCGGTGCTGGCACTGATCGTCGTGAAAGCCCTGGCCGAAAGCCCGTGGGGCATTTTCACGGTGATGGCGACCATCCCGATCGCGATGTTCATGGGCATTTACATGCGCTACATCCGCCCGGGCCGCATCGGTGAAATCTCGGTGATTGGCGTGTTGCTGCTGCTGGGTTCGATCTGGCTCGGTGGGCAGATTGCCGCCGATCCGGTCTGGGCCAAGGCCTTTACGTTCACCGGCATTCAGATCACCTGGATGTTGATCGGCTACGGTTTTGTCGCAGCGGTGTTGCCGGTGTGGCTGATTCTGGCGCCGCGTGATTACCTCTCCACGTTCCTGAAAATCGGCACCATCGTGGCCCTGGCGATCGGCATCCTGATCACCATGCCCGACCTGAAAATGCCGGCACTGACCCAGTTCATCGATGGCACCGGACCGGTGTGGAAGGGTGGGTTATTCCCGTTCCTGTTCATCACCATCGCTTGTGGCGCGGTCTCGGGTTTCCATGCGCTGATTGCTTCCGGCACCACGCCGAAGCTATTGGCCAGCGAAGGCCATGCCCGTTACATCGGTTACGGCGGCATGCTGATGGAATCCTTCGTCGCCATCATGGCGATGGTCGCCGCTTCGGTGATCGAGCCAGGCGTGTATTTCGCCATGAACAGCCCGGCGGCGCTGGTTGGCTCCGATGCTGTTTCGGTTGCTCAGACAGTCAGCAGCTGGGGTTTTGCAATTACTCCGGAAGCGCTGCAAGCCGTGGCCAAGGACATCGGTGAAACCACCATCCTGGCCCGTGCCGGCGGTGCGCCGACCCTGGCGGTCGGTATCGCGCAGATCCTGCACCACGTTCTGCCGGGTGAAAACACCATGGCGTTCTGGTACCACTTCGCGATTCTGTTCGAAGCATTGTTCATCCTGACCGCCGTCGACGCCGGTACCCGTGCCGGACGGTTCATGCTGCAGGACTTGCTTGGCTCGTTCGTGCCATCCCTGAAACGAACCGAATCCTGGACTGCCAACCTGATCGCAACCGCCGGTTGCGTGGCAATGTGGGGTTATCTGCTGTACCAGGGCGTGATCGATCCACTGGGCGGCATCAACACCTTGTGGCCGCTGTTCGGCATCTCCAACCAGATGCTGGCCGGTATCGCGCTGATGTTGGCGACTGTTGTGCTGATCAAAATGAAACGCCAGCGTTATGTCTGGGTGACCATGCTGCCAGCGGTATGGCTGCTGATCTGCACCACCACCGCGGGCTTCATCAAGCTGTTCGACGCCAACCCGGCGATCGGTTTCCTGGCCCTGGCCAAGAAGTACAGCGACGCGCTGGCCAACGGTCAGATCCTCGCCCCGGCGAAGAGCATCGACCAGATGCACCACGTGATCTACAACGCCTACACCAACGCAACGCTGACAGCGCTGTTCCTGCTGGTGGTCTTCAGCATCCTGTTCTTTGCGCTCAAGGTCGGCATTGCCGCCTGGGGCACCAAGGAACGTACGGATAAAGAAGCACCGTTCCAGGCGCTGCCGGATGCGTGATGGAGGAGGGCGCTAATGTTCAATGACCTGAGTCGTCTCGGCAAATACCTCGGTCAGGCCGCACGCCTGATGGTGGGCATGCCGGACTACGACACCTACGTCGAACATATGCAGAGCAAACATCCGGACAAACCGGTGATGAGCTATGAGGTGTTCTTTCGGGAACGCCAGGAAGCGCGTTACGGGAGCAAGGCCGGGCCGAAGTGCTGTTGACCCGGTTGTCGGGTTAACAGCAATTCCTGTGGGAGCTAGCCTGCTGGCGATGGCGGACTGTCAATCAACAGTGATGTTGAATGTTCAGCCGCCATCGCCAGCAGACTAGCTCCCACATTTGTTTTGTGTTGCTCACCGGCTGCCTCGGCGTCCTGTAAATGTTTAACCATGGACTAAACTCAGCGATCACAGCGAATGTGAGGCTCTGACCATGGCAAAGGACAAGAAAGGCACCAAGAAAGCTGATTCCTCCGCAAGCGCCAGGATGTCCAACAAGGACTACCTGAGAGAACTGCGCCGGCTGCATGTCGAAATCGTGAAGTTGCAGGAGTGGGTAAAGAACAAGGGCATCAAGATCTGCATTGTCTTCGAGGGCCGCGACGGGGCAGGCAAGGGCGGGACGATCAAGGCGCTGACCGAACGGGTGAGCCCGCGTATCTTTCGGGTGGTGGCGTTGCCGGCGCCGACCGACCGTGAAAAAAGCCAGATGTATGTGCAGCGCTACCTGCCACATTTGCCAGCGGCGGGCGAGGTGGTGATCTTCGATCGCAGTTGGTACAACCGTGCGGGCGTCGAGCGGGTAATGGGCTTTTGCACCCAGGAGCAAGTTGTCGGTTTCCTGAAGGCAATCCCCTTGGTGGAGCGCGCGATCGTCGAATCGGGCGTCATCCTGCTCAAGTACTGGCTGGAAGTCAGCCCGCAGGAACAGACCCGCCGGCTTGAAGCGCGCATCAAGGATGGGCGCAAAATCTGGAAGCTGACCGCAATGGACCTGAAATCCTACAGCCGCTGGTATGACTACTCTCGCGCTCGGGATGACATGTTCAAGGCAACCGATACCGGGCATGCCCCGTGGCTGGTGGCCGACTCGAACGACAAACGACGGGCTCGCCTGAACATCATTACCGATTTGCTCAGTCGCATTTCTTATGAGGAAGTGCCGCGCGAGAAGGTCAAGCTGCCCAAGCGGCAGGCCCCCGGCGGCTATCGTGAGCCGAATTACCCGCTTAAACGAATCGCCGAAAAGTTCTGACAATTGTCATGAAATGAAAAGCCGTTGTCGTCTGATGAGAAGCGTCTCGTCAGGCTGCGACCTACAGTCCAGTCAGCGTAAATCGACGCATTGCAGACTGGAGAATAAGAAAACATGGCCAAAGCCGTCCGCTTCTACGAAACCGGTGGTCCCGACGTACTTCGCTATGAAGAGGTCGATGTCGGCGAGCCTGGCCCGGGTCAGGTTCGTCTTCGGCATGTGGCTGTCGGCCTGAACTATGCCGATACCTATTTTCGCAATGGCACCTACCCGATCCCGTTGGCCAACGGCATGGGCGTTGAAGCCTCTGGCGTCGTGCAGGCAGTCGGCGAGGGGGTTACCAATGTCGAAGTCGGCGATCGCGTTACGTACACCGGTTTTCTCAATACGCTGGGCGCGTACAGCACCGAGCGCCTGATCGCGGCCGCACCGCTGATCAAATTGCCCGAAACCATCGGTTTCGAGACCGCCGCGGCCATGACCATGCGCGGATTGACCTCGTCGTACCTGATGCGGCGCATCTACAACTTCAAGGCGGGCGACAGCATTTTGCTGCACGCCGCCGCGGGTGGCGTCGGCCTGATCGTATCGCAGTGGGCCAAGCTGCTCGGCCTGACGGTGATTGGCACCGTATCCACTGAGGCCAAAGGCGAAATCGCCCGTGCCCACGGCTGCGACCATGTCATCAATTACAGCCACGAAGACGTCGCCCAAAGCGTACGCGAATTGACTGATGGCGTTGGCGTCAACGTGGTGTTCGACAGCGTTGGAAAGAATACCTTCATGGGGTCGCTGGATTCGCTCAAGCGTCGCGGCCTGATGGTGTGCGTCGGCACGGCGTCCGGCCCGATCCCGGCCTTCGACCCGGTGATGCTGGCCATGAAGGGCTCGCTGTTCCTGACCCGTCCGGCCCTGGCCGACTACATCGCCGACCCTGCGGAAAAAGCCGCCCTGGCAGGCGAGTTGTTCGACCTCGTCGGCAGCGGTCGCATCAAGATCGAAATCAACCAGCACTATGCTCTACAGGATGCCGTGCAGGCCCATCGTGACCTGGAATCGCGCAAGACTACCGGCTCGTCGATTTTCGTCATTTAAGGGAGCGGCCTGCCATGAAAGTCGAACAATTGACCTGCAACATCGGCGCGGAACTGATCGGCGTCAACCTCGCCGACGCGGTCCACGACGACGGTCTTTTTGCCGAGATTCGTGCCCAGTTGCTCACGCATCGGGTGGTGTTCCTGCGTGACCAGGACATCAGCCGGGCCGAGCACGTGGCTTTCGCCCGTCGTTTCGGCGAGCTGGAGGACCACCCGGTGGCCGGCAGCGACCCGGACTACCCTGGCCTGGTGCGCATCTACAAGAAGCCGGACCAGCCGATGGACCGCTATGAAAACGCCTGGCACACCGACGCGACCTGGCGCGAGGCGCCGCCGATGGGCTGTGTGTTGCGCTGCGTGGAATGTCCTCCGGTGGGCGGTGACACGATGTGGGCAAATATGGTCGAAGCCTACGAAAACCTGCCCGATGACGTGAAATCGAAGATCGCTGACCTGCGCGCCCGACACAGCATTGAGGCCAGTTTTGGCGCAGCCATGCCAAAGGACAAGCGTCTGGCGCTCAAGGCCATGTACCCGGATGCCGAACACCCGGTGGTGCGCACCCACCCGGAAACCGGAGAAAAGGTGCTGTTCGTCAATGCGTTCACCACCCACTTCAGCAACTACCACACCCCCGAGCGGGTGCGCTTTGGCCAGGACGCCAACCCGGGTGCCAGCGAGTTGCTGCGCTACCTGATCAGCCAGGCGTACATCCCCGAGTACCAGGTGCGCTGGCGCTGGAAGCCCAACAGCATCGCCATCTGGGACAACCGCAGCACCCAGCACTACGCGGTCATGGATTACCCGCCGTGCCATCGCAAGATGGAGCGTGCCGGAATCATCGGCGACACGACTTACTGATCGACCGCCTCTGCAATCGCACTCGCAACTGCGCCCATCGGGCTCGATCCCGGCTGGGCGGACAACCAATAAGAACAGGAGTAACCCATGCAATTCTTCGACGATTCCCTGCACCCGGAAAACATGGAAAAAGTGGTCATCACCGTGGCCCCCTACGGCCCGGAATGGATGCCGGAAGACTTCCCCGAAGACATCCCGTTGACCATGGATGAGCAGGTGCAAAAAGCGGTGGATTGTTATGACGCCGGTGCAACAGTTTTGCACCTGCACGTGCGTGAACTGGACGGCAAGGGCTCCAAGCGCCTGTCCAAGTTCAACGAGCTGATCGCCGGTGTGCGTGAAGCCGTGCCGGACATGATCATCCAGGTGGGCGGCTCGATTTCCTTCGCCCCCGAGAGCGATGGCGAAGCGGCCAAGTGGCTGTCTGATGATACCCGTCACATGCTGGCCGAGCTGACCCCCAAACCGGATCAGGTCACGGTGGCGATCAACACCACCCAGATGAACATCATGGAACTGCTTTATCCGGAATACCTGGAAGGCACGTCCCTGGCCAACCCCCTTTTTCAGGCAGCGTACAGCGAGATGACCGTGCCGGCCGGCCCGGCCTGGGTTGCCGAGCACCTCAAGCGCCTGATGGACAACGGTATTCAGCCGCACTTCCAGTTGACCGGCATGCACGCCATGGAAACCCTCGAGCGCCTGGTGCGCAAAGGCGTGTACAAGGGCCCGTTGAACCTGACCTGGATCGGCATCGGCGGCGGTTTCGATGGCCCGAATCCGTTCAACTTCTTCAACTTCATTCATCGCGCGCCGGATGGCTGCACCCTGACCGCGGAATCGCTGCTCAAAAACGTGCTGCCCTTCAACACCATGGCCCTGGCCATGGGGCTGCACCCGCGCGTGGGCATTGAAGACACTATCATTGATCAGAAGGGCAAGCGTTTCAGCTCGGTGCAACAGATCGAGCAAACCGTGCGCGTTGCCCATGAACTGGGTCGCGAGATCGCCACCGGCAAAGAAGCCCGTGAGATTTATCGCATCGGTGTGCAGTACCAGAGCATCGAAGAAACCCTGTTGGCCAACGGCATGGCCCCCAACCGCAAGGCTGGGCAGAAAGGTGTTCCGCAACGCGGCTGACCGTCAGCGCGGGCGGGAGGCCGAAGCCTCTCGCTCGCTGCTCTGCAAAACGCTCGATAACAACAAAAATAAAGTTTCGAGGAGGCTATATGGCCTTTCACCCGATTGCCGCAGACGATGACGACGGTACCGTCGCGGTCGCGCGCAAATATGCCTGGATAGTCTTCGCCCTGACGTTCGGCCTGTTGATTTCCGATTACATGTCGCGCCAGGTGCTTAACGCCGTGTTCCCGATACTCAAGGGCGAATGGGCCCTGAGCGACGGCCAGCTCGGCCTGCTCAGTGGCATCGTTGCCCTGATGGTCGGCCTGCTGACTTTTCCCTTGTCGCTGATGGCTGACCGCTTCGGACGGGTCAAAAGCCTGGCCCTGATGGCCCTGCTGTGGAGCCTTGCAACCCTGGGCTGCGCATTGGCGCAGGATTACCAGCAGATGTTCATTGCCCGTTTCATGGTCGGTGTGGGCGAGGCGGCTTATGGCAGCGTCGGCATCGCAGTGGTGATTTCCGTGTTCCCTAAACACATGCGGGCCACGCTGGCCAGTGCCTTCATGGCGGGCGGCATGTTTGGGTCGGTGTTGGGCATGGCCCTGGGCGGCGCCATCGCGGCCAAGCTTGGCTGGCGCTGGTCGTTTGCCTGCATGGCGCTGTTCGGCCTGGTTCTGGCATTGCTGTATCCGATCATCGTCAAGGAAGCACGCATCACCCCGCAACGTGCGGTGAATGCGGCGAGCAAGGCTGCCGCCAAAATCAAACACCCGTTGCGCACGCTGTTTTCCAGTCGTTCAGTGATCGCGACGTATGTCGGCAGCGGTTTGCAACTGTTCGTCGGTGGTACGGTCATCGTGTGGATGCCCAGTTACCTCAATCGCTACTACGACATGGGGACGGACAAAGCCGGGGGCATGGCGGCGATCATTGTGCTGTGCAGCGGCGTCGGGATGATCCTGTGCGGCATGCTCAGCGACCGCCTGTGCCGCCATTCACCGGAACGCAAGGTGTCCCTGGCCATCGCGTACTGCCTGGGCAGTTGCGTGCTGTTATCGCTGGCCTTCGCGTTGCCGGCAGGGCCCGCGCAACTGGGACTGATCTGCCTGGGCATGCTGATTGCCGCTGGCACCACCGGCCCTGCCGGGGCAATGGTTGCCAACCTGACCCATTACTCGGTCCACGGCACGGCTTTCGCCACCCTGACCCTGGCCAACAACATTCTGGGCCTGGCTCCGGGACCGTTCATCACCGGCCGAGTGTCCGATGTAATCGGCTTGCACGGCGCCTTCCAACTGGTGCCCCTCGTCAGTGTCCTGGCGGCGGCGGTGTTCTTTTATGCCCTGTGTCATTACCAGAAAGACATCGCTCGGTTGAGGGATGAGCGCGTCCATGACGTGCCCGATACCGTAGCGTGCGAGGTGAAGTTGTGAGCGTTCGTTTACGGATTGATGTGTTTTTCGATTTCATCTGCCCCTGGTGCCTGATCGGCAAGCGGCAATTGGAGCATGCGCAGGTACAGTTTCGCAGTCGCCATCCACAGGTGCAGATCACCACAGCGTGGCATGGGGTGCAGTTGCTGCCTCAGTTGCCGTTAGAAGGTGAACCCTTCGCCGATTTCTATCGCAAGCGCCTGGGCAATGCCGACGCTGTGGCCCTGCGCCAGGCCCAGGTACAGCAGGCTGCCGCGGCGGTTGGACTGGTCCTCGATCTCGGCCGTATCGAGACGATGCCCAACACCGCTGACGCCCACCGTTTGTTCGAGCGTGTCAGCGCATTGGGCAATGCTGTTCAGCGTGAAATGTTGCTCGAACGACTGTTCGCTGCGTATTTCCGCAAAGGTGAAAACCTTGGTTGCCGCGAGACGTTGCTCGCCATTGCCCGCTCTTGCGGCGTCGATACGGACAGAGTGCTCGATTGCCTGAAAGGCGACGCCACCCCCTTTGACGGAGCCCGCGGTGCGCCCGGTGGTGTACCGAGCTTTCAGTTCGACCGCCGCATGACAGTGATCGGTGCACAACCCGCTCAGGCGCTGCTGGGGGCCATGAATGAAACACTCAGGGAACGTGATCGCGAGCGGCAACCGGCATGAGCAAACGTATTCCCGTACCGGCCGGCAAACACCCGCAGGCCGGTGGCCGCGCGCTGTTCGAGTTCGACGATAAAAGCCTGGCGCTGTTCAACGTCGACGGGCATTTGTTCGCCATCGACGACAGCTGCCCGCACCAGGGCGCGTCGCTGTGTGGCGGGCGCCTCGACGGGCGAATGATTCAATGCTGCGCCCATGGGCTGCGTTTCGATCTGGCCAGCGGTTACTTGCTCAATTCCAACACACTCAAGGTCGCCAACTACCCGGTCGAGGTCGTCGATGGCCAGGCCTTTATCGTCATCGTTTCCGAGGAGTCCGCGCCATGAGCGCTCTTGCTCTGACCCGTATCCACAGCCGAACGCGCGAGTTGGTGCCCGGTTTCATCGTCAGCCTGATCGTTGCTGCGGCCGCTTCCTTCTTGTCCGAGCATTACGGTGCGCCGGTGATGTTGTTCGCATTGTTGTTGGGCATGGCCCTCAATTTCCTGGCAGGTGACGGTGCATGCAAAGCCGGTATCGAGTTCACGGCGCGCACTGTATTGCGCATCGGCGTGGCGTTGCTGGGCATGCGCATCACCCTTGAGCAGATGGCGGCGCTGGGTTGGAAGCCGGTGGCCCTGGTGGTGATTCTGGTGGTCGTGACCATCAGCGTCTCGGTGATCGCGGCCAAAGCCCTGGGTTTTCAGCGCTTGTTTGGCATGCTCACTGGCGGGGCGACCGCCATCTGCGGGGCCTCGGCGGCCTTGGCGCTGGCGGCGGCGCTGCCAAACCATCCGCAGAAAGAGCGCGCCACGTTGTTCACGGTGATTGGCGTCTCGGCACTGTCAACCATGGCGATGATCGTCTATCCGATGATTGCCAACTGGCTGTCGTTGTCGCCGCAGGTGGCCGGGGTGTTTTTGGGGGCGACTATCCACGATGTCGCCCAGGTGGTCGGCGCCGGTTACAGCCTGTCGACCGAGACCGGCGATACGGCCACGGTCGTCAAGCTGATGCGCGTCGCCATGTTGCTGCCGGTGATCGTCTGCGCCGCAATGATTACGCGAATCCAAGGCGCCGACCCCACAGGCAAGCGGCCGCCGCTGTTGCCATGGTTCGCTGTCGGGTTTCTGCTGCTGGCTTGTCTCAACAGCACCGGCTGGATCGCCCCGGTGGTGCAGGGTTCAGTCAATGAGTTGTCGCGCTGGTGCCTGGTGGTTTCGATCAGCGCCTTGGGCATGAAAACCCAGCTCAAGGAACTGGCCTCCGTCGGTATCAAGCCGATCCTGCTGATGGTGGGAGAAACCGTGTTTCTTGTTGTTCTGGTGCTGCTGATGCTGCGCTGGGGGATGTAACCGCACCCTGTTCCACAGCCGCCGCATTGCGTTAACTCCAGCGTCGTGCGGCACTTGACCGGCGTCACAAGCACCGGTTTTTTACGGCGACTGCACCAGCAGCCGCCGTTTTTTTTAGGTGGCGACGCTACACAGATCCCACACAGCTCCTGCAGGGGCTCAGCGTTTAGTCGGATCGGGCTTTTGCGTGCTGCGCCAGGTGGCTGGCGGCATGCCGAACTGGGTGATGAACCAGCGGGTGAAAGAACTCGCCATGGAATAGCCCAGCATGTCGGCGATCCGGCCCAGTGAGTAATTCGGGTTCTCCAGATAACGCAGCACCAGGTCGCGGCGCACGTCGTTGATCAGGTCGTTGAAAGCGCAGCCATCGTCTTTGAGGCGACGCTGCAGCGTGCGCACGTTCATGCCCTGGGTTTGGGCGATTTGCTCGATAGTGGCGCGCCCCATAGGCAGCAACAGGTAGATGGCCTTGCGCACTTCGAACAGGGTCGACGGCCCATCGGGGCTCTGCAGTGAATCCAGGTAACGCTGGGCGTAACGGGCCATGGCCGGGTCGGCCTGAGGGTTGGTCATGTCGAGACTGGCATCGGGGCAGACGATGCCATTGAACTCGCTGCCGAACTCCAGATTGCAGCCGAACAGGCGCCGATGCAGCTGCAGGTTGTCCGGAGCCTGGTGAGTGAAGTTAACACTGTAGGGGTGCCAATGCGCCCCGAGCAGGGCGGCGCAGAGCCGGAACATCACGCCGATTGCCAGTTCATTGGCTTGTCGACAGGGCATAGGTGACTCGGTCACCACTTCCTCGCGGATGATCACCATCCTGCCTGCTTCTTCCACGAATATCGCCAGCGAGTCGTTCATCAGGTGCCGGTAATGCACCAGCACCTGCAACGCATCACGCAGGGTTCGCTGATGGCTGAGCAGCAGGCTGACCACCCCGAAATCCGAGAGCTGACGAGACTCGGCCATGCTCAGGCCGAAGGTCTGGCAGCCGCTGGCCGCCGCCGAGTCTTCCAGCAGGCGCACCGCCGAATCGATCGGAATACGGTGTTCCGGGGCTTGCAGGCGGGCCTTGCTGAGGCCGACGTTCGCCAGCAAATCATGTGGGTTGAGCCCCAGGTAATGGGCCACGTCCAGGTAGTTGGTCAAGACGGCGGCGCGAACGAGCTTGGTCATTGCAGAAGTCTTTCCTGGAGTGGTCCCTGAGGTGTCGATCGTGCCCGACTATAGCCAGCGCCTCATCAAATGAAAAGTTTTTGCAGGTACGTTTCCGACTGTTACTCGACTGCCAATCAGCGGCGATTTTTCTGTCATCAAAAGAAAACTCGTTGTCGTCAAATGAAAAGCGCTGAAGGTAGGCGCTCTTTAATGTCGGACCTACAAAAAGATTCTGGCGAAACAGCCAGTCGAGTCATCGTGAAGGTGAAGGTGCTGAAGTGGACAAACTGCAAACTGCCGCAACCGTTCTGATCGTACCGGGTCTGCGCGACCATGTTGCCGAGCATTGGCAAACGCTGCTGGAGGCTCGGTTGAGCAACGTGCGCAGCGTCCCGCCACTTGAAACCGACAAGCTCGACTGCGCGGCCCGGGTCCGGGCGATCCAGTATGAACTGGAGCAGATCGACGGCCCGGTGATTCTGGTTGCCCACAGCGCCGGGGTGCTGATGGTCGCGCACTGGGCTGCCCGACATCGCGCCCCGATCAAGGGCGCGCTGCTGGCCGCACCGCCTGACCTCGATGCCACCTGGCCCCAAGGCTATCCGTCGCCTGAAACCCTTCGCACCCATGGCTGGGACCCTCTGCCTGCCGGCGCGCTGCCTTTTCGCAGCATCGTCGCCGGCAGCACCAACGATCACCTGGCCAGCCTCGAGGCCGCCAGCCATATGGCACGTGAATGGGGCAGCGAACTGGTCAACCTCGGCGCAGTCGGCCATCTCAACCCGGCTTCGGGCTTTGGCCATTGCCCACAAGCCGAAGCACTCATTCTGGAACTGGATCGCTAGTCAGGCACCTGGCTGGCCGCAACCGTCCGGGATTTGCTCAACCGCGGGAAAAAACGCAGGTCATTCACCGGGCCTGTGCAAGGAAAGCTGCGCTTAAAAACAAGTACAACATGGCGGAGACACCGTAATGCATAACAACAAGAGTCACGGCCACACACACCCTTCGCGCCACAGTCTGTTGGCCCTGGCCATCTTCGCTGCATCCATGCCGGCGGCCAACGCCGTCGAGCTGGATACCGGCAATCCTGATTGGGCCGTGCGTTTTGACAACACCGTGAAGTACAACTACGGCGTGCGCACCGAAAGCGCGGACAAACGCATGCTGGGTACGCCGAACAACAACGACGGCGACTACAACTTTCGCAAGGCCGGGACCAATATCACCAACCGTGTCGATCTGTTGACCGAGATGGATGTGGTCTACAAGGACCACATGGGTTTTCGTGTCAGTGCCGCGAGTTGGTACGACAAGGCCTATGAAAACACCGGCTCCAACTCGAATCCGTTCGTCAACGGCAATAAGGAAACCTCGGGGCTGGTCGCCAATGACCCACGCCTGGCGCCCGTCACCAATGACAATGTCGGCTTTGGCAGCCCCCATCTGAGCAACTACGCCCAGCGCTACTACACCG
Source organism: Pseudomonas sp. (assembly GCF_051660785.1). Taxonomy (GTDB): domain Bacteria; phylum Pseudomonadota; class Gammaproteobacteria; order Pseudomonadales; family Pseudomonadaceae; genus Aquipseudomonas. The sequence goes on from NZ_JBOFQE010000058.1 coordinate 78,772, forward strand.
GACCGTCCGGGGAAATCCTCGACGCCTTTGTGTTCTACAGCACCGAAGTGGGGGAGGAGTCGCTGTTCAGCGTCAAGGCGGGGCAGCACAACGTGTTCTGGGGTGAAACCATCCTCAACCCGGTGCATTCGATCAGCTACGGCCAGTCCGGCCTCGATCTGGCCAAACTGGCGGCGTCGCCCGGCACCGAGGCCAAGGAACTGTTTGTCCCGCGCAACCAGGTGTCGATGTCCTTCACGGTCAATCCCGAGTTGACTGTGGGCGCGCAGTATTTCCTCGATTGGGATGCCGCGCGCCTGCCTGAGGCGGGTACCTACTATGGCGGTTCCGATCTGGTGGGGTTCGGCGCGCAGTCGTTCCTGCTGGGCAACACCAATTCCGTGGTCCCTGGCAGCCCGTTGGGTTGTGGCCTGGCACCGTGCAACGCTCTGACCAACGTGCGCCGTGGCGATGACCTGAATCCGCGCAATGCTGGCGACTGGGGCGTCATGGCGAAATGGTCGCCCGCGTGGCTGGACGGCACCCTCGGCGTTTACTACCGCCAGACCTCGGACATTTTGCCCCAAGCCTGGCTCGACGCCCGGGGATTGTCCTCGGCCAACCCCAACGGCACGCGGCCAGCGGGTCAGGTGCCGGCGGTCGTCAACACGCTGAACTCGTTGAGCACCGCCACCTATCAATTGGCGTACTCCGACAAGGTTGAAATCTTCGGCTTGAGCCTGTCGAAGGACGTTGGCGGCATCAGCGTCGGCAGCGACCTGAACATCCGTCACAACATGCCGTTGGCCAGTATCCCGGCAATCGTCAGCACCAACAGCCCCCTGGGTCTGGGTCAAGGTCTCGGCCTGTTGCCGCCACGGACCGCAGCCACCGGCGTCATCTACGACACCCCGCACGACGGCGACAGCATGAGTGCCACCGGCGACACGTTGCACTGGACGATCAACGGCTTGATGACCTTGCCAAAGACACCGGTGTTCGATTCGGCGGTCCTGCTCGCCGAGCTGTATTACAGCAACCTGCTCAAGCTCGATGACAAGAACGAAGCGCTCTACAAGGGCAAGAGCACCTACCGCGGCATCGACGCGCCGACTCGTGACAACTGGGGCCTGGCGGTCAACTTCACGCCGACCTGGTACCAGGTATTTCCCGGCGTCGACATGAGTTTGCCGATGTCCGTCAACGTCGGTCTCGATGGCGTTTCACCGGTCTCGGGTGGTGGCGCAAAAGACACCGGCAACTATGCGTTTGGCGTCGGTGCAGCGATCTACAACAAGTACTTCGTCGACCTCAAGTATGTCGACTCCTTTGGCAAAGCTGACAAATGCAATGTCAGCGGCAACAGCACCGGTGCGGCCAACGCCGGAAGTGGCGACGGCTCCACGCCGAACGCCTTCAGCGGTAACGAAAACTATGCGTGCTACGCCGGTGGCTATTCAGCCTTCTCGGGCGGCGGTGCGACCACCGAAGACCGTGGCGCACTGTACCTGACGCTGAAAACCACCTTTTGATTCACCCAATGCTTAGACACTAGGCAGGAGATCGATCCCATGAAATTCGTGCAAACTCTGCTGGCCGCTTCATTGGCCATGACCGTTGCCGCTCATGTTCAGGCCGCCGTATCGGCGCAGGATGCGGCCCGACTGGGTAGCAGCCTGACCCTGATCGGCGCCGAGAAGGCCGCCAATGCCGACGGTTCCATTCCCGCTTACGCCGGCGGGCTGACTACGGCTCCGGCCAGTTTCAAGGCAGGCGACAGCATGCGCCCGGACCCGTTTGCCAGCGAAAAACCGCTGCTGGTGATCGATGGCAAAAACGTTGATCAATACAAGGCCATGCTCAGCGCTACCACCGTCGAACTGGCCAAGCGGTTTCCCAGCTACCGCGTCGATGTCTATCCGACCCATCGCACCGTTGCATTGCCGCAAGCGGTGCTGGACAACAGCCTGAAGAACGCCAATGGCGCCAAGTCCCTTGAAGGCGGACTGGCCATCGACAACGTCTTGCCCGGTGTGCCGTTTCCGATCCCGCAATCGGGCAGCGAGGCGATGTGGAACTTCCTGTTGCGTTACCAGGGCGTCAACATCAACTCCAAATACGATTCCTGGAACGTCGACTCGGCCGGCGTACCGAGCCTGGCCACCACGGGGCAGGCGTTCATCACTTACCCGATCTACGAAAACATGGCACAGCCCATCAGCAGTGCCGACGTGTACTACCAGATGAAGCTGTATTACACCGGGCCAGCGCGCCGTGCCGGTGAATCAATCATGCTCAAGGATGCCGCCAACCCGCTGGAGCAACCTCGCCGTGCCTGGCAATACCTGCCTGGCCAGCGTCGCGTGAAATTGGCACCGAACCTTGCGTATGACACGCCGAACCCGGGCACTGCCGGCGCCGGTACTTATGACGATGTGTTCGTGTTCAACGGTGCCCTGGATCGCTACGACTGGAAGCTGGTCGGCAAGCAGGAAATGATCGTGCCGTATAACACCTACAAGCTGACCTACGCCCAGGATCCGAAAAGCCTGACCACCCCCAATCACTTGGCGCCCGACTTCGTACGTTGGGAAAAACACCGCGTGTGGGTGGTGGAGGGCAACCTCAAGCCGGGTGCACGCCACGTGTACCAGAAGCGCCGTTTCTACCTGGATGAAGACAGCTGGGCCGCACTCGCGTCCGACCAATATGACGCCCGTGGCCAGCTCTATCGCGGCTCCTTTGCCTTTCTCAGCCAGAGCTATGACAAGCAGGTGCCGGACTCCACGCCTTTCATGATCTACGACCTGGTCGGCGGCTCCTACAACATCAACGGTGTGGTGGGCCCTTACGGTGGCATCCGTTACATCGACTCGCTGTCCAAGGCGCAGTGGTCGCCGGAGTCCCTGGCGGGGGCCGGTATTCGCTAAAGCGCCGTGTTTCAACGCCGGGTGCACACACTGTGCACCCGGCGCAGCTTTTTGATGAGGACGCAGTATGTGTTCGTATAAAAAGTACCGGCAGTCCGCGCTGGCAATGGCGCTGGTTTTGGTGCACGGCTTCACTCAGGCAGACAGTTACGTCGACGTGCTGGACCTGCCGGCCAAGTCCAGCGCCCTGGCAATCCGCAGCCCGTTGTTGGGCGTGACCCGGGCGGGTGAGCGTCTGGTTGCGGTCGGCCAGCGTGGGCACATTCTCTATTGCGATGAGGGCGGCGACGCCTGGCAGCAGGCCACCGTACCGGTCAGCGCCGACCTGAATGCCGTCAGTTTTCCTTCTTCTACCCAGGGTTGGGCGGTGGGTAACGACGGCGTGGTACTGCACAGCAGCGATGCCGGCCTGACCTGGAAAAAGCAATTGGACGGCCGCCAGATCGGCGCCTTGCTGGTTGAGCATTACGGGGCATTGTCCCGGGTCGAACCGGGCAATGAACAATGGCTGAAGTTCGTCGAGGACGGGCATCGGATGATCGAGGAGGGCGCCGACAAGCCACTGCTCGACGTTTGGTTCGCCAATGAAAAAACCGGTTATGTGGTCGGTGCGTTCAACCTGATTCTGCGAACCGACGATGGCGGTCAGCATTGGACACCGTTCCAGGACCGCACCGATAACCCGCAAGGGTTGCACCTCAATGCCATCGCCTACACCGGGGATGCGCTGTACATCGTTGGCGAACAGGGGCTGCTGCGCAAGTGGAATGAATCGGCGCAGCGTTTCGTTGCGCTCGATACGCCTTATCAGGGCAGTTTTTTCGGAGTGATTGGCAAACCGGGAGAGGTGCTGGTCTACGGCCTGCGAGGGCATGTGTTTCGAAGCATTGACGGCGGTTCCAGCTGGACCCCGCTCGACACCGGCTTGCAGGTCAGCATCACAGCCGCCACACGGGGTGCCGACGGTCGTTACCGATTGTTCAGCCAGGCTGGACACATGCTGCTCAGCAGTGGCGATGACGCCCGACTCAAGTTGCAAAACCAACCTGACCTGGCCCCGTCCGCCGGCGCCGTCAGCGCTCCTGACGGTGGCCTGGTGTTGGTCGGCAGCCATGGTGCACGCGCACTGAACATCAAATAAGAACCGGATAATTAAGAGCGAGTACCCAGACATGGGCAACATCAAGCAAGACACCATGCCGGTGATCCGCCACGTGCGTGACTTCGATCGATGCTCCGGCAACCGGCTGGAGCGTTGGGTATTCAATTACCGTCCGCTGTTTATGCTGCTCATGGCGTTGATCACGTTGGTGCTGGGCTATATGGCGGCTACCCGCCTGGAGCTGCGTCCCAGTTTCGAAAAGATGATCCCGCAGAGCCAGCCCTACATTAAAAACTTCCTGGAGAACCGCAAATCGTTGCGCGGCCTGGGCAGTTCAGTGCGGGTGGTGGTGGAGAACACCCAGGGCGATATTTTCGACCCCGAGTACCTGACCGTGCTCAAGCAAGTCAACGACGACTTGTTCCTCACCGAAGGCGTCGATCGCGCCTGGATGAAATCATTGTGGAGCCCGGCGGTGCGCTGGACTGAAGTCACCGAGGAGGGCTTCCAGGGCGGCCCGGTGATGCCTGATGCCTATCACGGCTCGCCCGCAGACATCGAACAGCTGCGCCAGAACATCAACCGCGCCGGCATTGTCGGCAGCCTGGTGGCCAGTGATTTCAAATCGACCATGTTGATCGTGCCGCTGATGGACAAGACTTCGGCGACCGGGCGCAGCATCGACTATCACGCGTTCGCGCAAATGCTCGAAGCGCAGCTTCGTGACAAGATCGAGTTCGCCGGTGACAGCCAGGCAAGCAAGGCGGGGGAGGAGGGGAAGGGCAAGTACAAGGTCCGCGTGATCGGATTTGCCAAGCTGATCGGCGACCTGATCGACGGCCTGATCCAGGTCATGATGTTTTTCGGCCTGGCCGTCGTGACCTCGTTCGTCATCATCTACCTCTATACGCGTTGCCTGCGCAGCACCTTGTTGGTGATTTTCTGTTCACTGACCGCGGTGGTCTGGCAACTGGGCATTGTGGCCTGGCTGGGGTATGCCATCGATCCGTATTCGGTGCTGGTGCCGTTTCTGATCTTCGCCATCGGTGTGTCCCATGCTGCGCAGAAGATGAACGGCATCATGCAGGACATTGCCCGTGGCACCCATAAACTGGTAGCGGCGCGCTACACCTTCCGCCGGCTGTTCATTGCCGGGGTCACCGCGCTTTTGGCTGATGCGGTGGGTTTCGCCGTGCTGATGCTGATCGACATTCCGGTGATCCAGGACCTGGCAATTACCGCCAGTATCGGTGTCGCCGTGCTGATCTTCACATCGCTGTTGCTGATGCCGGTGGCGCTGTCCTACGTCGGCGTTGGCGCCAAGGCCGCCGAACGTGCGCTGAAGATCGACACCCGCGCAGCGCAGAGTCGGGGCTTCGGCAAACTGTGGGATTTCCTTGACCGTTTCACCACGCGCAAATGGGCCTCGGGCATCGTACTCGGTGCCGTGCTGCTGGGTATCGCAGGCTTCGCGATCAGCTTGCATTTGCAGATCGGTGATCTCGACAGCGGCGCGCCAGAGTTGCGCGCAGACTCGCGTTACAACCGCGATAACGCCTACATCACCAGCCACTACGCGCTGTCCAGCGACCTGTTTGCGGTGATGATCAAGACCCCGCCGGAAGGCTGCCTGAATTATCAGACACTGGTTCTGGCTGATCGCCTGGCCTGGGAACTGCAGCAATACCCGGGTGTTCAAGCGACATCATCACTGGTCAATGCCGTGCGTCAGATCACCGCCGGTTCGTTCGAGGGCAACCCGAAACTGAACAGCATCCAGCGCAATCAGAACGTGCTGAATTACGCGGCCCAGCAGGCTTCCGTCAATGCGCCGGAGTTGTTCAATACGGACTGCTCGGTGATGCCCGTGATCGCTTTCCTCAAGGATCACAAAGCCGAAACGCTGGATGCCGTGGTCGCCATCGCCGACAAATTCGCCAAGGAAAACAGCAGCGAAAATCGGCAGTTTCTACTGGCGGCCGGCACCGCGGGCATTGAAGCAGCGACCAACATCGTGGTGCGCGAGGCCAACCACACGATGCTGCTTTACGTTTACGCTGCGGTGACGTTGTTCTGCCTGATCACCTTCCGCAGTTGGCGCGCCACGTTGGTGGCGCTGCTGCCACTGGTGCTGACGTCGATCCTGTGCGAGGCGTTGATGGTCGCGATGGGGATTGGGGTAAAGGTGGCGACGTTGCCAGTGATCGCATTGGGCGTCGGGATTGGCGTGGATTACGCGCTGTATTTGCTCAGTGTGCAGTTGCACTACCAGCGCCAGGGCATGTCATTGGCGCAGGCTTACCGCAATGCGGTGTCTTTCACTGGGCGAGTGGTGGGGCTGGTCGGCATCACGCTGGCAGCGGGTGTGGTGTGCTGGGCCTGGTCGCCCATCAAATTCCAGGCCGACATGGGCATCCTGCTGACCTTCATGTTCCTCTGGAACATGCTCGGTGCGTTGATCCTTATTCCAGCGCTGTCGCATTTCCTGCTGCGCAATATTCAACCCATTCCAACGAAGTCCACCGAACGTACGGCGGAACTGATTGGCACCCCCTAGCAAGGGGGCACTTCCATTGAGCAGGGCACCTTCAATGCCCTGATGTTTGCCTGAGGATTTCAATCATGTCTGATTACAAAGCCCCCCTGCGTGATATGCGGTTCGTACTGAACGAAGTGTTCAAGGTCTCCAGATTGTGGGCCAGCCTGCCGGCACTGGCGGACGTGGTGGATGAAGACACCGCCAATGCCGTCCTTGAAGAGGCCGGCAAGATCACCGGTGAGCTGATCGCACCGCTCAATCGCAGCGGCGACGAACAGGGTTGTTCCTGGAACGACGGGGAGGTCACTACGCCGGCGGGTTTCGCTGGCGCTTACAAAGCCTTTGCCGAAGGTGGCTGGGTTGGCGTGGGCGGTGACCCCGCGTTTGGCGGCATGGGCATGCCCAAGGTGATCGGCGCCCAGGTGGAAGAAATGGTCAATGGGGCCAACCTGTCGTTTGGCCTGTATCCGATGCTGACTGCCGGTGCCTGCCTGGCAATCAACGCTCATGCCAGCGACAAGCTGAAAGCCGCGTACCTGCCCAACTTGTATGCCGGGGTCTGGAACGGATCCATGTGCCTGACCGAGCCGCATGCCGGTACCGATCTGGGCCTCATTCGCACCCGTGCAGAGCCTCAGGCTGACGGTTCCTACACAGTCAGCGGCACCAAGATTTTCATCACCGGCGGCGAGCACGACCTGACCGAGAACATCATTCACCTGGTGCTGGCCAGGTTGCCGGACGCGCCCGCGGGCCCCAAAGGTATTTCGTTGTTCCTGGTGCCCAAGGTGCTGGTCAACGCCGATGGCAGCCTTGGTCAGAGAAACGCGCTGTCCTGTGGCTCGATCGAACACAAGATGGGGATCAAGGCGTCGGCCACCTGCGTGATGAACTTCGACGGCGCCACGGGCTGGATCGTCGATGCGCCCAACAAGGGCCTGGCGGCGATGTTTACCATGATGAATTACGAGCGCCTGGGCGTAGGCATTCAAGGCCTGGCGACGGCTGAACGCTCTTATCAAAATGCGCGGGCATACGCTCGCGACCGTTTGCAAAGTCGTTCGCCGAGCGGCGCGCAAGCCAGCGACAAGGTGGCCGATCCAATCATCGTGCACCCCGACGTGCGCCGCATGTTGCTGACCATGAAAGCCTCGAACGAAGGCGGCCGCGCATTCTCCACTTACGTGGCGATGCAACTCGACACCGCCAAGTTCAGCGAAGACGCGACCACGCGCAAACGCGCGGAAGACCTGGTTGCGCTGCTGACGCCGGTGGCCAAGGCATTCCTGACTGATCTGGGACTGGAGTCGACCGTGCACGGCCAGCAAGTGTTTGGCGGTCACGGCTACATTCGCGAATGGGGCCAGGAGCAACTGGTGCGCGATGTGCGTATCACGCAGATCTATGAAGGCACCAACGGCATTCAGGCGCTGGACCTTGTCGGGCGCAAGATCGTCGGCAGCGGCGGGGCGCTCTACAGCCTGTTTGCGGACGAGATCCGGCATTTCACCGCAACCGCCTGTGCGGACCTCGCACCCTTCACTCAGCCGCTCAACGCGGCTTTGGCCACCCTCGACGAGCTGACCGCCTGGGTACTGGACCGCTGCAAATCCAACCCCAATGAAATCGGCGCGGCGTCGGTCGAGTATCTGCACGCTTTCGGTTACATCGCTTACGCCTACATGTGGGCACGGATGGCAAAAGCGGCTTTCGGCAAGGAAGCGCAGGACGACTTTTACGCCAGCAAGATGGGCACCGCGCGTTTCTATTTCGCGCGCCTGTTGCCACGCGTCCATTCCCTGGCAGCGTCGGTCAGGGCGGGCAGCGACTCGCTTTACCTGCTCGACGAGACGCAGTTCTGACCCAGTGAACCGGAGATGACCTCCAATCAACAGCCTCAGGAAGACTTCACCGTGGTAACCACAAAAATAATCGATCCCGCGCAGGGCGCGTACGCCTATCCGCTGTTAATCAAGAGCCTGTTGCTTTCGGGCGCACGGTATTCGCCCGATCAGGAAATCGTCTATGCGGACAAGCTGCGCTACAGCTACCGAACGCTGAATGAGCGGATAAAACAATTGGCCAATGCGCTGACGAACATCGGCGTCAAGGCTGGGGATACGGTGGCGATACTCGATTGGGACAGCCATCGTTACCTGGAGTGTTTCTTCGCGGTGCCAATGATTGGCGCGGTGTTGCACACCGTCAATATCCGTCTTTCCGGGGAGCAGATCCTCTACACCATGAACCACGCCGAGGATGACTGGGTGCTGGTTCATGATGATTTCCTGCCATTGATTGAACCGATCCAAGGCCAACTGAAAACCGTCAAAGGCTACATTCAACTCAGTGACGTCGACACCGCATCGGCTCTATTACCCGCGTTGGGCGAGTACGAAAGTCTGTTGGCGGACGCGCAACCGTCTTTTGATTTTCCTGATTTCGATGAACACTCCGTGGCGACGCTCTTCTACACCACCGGCACCACTGGAAATCCCAAGGGCGTCTACTTCAGCCATCGCCAATTGGTTCTGCATACGCTGAACGCAGTGGGCACGCTCGGTGTGTACCAGAGCCTGCCGCTGTTGCGTTCCGACGACGTGTACATGCCCATCACGCCGATGTTTCATGTGCATGCCTGGGGCGTGCCATATGTCGCGACGTTGATGGGGATCAAGCAGGTTTACCCGGGACGCTATGAACCCAACAGCCTGGTCAGGTTATACCGCCAGGAAAAGGTCAGCTTTTCCCATTGCGTTCCGACGATTCTGCAAATGATCCTGGATTGCGACGAAGCGTCGGGCACTAACTTCAACGGCTGGAAAATGCTATTGGGCGGCAGCGCGCTGACCCAAGGACTCGCAACCCGGGCCACCGAACGCGGTATGCGCATGCATAGCGGCTACGGCATGTCCGAAACGTGCCCATTGCTTTGCCTGACTCACCTGCAGGACGCCGAGCTTGAACAACCCGCGCACGCGCAAGTGGCCGCCCGCATCAAGACCGGGGTGGCGGTGCCGATGGTGGAGTTGAGAATCATCGATGCCAACGGTTACGAGGCGCCACAGGATGGTGAGGCGCTGGGTGAGATCGTGGTACGTGCCCCGTGGCTGACTCAAGGTTACTTGAAGGAGCCGGGGCAGGGCGCTCAACTGTGGGAAGACGGTTGGATGCATACCGGTGACATCGGCTCTATCGACGCCTTGGGTGTCGTGGAGATCAAGGACCGGATCAAAGACGTCATCAAGACGGGTGGGGAGTGGATCAGCTCCCTGGAACTGGAAAGCCTCATTAGTGAGCATCCGGCAGTGGCGTCCGTTGCAGTCGTCGGCATTCCTGATTCACAGTGGGGAGAACGGCCGATTGCGTTGGTAGTATGCAAGCCGGAAGAACGGATTGATGCCAGCGTGTTGGAGACTCACCTTCATCAGTATGTTCAAAGCGGCCGTATTAATAGGTGGGCGATTCCCCGGCAGATTCGGTTCGTTGATGAGATCCCTAAAACCAGTGTCGGAAAGATAAACAAGAGACTGATCAGGGAAAACGAACGACTAAAGTAACCAGGCCGCATTGGAGAGATAAGGCTCCGTCGTTAAAACGGAGCATTTGAAATAAGTCGACTAAAGGGTCATTTAGCATAGTTATCATCTATCACGACGATTAAGAATATAGATTATCTAATAAAAGAAGGGCCGCTTCCATGACTAACCGTGCGTTTGCTACTCAAGTCCCTAGTGCTGAAACAGTCATCACTGCCTTGGGGCTGGAGTCTCACATGGAAGGCGGTTTCTACCGCAGGACCTTCCAGTCGGATCACCATTCAATGGTTGAAACAGGTAGCGGCCCGCGTTACCTGATGACTTCCATTTATTACATGCTGACCAAGGATTCGCCGACAGGTCATTTTCATCTCAACCAGTCAGACATCGTGCATTACTACCATTTGGGAGACGCGATTCAGTACAGCCTGATTTTTCCAGACGGCACATTGAAAACTGTGGTGATGGGCAGCGACATCATCGCCGGACAATGCTTGCAGCTGCATGTACCAGGCGGTGTCTGGAAAGCTTCACGGCTGACAGATGGTCTGGCGGGATACGGATTGATCAGCGAAGCGGTTTCACCAGGGTTTGATTATGCGGACATGGAACTGGGCAATCGGCACAGGCTCAGCGATCAGTTCCCGGAGCATTCGGAGCTGATTGGACGATTGACAGAAAAATGAGGGGCAGAGCGCCGAAGCAAATATTATAAAAGATGTCGTTAGGCAGATTTTCATATTTGTCAATTATTTATAAATACTTTGTAAATTTTCTCTGAGGTGTGATGGCTAATATTAGTTCTGGTTTTTAGAAGTAAAAAAAATATTGGTGGGCTAATTGAAGTAAATAAAATAAAAGGATTAAGAAAAGTTTTTTAATTATGTTTCTTATCGGCGTCGACGTAAATTCTTACCCCACAATACCTCTAAAGTGAGCATGTCAGGGAGTAGTAGCGGAAAAGGCATGCCTCTATACGGCTGTCTACATTTGACAAATTTTTATATGTTTTTGTTGTTAAAAATTATTTTAATATTCTGATTGTCGGATTTATCGTACGTAGCCGTGGTTGCAATATCAGCGTGTCCCAACGCGGCTTTTGCTGTGTTGAGGCCGTGCTCACGAATGAGGTCGGAAGCTAATGTAGTGCGAGCATCGTTTGGTTTTATGATAGGTACTCCAGCAAACTTGCAGCGTTCACCAAGTGCTCTCCACAATCCATTCGGACTTATAGGTGATAGGGGTCTGCCCCCCTTGCTCATATGGTAGAGGATAGCCCCCTTACGAATGTTCCACCTCGCTAACTCAGCAAGCCATTCTCGCAGCGGTTGAATAGCCCAGGCTGCGAGGTATTTTTCGGTAAAATGACCTCCTAAGACCTGAGTCTGGAACGTCCCCTCATTTAGATCCAGATCTTCAATTTTTAGTTGCGTGGCTTCTGTTCGACGCACACCGGACCCAAACAAAATGCTCAGCATTGCTTTGTCGCGCATTCCCAATGTTGTCCTTTCATCTCCATCACAGCTCAGAAGTAAGCGACGGCGATCACGTTCCCTAATGTACTGACGTATCTCCGAAAAGGTCTCTCGCTTCGGCCCCCGGACCCTTCTCATGGGCTCATATTGGTCATGATGGACCAGATGGTGTATCACGCATGACTCAACAACACCACGCACAGCGAAGATATAGACACGAATCGAGGCGCTAGACGCGATTCCGCGCCAACTCTCCACCAACTGAGCCAATTCCGGCGCGCTAATTTGATCCCATGGCACAAAGGGCAGAGGAACCTCCTCGTATCCTAAATCGTCCGCCGCTTTTCGTAATCCATGCAGCACTGTCGCTCTACTATTTTTTTTGGAAAAGCGGCTTAGAAAAGCCTCCAACGCGAATTCGACAGTGAACCTTGGAGCGCGGTCAATTGGCCGTAAGGGCAGAGTTGCTTTAGCGCTAAAGTTTGCTTCCAAGTCAGGTTTTTTCATTAGAATTCATCTCCTGCAAGGTCTGTAAGTAAATAAATCCTGAAAAATCACATATATAAGAAGAGGCCATCTCGAAAACGCAGTGACTGCTCTCGCTCCTTCTAAATCGTAGCTGAACAACAGGAGGGGTGAATAAATAAATATTTAAATTATATATCAACTAGGGGGCACGAATCGGCACAGAGAGAACCACTAGGTTTGCTGGAAAAACGCTATAAGATTTATCGTTTTTAATAAAAATAATTATGATGCTGAAGAAATAACCAGCTAACGTAAGGTGGTGGTAAATGGCGGAGCTGTTAGTGAAGAGGCATTAAACTATGGGGTCTCTTAAGTCGAAAATGCGCGGAAATTTAATGTCTTCCCATGGGGCCAGGAAGAATACAAAAAACACATTGTGGGTCGTCTATAGTACTAAGCTTAATCGAGATATTGCACTTGCGAGCAATAGTGAGTGTATTTATTGGGCGGCTTGCTTAGAAGCCAATCCGAAAGTGGAGAGTTTCGATTTTGGCTACATCATAGACATTAAAATTGATCGTGAAGATAGCTTCAGAAAAAAAGAGATGATAAGGGTGGAACTGGTAGGTGGAGGATTAGAGTTTCACGGTTTTTCATCGGGTGACGGAAGAAAAATTTACTTGGAGGCTTTCATTCTGACCGAAAGCGTGACAAGGAAAATCACTTGCGTCAGTGTGTTTGGTGATTATCTTGCTGAAAAATCAAGAGCCGCGGAAAGATGGCTAAGGTTAATTTCATATTCGGCGCAAATTAGAAATGAAGTATGTAATGTCGAGTACCAAGCATTAAGTTTGGTTGTGCGGAGCTTAGAGCATGGAACTGTTAACAATCTGCTAATAATGACTGAAATGCATGATCCAATGTTGATACTAGGAGTAGTGTCCCGGATGGCTCTTGCTGGCGAAATTATTGTCGATATGTCGGAGCGTCCGTTTGGTAGAAATACATCGTGGAGGTTGGCGTGAGCGAAAGACGTACACGCTTGGAAATTGAGGCATCCATTCGAGCCACTTTACCGTGGTCAGATGTGTTTGTGGAGGACATGACGGAAAACAATCGCAGTATCTTTCTCAATCGTCAGGAAGCGGTTTCTTTATACGTACAAGGCGAGCCTCTGGAGTCGATTTTTGAAACAACAGCCATTACTCAGACGGAACTTCATCGTTTGATCAAGCGTTGCTTAAGTATTGCAGCCGATGGGTTGGTGTGGGGCAATCGTGCGCTCATTCCACATAATCGCCAAAAAAAATATGAAAGAACAGCGATTGTGACCAATAAACTTCCTGAGCATAAATCAGGTTACTCAGGGCTTTTTTCACAGTTACTTGAAGAACACCCAGATCTAAAAGAAAAGATGATATCGAAAATTTTAAACATGAAAACTAAAGGTGAAATTAATGAGTTTCGAATTAAACCGGCACAGATCCATAGGTTATTTTTAGACTACTTGAAAGATCACAAACACCCTATGACGGATTGGCCGTTCAATGCGAAACTTCTCGGAATACGTACTATAACAACCTTTGTGAGAAATGTTATAGAAAGCAATTTTGACCGCGCAGTCATGGTCTACGGCGAAGAGGGGGCAAGAGCGCACCTTTCTGTCGGCACTGGAAAAGAACCAGCTATGAGATTTGAGGAGGTCCTGGACGCTGTAGAAATTGACAGTCACAAGATAGATGCTGAATGGACTATTGGAATAAGTAATAGCGTGGGCTTAAAAACTTATATTAATATAAAGAGGCTCAACATACTCGTCATGGTAGATCGAGCGTCGACTGCAATTTTATGGTACTTGATAGTTTATAGCAGTGAAGTCAGCGCTTCTGACGTCGTAAGAATGATTACTGAAAGCCTGCGCGCTGAGTTACCAAAGCCCGAAACCAATATTTTAAATATGGAAATAAAAGGTGACTCTGGATATCCAGCAGAAAAATTTGAAGAAATAAAACATGCTTTACCTTCAGTTTTAATGCCAGACAATGCGCTGTCAAATTTGGCGTCGGCGGTTTCTGTTAAATTAAGGAATAAACTAGGTTTCTCTTTATGTTTGGGTGCTCCTGGCCACTTTGAGATGAGACCAAACGTGGAGCGGACTTTTGGTAAATTGGAACATGCAATATTCCATAGGTTCCCCAGTACGACTGGCTCCAATCCATTTAAGGGGCGTGCCAAAAATGGAGGGGCAGTCGCTCAAGAACTAAAGATGGAGGCTGATGTAGTAGAAGAAATTGCATACCATTTTTTCGCACAGCACAATGCTATACCGAGTGAGGGTATATGCCATTTATCACCACATGATTTTATTCGGCAAAGATTAAGCCTCAGTAATGGTCATTTCATAGGCCGAAAACTACTTCAATATCAGGTCAGCAAAGTGACGCACTATCGAACTGTAGTGAAAGTGACAGTTAAATGCTATCCAGATCGAGGGGTTCGCCCATTCGTTCAAATTGATAGAGTTCGATACTCTAGCGACATTTTAAGAGACGCCATTTGGTTAAGAAATAAAAAAATAACTGTTGAAATTGATGAGCATGATCTGCGTGCAGTCCGTGCGTATTATCCTGATGGTAGTCTGCTCGGTATGCTGAAGGCTGGAGGGAAGTGGTCATTAACAAAGCACAGTCGAAAAACCAGGAAAGCTATAAATAGTCTAAAGTCGGCGCGATTATTAATTGTGACGGAATTTGATGATCCAGTGGATATTTACCTAAAGCATTTGGCCGGTATTGCGACAAGCAGGCTCGCTCCACAAGCTGATTCGCCTGTGTCAGTAGTGAAAACAATTCGAAGTGCCGCAACTGAACTCAATCGTTTAGTGCATGAAACCGACTATCATGACAGCAATATCGCTACTGATCCAATTCCGACGGAACAAGTCGAATCAGAAAATAGTTTGTGCATTGCTGGTAATCATGACCTTGAAACTCACAATGGTAACTCTAAAGGTTCAAGTGATATGCACTCGGTGATACCTAGTGCTATGCCTGATCTGAATAAATTAATAAGAGGTCTTTAGAGGAGTCGTTAACCATGCAGTTCTTCGATCCCAATGATGCGGCGCAACGTGATAGTTTATTATCAGATCATCCAGTAGTAAGAAACAGATATATAGCGTTAACTCCAACCATTGAGTATTCCTACCGATTAGTACGGGAGCGAATTTGGCTCAGCAGTCCAAGTGTTTATTTTTTTTCAACGCCTAGGATGGGTAAATCCCAATGCGCTAAGGCTATTCGGCACTTAGCATCTCAGGAGTTCGCTAATAAATACATTGTGCTCGCAGCCTGCGATCTGACTCACGAAGAAAGTGTTGTTTTTACCATTGCAAATGCAATTGGATTATTTCGCAAAGCCCGTGAGCCTATAGATAAGTTAAGGGAGCGAATTATAACTCACATACTCTGCGAGCTCTCCTCTATTGATGGAAGTCATTTTCTTTTGCTATTGGATGAGATGCAGACCCTTGGTGAAAAAGAATATCAGCACCTTCAAGTTATTCAGAACAGATTGAAGCTGCTGGATGTTTCGATGACTACCATTGGTTTTGCACAAACTGAAATTAATAGTGTGCGAACGTCATTTATTGCTTCAGACCAAACTGCTCTAGTAGCGCGTTTTTTGAGTGAAAGAATAGAGTTTCGTGGATGTAGTTCTAAGGAGTGGTTGGAGGAGGTACTCCGATCCTTTGATGAAATTTTGTTTTATCCAGTGGATAGTAACTGTAGCTACACTCAGTTTTTTTTACCAAAAGCCTTTTCGGTCGGCTTTAGAATTTCATTTTATTCTTCGATGATTTACGACTGTGCTGTTGAGGCGGTGTCAGGATCCAGCAAGCGTATCATACCGGTAGAGCATATGTTTCATTCTGTCCAGTTAGTATTAATAAATTCGCGCTTAAGTGATGACGAAGGCTTTGTGCTCAATATTAATCTTGTGAAAGATGCGATGCTTAAATCTGGGATGTCCGAATTTGCCAAGCTGATGGGTAATGGCCAATGAACAACATACTATCCTTTCCAAAAAAAATGGTCCGCTTCGAATCTTCGTGGCTGATATTTGTTAAAGCGTTAATGTTAAATGATATTAATACCAATGAGTTTTGTACGATTATCTGTAAGCCTCGTTTTAAAGTCTCACCCTCCATCTTTCATTGGTGGGAAAGCCATCAAGTTGATGTGCTTGCCCTAACTAAAATATTAGGCCTACCGAAAACTACAATAGATGAAGGATTTATCGATCGTTTAATATTGTCTAAGTATTGCGCGCGTAGTGTAAAGGTCAGGCATTGTCCAATGTGCATAGAGCACAATTACCATTCACCTTTTTTCCAAATAACGTGGCTAGTAAACTGCCCTTGGCACCATGTCGCTCTTGAAGAGTGCAGCGCCTGCTCATCTTTTTTGAACGGACGTTCTATAGATAAAATTAAATCTGGCGTCTCTGTTCCGAACTGTATTCATATCGCTAAATTGCTAGTTAGTATGTTTCCTTTGGTGACTCTTTCTGAGGAAGTCTTGAAAAGCATGATTCAGTGGAGTGAAGCAACTGTGATATGGTTGCGCGCAGCGCATGCCCTGAATTTAGAAGACACTTGGGATCTAATGTCACACCTTCCAAGTCTGGACTTGAACAAAAATTTCTTTTTGTATTTTCGATTTATTGAGAAAGAAATTGGAGCTGCTACATTTGATGTTCCTGCACCTTATTGCGAGGTGAAGTACGTGTTAGTAAATTCTTTGTCAAAGTGCGAGTGTGATTTACAGGTCGATCACTCAGATAAACAAGACCTTGAAAGCGCTTTACGATCTCTGAGAAGATATTTTTATAAAAGTTACATTCGTAGCCATAAAAAATGCTTCAATGCCATGAGACAGCTGGATGTTATGCAGTGTTCCAAACTGGATTTGACAGTTTGTTGTGGGTGCGTAATAGCATACTTTTCCTGGTTGATGTCCTACAACAGCTGTTTTCGGATAGCTGAAGTTACAGGTAAAGCCAATCCTATACTAGATGATGAGGACTTATTGGATGCAGAATTACAGCATTGGAATAAACACGAAATTTTAAAAATGGCGTACATTAAATTTTATGACATTTGGGCTGCTCTGGAGCTGTATGTCGAACGTTTACCAAGGTGTTCAATACTTGTAGTTTATAAAAACCAAATTAGAAAAAAATTTTTAAACCCCACAAACTTTACATTCTTCTCTCGTCAATCTCTAGATGCTCCTCAAGGCAGTATTCGTTGTTACTTTGTGGCAGATGACTTTCTCCAACAAAGAAACATTTTGCGTTGCTCTCGGCGGAATAATAAAAACCTGGTAGTCGCGGATTTAGAATACCATCCTGACTATAATGCAGTAGGTATCGCTCCTAGTCGAGTTTTCGTACTTGCAGATCGCACAAAACCGTATAAGACTATAGGATACATAAATATTTAAGTTGCGAGTGTGTGAGGGGGGGCAGGTTTCGCAGAATGGTTTCAATTGCTTGCTTTACTGATTGCGCTGTCTAGGGTTTGATAATGTTGCGAATGACTAACTTGCTTTAGATATATGGTCGATAATTTTGTAAAGCGTTGCTATGTGACAATGCAATCAATGAGGGTGGATGGGCCGGCGGTGTTGGCACGGCTCGAAGCCATGCTTCAGCACATGAAGAGTCTGGCTCCGTTTTGCTGCCCTGGTGTATCTAAGTAGTTTTTTTATCATTTCAATATATGCATGAGTGCGCATACATGAACATAATTAATGAGCCCACGGATGTCATCGTTATTGGTGCGGGCCAAGCTGGGCTCGCGTGCGGTTGGCATCTGCGGCAGCAGAATCTCAGTTTTCTCATATTGGATGCTGAGAGCCAGCCAGGTGGAAACTGGCGCAATTACTACGACAACCTGAGATTATTTTCTCCTGCTGCTTACTCGTCTTTACCTGGGATGCCCTTTCCAGCGGAAGCTAAGCACTATCCGCTACGCGATGAAGTCGTACGTTATTTGGAGCAGTACGCGGACGCTTTCCAGCTACCCATTCGGCAGAACATACGAGTCCAGAGAGTGAGTAGGGAGGATGGATTCTTTTTGCTTCAGGCATCTGATGGTCAGCGTTTCTGCTCAAGAGCGTTGATCGTTTGCACTGGCGGATTCAACCAGCCGTTCATCCCTGACATTCAGGGGCTGGGGAGTTTTCGCGGGCAACGTTTACACAGTGCTGATTACCGAAATGTCGACGGCTTCAGTGATCAACGAGTAGTGGTCATAGGTGCTGCCAACTCAGCTGTACAAATTGCCCATGAGTTGGCTCAAGTCAGCAGCGTCGTATTGGCGACAAGGGAATCGATTCGGTTTTTTCCGCAAAAGATCCTCGGTGTGGATTTTCATGCTTGGCTCAAGTGGACAGGGATGGAGAAGACTCGTTGGCTGAATGATCAAAGTACCCCTGTACTGGATGATGGTACCTATCGTCGAGCCATGAAGCAGGGACTTTTTGAGCGCAAGCCGATGTTCACGGAGGTAACGTCAACGGGCGTGATCTGGGCTGATGGGCAGCACACTGACGTGGATAGTTTGGTTTTCGCGACCGGGTTTCGTCCGAACCTTCGTTTTTTGGCAGGTCTGCACGTGGCGGGCAATGAAAGCCTCACCCAACGCAACGGGAAAGCGGAGCACGTACCGGGTTTGTATTTTGTGGGATTACCGAAGCAGCGCAACTTTGCTTCGGCAACCCTTAGAGGCGTTGGGCCGGATGCTTCTCACATCATTCCTAGCTTGATGCGCTTCATTCACAATGCATCGGCCCCACTGTTCGCTTGATGCCGGGTATCGACTTTTTTCTGCTCAACACGGCGTCTACCGGAACATCATAATTACTGTCCTTTTTGCGTAGTTGGCAGGCGCCAAGTGGCGATGAAGCACAGCAACAGAAACCCGCACATCACGCTAAGAAGTATCGATGCTCCGAAGCTGTCCAGAACGTAAGCAGCGGCGATGGGTCCGCAGGCTTGGGCGACAAGGACGGGCCTTGCGAGCAGTCCCATTCGTGCGCCATATCCTTGAGGCCCGAACAGCGCCAATGGAAGAGTACCGCGAGCGATGGTGAGGATGCCGTTACCGGCTCCGTAAAGTGCTATCGCTACGAAGGCCAGCCAAGGCAGGCCTGAGATCAGCAGTCCAAGCCCGATCAAACTAAGCAACACGCCGGCTCGTGCGGACCAGGTTGGATGGAGGTTCCTGCCTATGGAAAACTCAGCCACCCGTGCCAGGACTTGCGAAGGACCAATCACCATGCCGATGGCCAAGGCCACAGCAGTCGCGATCCCCAGTTGCTTGAGGACATTGAGCAGGTGCACTGAGATACCTGATACCACCAGCGCCAGAATCGTCAGCATGGCGCCAATCAGTAAGAACAGATGATTGGTGGTGTCGGGGCGAGGTACTGATGCATTGGGTGTTTCTGTAATGACGGGGTGAGGCGGTTGTTTTGTACTTCCAGGAATCAACAGGGCATGAATAGGGAATCCGATTAGCAAGTGAGCTGCGGCGATGGCAAAGCAGGCGCTTCTCCAACCGATCCAACTCTCCAGCCCCGCAATCACCGGCCAACCTATGGTGCTCGCGAAGCCACCTAGCAAGGTCAGCCCGGTAATTGATGTTCGAGCCCCTTCGCCGAAAAGACGTCCCAGGGTTGAGAAAGCTGCGTCATATAAACCCGCCGCCATGGCAACGCCGATCAGCGTCCAGGCGACATAGTAGGTGGCAACGTTGCCCGCCAGCCCCATCAGTAGTATGCCGAGAGCCAGCAGCAGTGAACTGGCGGCAAGGACAGAGCGTCCACCATGGCGATCAATCTGGCGGCCAACAGATGGCGAGGAGGCTCCGGCTACCAGCAATCCCCAGGACAGGCCGCCCACCACACTGGTGATGGACCACCCAGTCTCTTTGGCTATCGGAGCTGCAAGAACTGCGGGCAAGTAATAGGTCGAGCCCCAGGCAAGAATCTGAGTGAATCCCATCCCCCATACGAGCCCGGAGCGATTGATCGGGGGATGAATCTGCTCTGGATGTGTCACGACTGGCGCGCTCATTTTTAGTTGTCAGTAACAACAAGCTAGCGCCTTCCTCTGGGGACCGTCAACCTGAAGATCGGTGTTGACGATTCTAAAATACGAGGATTATTGTTGCAGCTAACAACTAATTTGTGGCGGATATGACGAAGCTTAAAAACGATCAACTGACCCAGGATTCCGAGGACTTGTACGAGGCTTTGAACCAGCTTGTTCGCGTCTATCAGTTCCGTGATCGTGACCGGATCTGCTGTTACGACGTGTCTGTAACCCAATGCTATGCCGTTGAAACGTTGGTCAAAAGGGGCGCATTGCGCCTTCAGGTCTTGGCGGAAGAGATGTTCTTGGACAAGAGTACGGCGAGTCGAGTGATCGATACCCTGGAGCGCAAAGGGTATGTGTCCCGCGTTGAGGATGATGAAGATCGGCGCGCAGTGCGAATCCAGGCAACGGATGCCGGGCGTGAGTTATACGAAAAAATCAGGGCAGACCTGATTGCTGAAGAACGAGCGATGATCGAGAACCTCTCGGCCGAGGCCAGACAGGGAGCGTTGAGTTTGCTCAGGCAGATTACGCGAGCCACAGAGATTCGCTGCGGGCTCGCGAGCGAGTGCTGCCCCGCCGTGAAGAACAAGGATTGAAGAGGGAAGAATTTCCCTTTTTTTGCCAATAATGTTGTTACTACCAACGTAATGGGGCTCCAACAATGCGAGTTCGTTTAGCTGAACCCAAAGACACTGTTTCAGTTGCCGCCATCTACAACCAGGGGATCGAGGAACGTAGCTCTACGTTTGAAACTGCCCCTCGAAGCCCGGCGGACATGCTTGATCGCATCAACGCAATGGAGCGTTATCCAGTGTTGGTCATGGTCGATGAGGCGGATCAGGTTTTTGGCTGGGCTGGACTCAGTAGTTATCGCGGCCGTGCCTGTTACGACGGTATTGCGGATTTTTCCATCTACCTAGATCGCAGTGTTCGCGGCCAGGGGCTTGGCAAGCAGTTGCTTCAGTCACTGCTGACGGAAGCCGAAGCTCGCGGATTCTGGAAAGTCCTTTCACGCATTTTCACCTTCAATCACGCCAGTCTCGCTTTGTGCGAAGCCTGCGATTTCCGCCAAGTGGGGGTGTATGAAAAACACGCCTGCCTGGAAGGACGCTGGCTCGACTGCGCGATTGTCGAGCGCCTGTTTCCGGTCAATCAGCCAGTCTGAAGAGGAATCGATCATGGAAAACAATCACCTTCCCGTCGCCATCATTGGAGCAGGTCCAGTGGGCCTCGCCGCAGCCGCTCACCTGCTGGCCCGAGGTCTCACGCCGCTGATTCTGGAAGCTGGTCCGGAAGCAGGGTCCAGCATTGAAGAATGGGCGCATGTGAAAATGTTCTCTCCGTGGGAATTCAATGTGGACAAGGAGGCGGCCAAACTTCTGCTGGCCGATGGTTGGACTCCACCACCGGAGAACGAGTATCCGACGGGTCGTGAACTGCTGGACCGGTTTGTTCGACCTCTCGCGGACCTCGAACAGATCAAGCGTCGCTTGCAGCTCAATACCCGTGTTCTAGCAGTCACTCGCGCCGGTCAGGATGTGATGAAGACCCAGGGCAGATCGGCAGCTCCTTTTTTACTGCGTGTCGCAGCGCCAGCGGGTGAACAGGATGTGCTTGCCAGTGCTGTCATTGATGCCTCGGGCACCTACCTGACACCAAACTGGATGGGCGCCCATGGCATCCCTGCATTGGGCGAGATCGAGCATGCAGCGCACATTGCGTACGGCATTCCGGAGGTGCTGGGTCGTGCGCGGAATCGCTATGCCAACAAAAGTGTGCTGGTGGTGGGTGGTGGTCACTCCGCGTTTAACGCCCTACAGGATCTGGTGCGTCTGATTCAGGAAGCACCGCAAACCAAAGTGCTCTGGGCGACCCGGGGTAATTCTCTTGAGCGCATTCTGGGTGGTGGTGCGAATGATCAATTGGAAGAGCGCGGAAAGCTCGGCCTGAAGATTCGCCAATTGCTGAATGACGGCGTGATTGAGCTGTTCAAAAACGTCGCTATCGATCAGGTTGTAGACAATGGCCAAGGGTTGGTTGTGAGGGCGGGAGACCAGATACTTCCACCTGTGGACCAAATCATTGTGGCGACTGGATTCCGACCTGACATGAGCCTGCTCGCCGAGTTGCGTATCGAACTTGATCCCGCAACTCAAAGCGCAGTGTTGCTCGCTCCAATGATCGATCCCAACGAGCACAGCTGCGGTACGGTCAGACCTCATGGCGCGATAGAACTTGCCCATCCTGAGGAAGGTTTGTTCATTGTTGGGATGAAGAGCTATGGCCGGGCGCCTACGTTCTTGTTGATGACTGGGTATGAGCAAGTTCGCTCTGTCGTCGCGGCGCTGGCGGGTGATTGGGATGCGGCCAAAAGGGTTGAGCTGATCCTCCCGGAAACGGGCATTTGCAACTCGGATTTCGATGAAGTCGATGATCGCTTGAAGGCTTCGGCAAGTCAGACGTCTTGTTGTGGCACCGCAGAGACAATCCTTGAGGCCGCGCCTCGTACCTCGCCGGGTTGTTGCAAAGCCTAGTGCGCAGCAACTGAGCCCGCCCTCGATGACCGGGGCGGGTTAAGGGCGACCTTCTTATTTTCTTTTGCTCGTCGAGGTAGTCCTTGAACCAAGGAGCGACCTATTTCTGCGTAAGTGACAGATTCATGACAGAAACCATATGTACATCACCGCAGATATTTGAAGAGACACGGAAGGCTGCTAGCGCCGTAATACAGAGCTTTCATTGAAGGTGCTCGGCGGAGTCCAATCGTTTTGATGGATTAATGGGTCGTTGGTTCTTTACCTTGTATGCGAAAAAACATATATTCGTTAAACCGCATATGAGCTGAGACTTCACAATGACCAGCAAAGCCCGTGTCCTTTTCGTCTGTACTGCCAACGCTGCACGCTCCCAGTTGGCCCAAGCGTTGCTGAGGCATACCGATTCGGAGCATTTCGAGGCGTTCAGCGCCGGCACAACTCCAACTCAGGTAGATCCGCGCACCTTCGAGGCGCTTTCACACATCGGTGTGAGCACCGAAGGATTATGTAGCAAGTCGATAGACAAGTTCCGTGGTGAGCGTTTCGATTACGTCATCACCTTGTGTGATAAAGCCGCAGCGGAATGCCTGTCTTTACCTGGAGCGGGTGAGGCATTGGCCTGGAGTTTTGAAGACCCGGTCACCAGCACCAAACCCGATGCCTTCCGTCACACCCTTCACGAAATTCATGAGCGCATCAAGATGTTCGTCTTGGTCAAAAACAAACACTGAGAAAACGATATGGCTGACCATCTGACACCGACCAATGTTTTCAAATGCCTGGCTGACGACACTCGGGTCCGCACGATGATGCTCATCACCCGTGAAGGAGAGCTATGTGTTTGCGAGCTGACCTGTGCGTTGAATGAGAGTCAGCCAAAAGTTTCCAGACACCTTGCGCAACTGCGCGGTTGCGGTTTGCTGTCGGACCGTCGGCAAGGCCAATGGGTGTATTACCGACTGCACCCGAATCTCCCGGATTGGGTTCATCAAGTACTGACCACCGTGCTGGAAAGCAACAAGCACTGGTTGAGCCCTGACGCCAAACGCCTTGATGAAATGGGCGACCGCCCTGAACGGGCACTGGCCTGCTGTGAAAGCAAAATCGCTTGATTGCGCCTTCGACTACGAGATCGCTCGATGAAAATCCTGTTCCTCTGCACGGCCAATAGCTGCCGCAGCATCCTTTGTGAAGCGGTCCTCAATCACTTGGCGCCGCAAGGCATGAAAGCTTACAGCGCGGGCAGTCAGCCCAAAGGTGAAGTGCATCCGCTGAGTCTCCAAACGTTGGAAAAAGCTGGTATTTCGACAGCCGGGCTGTTGAGTAAGTCCAGCGATGTCCATGTGAACCTGGCACCTGATTTCGTCATCACGGTGTGCGACAAGGCGGCCGGTGAGGCCTGCCCGGTATTTTTCGGACCGGCCACCAAGGCGCACTGGGGCCTGGCTGACCCTTCGGAATACCAAGGAACTGAAGAAGAGATCGAGGCAGCTTTTGAAGCCACATTGGAGCAGATCAAAACCCGTATTGAAGCCTTCCTGGCTTTACCGCTATCCCGTCTGAGTGCCGAACAGCTCAAGGCAGAGCTGGCCCTGATTGGCACGCTGTAACCACAGGAGCAATGATCATGAGTAACAGCCGCCTTTCCTTCCTGGACCGTTACCTGACCCTGTGGATTTTTCTCGCCATGGCCTTGGGCATCGGTTTGGGGAGCCTGTTCGAAGGCTGGCCGCAGTGGCTCAACAGTCTATCTGTGGGCACCACCAACATCCCCATCGCGATTGGCTTGATCGTGATGATGTTTCCGCCTCTGGCCAAGGTTCGTTACGAAGAACTGCCGGAAGTCTTCAAGGACAAGCGCATCCTCGTTTTGTCTTTGGTCCAGAACTGGGTCATCGGCCCGGTGTTGATGTTCGCACTGGCGATCATCTTTTTGCGGGACCAGCCGGAATACATGACGGGCCTGATCCTGATCGGCTTGGCGCGTTGCATCGCGATGGTGCTGGTCTGGAATCAGATCGCAGGTGGCAACAATCAGTACGTCGCCGGATTGGTGGCGTTCAACAGCATCTTCCAGATCCTATTTTTCAGTCTGTATGCCTGGGTCTTTCTGGGGCTGTTGCCGCCGTTGTTCGGGCTGGAAGGCAGTGTGATTGAGACCAACTTCGTCAGCATTGCCGAGTCGGTGATGATCTACCTGGGTGTGCCATTCCTGGCAGGCTTCCTGACCCGCAAGATTCTCATCGCCCGTAAAGGCGAAGCTTGGTTCCAGGAGCGCTTCATTCCAAAGATCAGCCCGCTGACACTGGTGGCACTGTTGTTGACCATCGTGGCCATGTTCAACCTCAAGGGTGATGTGGTGCTGCAATTGCCGCTGGATGTATTGCGTATCGCGATCCCTCTGACGATCTACTTCGTGGTGATGTTTTTCATCAGTTTCTGGATGGGCAAGCTGCTCAAGGCTGACTACCCGCGCACCACCGCATTGGCTTTCACAGCCGCAAGCAACAACTTCGAACTGGCGATTGCCGTGGCCATTGCCACCTTTGGCCTGGCTTCCCCGGTCGCCTTTGCCACGGTGATTGGTCCGCTGGTGGAAGTACCGGTACTGATTTCCCTGGTCGGTGTGGCCCTTTGGCTGAAACGCCGCTGGTTCGATGAATCCAAGAGCGCCATTGCGCAGGACAAAGACTATGTTTGATGACCACATCCCCCAACTCGATACCGAACTGGTTGATCTCCCATCGACTGACAAGCTGGGCATCGAGAAGACCTCTATCCATAAGCCACGTATTTTGCTGCTGTACGGATCGACCCGTGAGAGGTCCTTCAGTCGCCTGATGGTCGAGGAGGCCGCTCGACTGCTGGAACACTTCGGCGCCGAGGCGCGGATTTTCAATCCGTCAGGCTTGCCTCTGCCAGATGACGCCCCCGACGATCATCCACGTGTGAAGGAACTGCGCGAGCTGATGCTGTGGTCCGAGGGGCAGGTCTGGTGCTCTCCGGAACGTCACGGTTCTATGAGCGCCGTCTTCAAGGCTCAGATCGACTGGGTGCCGCTGGCTATGGGCGCTGTACGCCCGACCCAGGGTAAAACCCTCGCGGTCATGCAGGTGTGCGGTGGCTCGCAGTCGTTCAACGTGGTCAATCAGCTGCGAGTGCTGGGACGTTGGATGCGCATGTTTACCATCCCCAACCAATCCTCCGTGCCGAAGGCTTATATGGAATTCGACGACAACGGCCGGATGAAGCCTTCTCCCTTCTACGACCGCGTCGTTGATGTGATGGAAGAGCTGGTGAAATTCACGCTGCTGCTTCGCGACCGTCAGGATTATCTGGTGGATCGTTATTCCGAGCGCAAAGAGTCAGCGGAAGAACTCATGAAACGTGTCAATCAGCGCTCCATCTGAGGATTTTTTACCGTGCAACAACACCCTTATTCCGTACTGCCTCTGGCACAGTTCAATGGCCAATTGATCTTCACCCCGTGCCCAGGCACGAAGGGCACCCGACCATTCGAGGCGTTGCAAACCCTTAAGGATGCGGGGGCATCGGCGTTGCTGACGCTGATGCCGACCGAGGAGTTGCTTCAGAACGAGATCGACCTGCTGCCCGAAGAGTGCCAGATGCTTGGCATCGAGTGGTTTCACCTGCCCGTAGAAGATGATCAAGCGCCTGGCGAAGCATTTAAAGCCGCATGGGAGCAGCACCATCCGCGACTCAAGCAATTGCTGACCGAAGGGAAAACCATCGCCATCCATTGCAAGGGCGGCTCGGGCCGTACCGGTTTGGTCGCCGCTCAACTGTTGATCGATAGCGGTGTGCCCTTCAGCGATGCCCTCCGCGATGTTCAGTCGTTGCGTCCGCGTGCCATTCAACATCCTGCCCACATTGAATACATCGGCCAGTTTGACACCCAGTCGAACGCCCACTGACAACAGATACAGAGCACAACAACATGACTATCAAAGTTGGCATCAATGGTTTTGGACGGATTGGTCGCCTCGCGCTGCGAGCCGCCTGGAACTGGCCAGAATTCGAATTTGTGCAGATCAACGATCCGGCAGGTGATGCAGTAACTCATGCGCACCTGATCAACTTCGACTCGGTGCATGGTCGTTGGCACAACGAAGCCAGTGCAGAAGGCGATCAAGTGGTGATTGGCGGCAAGCGCATCAAGGTGACCGCGAACAAAGCGATTGCCGACACCGACTGGTCGGGTTGCGATCTGGTGATCGAGGCCAGCGGCAAGATGAAAACAGTGGCGGTGTTGCAGGCCTACCTGGATCAGGGCGTGAAGCGTGTGGTGGTCTGTGCTCCGGTGAAGGAAAAAGGTGCGTTGAACGTGGTGATGGGTATAAACCAGCACCTGTTCGACCCTGCGCAGCACCGCATCGTCACCGCTGCTTCGTGCACCACCAACTGTCTGGCGCCCGTGGTGAAAGTGATCCACGAAAAGCTGGGCATTCGCCACGGCTCGATCACCAC
Source organism: Pseudomonas sp. (assembly GCF_051660785.1). Classification (GTDB taxonomy): domain Bacteria; phylum Pseudomonadota; class Gammaproteobacteria; order Pseudomonadales; family Pseudomonadaceae; genus Aquipseudomonas. Next base: position 105,998 of record NZ_JBOFQE010000058.1, read on the forward strand.
CATCCACGACCTGACCAACACCCAAAGCATCCTCGATCAGCCACACAAGGATCTGCGCCGGGCGCGTGCCTCCGGCATGAGCCTGATCCCAACCAGTACCGGTTCGGCCACCGCCATTGCCGAAATCTTTCCGGAGCTGCGTGGGCGCCTGAATGGTCACGCGGTACGCGTGCCGCTGGCCAACGCTTCGCTGACCGACTGTGTCTTCGAGGTCGAGCGGGCCACCACTGTCGAGGAGGTGAATCAGTTCCTTAAGGAAGCCTCTGAGAACGAGCTGAAAGACATCCTCGGTTTTGAGGCGCGTCCACTGGTGTCCATTGACTACCGTACCGACCCTCGCTCATCGATTATCGATGCGCTGTCGACCATGGTCATCAATGGTACTCAGGTCAAACTCTATGCCTGGTACGACAATGAATGGGGCTATGCCAACCGCACCGTCGAACTGGCCAAAATGGTCGGTCTGGCAGTCTAAGGAGCGGTCATGAAAGCGTTGTCAGCCCTCGCGCCGGAAGTGCGGCAGTACCTGCTCGTGACGGGCAACTACTGGGCCTTCACCCTCACCGACGGTGCTTTGCGCATGTTGGTGGTGTTGCACTTTCACGCGTTGGGCTACAGCCCACTGCAAATTGCGGCATTGTTTCTGTTTTACGAACTCTTTGGCGTGATCACCAACCTGGTGGGTGGCTACCTCGGCGCTCGGCTGGGTCTGAACCGAACCATGAACATCGGGCTGGGCCTCCAGGTTGCGGCGCTGTTGATGCTGACGGTTCCTGTGGCTTGGCTGACCATCCCGTGGGTGATGGGCGCTCAGGCGCTGTCGGGGATTGCCAAAGACCTGAACAAGATGAGTGCCAAAAGCTCCATCAAGCTTCTGGTTCCGGATGGGCAGCAGGGCAAGCTCTACAAGTGGGTGGCGATCCTCACCGGCTCGAAGAACGCGCTCAAGGGTGTCGGCTTCTTTCTTGGTGGAGCTTTGCTGGCACTCATCGGCTTCAAAGGCGCCTTGCTGGCCATGGCGGGTGTCCTGGCGCTGATCTGGATCAGCAGCTTGATCCTGTTGAAGAAGGACCTGGGCAAGGCCAAAGCCAAGCCTAAATTTCGCGACATCCTGTCCAAGAGCCGGGCGATCAATATCCTCTCAGCGGCCCGAATGTTCCTGTTCGGCGCCCGCGATGTCTGGTTTGTGGTGGCCTTGCCGGTGTACCTGAGCAGCGTGTTCGGCTGGGGCTTCTGGGAGGTTGGCGGCTTCCTTGCTGCCTGGGTTATTTGCTACGGCGTCGTGCAATCCTTCGCGCCCAACATCACCGGCAAGAAACGTGGGCACGTACCGGATGGTCGTGCTGCATTTTTGTGGGCACTTGCACTGGCAGGTCTGCCGGCGGCAATCGCTCTCGGGCTGAACACTGGGCTGTCGCAGCAGATGGTGCTACTCGGCGGATTAATGGTCTTTGGCGCGCTGTTCGCGGTGAATTCGTCGCTGCACAGCTACCTGATTGTCTCTTACGCCAAGGAAGACGGCGTGTCGCTGGATGTAGGTTTTTATTACATGTCGAACGCTATGGGACGGTTGATAGGCACGGTGCTCTCCGGCTGGGTTTATCAGGTGTATGGGCTGGGTGCGTGCTTGTGGATATCGAGCGCATTCGTGCTGCTCGCAGCACTGATCTCTATTGCGTTACCGAGGCATGCCGAAGCGTTTTAATCACCCTAAAGGCGGCTTGGAGTCGAACGCTGTGTGAGAATGTCATTGATCTCAAACAAGGATGCCACTCTCATGGCGAAGCTGCCGATCAGAGCAAAGAGTTTCGACGAAGGCTTGACGGAAATTCAACGCATTATTCGACGCTACGACCCGCTCAGCTTATTGGAAGCGGCGTTGAGGTATCTATACAGTCCCACCAAAGATCGCTTTGAGCAGGCATCCAAGCAGCCATGGTTGATCATGTTGTTTATTAAATGGACTTTTCTAGATCCATTAGTAAATAGCCCATTGAGGCGCCCCTCAATCTCTCAGAATAAAATGCTTGAGTTGCTACAAAAGGTCCTTGACCTGACGGAAACCGGTAGCCTGCCCGATGAGTACGAAGACGTACGGCTTTTTTTCCGGGCGGTGGCCTACCAGCAGTTTTTTCATCAGACAGAGAGCGGCTTGGTTGATATTGCTCGTCAGGAGCTTTTGTTCGCAAAAGTCCCGGAAAATCATTATTTCAAAACTCGTTTCCTGAATGGCACTGGGGTTTCCATACAGGACTTTCTGCGTCTTTCTTTTGCGGTCCTTGCTAGCACAAAGAAAAGTGGTCCTGTACTTCAGCGAGCCACTCTTTTTGGTCTCTGTCCAGCCTTTACACCGATGGCTGTAGACGCCTATCTACGTACCATTTCTGTCGAAGTTGGAGATTTACATCGCACCTTAGAAGAGGTAGACAAGGACGGACGCCACCCGAACGAGTATTTGCAGCAAACGCCCTTCCTAAAATTCCCATTCATCAAGGTTCGCTCCGAATATTTGTGTGTGTCCCCTCATGTTCTTGAGCGATCCTTGGGACATTTCATCTACGACTACCTCAAGCGAGCCGACGTAGACGGGTTCAATAACGCTTTTGGAAAGTCGTTTGAAAAATATGTAGGCGACTGGTTGAGCAAGTCAGGGTTGCCGACAGCCAACGAGAGCGAATTGACTCTGGTCCTGCCTGGTCAAGGGAAAGTCGTCGATTTCATTGCTGCTGATGGTGATTCGAATGTGCTGATCGACGCCAAAGGTGTGGAAATGGCGCAGCGGGGTATGGTTGCGTTTCAACGGGGGGATGTTCGTCGAGCGACCCAAACGTCCTTGATTAAAGCTTTCGAACAAGGGCATGAGGTTGCTGCTCGAATCGCTTCGATGGGCGGTGATCATCCCGTGATTCGTCAGCGCTCCTCAACCTACCTGCTGGCTATTACATACAAAGAGCTGTACATCGGGAACGGAGTTACTTTCGCAGCCGTTGTAGGAGATGCAGTGCTCGAAAAAATTCGATCCAAATATGCTGAGCAACATTTGATCCCCGTCGAAAATATTTACTTCCTCACGATTCATGAATTTGAAGAGCTGATGAGTCTGGTAGCAAGCGAAAAAATTGGTTTAGTAGAAGCCCTGGAGAAGGCTAAGCAAGCTGATTCTGAGCGGATGACCCAAAAATTCAATTTCGAGCTGCATATCCATGAGTGGTCGAAGCAACTGGGCAGAGAGCAACCATTACGAGAAATCCTCAAATCGATGGTGGATGAAATGCGCGTTGCGTTTCCTGCTCAGTCCGAGACAGCGGCGCAGAAATAAATCGGGACGCAGTTCGTCAATCACTTCAATTTCGCACTGATAATGCTGGCTGAAGCAGGAAACAAAACTCGCTCCAGTCGCCACCGCCGACGGAACGATCAAGGCTATCGATACTGTGAAGCCTACGGTGACCATCTCTCACGGCGCTGTTCCAGCTGTGCAATGGCCACCGATGACCATGGCCTTTTCCGTAACGGAGGATCAATTGAAAGGGCTGACAGCCGGAGACCGCGTGTCGTTTTCCTTTCGGTTAGAGGGTGGCCGAGCCACGATTGTATCCATCAAAAAAGTGAAATGGCGGTAATGGAAGTAGCCGGAGCGCAATGTCGCGTCGGCTTCTGCCACCCGCTTTTTACGAAAACCAATTATTCAGTAACCTAGCGTGAATGGCCGTTATTGGCTTTGGATTCGATCAATCAATGCTATGACTGAAGCTGCGATAGTGTTTAGTAGAAAGACAGAGCATGGAGAAGGCATATGCAAGACAGCGGATGGAAGGCGCGCTTAGATATTCTGCGGGACGCAGTGAAAAGAAATATGCTTGATAAGCTAGTCGGACATGGCTGGGAAGCGTCTATCAGTCCGTGAGGTTGCTGCAGGAGAGTATGTGGTCGTAAAGGCGTCTAGAGGCGGGGCGGTGAGAAATGCCCAAGGTAAAGTGGTCGCCGCCATGAGTGTCAGCACATTTACCGCACGTTTGACCCTTCAGGAATTACGCGATCAATGCCTGCCGGTGCTCCAGCAGAATGCTGCCTTGCTCGGGTGTATGCTTTGAGTGCGCCAGGCAATCATGGGTCGGACGCCATCAGCGAAGGTCTGTAGCGCATGAGCAAGCCGATCACCGAAGGTTACTACGGTGTCCCCGCCAAGGACGGTCATCCGGATCTGCGCGCGTTGCGCAACGGTTGACCGTCCAGCGGGGTCGGATGGCTTATTGAATTAAAAAGCAGCCACTAACCCGTCTTTGCGCGGGTCGGTGCCGCCGACATAACCGTAGGCAGTGCGCTGGATGATCTGTGCACCGCCGAAGGCGAAGACGCCTCTGGGCGCTTCGACGACGACATCATGACCTTTGGCGCGCAGGGCTTCGACGACCTGAGGATCGAACGAGCGCTCCACTGCGACTTTAAGTCCTGACTCGATCCTCCAGCGTGGCGCATCGGCAGCGGATTGCGGGTTCTGTTTGTAGCGCAAGATGCGCATCATCATCTGCAAATGCCCTTGGGCCTGCATTGGGCCGCCCATTAACCCGAACGACATCAACGGTGTGCCATCAGCGTTCATCACAAAGCCGGGAATAATGGTGTGGAACGGGCGTTTGCGCGGTGCGACGACGTTCACGTGCTGCGGGTCCAGAGAGAACCCGGCGCCACGGTTTTGCAGGCTGATACCGGTGCCTGGCACGACTACGCCTGAGCCGAAACCCATGTAGTTGGACTGAATGAACGAAACCATCATGCCGCTCTCGTCGGCAGTCGACAGGTACACCGTGCCACCGGGTTTTGGTGAGCCGTGGCCGGGGTTGGCGGCCTGTTCGCCCACCAGCCCGGCGCGGTCCATCAGGTAAGAAACATCCAACAAGTGTTCGCTGCTCAAACGCATGTGCTCGTTGTCCGCAACATGCTCGTTCAGATCGGCGAGGGCCAGTTTCATCGCTTCCAGCACCGGGTGCACGGTTTCCAGGCTGTCCACCGGATACTCGCCGACGCCCAGCGCTTCGAGCATGGTCAAGCCCGCCAGCGTCGCGATGCCCTGGCCGTTGGGCGGTAATTCATGAACCACGGCACCGGCGTAAGGCACCGACAGGGTGTCGATCCAGTCAACGGAGTGAGTGGCCAGATCGTCGAGGGTCATGACGCTGCCATTGGCGTTGCCATGGGCGATGATCGCCTCGGCCAGTTCGCCGCGATAGAACGCCTCACCTTTGGTTTGAGCAATCAGCTCCAGAGTGCGGGCGTGATCCTTGAGACAGATTTTTTCTCCGGCCAGGGGAGCCTTGCCCTCGGGCATGAAGCACTCGGCGAATCCCGGTTGCGACTTGAGCAGCTGTGAACCGAGTTGCCACAGTTCGGCGATGATCGGCGTGACCTGGTAACCGTCTCGTGCATAGCCGATGGCGGGCTCGGCCAGGGTGGCGAAAGGCAGCTTGCCATAACGCGCCGACAACTCGACCCAGGCCGACACGGCGCCAGGTACAGTTACCGCGCCCCATCCACGTTGCGGCATTGTGCTTTGGCCGTGGAAATGCTCCGGCGTCCAGGCTTGCGGCGCACGGCCGGAAGCATTCAGGCCTTGCAGCTTCTTGCCATCCCAGACAATGGCGAAGGCATCGCTGCCGATCCCGTTGCCGGTGGGTTCCACCACTGTCAGAACCATGGCCGCCGCGATGGCGGCGTCTACCGCATTGCCGCCACGGCGCAACATGTCCAGACCCGCCTGGGCGGCCAATGGCTGGGAGCAGGCGACCATGTTGTTGCCCATCACCGGCGAGCGAGCTGAGGCGTAGGGTTGACTGTAATCCAGATCATCAAACATAAAAGCGTCTCTTTGTGAAGGAAGGGTTAGCCTTTAGGGTCGAGGGCATCACGCAGGCCGTCGCCCAGCAGGTTGAAGCACAGGACGGTGATGTAGATCGCTACACCTGGAGCAATTGACATCCAAGGCGCCTGCTCCATGAAGTTTTTCGCGGTATTGAGCATTGAGCCCCAGGACGGCGAGGGTGGTTGTTGGCCGAGGCCAAGGAACGACAGGCTGGCTTCGGCCAGGATCGCCGAGGCGATGGTCAATGTGGCTTGCACCACTAGCGGCGACATCACGTTGGGCAACACGTAACGCAGGATGATCCAGCGATCCGGCAAGCCGATGGCGCGGGCACCTTCCAGATAGTCTTCGTGTTTGATCGACAGCACCTGGCCCCGGGTCAGGCGGGCGAAGATCGGCATGGCAGAAAGTCCGATGGCGATCATGGCGTTGGTGAGGCTTGGGCCGAGGAAGGCGCCCAGCGCAATGGCCAGGACCAGGAACGGACAAGACAGCAGCGCTTCCATGATTCGCGAGAGGACCGCGTCCAGCTTGCCGCCGAAGTAACCGGCCACCAGGCCCAATGGCACGCCAATGACAATGGCGATAGCCACCGAGACGCCACCGGCCAGCAACGAACTGCGCGCGCCCCAGAGCAGGCGCGAAAACAGGTCGCGCCCAAGTTCATCGGTGCCCAGCCAGTAGATCAGCGACGGCGCCTTACGCACTGCCAGGAAGTTAGGTTTCACAGGATCAAACGGCGCGATCCACGGCGCGAACGCGGCCGCAAGGACAAACAGCAGCAACACCGCCGCGCCCAGTACCGCACCTTTGTTGGCGAAGAACTTCCGGGCGAAAGGCGAGCGGCTGCGGGGCTGGATCGCGGGAAGAGTGACGCTGGCAATGGCGTTCATAAGGCATTCCTCAAACGCGGATTAATCATGCGATAGAGCACGTCGGCGAGCAGGTTCAGCAGCAGGAAGCCAATCGCCACGCACAGCACGACGCCTTGCACCACGGCATAATCGCGATTGAAAACAGCATCGACGATCATCTTGCCGAAGCCCGGAACGCTGAAGACTTGTTCCGTCAGCACCGCGCCGCCCAGCAACTCGCCGAACAACAGAGTGGTCAGGGTAACGATGGGCATCAGCGCGTTACGCAACGCGTGCTTGAGAATCACCGTGTGTGGGAACAAGCCCTTGGCCCGGGCGGTGCGCACGTAGTCAGTGCGCAGCACTTCGAGCATCGCGCTGCGGGTGTGGCGCATGAGAATTCCCGACAGCCCCGCACCGAGGACGAACGCCGGCAGGATCAAGGTTTTCAGGTTTTGCCCGAGGTCCTCGCCGATGGTGACGAAACCCGAGGCCGGCAGCCATTGCAGCTTCACGGCGAAAACCATGATCAGCAGGATTCCGAGCCAGAAGTGCGGAATGGAAATCCCCGACAGCGCGACGATGTTCGCTCCGTAATCCACTGCCGTACCCTTGCGCACCGCAGAAACAATGCCGGTGGGAATGCCGATCAATAGCGCGATCAACAAGGCCAGCACCGCCAGCTCCAGGGTCACCGGCAATTTGGACGCCAGCAGCGTGGTCACCGGTTGGTCAGTTTTCAGCGAAATGCCAAAGTCGCCGGTGAGCACGTTGCCGAGCCAGTTCACGTATTGCACCGGGATCGGGTCATTGAGCCGGTACTTTTCGCGCAGGTATTCCATCACCGCCGGGTCACGCTCTTCCCCGGCCATGGCCAGCACCGGGTCACCCGGCAGTAGCTTCTGCAGGGTGAAGACGAATAGCGAAACAAGGATCAGTGTCGGAATCGCGCTGAGCAGGCGTCGCAGAATGAACATCAGCATGCCAAACCCTCCCGTGTGTGCGAGTCATTCACCCGTGCAGTCCTCACAACTTGAACGAGACGTTGGCCAGACGGATCAATCCGTCCGGGTTTGGCACCAAACCGGTTACGTTTTTACGCATGGCGATGATTCGCGGTTCGAAGTACAGGTACGAAGTCGGCACATCATCGGCGAGCACACGTAGGGCCTGGTTGTACAGCGCCTGACGTTGGGCCACATCGTTAACGGTGCGCGCTGTGTTCAGCGCCTTGTCGAGTTCGGCGTTGCAGTAGTGACCGTCATTTTGTCCGGCCTTGCAGGCCACGAATTGGTGGATGTCGCCATCCGGATCAGGACGGCCCGACCAGTTGCTCATGCCAATCTGGAAATTGCCGCTCTGCTGTTCGGCGAGCAGGGTGGCGTACTCGGTGGCGACCAATTTGACGTCGAAGCCCGCTTCCGCGGCCATGGCCTGAATGATCTGCCCCACTTGCTGGGCGATGGGGTTGTTGGTGACTTTCAGTTCCACTGTCAGCGGTATCTTCACGCCGGCTTCAGTTAGCAGCGCTTTGCTTTTTTCCACGTCCCGGGTCGGCATCGGTAGGGATTTGTCGTAGTACGGGCTGCTTTTCGGGAAGGGCTGCCCGCTCGGATCATACAACCCCTCGAACACCACCTGGTTGATCGCATCGCGGTCGATAGCCAACTCGAAGGCCTTGCGTACGCGCTTGTCTTTGCCTACCGGCGTATTGGCTCTTTCGCCATCGGCCACGTTGAACATCAGATGCACGTAACCCAGACCTGGCGTGTTAGAGATCACCAGATTGCTGTCGGCCTTGGCTGTCTTCACGTCGGTGGGCGCGACACGTTCGATGATGTCCACGTCACCCGAGCGCAGATTCGCCAGACGCACCGAGGTGTCCGGAATCGGCATGAACACGACCTTATCGAAGTGATACGCCTGCTTGTTCCAGTACTGGTCGAAGCGTTCCAGCACGATGCGATCCTGATGCACCCGTTGCAAGAATTTGTAAGGTCCGGAGCAGATCGGCTTGGCGCCGACGTCGCCTTGGGACGCTTTCGGCGCGAGCATCATTCCGGCGCGGTCCGAGAGCTGCGAGATCAGCGTGGCGTCCGGCTGCTTGACTTTGATGGCGACGGTCTTGCTGTCCACGACCTCTACGCTTTCAATCGAGGCCACTTCACTTTTGCGCAACGAGTCGGGCAGGGTGCGGGCGCGGTCCAGGTTGAACTTCACCGCGGCAGCATCGAAAGGTTCGCCATCATGGAAGGTCACGCCTTCGCGCAGGTTCATGGTCAGGGTTTTGCCGTCCTCGCTCCAGTTCCACGCCGTGGCCAGTTGCGGTACGTAAGTCAACTCAGGGGTGACGTCCACCAGCTTGTCGCACAGGGCGGTGTAGACCAGGCGACCCGAGTAGGTGCGTGAACGATGCGGATCGAGGACGTCGGGGTCGTCCTGAATGCCAATGCGCAGGGTCGATTCGGCGAAGGCGGCGTTGGCAGCCAGCAGTAACAACATTGCTGGTATGGCGCGTGCGATTTTCATGGCTGGCTCTCCAGTGATAAGGATTGATGGCTTTTGAATAAATTCAGACGTTGGGTATAGGTGGCGTTGGGTGTAGGCAGAATCAGCGCGCCGGCACCGGCATTGGCTATCTCGCGCCAGAAGTGACAGGCGACTTGACGGTTGGGTTCGACGCTTTCCATGACCGGTGCAACCTCTTTGCACAGGGCGCGGGCATGGAGGCAACGGGTATGAAAGCGACAGCCCGAAGGTGGTTTGCTGGGGCTCGGCATGTCGCCGCCGAGCAACGGGCGCGGATGACGCAGATCGGGATGGCTGACCGGCACGGCGGCCATCAGCGCTTGGGTATAGGGGTGCAAGGATGTTTCGAACAGCGCGTCGACCGGCGCCAATTCGACGATTTCACCCAGGTACATCACCGCGACCCGATCACTCATATGACGAATGACCGCCAGACCATGGGCGACAATTACCAGCGTCAGGCCGAACTGATGTTTGAGGTCTTCCAGCAGGTTGACCACCTGCGCCTGCACCGACACATCAAGCGCCGAGACCGGTTCGTCGCCGAGGATCAAGCTTGGTTCGGAAGCCAGGGCACGGGCGATACCGATGCGCTGACGTTGCCCTCCGGAGAATTCGTGGGGGTGGCGACTGCCATGTTCCGGGGCCAGGCCCACCGTGCGCAGCAGTTCGGCGACCCTTGCCTGACGGTCGCTGCGACTGGAGTCGCTGTGCAGCCAGATCGGCTCGCCGACGATGGATTCCACCGTCATACGCGGGTTCAGTGAGGCGAACGGGTCCTGAAAAATGATCTGCAATTCGCGGCGAACCTGACGCAGTTTGTCCGGCCGCAGATTAGCCAGGTTGCGACCTTTGTAGATCACATCGCCCGATGTGGGTTGCAGCAGATTCAACAGCAGGCGACCCAGGGTAGATTTGCCCGAACCGGATTCACCCACCAACGCCAGGGTTTCGCCTTTGCGTACTGATAACGACACTTGGTTGACCGCTTGCACCGGCGGCTTCTTGGGCTGAAACAGGCCGCTTTCGACACCGAAATGCTTGCTCAGGTCAATGCATTCAAGGATCGGCTTTTCAGCAGCGCTTTCCAGCTGGAAGCGTTCAAAAGAGTTCATGCGCTGGCTCCCACATGCAGTTCCAAAGGCGCCCGGATGCACGCGGCGTAATGACCGGGCGACAGTTCAACCAGCGGCGGACGGGCATCGCGACAGGCCTGGACCACGAATGGGCAGCGCCCGGCGAAGCGGCAACCGAAAGGCATTTGCGCCGGAGTCGGCACGCGGCCATTGATGGTCGCCAGACGTCCCTCCCGAGGGCCGACGGAAGGCATCGAACCCATCAGGCCAATGGTGTACGGGTGCTGCGGGTCGTCGAAAAGGGTTTTCACGGGACCGTGTTCTACAACGCAACCGGCGTACATCACCATGACGTCATCGGCTACTTCTGCCACGACACCCAGGTCATGGGTGATGAGGATCATCGCCGTGCCGGTTTCGGCCTGGAGGTTGGCGACCAGCGAAAGGATCTGCGCCTGAATGGTCACGTCCAGCGCGGTTGTCGGCTCGTCAGCGATGATCAATGCCGGATCGTTGGCCAAGGCCATGGCGATCATTGCCCGTTGACGCATGCCGCCAGACATCTCGTGGGGATAGGCGTCCAGGCGCTGGCGGGCGTCCGGGACTCGGACCTTTTCCAGCATCTCCAGCGCTCGCTGTCGCGCGTCCTTTACCGGCAGGCCCTGATGGCGGATCACGCTTTCCGCGATCTGTTCGCCAATGGTGAATACCGGGTTCAGCGAGGTCATTGGCTCCTGAAAGATCATCGCCATGCGATTGCCGCGCACGTTGAGCAAGCGTTCTTCCGGCATGCCCAATAACGTTTCGTCCAGCAGACTGGAAGCGCTGGCAGCGATCTTGGCGGTGTCCGGTAGCAAGCCCATCAGCGCCATTGACGTCACGCTCTTGCCGCAACCGGATTCTCCGACGATCGCCAGGGTCTTGCCACGCTGAACCTTGAACGACACGCCGTCGACGACGTTGGCTGGGGCACCGGCAAAACAAATGGTCAAGTCGCTGACACTGAGTACCGTGTCGTGGGCTGTGGCTGTCATAAGCTTGCCTCCAGGTCTTGATTGATGACGTGATCGAGCGCTTGTTGCAGTGCCCGCAAATGCCCGCGCATGGCGGTGGCGGCCTTGACCGGATCACGGTTTTCGATGGCACTGACAATGTCGTCGTGATCGTGGCTATAGGTGTCGAGACGATCGGCATTGCGCGCTCGCTGGCGCAAGTCGCGCCACATCGGGTCCAGGCGAATAGCGTCGAGCATTTCGAAGAGGTCCAGCATCAACCGGTTGCCCGCTGCCTCCGCGATACCCCGATGCAAGGCGCTGTCCCACAACTCAAGGCCTTCAGGGTCTATTTGCTCGGCGCCCTGCTGGCACGTGGTGCGCTCGGCCAACCGACGCAGAATCGCCATCTGTTCGCCATTGGCCCGTACCGCCGCCAGTGACGCCAGGGCCGGTTCAAGATGCAGCCGGGCTTCCATGACCTCGCTGAAGTTGGTCCGTCCGGAAAGGCGGGCGAAACTCAACGACGCACTGGGTGGCGTCGGGCCGACGAAAGTACCCTTGCCTTGCCGCCGCCAGATTTGGCCTTCGGCTTCAAGCACCGACAAGGCGCGACGAATCGCCCGTCGGCTGAGCCCGAAATCCGCTGCCAGATCCCGCTCGGTCGGCAACGCCCGCTGAGGAAACTCCGCACGCTGCGCCACCATCTGCCGCAAGGTATCCAGCGCCAGCTTTGAAGAACTATCTATGGTTGTGTCAGGGTCGAACCTTTGCATTGTGGTCACTCACGCCAGACCAAAAAAAGCCGATTGACCCGCCTTCAGGCAGGTCTACAGGACAAGAGGGTCAGAGCAAGAGCGATGCCAAAATAAATTGGTTCGCCTTGGGTCAATGCGAATCAGGCCTGTAAAAACCTGCGTGGCCGATGGTTGAGCCAATGAGCAAAGGTTCGCGGCTTGGGGGTTAGGGCGATGAAAGGCTATTGGTTCGCTCGTCAACGAACCAATTTTGTCTATGATTCGCGGTTGTGCCTTTTTATGGACTGCATGCCTCGCAAAGGGGCACTGCCTATAAGGCCGGCTCTGGGTGACGTTCGGTCAGGTCACTCGAGGTCACCGCGCACCGATCAACGCGCCGTCACCCTCGCTGTCACCTATCTGGGAGTTTCGATGGCAACGGCGTTGTTTGCCCAGCCAACCTTTCACCAAACCTTAACCAAACGTTTATTCCAGCGTCATGTGCAAGTCATAGGTCTGACACAGCCCCTGCCTAAAGTTGGTTGAACTCCAATGCGGCCAGGGACGGCTGTTCAACCTGACAGAGATGCCCATGAACGCAGCTATCCATGTCGATCATCTGAACAAGACCTTTGCACGTAAAACCGCACTGGTCGACCTCGAACTCACCATCGCAACGGGTGAGATGGTCGCGCTGATTGGCGCTTCCGGCTCCGGTAAGTCCACCTTGCTGCGGCACCTCGCGGGCCTGGCCTGTTGCGATCGCAACAACGGCGGCAGCGTCAAGGTGCTGGGGCGGGAAGTGCAGGCTTCCGGGCGGCTGAACGGTAAGGTTCGTCGCTTGCGCGCCGACATTGGCTACATCTTCCAGCAATTTAATCTGGTCAACCGCCTGAGCGTGCTCGATAACGTGCTGCTCGGTTGTCTGGGACGCATGCCACGCTGGCGTGGCAATTTGGGCCTGTTCAATACCGAGGAAAAGCAGTTTGCCCTCGAGTCTCTTGACCGTGTCGGCCTGGTCGATCTGGCGGAGCAGCGCGCATCCACCTTATCCGGCGGCCAACAACAGCGCGTGGCGATTGCCCGAGCCCTGACCCAGCATGCCGAGGTCATTCTGGCCGATGAACCGATCGCCTCCCTGGACCCGGAATCGGCGCGCAAGGTCATGGAAATCCTCGCCGACATCAATCGCCGCGACGGCAAGACCGTTGTGGTGACCCTGCATCAGGTCGATTACGCCACACGCTATTGCCCCCGTGCCGTCGCGCTCAAGAGTGGTCGGATTCATTTCGACGGCCTCGCCGCCGACCTGAGCAGTCAGTTCCTCAACGATTTGTACGGTGCCGACATCGACACCAGCCTGATGTTTTCCGACCAGACCCGCCACCCCGAACCCGCGCCCCGGTTGTTGCTGGCTCGCGGGTGAATACCTCCACTTCCTCCACTACGCATCCTCAGGAATCCTTTCCATGTTGAACCGTATCGGTCGCGTTTTTGCTGGCGCCGCTTTGCTCGCCAGTTGTGTACTGGGCACCGCCCAGGCTGAAGAAAAAGCTATCAACTTCGGCATTATGTCCACCGAGTCTTCACAGAACCTGAAGAGCATCTGGCAGCCGTTTCTGGATGACATGCAGAAAAAAACCGGCCTGAAGATCAACGCTACCTTTGCTTCCGACTATGCCGGCCTGATCCAGGGCATGCGCTTCAACAAGGTCGACGTCGCCTGGCTGGGCAACAAGGCCGCCATGGAAGCAGTGGACCGTTCCAACGGTGAGATTTTCGCCAAGACCGCTGCCTCCAACGGTGCCGCCGGGTACTGGAGCCTGCTGATCGTGCGCAAGGACAGCCCGATCAACTCGGTCGACGACATGCTGAAAAACGCCAAGTCCCTGACCTTCGGAAACGGCGACCCGAACTCCACCTCGGGCTATCTGGTGCCGGGCTACTACGTGTTCGCTAAAAACCACGTCGATGCGGCCACCGCGTTCAAGCGCACCCTCAACTCCAGCCATGAGGTCAACGCCTTGAGCGTGGCCAAGGGACAGCTGGACGTGGCGACCTTCAACACTGAAAGCATGGAACGTCTGGAAGTCACCCAACCGGAGAGCGCTGCACAGCTCAAGGTGATCTGGAAGTCGCCGCTGATCCCCGCCGACCCGCTGGTGTGGAGCAAGGCTCTGAGCGACAGCGAGAAGAATAAGATCCGCGATTTCATCTTCAGCTATGGCGACACCGAGTCTGAGAAAGCGGTGCTCACGGGCATGCACCTGAGTAAGTTCCTGACCGCCAGCGACGACCAGTTGCTGCCGATCCGTCAGCTTGAACTGTTCAAGCTGCGCACCACGATCAGCGCCGACACCAAGCTGGAGGCCGCGGACAAGGCCAAGCGCCTGGCCGAGATCGATGCTGAGCTGGCCAAGCTGCAGGAACGCATTACCTCCCTTGAGAAAGCCAGCGACCAAAAGAGCTCGGCCAACGCCGGTTGATCCTCAGCGCGGCACTCCGGTGCCGCGCCCCTTTGTTGAGAGAAACCAATGACCACTCCGCACGCTGAAGCTGTCGGCAAGCGTACCTGGCCGCAGTATGCCGGTTGGGGCCTGCTCCTGGTCCTGCTGGTCTGGGCCTGGCACGGCGCCGAGATGAACCCGATGGCGCTGTACCGCGATTCCGGAAACATGGCGACCTTCGCCGCTGATTTCTTCCCGCCGGACTTCCATGAATGGCGCTCGTACCTCAAGGAAATGATCGTCACCGTACAAATCGCCCTGTGGGGCACGGTGTTGGCGATTGTCTGCTCGGTTCCCCTGGGGATTCTGTGCTCGGAAAACATCACACCCTGGTGGATTCATCAGCCGCTGCGTCGGGTGATGGACGCTTTCCGTTCGATCAACGAAATGGTCTTCGCCATGTTGTTTGTGGTGGCCGTCGGACTGGGACCGTTTGCCGGTGTACTGGCGCTGTGGATCAGCACCACCGGTGTGCTTGCCAAGCTGTTTGCTGAAGCGGTCGAGGCCATCGACCCGGGCCCGGTTGAAGGCGTTCGC
This sequence comes from Pseudomonas sp., assembly GCF_051660785.1. Taxonomy (GTDB): domain Bacteria; phylum Pseudomonadota; class Gammaproteobacteria; order Pseudomonadales; family Pseudomonadaceae; genus Aquipseudomonas. The sequence goes on from NZ_JBOFQE010000058.1 coordinate 121,090, forward strand.
GCCACCGGTTCCAGCGCCCTGCAAGAAGTGATCTACGGCGTGATTCCGCAAGTGATGCCGCTGTGGGTGTCGTACGCGCTGTACCGCTTCGAGGCCAACGTGCGTTCGGCGACGGTGGTGGGAATGGTCGGTGCCGGTGGGATCGGGGTGATTCTCTGGGAGAACATCCGCGCCTTTCAGTTTGTTCAAACGTGCGCAGTCTTGCTGGTGATCATCGTCGTAGTGAGCCTGATCGACATCTTGTCGCAACGCCTGCGCAAGCAGTTCATCTGAATTTCGGAGGGGTGCCCGTGGGCGCTTTTTTTAAGCATGCAGTTGTCTAGACAAGATGAGCCGTTGTACCGCGAACTGGCCGACATCCTGCGTCGTGAGCTGGCCGATTATCAGGCCGGGGACTTCCTGCCGGCGGAAGTGCAGTTGGCCGAGCGTTTCGGTGTCAACCGCCATACCTTGCGCCGCGCCATCGATGAGTTGGTGTTCGAAGGCAGTCTGCTGCGCCGCCAGGGCAAGGGCACGCAGGTGCTGGAGCGGCCGCTGATTTATCCGATGGCCGCCGACAGTGCCTACAGCCAGTTGTTGTCGGACCAGGGGTTGGACGTCGAGGCGCTACTGCTCAAACGTCGTTACTGCTTCGCCAGCCGTGAAGAGGCGCAACACCTCGGTCTTGCCGAGATGGCGCCAATGATCGAGTTGCAGACCCTGCGCAAACTCGATCACCAACCGGTCAGCCTGATCCGCCATCGCTACTGCGCCAGCCATGCGCCGATGCTGGCGGACTACACCGGCGGTTCGTTGCGCCAGTACCTCAGTGAACGCGATCTGCCATTGACCCGCACGCTGAGCCTGATCGGCGCCCGTTTGCCCAGCCGTGAAGAAGCCGCGTTGCTGATGATGCCCCGGCATTTGCCGGCGCTGAGTGTGTTCACCCTTTCCTGCGACCGCGACGGCCGTCCGGTGGAGCTCGCCCAGACCACCAGCCGTTCGGATCGCTTCCAGTACCAGGTCGTCACCTGATGGAGAACTTACCGATGAACCCTGCTCCTTACTCTGCGCGGCAGCACTGGATCGGCGTGCTGGCCCGCGCCCGTCGCAGCGAATTGCAGCCTCACGAAGTTGCGCTGCGCGACGTCGAGTACCAATTGATCCGCGCCCCGGAAATCGGCATGACCCTGGTCCGTGGCCGCATGGGCGGCAACGGTGCGCCGTTCAACGTCGGCGAAATGAGCGTGACCCGTTGCGTGGTGCGCCTGGCCGATGGCCGTACCGGCTACAGCTACGTGGCGGGGCGCGACAAGGCCCACGCCGAATTGGCGGCCCTGGCCGACGCGCATTTGCAGGGCACGCAACAGCGCCATTGGCTTGATGAAGTGATCACGCCGTTGGCTAACGCCCAGGCAGAACGCCGGGTGCAGAAAGAGGCGGAAACCGCCGCCACCAAAGTCGAATTCTTTACCCTCGTGCGAGGAGAAAACTGATGAGCGCACCGCTATTGCAACCGGCGTTTTCCGATCCGGTGCTGGATGCTCAGCGCGGTTTTCGCGCCGCGCTCAAAGCGCTGGCCAGCCCCGGATTAATCCAGACGTTGCATGCCACTCCAAGCCTTGAAGGGCTGGCGCCAGCCACTTACGCGTTGTGCCTGGCCTTGCTGGATGTCGACACGCCGCTGTGGCTGGCGCCGTCTTTCGACACGCCGGCGATCCGCGCCAATCTGGCGTTCCACTGTGGCTGCCCACTGACACCGCATCGGGAAGCCGCGCGTTTTGCCATGCTGGGTGCCGAGGACCTGCTCGACCTCAGCGGCTTCGACCATGGTAATGACCGTTACCCCGATCAGTCCTGCACCTTGCTGGTTCAGCTGCCGAGCCTCGACGGCGGGGCAGGGCTGGCCTGGTGCGGACCGGGGATCGAAACCGAGCATCAGGTCAGTCTGCCTCTCACCGACGGTTTCTGGCGCGAGCGCGAACAGCGCAACGAATTCCCTCGCGGGCTGGATCTGTTTTTCACCACCGGTCACGACTTTATCGGCCTGCCACGCAGCACGCGGGTCGCCCGCACAGCACAGGAGCTTGTCTGATGTACGTAGCCGTCAAGGGTGGCGAACAGGCCATCGACAATGCCCACCGTCTGCTGGCGAAAAAACGCCGGGGCGATACCTCGGTCACGGAGCTGAACGTCGAGCAAATCCGTCAGCAACTGCCGCTGGCGGTGGCGCGGGTAATGAGTGAAGGCTCGCTGTACGACGAAGAACTGGCCTCGTTGGCGATCAAGCAAGCGGCGGGCGATCTGGTCGAAGCGATCTTCCTGCTGCGGGCCTATCGCACCACGTTGCCGCGTTTCAGCCCGAGCCTGCCGATCGACACGTCGAGCATGCAACTCAGCCGGCGTTTGTCCGCCACGTTCAAGGATGTGCCGGGCGGGCAACTGCTGGGACCAACCTTCGATTACACCCATCGTCTGCTCGACTTTGCATTGCTCGCCGAAGGCGAATACCCGGGACCGCAAACCACCCCGAACGCCAGCCTCGAACCTTGCCCACGGGTCCTGGGTTTGCTGGCCAAGGAAGGTTTGATCAAGAACGAGTCCGACAACGGCGAAACAGTGGCGGACATCACCCGCGACCCACTGGAACTGCCCGCCAGCCGTGCCCAACGCTTGCAGGCGTTGGCGCGTGGCGATGAAGGTTTTCTGCTGGCACTGGGTTATTCCACCCAGCGCGGTTATGGCCGCAACCACCCGTTCGCCGGGGAGATTCGCATCGGTGAAGTGGAGGTTTGGATCGATCCCGAAGAGTTGGGCTTCCCCATCGCTTTGGGCAGCATCGAAGTGACCGAGTGCGAAATGGTCAACCAGTTCGTTGGCTCGGCCACTGAGCTGGCGCAGTTCACGCGTGGTTACGGTCTGGCCTTCGGGCACGCCGAGCGCAAGGCCATGGGCATGGCGTTGGTTGACCGCGCGCTGCGGGCTGACGAGTTCAACGAAGAGATCGAGTCGCCGGCGCAGCAGGAAGAGTTCGTGCTGATGCATTGCGACAACGTCGAGGCCGCCGGTTTTGTCTCGCACCTCAAATTACCTCACTACGTGGATTTCCAGGCCGAACTGGAACTGATCCGCAAACTGCGCAAGCCTGCCGAGGCCAACAGCCATGAATGACCTGAGCAATCCCATGAAGGGCCGGGCGCCGGAACGCGATGCCGCGTACAACTTCGCCTACCTCGACGAACAGACCAAACGCATGATCCGCCGCGCCTTGCTCAAGGCCGTGGCGATCCCCGGTTATCAAGTGCCGTTCGGTGGGCGCGAGATGCCGCTGCCTTATGGCTGGGGCACTGGTGGCATGCAACTGACCGCGGCGATTCTCGGTGCTGAAGACGTGCTCAAGGTCATCGACCAGGGCGCGGACGACACCACCAATGCCGTGTCGATCCGTCGCTTTTTCGCCCGCACTGCTGGCGTCGCAACCACCGAAAATACCCCGGACGCGACGGTGATCCAGACCCGTCACCGCATCCCGGAAACGCCGCTGCACGCCGATCAGATCATGGTGTATCAGGTGCCGATCCCCGAGCCGCTGCGCTTTATCGAACCTTCGGAAACCGAGACCCGGACCATGCACGCCCTCAATGATTACGGGGTGATGCACGTCAAGCTCTACGAGGACATCGCCACCTTCGGCCACATCGCCACCGCCTACGCCTACCCGGTGATGGTGGACGAGCGCTACGTGATGGACCCGTCGCCGATTCCCAAATTCGACAACCCGAAACTCGATATGAGTCCGGCGCTGATGCTGTTCGGCGCGGGTCGTGAAAAGCGTTTGTATGCCGTGCCGCCGTACACAAAAGTCACCAGTCTCGACTTTGAGGATCACCCCTTCGAAGTGCAGAAGTGGGACGAGTCCTGCGCCATTTGCGGCAGCCACGAGTCCTTCCTCGACGAGCTGATCATCGACGACGCCGGAACCCAGAGTTTTGTGTGTTCCGACACTTATTACTGCACCCAGTGCGTCAGCCAGCAGGAGCAGGGCCAATGAACCAGGCACTGAAAAATGAACTGTCCGCCGCCACCGCTGAGCCCTTGCTGCGAGTGCGCGACCTGTCGTTGTTGTACGGCTTGGAGAAGGGCTGCCAGGGCGTCAGTTTTGACCTGTATCCCGGTGAGGTGCTGGGGATTGTCGGCGAGTCCGGTTCGGGCAAATCGACCTTGCTCTCGTTGCTCAGCGGCCGCCTGCCGCCCCAGCGCGGCAGCATCGGTTACCGCGACAAACAGGGCCAATGGCTCGACCTGTACAGCGCCAGCGAAGCCGAGCGCCGGACCTTGCTACGCACCGAGTGGGGTTTCGTCGAACAGAATCCTCGCGACGGTTTGCGCATGGGCGTTTCGGCCGGCGCCAACATCGGCGAGCGCCTGATGGCCCAGGGCGTACGCAATTACCAGCAACTGCGCGGGGCAGGGATCGACTGGCTGAGCCAGGTGGAGATCGATCCGCTGCGCATCGACGACTTGCCCCGGACCTTCTCCGGCGGCATGCAACAACGGCTGCAAATCGCCCGCAATCTGGTGTCGAGCCCGCGGCTGGTGTTCATGGACGAACCGACGGGGGGACTCGATGTGTCGGTGCAAGCTCGGTTGCTCGACCTGTTGCGTGGGTTGGTGCGCGAACTGGACCTGGCGGTGGTGATCGTTACGCACGACCTGGCGGTGGCGCGTCTGCTGGCCGATCGGCTGATGGTGATGCGCCGCTCGCGGGTGGTGGAAACCGGCCTGACCGACCAGATCCTCGACGATCCACAACACCCTTACTCACAACTGCTGGTGTCTTCGGTGTTGCAGCCGTGAAGTCCCGTTTATCTGTGGAATCCGAGCGATGAATACCTTGATCGAGGTCCGTGACCTCTCGAAAACCTTCACCCTGCATCAACAGCACGGCGTGGTCCTGAACGTGCTGCGCGGGGTGGATTTCAGCGTGACGGCCGGTGAATGCCTGGTGCTGCATGGTCAGTCCGGTGCCGGTAAAAGCACCTTGCTGCGCACGCTGTATGGCAATTACCTGCCAGCCGGCGGCAGCATCCGCGTACAGCATGACGGCCACTGGCTGGAGCTGGTCGGCGCCGAGCCCCGTGACATTCTGCAGGTGCGCCAGCGAACCCTGGGTTATGTCAGTCAGTTCTTGCGGGTGATCCCGCGGGTAGCGTGTCTGGATGTGGTGATGGAGCCGGCGCTGGCCCGTGGCTGGTCAAAAAGCCTGGCGCAATCACGTGCCGAGCTGCTGCTCAGCCGCCTGAACATCCCACAACGCCTTTGGCAATTGGCACCCGGCACCTTCTCCGGTGGCGAGCAACAACGGGTCAACATCGCCCGCGGTTTTATGGTCGCCTGGCCGGTGATGCTGCTCGACGAACCGACGGCTTCCCTGGACGACACCAATCGCCAAGTGGTGCTGGAACTGATGAACGAAGCGAAAACGGAGGGGGCCGCGTTGATCGGCATCTTCCATGACCGCGCTGCCCGCGAGGCGGTTGCCGATCGCCATCTCGACATGACCCCAGCCGCTGTGAACCACGAGGAATACGCCGATGTCCACTGAACAGATCCTCAGCAATGCCCGCCTGGTCACCGCTGACCGTGTGTTCCTCGGCACCCTCGTGCTGCGCGACGGGTTGATCGCCGAAATTGTCGAAGGCCCAAGCCGCTTGCCTCAGGCCCAAGACCTCAACGGTGATTTCCTGCTGCCGGGCCTCGTGGAGTTGCACACCGACAACCTGGAAAAACACATGACCCCGCGCCCCGGCGTGGACTGGCCGTCGACCTCGGCGGTGCTCAGTCACGATGCGCAGATCATCGCGGCCGGCATCACCACGGTGTTTGACGCCGTGTCCATCGGTGATGTGAATCCCAAAGGCAATCGCATGAAGAAATTGCCGGGGATGCTTGAGGCGATCTCTAGCGCTTGCGATGCCGGACTGACCCGTGCCGAACACCGACTGCACCTGCGTTGTGAACTTTGCCACCCGGACACGTTGAGTGTGTTCCGCGACCTGGTCGAACATCCCCTGGTGCAACTGGTGTCGGTGATGGACCACTCGCCGGGTCAACGTCAATTCGTCCTGGAGTCCAAGTACCGCGAGTACTACATGGGCAAATACAATCTGACGACTATGCAAATGGATGAATTCGTCGTATTGCAGATGGCCAACTCCCGTGAATACAGTGCCCGCCATCGCGCGGCCATCGTGGAGCACTGCCTGGCCCTCGGCCTGTCGGTGGCCAGCCATGACGACGCGACCCTGGCGCACGTCGAAGAGTCAGCGGGCTATGGCATGTCCATTGCCGAGTTCCCCACTACCCTTGAGGCGGCGCGCGGCTGTCAGCAGTTGGGCATGAAAGTGCTGATGGGCGCACCGAACGTTGTGCGCGGCGGTTCCCACTCGGGTAACGTCGCCGCCGCCGGCCTGGCCGCAGAAGGGCTGCTGGACATCCTGTCCAGTGATTACTATCCGGCCAGCCTGTTGCAAGCGGCGTTTTTACTGGCGTCCCAGGGCAAGTGCGACCTGGCCCAGGCGGTGCGCATGGTCACCCTGGCTCCGGCCAGAGCGGCAGGGCTGAGTGATCGCGGCGAGATTGCTGTGGGTTTGCGAGCGGATCTGGTGCAAGCCAGGAACCAGGGCGGGCTGCCAGTCGTTCAACAAGTCTGGCGACAAGCGAAGAGGGTGTTTTGATGACGGGCAGGTTGATCTATCTCATCGGACCTTCAGGTTCGGGCAAGGACAGCCTGCTCGATGGCGCACGCGTGCGGTTGGCCGAACGCGATTGTCATATCGTGCGGCGGGTCATCACCCGCTCGGTGGAAGCGGTGGGGGAAGCGGCACAAGGCGTCAGTGCGCAACAGTTCGCCGAGAGGGAGGCTCAGGGCGCGTTTGCCCTGAGCTGGCATGCCAATGGTTTGTCCTATGGGATCCCACGGGAGATCGACGATTGGCTGGCGGCGGGGCAGGATGTGCTGGTCAATGGGTCTCGCGGTCATCTGCCGCAGACCCGCTTGCGCTATCCAAACGTGCTCGTGCTGTTGCTGACGGTCGATCCGGCTGTATTGCGCCAGCGCTTGCTGGCACGGGGGCGTGAAACGGTCGCCGAGATCAATGATCGGCTGGCGCGCAATGACTATTTCAGCAACCGCGTGCTCGCCGAACACGATCCGGCGTTGTGTGTGATCGACAACTCCGGGCCGCTGGAGCGCACGGTCGAACGCTTGCTGGCCTGCGTCGACGGGCAACCCGTATGCGCCTGACCTTGCTGGGCACCGGTGACGCCCGACAGGTGCCGGTCTACGGCTGCGAATGCGCGGCCTGCGACCAGGCTCGCAACGATGAGCGCCTGAGACGTCGTCCGTGCAGCGCGTTGATCGAGTGCGGCGATCAGCGCTGGTTGATCGACAGCGGCCTGTCCGACCTGACCGAACGCTTCCCGCCGCGCAGCTTCAACGGTATTTTCCAGACCCACTACCACGCCGATCACGCCCAGGGTTTGCTGCATTTGCGTTGGGGTCAGGGGCTGGTGATTCCGGTGCATGGTCCGGTGGACCCCGAAGGCCTGGCCGACCTCTACAAGCATCCGGGGATACTCGATTTCAGCCAGCCTTTCGACGCCTTTGAAACCCGGCAGTTCGGCACGCTCAGAATCACGGCGTTACCGCTGCAACACTCAAGACCGACGCTTGGTTACTTGTTGGAGGGAGAGGGACGGCGTATCGCTTATCTGACCGACACCGTGGGTTTGCCGCCGGCCACCACGCAATGGCTGCAAAGCGCTCCCCTTGATGTGCTGGTACTCGACTGTTCGATGCCGCCGCAACCTCAGGCTCCGCGTAATCACAACGATCTGAATCTTGCGTTGCGTTGCGTTGAGGACCTGCAACCGGAGTTGGCAGTGTTGACGCATATCGGGCATACGTTGGATGCCTGGTTACTTGAGCATCGCAGCGAGTTGCCGGGGAACGTCAGGGTTGGTTGTGATGGGTGCATGCTTTAGACCTTTACGAATTCACTGCTCACGAATTGAGAAGTTGGCCATATGTTCCAGGTGGTAATGCTGTTCAGTTAAGAGAATGTGATCGACTGTAGGAGCGAGCTTACTCACGATGGTCGTTACCGATAATGCGTGTTTACAGGTTATTGACGCCGACACCGAATTGATCCCGCTGCTGACGCAGGACTGACCCACCTCCAAATCTGCATGAATTCAGCAAAGGCAATGGTTCGCGAGGAACAGGGTTCGGGGCTTAATGAGATGGTCAGCCTGACCGAGAAGCCCTGCAGGGTTACGCCTGCAGGGCTTTTCTCGTTTTCGGACGGAGGATCTCTTATGAATACGATGACGCTTCTCGGTATCGACATTGGCAAACACAGATTCCACCTGTGTAGCCAGGTTTGCCATCCTAAATGATCAAAACGATCATTTGAATGATTGGTTTGCGCAAACTATGACGATGCCCTAAGATAAATTTGACTGAATCAATCGTTCGGTGATCGGTACAGTCAATTTCGAGGTGATACACGTCTTTCCAAACAATTATAAAAGGAGACCCTCGTGGCCCAGATCCCTATCAAGCGCACCATTGAACGTATACCAGGTGGCATGATGATCGTGCCCCTGCTGATCGGTTCGCTGGTGGCAACATTCCTGCCCGACACACCAAAGTTTTTCGGTTCATTCACTAATGCCTTGTTCACAGGAGCGTTACCCATCCTGGCGGTGTTCTACGTATGCATGGGCGCGAGCATCAATATCAAGGCCACGCCTTACCTGCTCAAAAAAGGCGGCACGCTGCTCGTCACGAAAGTCGGCATCGCCATGCTCATTGGTATCGTGCTTGGGCACTTCCTGGGCGAGCAGCCGATTTCGTCTGGTCTCTTTGCGGGTGTATCGACACTGGCGGTTGTTGCGGCGATGAACGATACCAACGGCGGCTTGTACATGGCGTTGATGGGGCAATACGGCCGCTCCGAAGATGTTGGCGCCTATTCGGTCATGTCACTGGAGTCCGGCCCTTTTCTGACCATGGTCACCTTGGGCATCGCGGGCCTTTCGGCATTCCCGTGGCCGACATTGGTGGGCAGCATCCTGCCACTGGCTCTGGGCATGCTGCTGGGCAACCTTGATCGTGACATGCGCGACTTTCTGGCCAAGGCTGTCCCGGTGATGATTCCGTTCTTCGCCCTCGCGCTCGGCGCCAGCCTGGATTTACATAACGTTTGGCAAGCCGGTTTGCTGGGTCTTGGAATGGGGGTTGCGGTCGTCGTGTTGACCGGTATCCCGCTGTTCTTCGCCGATCGGTTGACCGGTGGTACAGGAGTCGCCGGTGTCGCCGCAGCCACCACCGCCGGGAATGCGGCAGCCGTGCCAGCACTGATTGCGGCGGCCAATCCGGTATACGCAGAAGCCGCCAAGAGCGCGACCATACTGGTAGCGGCCTGTGTCGTGGTGACCGCGATACTCGCACCGTTACTCACCGCGGCAGTCGCCAAGCGCGTGCAGCAGCGCAACCCTGGCGTCACCCCGGAACACGAACCTCAGAAGCGGGGGGCCTTGCGATGAACATTTTGATTATTGCAGACGACCTGTCAGGCGCGGCTGATTGCGCGATTGGCTTTACGAGAGCGGGGCTGCAATCGGTCGTCACGCTCGACCCCTTGAATGACAAGGCTGAGGCTCAGGTGCTTGCCGCAGATACGGATACTCGACGCCTCTCACCGGCGCAGGCAGCCGAGCGTACCGTCGCTGCGTTCAAGGCACTGCATAAGCCCGGGCAGCGGCTGTACAAGAAAATCGATTCGACCTTGCGCGGTAACTGGGCTGCCGAAGTTGCAGCCCTGCAGCCATTAGCGGGCCTGGCCATCGTCGCTCCGGCGTATCCCGCCACCGGGCGCACGTTACGTGGCGGTCGGGTGTTCGTGAACGGCATGCCGCTGGAAACAACCGATACCTGGAAACTCGAAAACTTCGATCGCCCGGCTGATGTCGAGGCGATGTTAGTTGCCGCAGGCCTGACCACCGCAAAGCTGGATCTCGACACTTTGCGCGGTAACGGAAAACCACTCGCGCACCATATTACCGAGGTTGCCCTCAGCGGTGTGCAGGCGTTGATTGTCGATGCGAAAACCGAAGACGACCTGCTCACCCTCGCCCGGCTTACCGCGTCGATGGATCAACCGCTGTTCTGGATTGGTTCTGGCGGCCTTGCGCGGGAAATAGCCAATCTTCCTGATTTCTTTGACGCAAGGTTCGCGACCATCGACGCCGATGCCATCGAAAGGAACCAGGCGCCGACCCTGATTCTCGTCGGTAGTCTATCCGGCGTTTGTGAGCGGCAATGCGCATTGCTCAAGGAGCTTAGTGGGGTTAGCGAATTGGTCGTACCACCGGAGGTCCTTCGCCAAGGCATCGCCCATGCCGATTGGGCGACTTGGCAGGCGCGCATCGGCGAGCAACTGGACGGCTGCAGTGACCTGCTGCTGCGCATCGGCCGCGATAACGCGTTCGATCCCCATGAGGGCGTGCAACTCTCGACCATGCTGGCTGTGCTGGTAGAGCCGCACTTCGCCAAGGTCGGCGGATTGATCGCAACGGGCGGCGAGACGGCGCGGGCCATGTTGACCACCGTTGGAATCGACAGCCTGCAACTGTCAATGGAAATCGAAGCTGGGGTCGCCCTCGCACAACCGGTTGCCTCTAGTGATGGTCATCGTCTCGAAATTGTTACCAAGGCAGGCGCGTTCGGCACCGATCACGCCTTGTATGCGGCATGGCAACACCTGAGCGCCAGCAACGATCGTTCCCAGCCCAAACGCACACGAACCCAAGGACTCGAATGAACACTATGAGCAACTATCTCCCCATCATCGGCATCACTATGGGCGACGCTTCCGGTGTAGGTCCGGAAATAATCGTCAAGAGCCTGACTCACGACATCGTCTACCAACAATGCCGGCCACTGGTGATCGGCGATGCGCGGCGCCTGGAGCAAGCCAACGTGATAGTCGGCGGCAGCGCCAAAGTGCGGCGTATCGAGGACGCATCCCAGGCGAAGTACGAGGCTGGCACCATTGACTGCATCGACCTCGACCTGATCCCCGACGACTTGCCATTCGGCGAACTGTCACCCATCGCCGGTGACGCTGCTTATCAATACATCGCCCGTGCTGTGCAACTTGCCGAGGCCAGCCAGATTGATGCGATCTGCACCGCACCACTGAACAAGGAAGCGTTGCACGCCGGTGGCCACAAGTACCCCGGCCATACCGAAATGCTCGCGCAGCTGACCGACGTCGACGAAGTCTCGATGATGCTTGTGGCGCCGCAACTGCGGGTGATTCACGTCACCACCCACATCGGCATCATCGATGCGATCCGAAAGATCGAACCGGGTCTGGTCCAGCGCACCATCGAGCGCGGCAACGCGACGCTCATCAAGGCGGGCATCGCCCGGCCGCGTATTGGCGTGTGCGGAATCAATCCCCATGCCGGTGAAAACGGTCTGTTCGGCTATGGCGAAGAAGAGGAAAAAATCATTCCTGCAGTGAAGCTGTTGCAGGAGCGCGGCCTCGACGTCACCGGGCCGCTGCCCGCCGACACGCTGTTCTTCCGTGCTGGACGCGGCGACTTCGATCTGGTCGTGGCGATGTATCACGATCAGGGCCACGGCCCGGTCAAAGTGCTGGGACTTGAAGCGGGTGTGAACGTGACCGTTGGCCTGGACGTGGTCCGTACGTCGGTTGATCACGGCACCGCCTTCGACATCGCCGGAAAGGGCATCGCCGATGAGCGCAGCCTGCTCGAAGCGCTGCGCCAGGGTGCGGAGCTTGCCACGCGACGGGGGTGAGTCGCACGGGCGCTGTCGTGTAAGATCGATCACCGTCCACAGTGAGAGACCCGCCATGAAAGCCTCCGAACGCCACCGCGCCATCCTCGACCTCGTACGCATTGGCGATGCCAACGTCGAGCAATTGAGTGCGGCGCTCGGCGTCTCGGAGGCGACAGTACGACGCGACCTGACCATGCTCGCCAAACAGCGGCACCTGGTGCGCACCTACGGCGGCGCCACTGCCGTGGTCGGTGTGCATGAACCGGAAGCTTCGCTGGAAGAACGCAAAACCAGCCAGTGGGAACAGAAAGACGCCATCGCCCAAGCCGCTGCGGCGCACGTGCAGGATGGCGATACCATCCTGCTCGACGGCGGCACCACCTGCGCCGCACTAGCCCATCACTTGTGCTCGCGCCAGGATGTGCACGTGGTCACCAACAACCTGCTCGCCGTGATGACCTTGGCCCAAGCACCGGGTGTACGCCTGACCTTGATCGGCGGTGACCTGCGCGGATCGAGCATGAGCACGTTGGGGCCACTGGCGGAACTGACCTTGAGCCGCTTGAGCGTCGACAAAGCCTTCCTCGGAGCGGACGGCGTCGTCGCGGAGTTCGGCTTGTGTGAAGCGAGCGCGCAGCAGGCGTATCTCAAGGAATGCATTATCAAGCGAGCTGCGCAAATTTTCGTCCTGGCCGATACCGATAAGTTAGGTCGCGCGCGGCAGCAACACTGGACGCCAATTGAGCGGGAGTGGCGACTGATCACTTGCGCCACTGCCGATGAAGCTGCACTCGCGCCGTTTCATGCGCTCAAGCAAATCACTGTGGAAACGGTGGATGTCGCTAACGCTTGATCGAATGGTAGGAGCCCGGCTGCGGGAGATGCCTCACTCGTTTGGGTAGGATGTAATCCCGACTGAATTCCAGCCGGTCGACCTGGTAGGCCTGCAGCACAGCAGCAGGTGCTGGCTTCTTCGCCAAATGCCGCAGCGACTCGACGGCGGTAATCTTCATCTCGTCATTGATTCGAGCAGCACGAACATCCAGGGCGGCTTGTTTGAAGTCGGTAGTCATTCGGGCTTCCAATTGTCGCACTAAGGAATGGAAGCGGGCACCGGATAACCCAGCGCCCGAGGCTGGCTCAGTACACCAGCATCCCAGTGAATATGTATGCCTGGGACAGCGTGATGAGGCCGATGATGGTGGCGAAAATCAGGCTGTGCTTGAGGGTGAAGCGGAACAGGTCGGATTCCTTGCCTACGATTCCTGTTGCGGCACAGGCCACGGCAATGGACTGCGGCGAGATCATCTTGCCGGTCACGCCTCCACTGCTGTTGGCGGCGACCAGTAGGGTGTCGTGGACGCCGATCTGGTGCGCGGTGGTCGCCTGCAACGAAGCGAACAGGGCGTTGGACGAGGTGTCTGAGCCGGTCAGGAACACGCCCAGCCAGCCGAGGAACGGCGAGAAGAAGGGGAATGCCGAGCCCGTACCAGCCAGGACCAGGGCCAGGGTGGTGGACATACCGGAATAATTGGTGACGAACGCGAAGGCCAGCACCATGCCGATCGAGAGAATCGGGAATTTCAATTCAATCAGGGTTTCCTTGAAAGTCGAGAGCCCCGTCTTGACATCGATGCGCAGGATCAACATCGAGATCAATGCTGAGAACAGGATCGCACTGCCTCCTGCCGATATCAGGTCGAACTTGTACACAGCCGGCATGGCAGTGGCGGTCGCGACGATCGGGGCAACCTTCATCACCAACTGGTCTAGGTGCGGGATGGCGAAAATGAAAACGAATTGCTCCAGCGCGCCGCCCGGGGCGAACATCGTCTTGAAGGGCTTCAGCGTCCAGATGGTCACCAGCACAGTCAGTACCAGGAAGGGCGACCAAGCCTTGAGGATTTCGCCGAAGCTGTAAGGCGAGGGGGTGCCGCTCTGACGGCCGCCGAAACCGCCCATCACCGCCACACCGCCGGACACGCCGACCACCTCGCGATCTTCGGCACGTGCGGGCTGCCAAACCTTGAGGAACAGGGTCAGGGACACGATGCTCACCAGCGCCGAGGTGATGTCGGGCAGTTCAGGACCGATGTAGTTGGAGGTGAAGTACTGGGTGATGGCGAAGCTACCTCCGGCCACCAGGGCCGCCGGCCAGGTTTCCTTGATGCCCCGCCAGCCATCCATCATGGCGACCAGCCAGAACGGCACAATGACCGACAGCAACGGCAACTGACGGCCGGCCATCGCACCAATCTTGAAGGCATCGATACCGGTCACCTGGCCGGCGACGATGATGGGTACGCCCAGGGCGCCGAAGGCCACCGGCGCAGTGTTGGCGATCAGGCACAGGCCCGCTGCGTAGAGCGGGTTGAGGCCAAGACCGACCAGTAGTGCACCGGTGATCGCCACGGGTGCGCCGAAACCGGCTGCTCCTTCAAGGAAGGCGCCGAAGGAGAAGCCGATCAGCAGCACCTGCAGGCGCTGGTCGTCAGTGATGGACAGCACTGAACTGCGGATCACTTCGAACTGGCCGCTCTTGACCGTGAGTTTGTAGAGGAACACCGCCGCGACGATGATCCAGGCGATCGGCCAGAGACCGTAGGCGAAGCCATAACCGGCTGAGGCGAAAGCCATGTCCAGTGGCATGTCAAAGACAAGGGTGGCAATGGCAATCGACAGCGCCAGGGTAATGGTGCCGGCGATATAGCCTTTCATGCGAAAGACTGCGAGCGCTAAAACGAAGAATATGATCGGGATCAGCGCAGCCAGGGCTGATAATCCCAAGGTTCCGAGTGGGGTGTACATCTGGTGCCACGTTTGCATGTGAGGAGCCTCTTGTTATTTTTGGGTATCCAATATGTCAACTGCGGCGTCGCTGCGGATTGCGCATGGCAACGCGCTGGCATGGGGGTTATCAGTGGCGCGTAGTCTCTGTAGTGATTGAGGCGTGAAAACTTCGAGGGTTAAACCGGATGCTGCTTGGGGCGTGCTGGTGTTCGTCCGCGCATGCCTCCCCCAGCCGGTGACTCGAGCGGGGGAGGCGATGCTCAGTATTCCTGCTTGAAGCGCAGCCGCCAGGCGTGCAGCAGGGGTTCGGTGTAGCCGCTGGGCTGCTCGCGGCCTTTGAGCACCAGATCGCTGGCGGCGCGGAAGGCGTGCGAGCGCTCGAAGTCCAGTGCCATGGAGCGATAGGCGGCGTCACCGGCGTTCTGCTCGTCGACCACACGGGCCATGCGCTCGAGAGTCTCTTGCACCTGGGCCGCGCTGATCACGCCATGTTGCAGCCAGTTGGCGATGTGCTGGGCGGAGATGCGCAGGGTGGCGCGGTCTTCCATCAGGCCGACGTTGTGGATGTCCGGCACCTTGGAGCAGCCGACGCCCTGTTCTATCCAGCGCACCACGTAGCCGAGAATACCCTGGCAGTTATTGTCCAGTTCCGCCTGGATCTGGGCAGCGCTCCAGTTGCGCGCGATGCTCACTGGTACACTGAGCAGATCGTGCAGCAGGCTGGCGCGCTGGCTGGCCAGGTTGAGCAGTTCCAGCTCACGCTGTACCGCCTGCACATCGACCTTGTGATAGTGCAGGGCATGCAGAGTGGCGGCGGTCGGCGACGGCACCCAAGCGGTGTTGGCGCCGGCCTTGGGATGGCTGATCTTCTGTTCGAGCATGGCTGCCATCAGATCGGGCATGGCCCACATGCCCTTGCCGATCTGAGCTTTGCCGCGTAAGCCGCAGGCGAGGCCGACCAGTACATTGTTGAGCTCGTAGGCGGCGATCCACGGGGCACCCTTCATGTCGCCCTTGCGCAGCATGGCGCCGGCTTCCATGCCGGAGTGCATTTCGTCGCCGGTGCGGTCGAGAAAGCCGGTGTTGATGAAGGCCACGCGATTGGCCGCCGCGGCGATGCAGGCCTTGAGGTTGACGCTGGTGCGGCGCTCCTCGTCCATGATGCCCATCTTCAGGCTGTAGCGCGGTAGGCCGAGCAGGTCCTCGACGCGGTCGAAGAGTTCGTCGGCGAAGGCCACTTCGGCCGGGCCATGCATCTTCGGTTTGACGATGTAAACGCTGCCGGTGCGCGAGTTTCCATTGCGCTGGATGTCGTGCAGGGCGATCAGGCTGGTGACCACCGCATCCATGATGCCCTCGGGAATCTCGTTGCCTTCGCCGTCGAGGATCGCCGGGGTGCTCATCAGGTGGCCGACATTGCGGATGAGTAGTAGCGAGCGGCCGTGCAGGGTCAGTTCGCCACTGCCGGCCCTGGTGTAGGTGCGGTCCGGATTCAGGGTGCGGATGAAGGTTTGACCACCCTTGCTGACTGTTTCTGCGAGGTCGCCTTTCATCAGGCCCAACCAGTTGCGGTAGACCACGACCTTGTCGTCGGCATCGACCGCGGCGACCGAGTCTTCGCAGTCCATGATGGTGCTCAGTGCGGACTCCATCAGCACGTCCTTCACGCCAGCCGCGTCGGTCTGGCCGATGAGGCTGGTCGGGTCGATCTGGATTTCGAAGTGCAGGCCGTTGTTCTTCAGCAGGACGGCGGCGGGCTTCGCAGCCTCGCCCTGGAAAGCGATGAACTGAGCCGCGTTCTTCAGGCTGACCTCGTTGCCATTCTTCAGGCTCACGGCCAACTGGCTGTTCTTCACCACGTAGGCGGTGGCGTCGACGTGGGAAGCGCCTTCCAGCGGCGCGGCTTCGTCGAGGAAAGCGCGCACGAAGCTGATGACATTGTCACCGCGAACCCTGTTGTAGCCTTTGCCCTTCTCGGCGCCTCTTTCTTCGCTGACAGCGTCGGTGCCATAGAGGGCATCATAGAGCGAGCCCCAGCGAGCGTTGGCGGCATTCAACGCATAACGCGCGTTCATCACCGGAACAACCAGCTGCGGACCGGCCTGCACGGATATTTCGGTGTCGACGTTGGCGGTGCCAATATGCACCTGCTCGGGCTGCGCAACCAGGTAACCGATGGTGGTGAGAAACGCCTGATAAGCGTCCATGTCTGTGACCGGACCGGGATTGGCACGATGCCAAGCGTCCAGTTCTCCTTGCAGGCGATCACGTTCGCCCAGCAGGGTGCGATTGCGCGGAGCAAGCTTGTGCACCAATCCACCGAAACCATCCCAGAAGTCTTCGGCGGCGATACCTGTCCCCGGCAACACCTCGTCGTCAATGAATTTTTTAAGGATGCTGGCCACCTGCATGTGATGGCAGAGCACTCGCTCGGTCATTCTCTTCTCTCCCGTTCGATTGCGCCCCATTGCTGGGGCCTGAAACTGATTACGTTCAAACGCCGGCGATACCGGCTTTGGCTATTTGCGCGTCCTGGTCAGACTTGACGCCTGACACTCCCACCGCGCCGACTACCTGACCTTCGATCAGTATCGGCACTCCGCCTTCCAATGAGGTCAGCATCGGGGCACTGATGAAGGCGGTGCGACCACCATTGACCATTTCCTCATAACCCTTGGTCTCGCGCCGGCCTAAAGCCGCACTGCGGGCTTTCTCCATGGCTATGTAAGCGCCGATCGGCGCACAACCGTCCAGGCGTTCCAGAGCGAGGGGGTGTCCTCCGTCATCGACCACGGCGATGGTCACCGCCCAATGGTTGCGCAGGGCCTCCTCACGCGCGCCAGCGAGGATGCGAGCGATATCGGCATTATCGAGTACCACTTTGCTTTGCATGGTTTTCTCCTAAATCAGGGCTTCTTCCACTAACTCGACCCAATGTCGAATCGGGGTACGTCCTGCGCTTTCAAGATGGGTCTGGCAGCCAATGTTGGCGGTGACAATCACTTCGGGGTTGCCACTCTCCAGCGCATTGAGCTTGTTGTCGCGCAGTTGTCGTGACAGCTCTGGCTGAGTCAGCGAGTAGGTACCGGCCGAGCCGCAGCAGAGATGGCTGTCCGGGACGCTGGTCAAGCTGAAGCCGAGGCGGGTGAGCACGCTTTCCACTGCACCGCCGAGCCTTTGGGCATGTTGAAGTGTGCAAGGGCAGTGGAAGGCCAGACGTCGATTACCGTGGATGCCGAGCTCTTCCAGCGGTTCTGCACGTAGTACTTCCACAAGGTCTTTGGCCAAGGCGCTGACTCGCTCGGCCTTTTGCGCGTAGGCAGCGTCGCTCTTGAGCAGGTGGCCATAGTCCCGAACGAAAGCTCCGCAGCCGCTGGCGGTCTGCACAATGGCCTCGACGCCGGCTTCAATGGCGGGCCACCAGGCGTCGATGTTTCGCCGAGCGCGCTCCAGACCTTTGTCCTGAGCGTTCAAGTGGTAATCCACCGCACCGCAGCAACCTGCCTCGCGCACGGGCACTACGCTAATGCCCAGACGATCCAACACCCGCGCCGTGGCTGCGTTAGTGTTTGGCGACAGGGTTGGCTGTACGCAACCTTCAGGCATCAATACACAGCGAGCATGGCGTGTAGTCGGACGGGGTTTAGCTGGGCGTGCCTGGCTTGCCAGCTTGGATTTCAAGGTCACCGGCAGCAGCGGGCGGAACGCCTGGCCGACCTGGATCAAAGTCTTGAACAATGCCGATCGCGGCACCACGGCGCGCAGACCTTCGCGCAGAATCCGCTCGCTCAAGGGGCGTGGCACATGCTCCTCGACCACGGCGCGGCCGATGTCCAGCAGATTGTGGTACTGCACACCGGAGGGGCAGGTGGTTTCGCAGTTGCGGCAGCTCAGGCAGCGGTCCAGGTGCAACTGGGTCTTGGCTGTGATCTCCTGCCCTTCAAGCACTTGCTTGATCAAGTAGATTCGCCCGCGCGGACCGTCCAGTTCATTTCCCAGCAGTTGGTAAGTAGGGCAAGTGGCATTGCAAAAACCGCAATGCACGCAGGAGCGCAGGATGCTCTCGGCTTCTTCGGCGCGAGGCAGACGCTTGGCTTGTTCGCTCAAATTAGTTTGCATGGCTCGATCTCAGACTTCTGCGTACATACGACCGGGGTTGAAAATCCTCTGGGGGTCGAGCTGTTTCTTGAGGTTGTGGTGGCAAAGCCGCAACGGCGCAGCCAGAGGTGGGAATGGGTTTTCGTCAGCGCCATAGCAGGTGGCGTGGCCACCAACTTCAGCGACACTGCGGCGGATCAGTGCGGCATCAGCGTCGGACTTGAGCCAACGCTGGGCGCCGCCCCAATCGATCAATTGCTTGCCGGGCAAGGCCAGCGGCCTGGTGTTGTTCGGCAGCGACAGGCGCCATAGCGGTGCAGGATCGGTGAAAAAGTTCAGACGCTGTTCGCGCAGTTCCAGCCAGTAGTCACTGTCGATTTCCTCACCGCCGAGGTGCAGGCTAGTGGACTCCACCGAACCTTCGCCGCCTTCCAGTCGCAGGTACAGCGCCTCGCCGTCGTAGCTGGCGGCGCTGATGGGGGTCGGTTGCTGGCCCCATTCGGCGAGTTTTTCGAGGGCTTGGTGGACGTTCATCTCCAGGCGCAGGCTGGCGCACCGGCGCGGCTTTGGCAGTACTTTGAGTGACACCTCGGTGAGCACGCCCAGGCAACCGAAACTGCCAGTCAGCAGGCGTGACAAGTCGTAACCGGCGACGTTCTTCATGACTTCGCCGCCAAAGCGCAGGAGCTTGCCGTGACCGGTGATCACCCGGGTGCCGAGCACGTAGTCGCGCACCGCCCCAGCCCAGGGACGCCGCGGGCCGGACAGGCCGGCGGCGACCATGCCACCGACGGTGGCGCCTACGCCTAGGTGCGGTGGTTCGCAGGGCAACATCTGCCCGGCGCATTCCAGCGCGGCCTCAATCTCTACGAGCGGTGTGCCGGCCCGGGCGGTCAGCACTAGCTCGGTCGGATCGTAGCTGACGATGCCGCGATGGCTGCGGGTGTCAAGCACCTCGCCGCTCACTGGGCAGCCGAGCATGGCTTTGCTGTTGCTGCCCTGGATTCGCAGTGGGGTACGTTTATAGAGGGCGTAGTTAACCTGTTCCAGCAGCGCTGAGCTGGCGTCGTGATCGTGTCGCATCAGAAACGCTCCAGTTCAGGGAAAGGCAGCTTGCCGTGGTGTATGTGCATCGAGCCGAATTCGGCGCAGCGCTGTAGGGTCGGGATGTTCTTGCCAGGATTGAGCAGGCCTTTCGGATCGAAGGCCGCCTTCACTGCGTGGAACAGGGTCAGCTCGTCGCTGTTGAACTGGGCGCACATCTGGTTGATCTTCTCGCGCCCGACCCCGTGCTCGCCGGTGATGCTGCCACCGACTTCGACGCAAAGTTCGAGGATCTTGCCTCCAATGGCTTCAGCTTGTTCCAGTTCACCTGGGACATTTGCATCGAAGAGGATCAGCGGATGCATGTTGCCGTCACCGGCATGAAACACGTTAGCCACGCGCAGTCCGTACTCCTCGGACAGTTTCGCGATGCCGTTGAGTACCCGAGGAAGCTCGCGACGCGGGATCGTGCCATCCATGCAGTAGTAATCCGGGGAAATACGGCCAACCGCCCCAAATGCATTCTTGCGCCCGGCCCAGAACTTAATGCGCTCAGCCTCATCGCGGGCCAGGCGAACTTCGGTTGCACCGGCGCGCTTGAGCACCGCCTCTACCCGTTCACAGTCGTCCTGCACATCGGTTTCGACACCGTCCAGTTCGCACAGCAGGATGGCCGCAGCATCCAACGGGTACCCCGCACCGATGAAGTCTTCGGCGGCGCGAATCGACAGATTGTCCATCATCTCCAGACCACCAGGGATGATGCCGGCGGCGATGATGTCGCCCACCGCTCGGCCAGCCTTGTCCACCGAGTCGAAGCTAGCCAACAGCACGCGCGCCACTTGCGGTTTGGGAAGCAGTTTGACGGTGACTTCAGTAACAATCCCCAACATGCCTTCCGAACCTGTAAACAGCGCTAACAGGTCGAACCCGGGAGTGTCCAAAGCATCGCTGCCAAGAGTCAGGTGTTCACCTTCGATAGTGAGAATGTCCACCTTGAGCAGGTTGTGCACGGTCAGGCCGTACTTCAGGCAGTGCACGCCACCGGCGTTTTCCGCAACGTTGCCGCCAATGGAACAAGCAATCTGTGAGGACGGGTCCGGCGCGTAGTACAGGTTGTATGGCGACGCCGCCTGGGAAATCGCCAGGTTGCGCACGCCTGGCTGGAGCCGTGCGAAGCGGCCTTGCGGGTTCACTTCGATGATCCTGTTAAAGCGCGCCATCACCAGGAGAATGCCTTGTTCCAGCGGAAGGGCTCCGCCCGACAGACCGGTGCCGGCGCCTCGGGCAACAATTGGCACTTGGCGGGCGTGACAAAGCTTGAGCAGTTCTTGCACCTGCTCGATGCGCTTGGGAAGGACCACCAGCAGTGGCACCGCACGGTAGGCAGACAGACCGTCACACTCATAAGGTTTCAGGTCTTCCTGGCTGTGCAGGATCTCCAGATCAGGCAAGGCTTTGCGCAGCTCGGAAAGCAAAGCAGCCTTGTCGACTCTGGGCAGAGCACCATCGACACGCTCGTCATAAAATAGGTTCATAAGGCTCACACAGAGTTGTTCTTGTTGTTCTCGGAACCAGCCCTCGGGTGTGCCTGAAGACTAAGACGTATACCGAGTCAGGCTCACTAAACCGAGGACAACCAGAGTGCTCATTTGTGAGGTGTCGAGTCGATGGGTAATCGAACTGGTCCTACCAGTTTTTCTAGTCTTTTGCTTATTTACGTAGAATAAACGGGGCTCCCTAAATATAATTCGATCATAAAATTTCAAGCTATCACCGACTGGTCCTACCAGTTGAGGGAGTGCTCTGATGGTGCGTTCCGACTCAAGTAAGCAAGGCAAGCCGCAGATTGCCGATCAGGTAGCAGAACGCATCGAAAGGCTGATCGTTGATGGCGTCCTCAAGGCTGGCCAAGCGCTGCCCTCTGAGCGGCGTTTAGTGGAGAAACTGGGCTGCTCTCGCTCGGCGCTGCGTGAAGGACTGCGAGTGCTGCGCGGGCGCGGCATTGTCGATACCGAACAGGGGCGCGGCTCGTTCGTCGCGGACTTGAGTCGAGCAGATAACACAACGCCATTGATGCACCTGTTCAGTTCGCAGCCGCGCACACTTTTCGATCTGTTGGAGGTGCGAGCGTTACTCGAAGGGGAGTCAGCACGCCTCGCGGCATTGCGAGCTACCGATGTCGACCGATTGCTCATCAAACGGCGATATGACGAGATGGTCGCCGCTCACGAGAACCTGCAATCACATGATCCGCGAGAGCATGCACGGCGCGACCACGCATTCCACCGAGCAATTAGCGAGGCCTCGCACAATCCTGTCCTGGTGCATACCCTTCAGTCGCTCAGCGATCTAATGCTCAGTACCGTCTTCGCATCGGTAAACAATCTTTACTGCCGGCCTGCGCAGAAACGGCAGATCGACCGTCAGCACACGCGGCTCCACCAGGCGGTGATTGAGCAGTTGCCGGAGCAGGCCCAGCGAGCCGCTCGCGAGCACATCCACAGCGTGCGAGATAACCTTCACGAGATCGAGCAAGAAGAACAGCGCCTGGTTCGCGCTACCATGCGACTGGAGGGGTGGAAATAATCGGCATGGGGGGCGCCCCTGGATAGGCGGCTCTGGACTGGATTCGACCTTTCCGGCCCTTGGCTCCGTGTCACCTCAGGTCGGGAAGATCGAAAGGGGCCCACCGGTAAGGTCCAGGCCTCCCGCAGTCAGGGCGGGAAAAGCCTGATACGGCCTTGCAGGGGGTAACGCTTTACTCCTCGCGAATCGAGAAGTTGGCCATGTGCTCCAGGCCCTTGATCAGGGCGGAGTGGTCCCAATTACTGCCGCCGAGGGCCGCGCAGGTGCTGAACACTTGCTGGGCATTGGCGGTGTTCGGCAGGTTCAGGCCCAGTTCGCGGGCACCGGACAGTGCCAAGTTGAGGTCCTTCTGGTGCAGGCTGATGCGGAAGCCCGGTTCGAAGGTGCCCTTGATCATACGCTCACCGTGGACTTCCAGGATCTTGGAGCCGGCGAAGCCGCCCATCAGAGCCTCACGTACCTTGGCCGGATCGGCACCGTTCTTCGAGGCAAACAGTAGGGCCTCGGCAACGGCCTGGATGTTCAGGGCGACGATGATCTGGTTGGCCACCTTGGCGGTCTGGCCGTCGCCGTTACCACCTACACGGGTGATGTTCTTGCCCATGGCCTGAAACAGCGGCAGGGCGCGTTCGAAGGCGTTCGGGCAGCCACCGACCATGATGCTCAGGGTTGCGGCCTTGGCACCCACTTCACCACCGGATACCGGGGCATCGAGGTAGTCAGCGCCGGTGGCCTTGATCTTCTCGGCGAAGGCCTTGGTGGCGCTGGGGGAGATGGAGCTCATGTCGATCACCACCTTGCCAGCACCAACACCTTCGACCACACCGTCCTTGCGCAACAGCACGTCATCGACCTGCGGGGTGTCCGGGACCATGACGATGATGAACTCGGCTTCCTGGGCCACTTCCCTTGGGCTGTACAGAGCGATGGCACCGGCTTCCACCAAGTCTGCCGGGGCCGGGCCGTGGTGTTGGGAAAGGAACAAGGTGTGGCCGGCTTTCTGCAGGTTCTGAGCCATAGGCTTGCCCATGATGCCGGTGCCAATAAATCCGATGTTGGCCATCTGTAAAATCTCCGTTAGATCACGTTATGGGTTTTCAGCCAGCCGAGGCCGGCAAGGGTGGTGGTAGCTGGCTTGTATTCACAACCGACCCAGCCTTGATAGCCAATTCGGTCAAGGAGTTGGAACAGGAAGTGATAGTTGATTTCACCGGTGCCAGGCTCATTGCGGCCCGGATTGTCAGCGAGCTGGATGTGGTTAATTTCATCCAGATAGTTGGACATAGTACGGGCCAGGTCACCTTCCATAATCTGCATGTGGTAGATGTCGTACTGCAGCAAAAGATTGGCACTACCGACCTTTTTCCTGATGTCGAGTCCCTGCTGTGTGTTGTTCAAAAAGAAGTCTGGAATATCCAGCGTGTTAATGGCTTCCATCACAAGTTTGATGCCCGCGGTTTCCAGCTTGTCAGCGGCATATTTGAGGTTAGCCACGAAGGTCTTTTCGATTGTCTTGGCGTCCACACCATGAGGGCGGATACCGGCCAGGCAGTTGAGTTGCTTATTGCCCAGTACCTGCGCATAAGCGATGGCCAAATCGACGCCAGCCCGGAACTCTTCAACGCGGTCGGGATGGCAGGCGATACCGCGCTCTCCCTTGGCCCAATTCCCCGCGGGCAAATTGAAAAGCACTTGGGTAAGGCCGTTGCTCTCGAGTCTCTCCTTAATTTCGGTGGAGCTGAAATCGTAAGGGAACAAGTATTCAACACCGGTGAAACCAGCTTCAGCGACGGCGGTGAAACGATCCAGAAAATCCACTTCCGTGAACATCATGGATAGGTTGGCTGCAAATCGGGGCATGGAATGCTCCTGTGTCGAGGTCTAGATAAAGTCAGAGAGGGGAAAGGGTTAATTCAAAGGCAAAATGGAAGTCGGTGCATCGGCACCGCTCAGCGCCAGATCCTCGAACTCGTTGATGGCGTTGATCTCGGTACCCATGGAGATGTTGGTCACGCGTTCAAGAATGATTTCCACAACCACGGGCACCCGATGCTGGTGCATGAGTTCCCTGGCGTGAGCAAATGCGGCCTGCAAGTCATTTGGATCGCGCACGCGAATGGCCTTGCATCCCAGTCCCTCAACGACTGCCACATGATCGACGCCGTAGCCGTTCAGCTCTGGAGCGTTGATGTTGTCGAACGAAAGCTGCACACAGAAATCGATGTCAAAGTTGCGCTGTGCCTGGCGGATCAATCCCAGGTAGGAGTTGTTCACCAGGACATGAATATAGGGCAGGTTGAACTGAGCGCCGACGGCCAATTCCTCGATCATGAACTGGAAATCATAGTCGCCAGACAGTGCTACAACTTGGCGGGTTGGATCGGCTTTGACCACACCCAATGCCGCAGGAATAGTCCAGCCGAGTGGGCCAGCCTGGCCACAGTTGATCCAGTGCCGCGGCTTGTAGACATGCAGGAACTGCGCGCCAGCAATCTGCGACAAGCCAATGGTGCTGACGTAGCAGGTGTCTTTGCCGAAGAATTCATTCATTTCTTCGTAAACGCGCTGAGGCTTGATCGGCACGTTATCAAAATGAGTCTTGCGTTGAAGAGTGCGCTTGCGGTCACGGCAAGCATTTACCCACGCGTTGCGATCTTTCAGTTTGCCAGCAGTTTTCCATTCACGAGCCACAGTCAAGAACATGTCCAAGGCTGCGCCGGCATCTGAAACGATACCCAGGTCTGGGGTGAATACTCGGCCGATCTGAGTGGGTTCGATATCGACGTGAATGAAGCGTCGACCTTCGGTGTACACATCGACTGAGCCAGTGTGGCGGTTGGCCCAACGATTACCAATGCCGAATACCAAGTCAGACGCGAGTAAGGTGGCGTTGCCGTAGCGATGCGAGGTCTGTAAGCCGACCATGCCAACCATCAACTTGTGGTCGTCCGCAATTGTGCCCCAGCCCATCAGGGTAGGAACCACAGGTACACCGGTCAGCTCCGCGAACTCCACAAGCTTGGCACTGGCATCAGCATTGATTACGCCACCACCAGAAACGATTAACGGGCGCTCAGCGTCGTTGAGCATTGCCAATGCCTTTTCGGCCTGACCTCGAGTAGCGGAAGGCCGGGACAATGGCAGTGGTTCATAAACATCAATATCAAACTCGATCTCTGCCATCTGTACATCGAATGGTAGATCGATCAATACGGGACCTGGGCGACCGGAGCGCATCTCATAGAAGGCTTTCTGGAAGGCATAAGGTACCTGGCCAGGTTCCATCACGGTGGTTGCCCACTTGGTGACAGGTTTGACGATACTGGTGATATCGACTGCCTGGAAGTCTTCCTTGTGCATACGGGCACGGGGCGCTTGACCAGTGATGCAGAGGATGGGAATGGAGTCGGCCGAGGCTGAGTACAAACCGGTGACCATGTCGGTACCCGCGGGGCCAGAGGTGCCGATGCAAACGCCGATATTGCCTGCGTTGGTGCGCGTGTAACCTTCAGCCATGTGGGAGGCACCTTCCACGTGACGTGCCAGAATGTGATCAACACCGCCGATTTTTTTCAGTGCGGCGTACAGCGGGTTGATGGCTGCACCGGGAATGCCAAAAGCGGTGTCGACACCTTCGCGACGCATCACCAACACTGCAGCCTCGATTGCTCTCATTTTGGCCATTGTTGCCTCCTTCAGGCTGGTCGGTATTTTTATTGACGGATCTCAGCATGCAGGAGGTTATTATTGAGTTGAATAGTCATAAATCGGTTTCTGCCGATACATGAGGTATCGATGGGTCGTTATACCGAGCTACACAGTTTTGTTCAGGTCGCCCATAAGGGCAGCTTTGCCGCCGCTGCACTAAATGAGGGGGTGACGCCAGCCATCCTTGGTCGACGACTTGATGCGCTAGAAAAACGCTTGGGCGTCAAGTTGATGCATCGCTCCACGCGAGGCCTGAAGTTGACTGAGGCGGGAGAGCAGTTACTGGAAGGGGCCAAGCATCTGATGCGCGAATTCGACGAGGTCGAGTCAAGCATCAGCAACAGAAGCACCACCGTCAGCGGCCACTTGGTGGTGTCCGCTCCGGCTGCTTTTGGACGACAGCATATTGCCCCTCATGTCTTTGCCTTCCAGCAGCGTTTTCCAGATCTCAAGTTATCCTTCAACTTTACGGACAGCGTGATTGACCTGGTCAGTGAGGGGTACGATATGAGTATTCGTATCGGAGAAGTCACTGACCCCAACTACGTGGCGATCAAGCTTTTCCCCAATTGGAGGGTGGTTTGCGGTACGCCAGACTATTTCGCCAAGCATGGTGCACCGCAAACGCTGGAGGATTTGGCACAGCACAATTGCTTGGCCTTCAACCTGCAGGGTGGCCAGCAACGGGGCTGGACGTTCTTGCGCGATGGCCGACTGGTAGCGATGAAAGTCAGTGGTAACGTTGCTTGCAATGACGGTGAATTGCTTTTCGCCTGGATACGTCAGGGGCTCGGTATTGGTTGGCGCTCAACGTGGGAAATTCAAGGAGAGCTCAAGCGGGGTGAACTGGTAACGGTTCTAGATGAGTTTGCTTTGCCCAATTACGACATTCAGGCGGTGTACCCCCAGCAACGCTATTTACCAGCCAAAGTACGTTTTTTTATCGAGTATCTTAAAACTTTATATAACTCAGCTGGTTACTGGGAAAAGTCACACCCACTTTGAGTGTTGGTTTTCTGTGGGGCAGGAGCTAGAGCGACGAGGCTATTGCTTCGTCAGGAACCAACACCACCCTCAATGCACTGCGCGCATCATCGAGCTGCACCAACGTCGCATGTTGCGCACCCAACGCATCGCGGTTTTCGATAGCCGTCAGAATCGCCTTATGCCGTGGCAACGCCAGCTCATGCAGATTCGGCCGCTGGTTGGAATGCTTCAACGCTTCGGTAATCGCCACCGAGAGCATGTTGCAAAGATTCGCCAGCAAGTCGTTATGGGTCGCGTAGGCGATTCGGCTGTGGAAGTCCAGGTCCGGTTGCAGCAGCGCTTCGGGGGTCGGTGCGGCCTCCATGCGTTGGTACGCTTCACCGATGGAGGCGATGTCCTCGTCGGTGGCGAACTGCGCGGCGAGGGCGGCCGCAGCCGGTTCGATGATGCTGCGCACGCTAGTCAGCAGATTGAAAAACTCGTTCTGCGGGCTGCTTTGCATCAGCCAGTGCAGCACGTCCGGGTCGAGCATGTGCCATTCCCGGCGCGGTTTGACCACGGTGCCGACCCGCGGACGGGAATACACCAGCCCCTTGGCGACCAACACCCGGGTGGCTTCGCGCAGCACCGGCCGGCTGACGGCGTACTCCTCGCACAGCAGGGCTTCGGCGGGCAGTTTGTCGTCTGGCTTGAAACGTCCCGAGACGATCTGCATGCCCAGTTCCTGGACGATGCGCGAGTGCATGCTTTTGCGGTCGGAGGGTTTGCGGTAATCCATGGGAAGCGGCGCGATCCTGTGCGATGGAGGGGGGCGCATGATAGCAGGCGTGGCGCAATCTTGAGGCGGGTGAAAATCAATGTGGGAGCGAGCCTGCTCGCGAAAGCGGAGTGTCAGACAACGAAGATGTTGAATGATAAACCGCTTTCGCGAGCAAGCTCGCTCCCACAGGGGATGGGTGTGATTAGTGGGAGTGGCGGGGTACTTCGGAGCCGCGGCAACCGACCAGGAAATCGAAATCACACCCCTGGTCCGCCTGCAGCACATGGTCGATGTAGAGCTGACGATAACCGCCCACGATCAGGTTTTGCGGCGGTTGCAGATCCGCCATGCGCGCCGCTAGTTCCGCGTCCGGAATGTCCAGATGCAGACGGCCGCTGGCGCAATCAAGCTCAATAAAGTCGCCTTCCTTCACCACCGCCAAAGGTCCGCCAGCCGCCGCTTCCGGGGCCACGTGCAGAACGACAGTGCCGTACGCCGTGCCGCTCATGCGCGCATCGGAAATCCGCACCATATCGGTCACGCCCTGGGCCAGCAGTTTGGCCGGCAAGCCCATGTTGCCGACTTCGGCCATGCCCGGATAACCCTTCGGACCGCAGTTTTTCATCACCAGAATCGAGTTGGCATCGACGTCCAGTTCCGGATCGTTGATCCGTGCCTTGTACATGTCGAAGTTCTCGAACACCACGGCACGGCCGCGGTGCTGCATTAGTTCGGCAGTGGCGGCGGACGGTTTCAGCACGGCACCGAGTGGTGCCAGGTTGCCGCGCAGCACGCAGATGCCACCGTCGGCGCGGATCGGGTTGTCGAGGGTACGGATCACTTCGTCCTGGCCGTAGATCGGCGCGTCCTTGGTGTTCTCGCCGAGGGTCTTGCCATTGACGGTCAAGGCGTTTGGATGCGGAATCAGGTTGGCTTCGCCGAGGCGGCGCAGCACCGCGGGCAATCCACCGGCGTAGTAGAACTCTTCCATCAGGAAACGCCCGGATGGTTGCAGGTCGACGATGGTCGGCATGCCGCGACCGATGCGGGTCCAGTCGTCCAGATCCAGTTCCACGCCGATACGGCCGGCGATG
Source organism: Pseudomonas sp. (assembly GCF_051660785.1). Lineage (GTDB taxonomy): Bacteria > Pseudomonadota > Gammaproteobacteria > Pseudomonadales > Pseudomonadaceae > Aquipseudomonas. The sequence goes on from NZ_JBOFQE010000058.1 coordinate 150,017, forward strand.
GCTTTCAAGTGGATCACCGCGTTGGTCGAGCCGCCGATGGCGGCGTTCACGCGGATAGCGTTTTCGAAGGCTTCCTTGGTCAGGATCTTCGACAGCTTCAAGTCTTCACGAACCATCTCCACCGCGCGCATGCCGGACATGTGCGCCAGCACATAACGACGCGCATCGACGGCAGGAATCGCCGCGTTATGGGGCAGGGACGTGCCCAGTGCTTCGGCCATGCAGGCCATGGTCGACGCGGTGCCCATGGTGTTGCAGGTGCCGGCCGAACGGGACATGCCGCCCTCGGCCGCGAGGAAATCGTCGAGGGTGATGGTGCCCGCTTTCACCTGTTCACTGAGCTGCCAGACCACGGTGCCCGAACCGATGTCCTGGCCCTTGTGCTTGCCGTTGAGCATTGGCCCGCCGGTGACGACGATCGCCGGCACGTCACAACTGGCTGCACCCATCAACAATGCCGGGGTGGTTTTGTCACAACCGGTCAGCAGCACAACACCGTCAATCGGGTTACCGCGAATCGCTTCTTCAACGTCCATGCTCGTCAGGTTGCGGGTGAACATGGCGGTCGGACGCAGGTTGGATTCGCCGTTGGAGAACACCGGGAACTCCACCGGCCAGCCACCTGCCTCGATCACCCCACGTTTGACGTGCTCGGCAATCTGGCGGAAATGCGCGTTGCACGGGGTCAATTCCGACCAGGTGTTGCAGATACCGATGATCGGTTTGCCGTGGAACTGGTGGTCGGCGATACCCTGATTCTTCATCCAGCTGCGGTACATGAAACCGTTCTTGTCGGCGGTGCCAAACCATTGGGCGGAGCGCAGGGTGGGTTTCTTATCAGACATGATAGGCCTCTTATTGTATGACTATATTGTTCATAATGAGCCGTAACATAAGCGCAAATTCGACTGTTTGGAAGTGTTGTTGATAAATTAGTATTACTATATAGTCGTTTCGACGGAGGGATGACCCTGGCGATTTTGTGCGAGAGGCGTCCCCCGAGGTTCTATAAAAACAATCGGAGACCGATCTCATGAGCCAGGAATTGCGGCTTATTCGTCGCATCACGCTGAAACTGATTCCCTTCCTGATCCTGCTGTACCTGATCGCCTATGTGGATCGCTCCGCCGTGGGGTTCGCCAAGCTGCACATGGGCGCCGACATCGGCATCGGCGACGCGGCTTACGGTTTGGGTGCCGGGCTGTTTTTCATTGGCTACTTCCTGCTGGAAATCCCCAGCAACCTGATGCTCGATCGCTTCGGCGCGCGACGCTGGTTTGCGCGGATCATGATCACCTGGGGCGCCATCACCATCGGCATGGCCTTCGTCCAGGGGCCGCACAGCTTTTATCTGATGCGCTTTCTGCTCGGTGCGGCCGAGGCCGGGTTCTTTCCGGGCGTTCTCTACTACATCACCCAATGGTTTCCGATTCGCCATCGCGGCAAGATCCTCGGGCTGTTCATCCTTTCCCAACCCATCGCGATGTTGATCACCGGCCCGGTGTCCGGCGGTTTGCTCGGCATGGACGGCACCCTCGGTCTGCACGGTTGGCAGTGGCTGTTCATCGTCATTGGCACCCCGGCGATCCTGCTGACCTGGCCCGTGCTGCGTTGGCTGCCTGATGGTCCGCAACAAGTGAAATGGATGGACCAGTCGGAAAAGGACTGGCTGACCGGTGAGCTGAAAAAAGACCTGGAAGCCTACGGCCAGACTCGCCACGGCAACCCGTTGCACGCCCTCAAGGACAAACGCGTGTTGCTGCTGGCGCTGTTCTATCTGCCGGTGACCCTGAGCATCTACGGCCTGGGCTTGTGGTTGCCGACGCTGATCAAACAGTTTGGCGGCACTGATCTGGTAACCGGTTTTGTGTCGTCGGTGCCGTACATCTTCGGGATCATCGGTTTGCTGATTATTCCGCGCAGTTCCGACCGCTTGAATGATCGCTACGGCCACTTGGCGGTGCTGTACGTGTTGGGTGCCATCGGCCTGTTCCTCAGCGCCTGGCTGACGGTGCCGGTGCTGCAACTGGCGGCCCTGTGCCTGGTGGCATTCGCGCTGTTTTCCTGCACCGCGGTGTTCTGGACCTTGCCGGGTCGTTTCTTTGCCGGCGCCAGTGCGGCGGCCGGGATCGCCTTGATCAACTCGGTGGGCAACCTCGGTGGCTATATTGGCCCGTTCGTGATCGGCGCCCTCAAGGAGTACACCGGTAGCCTGGCGTCGGGGCTGTACTTCTTGTCCGGCGTGATGGTGTTCGGTTTGGTGCTGACCGGCGTGGTCTATCGCCTGTTGGAGCGCAAGCACGTACTGCCGGCCGATCAGTTCGCTGCCAGCGCCCGTGGCGCTACCCGCACATAAATCTGAAGGTTAACCCCAATCAAATGTGGGAGCGGGCCTGCTCGCGAAGAGGTCGTCACATTCAACATCAATGGTGACTGACACACCGCCTTCGCGAGCAAGCCCGCTCCCACATTGGTTTTGCGGTGTTTTCGAGTTTGTTTACAGGAGAAAATCATGCGTTTGGTTCAGTTCGAATTGAGTAATGGCGAGCGCCGCGTCGGCGTGGTCGAGGACGGTCTGGTGCGTGAAGTCCAGGACGCGCGCACCGTGCGTGACCTGGCACTGGCGGCGATCGAGGCGGGCGTCAACCTTGAGCAACAGGTGCAAACCCTGGGCCTGGGCATCAGTCACGACTATGCCGAGCTGCTGGCCAAGTTGCGGATCCTGCCGCCGCTGGATCACCCGGACCCGGCGCACATGTTGGTCAGCGGTACCGGCCTGACCCATCTGGGCAGCGCCTCGGCCCGAGACAAAATGCATCAGCAGGCCGGCGACGAAGCTGCGATGACCGACTCCATGCGCATCTTCAAGTGGGGCGTGGAGGGTGGGCAACCGGCAGCGGGGCAGGCTGGCGCGCAACCGGAGTGGTTCTACAAGGGCGACGGCAGCATCGTCGTGCGCCCGGGCCAACCGTTCCCGCTGCCGCCATTCGCCGAAGATGCCGGTGAAGAGCCCGAGATCAGCGGTCTCTATGTCATCGGTCAGGACGGTAAACCGTATCGCCTCGGTTTCGCGGTGGGCAACGAGTTTTCCGACCACGTGATGGAGCGCACGAACTACCTCTACCTGGCCCATTCGAAATTGCGCAGCTGCAGTTATGGCCCGGAACTTCGGGTCGGCGAACTGCCGCAGCACCTGGCCGGCAGCAGTCGCATTCTGCGTGACGGTAAGGTGCTGTGGCAGAACGAGTTTCTGAGTGGCGAAGCCAACATGTGCCACAGCCTTGCGAACCTCGAGTACCACCATTTCAAGTACAGCCAGTTCCTGCGTCCCGGTGACGTGCACATTCACTTCTTCGGCACCGCGACCCTGTCCTTCGCCGACGGCATCCGCACGCAACCGGGTGACGTGTTCGAGATCAGCCAGACCGAATTTGGCGCGCCGTTGATCAACGGCATTGCAACCGTCGAAGCGGCCTTCCAGCCCGGCACCGTCGGCACCCTTTAAGGAGACTCTTATGACCCAGATTCTTGGGCACAACTTCATCGGCGGCCAGCGCGCCGCGGCCGGCACCATCATCGTCAAAAGTGTTGATGCCAGCACGGGCGAACACCTGCCTTACAGTTTCCACCAGGCCACTTTTGAAGAGGTCGACCGTGCCGCACTGGCGGCCGCTGGCGCCTATCCGGTCTACCGCAGCCTGAGTGCCGCCAAACGTGCCGAATTCCTCGACGCCATCGCCGATGAACTGGACGCTCTCGGTGATGACTTTGTCGCGTTGGTCTGCCGCGAAACCGCATTGCCCGCCGCACGCATTCAAGGCGAGCGCGGCCGCACCAGCGGTCAGATGCGCCTGTTCGCCAACTTGCTGCGTCGCGGTGATTTCTATGGTGCGCGCATCGATCAGGCATTGCCCGAGCGCAAACCGCTGCCGCGTCCAGATCTTCGCCAGTACCGCATCGGCCTCGGACCGGTTGCCGTGTTTGGCGCCAGTAACTTTCCGTTGGCGTTTTCCACCGCAGGCGGCGACACCGCTTCGGCGTTGGCCGCCGGCTGCCCTGTAGTGGTCAAGGCCCACAGCGGCCACATGGCTACGGCTGAACTCGTCGCCGAGGCCATCATCCGCGCCGCAGACAAAACCGGCATGCCTGCCGGTGTGTTCAACATGATCTACGGCGGCGGGGTTGGCGGAGCGCTGGTCAAGCACCCGGCGATTCAGGCAGTAGGCTTTACCGGTTCACTCAAGGGTGGCCGAGCGTTGTGCGACATGGCGGCAACACGGCCACAGCCAATCCCGGTGTTCGCCGAGATGTCGAGCATCAACCCGGTGATCGTGTTGCCGCAGGCGCTGGAAGTTCGCGCTGAAACCATCGCCCGGGACCTGACCGCTTCCGTGGTTCAGGGCTGTGGTCAGTTCTGCACCAATCCGGGTCTGGTGATCGGCCTTCGTTCGCCGCAGTTCAGTGCATTCGTGCAGCAAGTGGCCGGGTTGATGGGTGATCAGCCGGCGCAAACCATGCTCAATGCCGGGACCTTGAGCAGTTATGGCCAAGGCTTGCAGAAGCTCCTCGCGCATCCTGACATCGAGCACCTGGCCGGCAGTGCGCAACAAGGCAATCAGGCCCAGCCGCAACTGTTCAAGGCCGATGTCAGCCTGTTGATCAACGGCGATGAAGTGTTGCAAGAGGAAGTGTTTGGCCCGACCACGGTGGTCGTCGAAGTGGCCGATCAGGCGCAACTCAGTGCCGCGTTGAACGGCCTGCACGGTCAGCTGACGGCGACGATCATTGGCGAATCGGCGGATTTCGTGCAGTTCGGTGAGCTGACGGCGTTGCTGGAGCAGAAGGTCGGGCGGATCTTGCTCAATGGTTTCCCGACCGGTGTGGAAGTCTGCGATTCGATGGTCCATGGCGGGCCGTATCCGGCGACGTCGGATGCGCGCGGCACCTCGGTGGGCACCTTGGCCATTGACCGTTTTTTGCGTCCGGTGTGCTTCCAGAACTATCCGGACAGCCTGCTGCCAGATGCGTTGAAGAACGCTAATCCACTGCGCATCCAACGCCTGGTGGATGGCCAGCCGTCCCGCGAAGTCCTGTAACTGATCATTCCCATGCTTTGCGTCATTGGCGTCTCGTAACAACTAAAGGGGGAACTTGCTCGCCTCGTTCCCCCCTTGCTCTGCCTGCCTCCAACCAACACAAACAGGTCGTTGCCCGCAGCAAGAGACCAACCGCTCATAAAGGCAAAACGATGATCGAGTTGAACCAAGTCACCGCCTATCAACAACAGACCCAAGTGTTTGATCGGATCTCACTGAAAATCGGTTACAACGAACGCGTCGCCATCCTCGGCCCTAACGGGGCAGGCAAAAGCACACTGTTGAAACTGATGACTCGGGAGATCCACCCCGTCGACAAGCCAGGCAGCTATCTCAAGCTGTTTGGCGATGAAAGGGTCAACCTTTGGAGCCTGCGCAGCAAGATCGGCTTTGTCTCGCAGGACCTGCAGGAAGATTACACCCCTTATACCTCGGCGCTGAATGTTGTCATCTCAGGTTTTTTTGGCGCTATAGGTGCACATGATCATATAAAACCCACTGATGATCAGGTCGCACTGGCACGAGATCTCATGGCAAAACTGGGCATGTCTGTCGATGAGCAACATATGTTCCAGCGCCTGTCCACAGGGCAAAAACGCCGCCTTTTACTAGCCCGCGCGCTGGTGCACGACCCGCAGGCGTTGATCCTCGATGAGCCCACCAGTGGCCTCGACATGGGGGCGAGTCTGGGCTTGCTGAAGCTGATGCGCAGCTTTTGTGGCGAAGGTCGGGCGATGATTATCACCACTCACCACATCAACGAAATAATTCCCGAGATTGATCGCGTGGTGTTGATCAACGAAGGGCAAGTGGTAGCCGACGGCCCCAAGAGCGAGATTCTGACCAGCGATAACCTTTCGGATCTGTATCAGACCGACCTGGAAGTGTCCGAGCAATATGGCTGGTATGGATGTTGGCACAGTTGAGGCGGGGCGGGGGTCATCTTCATTTCCTGGATATCTCTCTCCCCTAGTCAATAAACGGCGTGTCTTGGAATTCGGCATCAAAAGTGTATATTGAATTCAAAATTCAATAAGTGCAGGAGAACGAAATGAATAGTCCCATCGATCGCCCGCTACAAATCCCTTTCCAAGGTCCTACTCTGTTGGGAACTCCGCTTCTTAACAAAGGTACGGCGTTTGACCTGCAAGAGCGTGACGCCTTGCATTTGCGAGGGTTGCTTCCGCAGCAGGTCGAAACGATCGATCAGCAGGCCCAGCGCGCTTACCAGCAGTTCCAGGGTTGCGCGACCGATCTGGACAAACACATCCTGTTGCGTTCGATCCAGGACTCTAACGAAACCCTTTTCTATCGGGTGGTCGATGACCATCTCGATGAAATGTTGCCGATTATCTACACGCCCACCGTCGGTAAAGCCTGTCAGGAATTCTCCCGAATCTACCGCAGCCATCGTGGATTGTTCATCAGCATTGCCGACCGCGAGCGCATAGACGAAATTCTCAACAATGTCACCAAGGATAATGTAAAGGTCATCGTTGTCAGTGATTGCGAGCGCATCCTGGGGCTTGGCGACCAAGGTGTCGGCGGCATGGGCATTCCCATCGGCAAGCTGTCACTGTATACCGCTTGCGGTGGCATCAGTCCGGCCTACACGCTACCGGTGGTTCTCGACGTGGGGACTAACAATCCGCAGCTGCTGGCGGACCCCTTGTACTTCGGCCTACGGGAAGAGCGCATCCGTGGGGCTGAATATGATCAGTTCCTGCAGGCTTTTGTAGAGGGCATACAACGCCGCTGGCCCGAAGCGATTTTGCAGTTCGAAGACTTTGCCCTGACCAATGCCATGCCATTGCTGGCGCGCTATCGCGATCAGCTGTGCTGCTTCAACGACGACATTCAGGGCACCGCCGCCGTGACCGTCGGTACCTTGCTGGCGGCCTGCAAGGTCAAGGGCCAGCGCCTGTCCGAACAGACGGTCGCCTTTGTCGGTGCTGGATCGGCTGGGTGCGGCATTGCCGAGCAGATCATTGCTGCCATGCAGTTGGAAGGACTGAGCGAGCCCCTGGCACGCAGCAGGGTGTACCTGCTTAACAGCAAAGGTTTGCTGACCGATCGCCAGCCCGACCTCTACGATTTCCAGCAACGCCTGGCTCACCCCAGCGAGTCGCTCGCACACTGGGATTTCAACGGTGACTGGCCGTCGCTGCAGGAGGTGGTGAGTAACGCCAAACCCACTGTGTTGATCGGCGTATCTGGCAAGGCCGGTCTGTTCACCCAGCAGATCATCGAGACGATGCATGCCCATTGTCCGCAACCGATTATCATGCCGTTGTCCAACCCGACCTCTCAGATCGAAGCGCATCCCAAGGACATCCTGCAATGGACCGAGGGGCAGGCTTTGGTAGCCGCTGGCAGTCCGTTTTTGCCGATCGAGCTGTTGGGCAAAACCTTTCCCATTGCCCAGTGCAATAACTCCTACATCTTCCCCGGCATTGGCTTGGGGGCGATCGCCAGCAAGGCGACACGCATCACTGACGGTATGCTGATGGCCTCGGCTCAAGCGCTGGCCGAGAGCGCCGGGGCAGGGCAGATGCTGCCTGCGTTGCGCGATGTCCAGGCCGTGAGCAAACGTATCGCCTTCGCGGTTGGCATGGCAGCCCAGCGCGACAGCGTTGCCCCGCCCATGTCCGAGGAGGTATTGCAGGCAGCCATCGAGCAGCATTTCTGGCAGCCGGTTTATCGACAATACGTACGACGCCCCGAGTAAACCTTGAGTCAAAAAGAATCCCGCCAATCTGGCGGGATTCAGGTTGCTGACAAAGCCCCTGGCCGAAAGGCCGGGGGCTTTTGTTGTGCGCCGAGCATGGGCACAATCTTGCGGGGGAAAGTCCCGCCGTAAGCTAACGACTCATGCCACGTAGTCGAAAGCGATCAAATTTCAGGGTGCGCTTGAGGTGGGCTGACAGCATTCGAACTTTTTAAGTTCGTGGCGAGAGCGCTGATACGCGGGCTTAGGTGCAATACGCCGAGCCGCATCACGAGCGGCTTCATGGACGCTGGGCGGGCCTATTCCTCCCTGGAATCGCGACAACCTTGATCGTCAGGTGCCCCACACCCGCCATTGCGTCACATGCGTCTTTTAGCCCGCCGGTGATGCCACTTTGAAAAAAGCCATTTTCGTGGTCAGCCGATCGGCCAGTTCCGCCAGTTCCTGGTTCGATATTTCTACCACTTGAGACCCGGCCGCCGACTGAACAGTCGAACCGTGAATGCGAGTGACATTCTGCGCGACCTCTTCGGCCACAGCGCTTTGCTGAACAGAGACGGTTGCGATTTGTGCGTTCATATCATTTATAGCACCCACTTCCTTACTGATTTTGCTGAGTGCCGCTTGCGAATCGCGGGTCTGCTCGACCGTCGTATGCGCTAAGTCACGGCTGCGCTGCATGACTTCGGCGGCGTTTTGAGTGCCGCTCTGAAGCCGGCCAATCATCTCGCGGATCTCCTGAGTGGACTCCTGGGTACGTGTCGCAAGTGACCGGACCTCGTCCGCGACAACCGCAAAACCGCGTCCATGCTCACCCGCCCTTGCTGCTTCGATGGCAGCATTGAGCGCCAGCAAATTGGTTTGCGCGGCGATCGCGTTAATCACTTCAATCACTGTTTCAATGTTTTCGCTGTCACTGGATACCTGGTTGACCGTCTCGGTCGCTTGCTCAAGGATCGCCGTCAACTCTTCGATAGCCACAGTCACCTCACCCACCATGCGGTAGCCGATTTCGACTTCTGTGTCGGCCATTATTGTCGCTTTGGATGCTGTGGATGCGTATCCCGAAACCTGGCTGACCGAAGCGGCCATTTGTTTTATTGCCGTTGCGATGTGTTGGGCTTCATTTGTTTGCAGGCTGATTTGTTGCCTGTTATCGCTGGACGCTGACAGCATAATGACGGAGGAGTGCCGCAACTCCTGGGCGGCGATTCGAACCTCGGTTATTGTGTCGCCGAGCCTTGCCAACGCGCTCCTCAGTATGCCCATGACGCTATTGGGATGAGATGTGAGAATCGACTGATTCAATTCACCATCCGCGAGCCGGCGAATCGCGTCGGCCACCTCTTCAGGTTCCGCTCCAAGAGTCGATTTCACATACTTGATGATCACTACAGACACCCCGATGCTAAGCAAGATGGCCACCGCGCTGGCGAGGATCATCAACAGCGCGAAGGCGCTGGCGGCCGTTTGCACGCTGTCCAGCCTTTCCTTGATTGACGCCTCTTCGAAATCTATCAGCGCGTTCACTCGCTTTAGCCATTCGGAGTAGAGAGCGGAGGTTTCGGCGAGCAGCAGGGCCTGCGCATCAGGCACATCATTGCCACGACGCAGGGCTATTACTCGAGCTGTTGATGGCACGGCCTTGGCTTCGATGTCTTTGATTTCCTGAAGCAAACGTTTTTCTTCAGGCGTAACGTTTTTTTCGGCAAAGAGACGATCCATTGGCCCCGCAGATTCTTCGTAGTCTTTGCTCAACTTGGCGATTTCGTTCGAATGGAGAATCAGATCCTGATCGTTGTTCACCAGCACCGCATCGCGAATTGCGATTGCCCGGTTATGAACGCTTCCCCGAAAGTTGATTGCATAGCGCTGTATCAGGGCCGATTTTTCGCCTACTTCTTTCAAAGTACCGTCAATAAATCCCACGCGCTGGATGCCAACGGCGGTCACTAAAACAAACAACGAGAGAACGGAAGTGAAACCCAGCCCTATACGCATCGCTAAAGAGACAGTTTTTTCCATGGGAGGTCCGTGATCGGCGTGTGAGGTTGGTTGGTGGCTAAGAGCTATTACGACTGGGGAATTTAAGCGTGCGAAGTGGAGACGTCCAATCAGTAATAGAAGGGGTTGTCATAGAGCCAATCAATCGATTAGCTATCGACATCCATAAAGAATTTCTTGTGCAATGACCCGGTGATGGATTGCTTGCGTTGTGCTGTGGGATCGGTTGCAGATCCCGACACCCATCCAGTAGTCGATAAATCTCTCGGCTGCGCCGTCCTGATTACCTGCATCAAGGGCAGTGGACTTTCCGGTTATTTCTTAAAGGCCTTGTTCTCCACCAAGCAATTGCCACCGTCGATGACAAGTACCTCCCCAGTGATGTAACTGGACTCAGGTGACGCAAGAAAGGTAACAGCTGCGGCGACCTCTTCTGGACGACCGGCTCGACCGATCGGGACATACCGCCCTGCTTCCAACTCATCAGGAGTGCTCGAACCTGTGGCAATCCATCCGGGCGCAACCGAATTCACTGTGATTCCGTACCCCGCAACCTCAAGGGCCAGGCTCATGTTCATACCTATCATTCCCGCTTTAGCAGCAGCGTAAGCGGCTTCTCCCGGATTGCCGGCCCGAGTACCAGTAGTGGAGCTGATATTGACGATACGGCCATAGCCCCTGCGCCGCATCCCAGGCAAAACTGCACGGGTCAGCAGAAAAGCCGTTGTCAGGTTGCGTGTGATTGAAAGATTCCAGGTTTCCAAACTCATACTCGCTAAATCGGCAAAAGGCTCTGGGTGGCCTTGTGAGGCCATGCCGGCATTGTTCACGAGAATATCGATCCGCCCCCAAACTGATTCAGCCCAACTCGTAAACTCCAGTACTTGAGACTCCTCACACAGGTTTGTCGAACGGCCCTCGGCTTCAAACCCCGCAGCACGTAGTTCGGCCACTCGATCATTGATCCGAGCGCTGCTACCGGTGACGATCAACTTGACGCCCAAGCTGCCCAGACGTTTCGCAATCGCGATGCCAATTCCCTGTTCACTACCGGCTCCACTGACTAGCGCTACCTGACCATTCCAATCCGCAACCATCACGTTAGCTCCTATCGATGAGTGTCGTACTTTCACGTTTTCGCTTTAACCGCATACGGACGTGCCTTGGTAGGACGCTTACGATACACGGGCGCGGCCTATGAAGGCCGTCCCCTATGCCGATTCTTGAAAGATTCATGTCTTTGAATCGCGGATGGAAAAGCCGGCCGTCTGTGCTTTCCTCAAGGAGGGCTACAGCCGACCGGGGTGCCGCTAGACCAGCGTCAGCGATAGTGCAGCCAAACCGCCAATCTGCCCGTCCACCTGACCAGGGCCTTCGGCGAAGAACATACCGGTGTAGGAACCCGTCGTAATGACAAAATCCTGGGGCAGGGTCAATCCCTGACGGGTGTGATGGTTGACCAGCCACGGCAGCAGTCGTCGCGGATCGCCCGCCGGGTTGGCGACCGCCGCTGGCACGATGCTGTTGCCGCCCAACGTCAGTTCGAGCTCGGGATGAACGAAATCGAAACCTGCTTCGTAAGGGACGAACTCGCCAACCACCAGGGCGCCATGGTTAAGCAGGTCTGCCAATTGGGTCAGGGGTTCGATCCGCGGCCAAGCGGCAAAGCGGCTGGAAACGATTTCGATGGTTGCAGCCATTTCACCAATGCCGGCCATGACCTCATCTTCGCTGTACGCCTGATCACGAGGGCTGAAGGCACGGTTGAAGCGAAAGGCGATTTCCAATTCCAGGCCAACCGGCGCGTAAGCGGCACGATCGAACTGGCTGGCAGATGGAAACAGGCAGTCCCGTGGCAGCGGTGAACCCTGGATCGGTCCGGTATGGGATTTCGAGCCAATCTTCCAGCCGCCGGGTTCGACCCCGCGCAGGCGAAAAATCTCCTTCTGAGTAAGGTAGGCGGCGGCCATATCGGCAGGGTACAAGTCGTTGTCGAGCTCGCCCAACGGGCTGCGCTCTCGTTGCGCGTCGACGAGCAGTTGCGCCAGGCGCGAAGGGTTGGATGTTGTGTTCAAGGTGTTCGCTCCATTGTTCAAGACCCCGCCCGCAGGCGGGGGGGTAGCTGCAAGTTATTTACTGATGACAGATGCGGTTTGCGCATCAGTTGTCGACGGCAGGGGCGCTTTCACATACTCGAACTTGTTCTGCGGCTTCATGCGGAAGGACAGAATCACGCCAATAGCCAGCAGGATGATGCTGACCAGGAACGGCAGCTGCCAGTTGCCGAATTTGTCGATCAAGAATCCGGCCGCCACTGGACTGACGATAGCCGCCATGGCCGACCCCGTGTTCATCATGCCGCTGGCGGTACCGCAATGATCAGGCGCGATGTCCATCGGGATAGCCCACATCGGGCCGATCGTCATCTCGGAGAAGAAGAAACCGATGGCCAGGCACGCCAGGGAGATGTGTATATCCTTGGTGAACATCAGCGGTACCAGGGACAGCAGCGTCAGCCCGAGGCAGATCGCGACCATCAGGCTGCGTGCCTTGTTCAGATTTTTGGTTCGGGCGTAGATGCGGTCACTGACGATGCCTCCCAAGGTGTCGCCAACGACACCGCCAAAGAACACCGTGGAGGCGAAGATCGCGGTGCCCTTCAGATCAAGGCCCATGTTCATGAAGTACATCGGTACCCAGCTCAGCAGCAACCAAAGCGTCCATCCGTAGCAGAAGTAGACGATCGTCACCGGCGCCATGCGTTTGAACAGACGTCCCCAGGCCAGAGGCTCCTTACTCTTGACCTTGGGTGGCGGCAACACAGCCAGCTCTTGTTGCGAGATGCGCGGATGATCCTTTGGCAGCTCCGTGAAGACCAACGCCCAAACCGCCACCCAGACGAAGCTGATACCCGCGCAGACGTAGAACGATTCTCGCCAACCATAGGTCGCCATGACCGCGATCATCGCCGCCGGGGCCAGGGCATTGCCAAGACGCGCGAAGGCATGGGTGATGCCTTGTGCAAATCCGCGTTTCTCCTTAGGTACCCAACGTGACATCGCCGCCGTTGCTGCAGGAAAGGTGGCACCTTCGCCAAGGCCAAGGAGCACCCGCGCGACGATGAGAGAGACTAAGCCACCCGCGAGACCGGTCAACACGGTGGCGCTGGCCCAGATCAGCCCGCACACCACCAGCGTTCGCTTGGCGCCGAATCGGTCGCTGACCCAGCCGCCGATGATCTGAAATACCAAGTAGGGATACGCAAAAGCAGAGAAGACGATGCCAATCTCCGTTTTGGTCAGATTGAATTCCTTACCGAAACCGACCGCTGCCGTACTGACATTGACGCGGTCCAGGTAGGTAATGAAATACATGGCGCACAGCATGAATAGCACCACCGTAGTGGGGCGCAGACGTAAAAACTTCATGTTCTATCTCCAGTTTCTTATTGTTCACGCTGACAAACGCGATGATTCGGGATAGTTAGTCGGATCAGGGGAGCTGCGGCAGATGCCGCAGATCCTTTCACATCATTCGCGCCGCAGTGGCACGGATTGCCCTCCCAGGTAATCCATGGCCGCCAGTACGCCACTGGACTGCAGTTTCACCCCGGCCATTTGCAAGCCCATTTCGCAGCCGGTCAGCGTGGCCATCAGCATCAGATCATTGCAGTCACCCAAGTGGCCGATGCGGAACATGCGGCCTTTCATCTTGCCCAGGCCTGTTCCCAGGGACATGTCGAAGCGCTCGTAGATAGTCTTGCGTACGACATCGGCGTCGATGCCATCGGGTGTCATCACGCCGGTCAACACGGGGCTGTACACGCTCGGATCGGCGCACTGGATTTCCAGGCCCCAGGCATTCACGGCTGTGCGGCAGGCATGGGCCAGGCGGTTGTGGCGGGTAAACACATTGTCCAGCCCTTCGCCGAGAATCATGTCGAGGGCCTCGGACAATCCGTACAGCAGGTTGGTGTTGGGGGTATACGGCCAATAGCCGGTCTTGTTCATTTCAACGATTTCGTCCCAGGCCCAGAAACTGCGCGGCAGACCTGCTGTTTTGCTGGCCTCCACGGCTTTTGGGGACAGGGCGTTGAAGCTGATGCCCGGCGGGAGCATGAGACCTTTTTGCGAACCGGAGACAGTGACGTCTACACCCCATTCATCATGCCGATAGTCGGCTGATGCGAGGCCGGAAATGGTATCCACCAACAGCAGCGCGGGATGACCGGCGGCGTCGATGGCCTTGCGAACGGAAGCGATATCCGAGGTCACACCCGTGCTGGTTTCGTTATGCACGACGCAAACTGCCTTGATGCGGTGACTGCTGTCGGCGCGCAGATGCTCTTCGATCATTTGCGCATCAACCCCACCGCGCCAGCCTTCGATTCCAGGCCGGCCGATGAATTGCGGCTTGAGGCCCAGACTCAGTGCCATTTTCTGCCAGAGGGTGGCGAAATGGCCGGTTTCAAACATCAATACTTCGTCGCCAGCGCTCAGTGTGTTGCACAGCGCCGCTTCCCAGGCGCCGGTGCCTGACGCGGGGTAGATAACGACAGGATGACGGGTCTTGAAGATCTTTTTGATGCCATCCAGCACTTTAAGCCCCAGCTCTCCGAATTCCGGGCCACGGTGATCTATGGTGGGATAGCTCATGGCTCGCAGGATGCGATCCGGAACCGGGCTCGGACCAGGGATTTGCAGAAAGTGACGGCCGGCGGGGTGGAAATCAAGCTTCAGCATGGGTGTCTCCTTGTTTTTGTATTTTGAATTCAAAATACGTTAACACGCCATCGTGCTGTGTCAATCGTAATAATTGCGCTAATATTCGGCATTAACCGGGATATTTTTGAATAAGGCATGGCTTTCAAGCGATGCTGATGAGGATTTTGAATGCAAAACATTGAAGAGTTGGGGGCGCTCGCCAGCCCTCGATTGATGCCCAAGGTCGAACGCCAGCGTTTGCACGACATGGTCGTGGAACACCTGCGCAGCTTTATTACCGAAGGCGTACTGGCACCCGGAAAGAAACTCAACGAGCGCGAGCTCTGCGAAACTCTGGGCATTTCCCGCACCCCTTTACGCGAAGCGTTGAAGGTGCTGGCCGTCGAAGGACTGATCGAGATCAACCCCAACCGCGGTGCGAGTGTCGCGCGCATGTCGGAACTGGAAATTCGCGAAACCTTCGAGCTGATGAGCGGGATTGAAGCCTTCGCTGGCGAGCTGGCCTGCGAACGCATCACGCTTCAGGAAATCGAGGAGATCAAAGCGCTGCACTACGCCATGGTGGTCAGCAAGAATCAGAACGACTTGCCGGGCTATTACCAGCGCAACCGCGCCATCCACGATCTGATCAATCTGGCCGCACGCAACTCGGCGTTGCGCCAGGTGTACCTGTCATTGAATCGTCGTATCCAGGCGCTGCGTTTTCTGTCCAACCAGCAGGCTCCGAAATGGGAAAGGGCGTTGCACGATCACGAAGAAATGATCGAGGCTTTACAAGCGCGAGACGGCAAACGATTGAGCAGCATCCTTCGTCACCATCTTCTGGAGAAACGCGACGCCATCATGCTGATGGTTCGCGATGACTCCGAACATCCAGACTCCATTCGCCGCTAGGGAGCCGAATCATGGCGCTTGATCTCGACGCTTTGCTGGCGGCCTGTGCCGATCGCCTGCCGCAGTTGGAGCAGCAGCGCCTGATGCTCTATGCCGGTGCCAATATCCCCAGCGCCCGAGCGATGGCGGCCTATAGTCCGGCGCTCAGTGCATACCCGGCGATGGGGCCAACTCACTGCAAGGAACAGCCGGAAACCGGGCTGGTCAGCGAGCTTGAAATTCGTGCCAGTCAGGCCGCCATGACGCTGTTTAAAGCGGCATGGGCAGAAGTCAGGCTGGCCAGTTGTACGTTGGCTAACCTGGCCATTTTTCATGCTTACTGCCAACCGGGCGATCGCGTGCTGGCACCGGCTGCCGAGCATGGTGGTCATTTGAGCCAGCGTCGCGGTGGTACGCCGCAAATGGCTGGCCTGGTGGTCGAGGATCTGCCGTTCGATCGCACCGCCTGCCGGCTTGATACCGCACGCGCCGTCGAGTTGATCGAGCAATCCAGGCCCAGGCTGGTGGTGTTGGGACGCAGCATCATGATCAAGGCCGACGACATTGCTCCCGTCGTGCAAGCGGCCCGCACTGTGGGCGCCAAAACCCTGTTCGATGCCTCTCATGTATTGGGGTTGATTGCCGGAGGTACGTACCCCAACCCGTTCGACGCGGGCGTTGATCTGATCAGCAGCTCCACTTACAAAACCTTGCCCGGACGGCCCCAAGGGCTGGTGCTGGGACGCGACCCGCGAGACGCGCAGCCGCTGCGTGATCTGCTCGACACGCGGATGCTCGCCAATTACGACGCGGGGCGATTGCCATCATTGTTGGTTACCCTGACCGAAGCCCAGGCCCATGGCGCCGAGTACGCCGCAAAAATCATCGCCAACAGCGCCGCATTACACGGGGCACTGCGCAGCATCGGAATGCCTGTCATGGCGGCCAACAGCGGCGAAATATATACCCATCAGCTGTTGTTACCGTTAGCAAAAAGCGTCGATCCGCGGGGGGTCATGACCGCGTTGCAGGCTCACGGAATCCTCATCGGTACGTGCGTCGACCCATCACTCGCCGACCATCAGGCACTGCGACTCGGTACTCAGTTCATTACCCGACAAGGTCTGGAAGCGACGCACATGTCTGAAGTGGCGCGGCTGCTCGCTCAAGTATTGCAGGTGTCGCCGTGCGGACGTCTGCAAGCGTGTCCAACCGCGGAGACTGGGGCCTCCTCACAACAAATCCGGGAGATGCTGGCGAGGTTTCCCCTAATATCAACGGCTTTCAGTTGATTATGTATATTGAATTCAAAATGCAATATCGGCGACACTAGCGGCCTTCACAACAATAAGTATTCCATTCCTGTGACGGAACCGAGGACGCTATGACCGATTTCCTGCGTAGAGGCACCCTGACAATCGCGCCGCAATTGCTACGTTTTATCGAAGACGAAGCGCTGCCTGACACGGGTCTGAACAGCAACGTTTTCTGGAAAGACTTGGATCAACTGGTCCAAGACCTCGCACCTCGCAACCGTACGCTGTTGCAAAAGCGCGATCTCCTGCAGGCGCAACTGGATGCTTGGCACCGTAACCATCCGGGGCCTGTGCAGGACAAGTCCACCTACCGCAGCTTTTTGCAGTCGATTGGTTATCTGCAACCTGTGCGGACAGCCGTTACCGTGACCACCGCCAATGTAGACAGCGAAATTGCCACCCAGGCAGGCCCCCAGTTGGTGGTTCCGGTAATGAATGCGCGTTACGCACTCAATGCGGCGAACGCCCGTTGGGGCTCTTTATACGATGCGTTGTACGGTACTGATGCCATTGCCGATGAAGAGGGCGCGCGCAAGAACGCAGGGTACAACGCTGCGCGCGGGCGGAAAGTCGTGGCCTATGCCCGCGCGTTTCTCGATCGGAGCGTGCCATTGGCGTCGGGGTCTCATGCCGACTCCACGCGCTACAGCGTCGAAAATGGCCAACTGCGAATCGCTTTGGCGGGCGGTACGACAACCGGGCTGAAGCATCCGCAGCAGTGGGTGGGTTTTCAGGGGGATGCAGGCTCGCCAAGTGCAATTTTGCTTTTGAACAACGGCCTGCACATCGAGATCCAGATTGATGGGGCCAGTACTATCGGAGGCACCGACACCGCGCAGATCAAAGACGTCGTATTGGAAGCAGCGCTGACCACCATCATGGATTGCGAAGACTCGGTGGCGGCGGTCGATGCCGCTGACAAGGTCGTGGTGTATCGCAACTGGCTGGGGCTGATGAAGGGCGATCTCACCGAAACCCTGCAAAAAAATGATCGCTCCGTGATTCGCCGTCTCAACCCTGATCGCAAATGGACTCGAGTCGATGGCTCTTCCCTGACATTGCCAGGACGCTCGCTGATGCTAGTGCGCAATGTCGGACACCTGATGACCACCCCGGCATTGCTGGACAATGAAGGACGCGAAGTGCCCGAAGGGATCCTGGACGCCGTGGTCACCAGCCTCGCGGCGATGCATGACCTCAAACATCGAGGCAATTCCCGCACCGGCAGCGTCTACATCGTCAAACCGAAAATGCACGGTCCCGAGGAAGTAGCCTTTACCGGTCAGTTGTTCAGTCGTGTCGAGCAGATGCTCGGGCTGCCGGCAAATACCTTGAAAATGGGCATCATGGACGAAGAGCGGCGCACCAGCCTTAATCTCAAGGCGTGCATTGCCCAGGCCACCGAGCGATTGGTGTTCATCAACACGGGCTTTCTTGATCGAACGGGTGATGAGATGCACACCTCCATGGAGGCCGGCCCGATGCTGCGCAAAGGTGAAATGAAATCCAGTTCATGGCTCAAGGCTTATGAGCGCAACAACGTGCTGGTTGGCCTGGATTGCCAGCTGCAGGGCAGGGCGCAGATTGGTAAGGGCATGTGGGCCATGCCGGATCTGATGAGCGCCATGCTGGAGCAGAAAGTGGCGCACCCCTTGGCCGGTGCGAGCACGGCGTGGGTCCCGTCGCCCACGGCGGCCACACTCCACGCGATGCATTATCACCAGGTTGACGTCACATCTGTGCAAAACCGGATAGTGCAGGATGCATCCGCCAGTGAAATTACTGAAATACAGGACCAGTTGCTGGATGTACCCGTGGGCCGCGTCGGTGATTGGGATCAACAAGCGATTACCGAGGAGCTGGAGAACAACGCACAAGGCCTTTTAGGCTATGTCGTGCGTTGGGTCGATCATGGGGTGGGTTGCTCGAAAGTACCCGATATCCATGACGTCGGACTGATGGAGGACCGAGCGACCTTGCGGATATCCAGCCAGCATATGGCCAACTGGCTCAGGCATGGCGTGGTGAACCGCGAGCAAGTCATGACGGTGCTTAAACGGATGGCGGTGGTCGTGGACGCCCAAAACGCTGGCGATGCTGCGTATCAGCCTATGTCGAAGAATTACGCCGGTTCGCTCGCGTTCACGGCTGCCTGCGCGCTGGTATTTCAAGGGACCAGCCAACCCAACGGATATACCGAACCCTTGCTGCACCGCTTCAGGCAGTCACGAAAGGAGTGAACGCTTGCGAAGACGCGGTAACGGGCCCCTTGTCAAAGGGGCTCGTCCAAGGAGTGCTACAGATGGACTGATCTGATGACTTCGATCAGTTGTCTTAATCCAGGGTGGACCTGTCGGCGACTGGGGTAATACATGACCATCGGTTCACTGGTGCTGGCCCATGACGGCAGAACCACCTCCAGGCGCCCATCAGCTATTTGCTGTGCCACGCGTAGCTCCAGGCAGTACGCGAGACCCAGGCCATCGATGGCAGCGTCCAGGGCGATGTCCGTTTCATTCACGATGATTGGGCCGGGCACATCGATTTCACAAGTGTCGTCGCCATCGCCGAGTTCCCACTTGTAGATTGAGTTATCGCCAATCCGGATTCTTATGCATTCGTGCTGCAGTAAATCGTCCGGTTTTTCCGGCCGTCCGTGTCGATCCAAGTACTGCGGCGAGCCCACGACAACCCATTTCAACGGTTTGGTCAGTGGCACAGCGACCAGGTCCTGAGGAACAGTCGCACCGTAACGTATGCCGGCGTCGAAGCCTGCCTTGATGATGTCGACCATGTTGTCGTCGACGATGATTTCAAGCTTGATATCCGGATAGGTTTGGCAAAACCGGGCCACTATCGGCCCCAGCAACAGGCGCGATGCATCACGCGGCACATTGAGTCGCAACCTTCCCATGGGGGCATTGCGATACTGCTCCAGCTCACCCATGGCCGCTTCAATTTGCCCGAATCCTTGTTCCAGACCTTCTACCAGTGCACTGCCAGCAGCCGTCGGCACGACGGAGCGACTGGTGCGATTGAGCAATTTGACGCCCAATCGATTTTCCAGATTACGCATGGCATGGCTGAGGGCTGAGGTTGACACGCCCAGTTCCGCCGCGGCGAAACGGAAACTTCGGCGTCGGCAGATGACGGAGAAGACATTCAAATCAGCTAGATCGGCTCTGGATAATGCAGGCATCAGGCGAGTTCTCGTGAGGGGTGCATGATGGCGTATGGATGGCGCCTCATCGGTTCATTGAATTTCATTCAACGATACTTGCGATATGATCATCTTGCACGAAATCTTTGAATCCAGCCTTCTGTTTTTCCAATACCGCGAGCGTCTATGTCCCACATTGATAGCAAACTGCTTGATGAATCTTCAGGCGATGAGGTGGCGTTGCCCCAGCAAAGTCGCACGAGTCAACGTCTCGCTATCCTGGCCCTCGGTGTGGGTGGATTTGCCATTGGCACGGGCGAATTCGTGATTATGGGTTTGTTGCCTGATGCGGCAAAAGACCTCGCTGTTTCCATTCCAGAGGCCGGTCACCTTATAAGCTTCTATGCCCTGGGCGTGGTCATTGGAGCTCCTTTGCTGGCCGTTGCGGGAGGGCAATGGGCCCGGCGCAATTTCCTGATCGGGCTGATGGCGGTCTTTGCGCTCGGCAACTTTGCCAGTGCGCTGGCACCGTCCTATCAGTCGATGCTCGTTGCCCGTCTGTTCGCAGGCTTTCCTCACGGCACCTATTTTGGCGTGGCTGCGTTGGTCGCTGCTGGTTTGGTGGCGCGTGAGCGACGAACGCAAGCGGTAGCCATGGTGCTGATGGGCCTGACGTTGGCGACGTTGTTCGGCGTACCGGCAACAGCGGCGGTGGGGCAGTGGTTCGGCTGGCGGACCGCCTTCCTGATCGTAGGCCTGATAGCGTTGCTTGCTGCGGTACTGATCTGGCGTTTTGTGCCATTCGCTCCTGGAAATCGATCCTCCAGCCCTTTGCGTGAGCTTTCAGCGCTCAATAGCGGTCAGGTATGGCTGACTCTGCTCATCGGCGCAATCGGTTTCGGGGGGATGTTCTCGGTCTTCAGCTATGTAAAGCCGACCATGATAGAGCTGACACATTTGCCCGAGGACGTTGTGCCGATCGTGCTGACTCTGTTCGGTGCAGGCATGGTTGCCGGCAACCTTGTCGGCTCCAGACTCGCCGACCGGGCGCTCTTGCCCACGATCGGTGGCGTGCTGGTCTGGGCGACTATGGTTTTGACGCTCTTTGTATTCACCGCCAGCAACCCATGGCTGGCTCCGATGAATGTGTTCCTGGTAGGCACCTTGATTGCCCTGGGCCCTTGCTTGCAAACGCGCCTGATGGATGTGGCAGGTGAAGCCCAGACGCTGGCGGCAGCCTTGAACCACTCGGCTTTCAATGCAGCCAACGCGCTGGGTGCATGGCTGGGCGGGGTGACCATTGCCGCCGGTTTTGGCTGGGCCTCGACAGGCTGGGTGGGTGCACTGCTGGCATTGGGGGGGCTGGGTGTATTCGCGGTTTCCATGATGTGGGCGAGCGATACGGACAATCGCGTAGCCGTGTGAGGGCGCCATTGTTTTTCTCTTCCAACGCCGCAAAGCGGCTCTAAACCAGGATTACAAATGACTCATCCTGCATTGACTCCAGGCGCTGTGGCGGTGATTACCGGCGGTGCCGACGGCATCGGCCTGGCTGCGGCCAAGCGCTTCGCTCGACAAGGGCTGCGCATCTGCATTGCCGATCTCGGGCCCCGGCGTCTGGCAAAAGCTGTCGAAGAAGTCTGTGTCTTTGCTGCGAACGGCATTCAGGACGTTTTTGCTATTGAAACGGACGTCAGTCGTGTCGAAGACCTGCTCCGCCTGCAAGCGGTCGTTCGGGAGCGCTTCGGCGGTACGGATGTATTGATGAACAACGCCGGTATTCAGCCCGGCAGCGGGATTTTTGGCCCCGCGCAAAATTGGCAGCGTGTCCTGGGTGTCAACTTATGGGGTGTGATTCATGGCACGCAGGTGTTCGTACCCGAGATGATTAAGCGCGGTCGTCCAGGCCTCGTGATCAATACGGGTTCCAAACAGGGTATTACCACCCCGCCAGGTGATCCTGCGTACAACGTTTCGAAAGCAGGTCTCAAAGCGTTTACCGAAGCGCTACAGCATGAGCTGCGTAACACCGCGAACGGACAGATCAGCACGCATCTGTTGATCCCGGGCTTTGTGTTTACAGAGTTGTCTCGCAATGACCGTCGCGAAAAACCCGCTGGCGCCTGGACGCCCGAACAGACCATCGACTTCATGATGGTGCGTCTCGACGCGGGAGATTTCTACATCCTTTGCCCGGACAACGACGTCCCTCGTTCATTGGATGAGCGGCGCATTCTTTGGGCCGCAGGCGACGTTGTCGAGAACCGCCCGGCACTGTCGCGCTGGCATCCGGACCATGCTGCAGCATTCGACGCGTTCGTCAAACAACAGGGCTGAAAGAGCCCGGGAATGTTTGTCGGTGCTGCCCAAACACTCCGTTTCGCATCAATGAAGAGGATTGAGCCATGAAGGTAGGTTTCATAGGGTTGGGGCGCATGGGCGCCGGTATGGCTGCGAATCTCGTGAAGGCCGGCCATGACGTGACGGTATTCAATCGCAGCCGTGCGAAGGCGGACGAGGTCGTGGCACTAGGAGCAAGGGCTGCCGCGACTGTGGCAGAGGCCTGCCAGGGTGAGGTGGTCATGACGATGCTCGCAAATGACGAAGCCGTCGAGAGCGTGGTCTTCGAAGAGGACGGCGTGCTTGCAAGTCTTGCTGAAGGCGCGATCCACATCTCCGCGAGCACGATCAGCGTCGCCTTGTCGCGCCGACTTTCTCAGAGCCACGCATTAAAGGGGCAGCGCTATGTCGCAGCGCCGGTCTTCGGACGCCCGGAAGCTGCGGCCGCTGGTCAGCTCTTCGTCGTTGCGGGCGGTACCGATGATTCGATCCATGACGCCACGCCGCTGTTCGATGCCATCGGCAAGCAGACGGTCATCATGTCCGACACGCCAAGCCTCGCCAATCTGGTGAAACTCAGCGGCAATTTCCTGATCGCTTCAGTGATCGAGTCACTCGGCGAAGCAATGGCGCTGGTCGGGAAGGCGGGTATCGACCGGCACCAATATCTCGAGCTGCTGACGTCCTCGATCTTCAATGTCCCGGTTTACAAGATCTATGGCGGCTTGATCGCGGGGGAGCAGTTCGAACCGGCGGGCTTCGCCGCGCCACTCGGGCAGAAGGACATACGATTGGCGCTCGCCGCCGCCGAAGAACTGCGTGTGCCCATGCCGCTCGCTAGCCTCCTGCGCGACCGATTCCTGACCCTGATGGCGCATGGCGGTGAAACGCTGGATTGGTCGGCGATCGGCCATCTGCCCGCGAAAGACGCCGGCGAGGGCGCGAGATGATCTAGCTCTACCGAAAGTAAGCGGCGCTCGACAGGATTCCTGAAAATACCTCGGAGATTTTACAGTGGAACAGATTGAAATCGGCTTGTCCGGACTGAAGACTTCGCGCATTGGCCTCGGCACATGGGCGATCGGCGGATGGAAGTGGGGGGGCACCGACGAACGACAAGCCATCGCTACCATCCGCTCGGCGGTGGAGCGTGGCGTGACGCTGATCGACACCGCGCCGGTCTATGGCTTTGGCAGCTCTGAAGAGATCGTGGGCAAGGCGTTAGCCGGGGGGCTGCGGGACAAGGTGCAGATCGCGACCAAGGCAGGCCTCGCCTGGAAAGACGGCAAGGTTTATCGCGATTCCCGACCTGCGCGTCTCACCCTGGAGGTCGAGGGTTCGCTGCGGCGGCTTGGCACCGATACCATTGACCTCTACCAGATCCATTGGCCGGATATGGAGACGCCGTTTGAGGAAACCGCATTCGCTCTCGAAAAGCTGCGCCTGGCGGGCAAGATTCGGGCGATAGGCGTCAGCAATTTCTCGCCGGCGCAGATAGATGCTTTCCGCGCCGTTGCCAGGGTCGACGCCGTTCAGCCGCCGTACAATTTGTTCGAGCGGGAGATGGAGTCCGACGTGCTTCCGTATGCCAGCAAGACAGGCCTTACGGTCCTGAGCTATGGCGCGCTCTGCCGCGGGCTTCTTTCAGGCAGTATGACCGCATCCACCCTGTTCGGCGGCGATGATCTACGAAAGGTCGATCCGAAATTCCAGAGCGATCGCTTCGGGCACTATCTCGCCGCCGTGGATGAACTCGCCGCCCTGGCGCGCCAGCGCTTCGGCAAATCCGTGCTCGCGCTCGCCGTGAGGTGGGTGCTCGACCAGGGGCCGACTATCGCGCTGTGGGGCGCGCGCCGCCCGGATCAACTCGACCCGATCGACGAGATCGATGGCTGGCAAATCGACGAGGAGAGCAAGCGTGAGATCGACGCCATTCTCGCGCGCTGCATCAAGAGTCCGGTCTCGCCCGCCTTCATGGCCCCGCCACTGACGCGGCCTGACCTCGGGCTCGATGTTACCCAAGCTTGTCAACAGGCCTTGGCAGGCCGTTGAAAAAAACCGACTCCAACAGCCCCGGCCCCGCCAGATTTGATGGTTTTCAAGCGTTCAAACCTGGCGGGGCCTTTAGCCTGATCGCGGGCTTTTTATACCGATTCGCGCGCCTCAACGTCTTCGACCGTTCTGTGATTTTGGCGGCTGTCGTGCGCAGCACTAATAAAAGCGATTTTTCTCTCTGGTAACCCATGAGCCATTTACCACCAGCTAGTCCGAAGCAACCTGCAGTCTTTGTGCAGGTGAGTGCGTCACCCTGGCAACTTCACTGGTGTAAAACATTTCCTACCCGATGGGCGAGCTATGGGTTGATCGCCGTACTGCTTGCAATCAGCAGCTTTGCTGTGTGGTCGTCAATCACCACCGGACGCCTGGGTCAGGAAGCAATCGCCTCGAGCCGACTGTCCGACTACTACACATCGGCAGGTACTGCAGTGGCAGCAGCCAACGATCTGGGGCATAAATATCGACTGGCTCCTAGCCCGGAAGTCCGTCGTGACTTCAGCAATGTCGTAACGCAACTGACCACTGCGCTCGAGAATGTTCACCGTTCGGGATCGCCTGAGGACCGCACCCTCGTCGAGGGGGTACGCACGGCTCTGCCCCCCTACCTGGAAAGCATCAATAGGCTGTTCGATGCAGTTGATCGTGGCGATGACATGCCGGCGCGCTGGATCGACAACGAAGAGGTTGGCCCGAGATTCGAAAAGATTGAAAAAACCGTCCTGCAAGCCTCGGACAATTACCGCGATGAGTCGATTGTGGCGCTGGAGAAACTTCGCACACGGGAATCCTTTAACGCCAGTACCACCCCAATCGTTTTTGTCGCCGGACTGATCCTCGCGGGCCTGTTTGCAACAGTGTTGCAGCGCACCCGCGACGAGCTTGAGAGTCAACGCGAAGCCGCACTGCACGCTTCGCTGCACGACAAACTCACCGGGCTGGCCAACCGGACGCTGTTGGCCGACCGTTTCGAGCAGGCAATGCGTTTGGCACGGCGCCATGGGTCAACCACGGGCCTGTTGCTGATTGACCTTGACCGATTCAAAGAGGTCAACGACACCTTGGGACACTATTACGGGGATCGCTTGCTCGACCAGATTGGCCAGCGGTTGCTCAATGAGGCACGTGAAATCGACACGGTCGCCCGGCTGGGAGGCGACGAGTTTGCCATCCTGCTTCCCTCCGTGGACGGCCTGGACGGGGCTTTCCAGGCAGCACTGCGGCTACACACCGCGATCACTGCGACTGTTGAGATCGACGGCATCGAGCTCGATGTCGAAGCCAGTGTCGGGGTGGTCGTCTCCGGCATTCACGGTGACGATACTTCGACGCTAATGCAACGCGCTGACATCGCCATGTATGCAGCCAAGAAGCAGGGCATGGGCATACTCACCTACGACCCGGAATCGGATCGTCGATCTCCAGAGCACCTGACCATTCTCGGAGAGTTGCGCCGAGGTCTGGAGCGCGGTGAATTATTCCTGGACTACCAACCGAAAGTGAGCCTGAACACCGGGAAAGTCACCGGTGTCGAGGCGCTGGTGCGCTGGCAGCACCCGGTACGTGGTCTGGTGCGTCCGGACGAGTTCATTCCCTGCGCCGAGCTCACTGGGATTATCGGCTCGTTGACCTACTACGTGCTGAACCTCGCGCTTTCCCAGGTGCGGGCCTGGGCTGACGCCGGAATAAGCATTCCGGTCGCAGTCAACATTTCTGCGCGCAACCTGCTGGATGACAAATTGGTCTTTCAAATTGTCGAGCTGCTTGAATGCCACCAACTGTCCCCGGACATGCTCGTGCTCGAAGTGACCGAGTCGGCCATGATGCTCGACTCCCAGGCTGCTCGTACGGTTCTGATGCGGCTCCATACCATGGGCATCCGTATCGCCATCGATGATTTCGGTGCGGGCTATACCAGTCTCGCTCAGTTGAAAGATTTGCCCATCAGCGAACTCAAGATCGATAAATCCTTTGTACTGGCCATGCAAAGTAATAGGGCCAACGAGCTGATCGTACGAAGTGTTGTCGACCTTGGACATAACCTTGGTATGGAGGTCATCGCCGAAGGCGTAGAAACAGCCCACGTACTTAATGCCTTGGGTAGATACAACTGCGACATCGCCCAGGGCTTTCACCTCTGCCGACCGATAAGCGCCGAAGCCTTCACGCGATGGTATGAAGAGCGAGAGGCCTAACGATTTTTACGAAATGTCCAATAGGTCATTTTTCAACTCATTCCAAGTCTGGCGCGGATGCGCTCTCTTAGGTGAACAGCATGTCCCTTCGTAATATGAATATCGCCCCGCGGGCATTCCTCGGCTTTGCCCTGATTGGCGGCTTGATGCTGATCCTGGGTGTGTTTGCCTTGAATCAAATGAGCAGGATTCGCGGCGCCGCCGAGAACATCACCTCGAACAGCGTGCCGAGTATCAACAGCCTCGCCGAGCTCAGCCAACTCACCCTGCGCCTGCGCGTGCTGTCCTACCGTCTGTTGGTGAACCGTGATCCGGATGCCCTGCAGCTGACCATGAAGCAATACGAGGCGCGCAACCAACAGATTTCTGCCATTCAGGCGATCTATGAAAAAATGCTCACCGACCCCGAGGAACATGCGGCCTACAATGAGTACGTGCGGTTGCTGGGGCAGTACCGCGAGATCGAATCCCAGTTGAAGACCCTGTCCAATAGCAATCAGGTGGACGAGATAGGTGCACTGCTCAATACCGATTTGGTGACCAACGCCGATGCGATCAACGCCGCGCTCAAGCGTTTGCTGGACATCAACAATCAGCAGACCGTCGACACCAATCAACACGCCGCCGACCAGTACGCTTTGGCCTTTAACCTGGTGATCACCCTGTTGGTCATCGCCACCGGCCTGACCCTGCTATTCGCCTGGCTGCTGACCAACAGCATCACCAAACCGATCGCCAACGCCTTGAGCGCTGCCGAAGAAATCGCCGAAGGCAACCTGACACGCCCGATTACAGTCGACGGTAAAGACGAAGCCGGCCGTTTGCTGCTCGCCATGTCAAAGATGCAGGACAAGTTGCGCGATACCCTGCAAAGGATTTCCGGTTCCGCCACGCAACTGGCGTCTGCTGCTGAAGAGCTCAACAGTGTCACCGACGAAAGCGCCCGTGGCCTGACTCAACAGAACAACGAAATCGAACAGGCAGCTACCGCAGTCAACGAAATGACCAGCGCCGTGGAAGAAGTCGCGCGTAATGCCGTCAGCACCTCCGAAGCTTCGAAGAATGCCACCGCGTCCACCGGCGATGGTCTTGGTCTGGTACAGGAAACTGTCAGCGCGATTGAACGCTTGAGCGCCGATGTGCAAAGCACCGCCACCCTGATCGGCGACCTGGCTATCGAATCTCGCGACATCGGCAAGGTATTGGACGTAATCCGTGGCTTGGCTGACCAGACCAATCTATTGGCGTTGAACGCCGCCATTGAAGCCGCCCGCGCCGGTGAAGCCGGTCGTGGTTTCGCGGTGGTCGCGGACGAAGTGCGCGCCTTGGCTCATCGCACCCAGCAATCGACCAGCGAGATCGAACGCATGATCGGCAGTATCCAGACCGGCACCGAGCACGCGGTGGATTCGATGCGCAACAGCACCGAGCGTGCTGAATCGACTTTGAACATCGCCCACGGCGCCGGAAGGTCGCTGGACACCATCAACAACGCCATGGTCGAAATCAACGAGCGCAACCTGGTGATCGCCAGCGCCGCCGAAGAACAGGCACAAGTGGCCCGCGAAGTGGACCGTAATCTGGTGAACATTCGTGATTTGTCGGCGCAGTCGGCCACCGGGGCCACTCAGACGAGCGCGGCGAGCAACGAGCTGTCGCGGTTGGCGCTTGATCTGAACAATATGGTTGGGCGATTTCGCCTTTGAGCCGCTGAACGGTTCTCAAGCGGTTTGGACTGCACCCCAAGGGTTGGACAAAGCCGATGGGGTGTTCAGACTGTCATTAAGAGCGGGCTGACTCCACACATGGAGATGAGAGGGACGGTAACTCTGGTCTCTTTGCATAGCGCTGTGCCAAGACGGCACAGACCATAAGTTGTATTTGATGAAACAGCATCAGCGGAAGAATAAGCACGCCGATGCTGCTGCCGGCGAATAGAACCTGTGCCATGGGAACGCCGGTGGCCAGGCTTTTCTTCGAGCCGCAAAAAAGGATGGTGATACGGTCTTCCAGGTTGAAGCCCAGCCATTTACCCAACTGATGGGCGACCAGCAGTGCTAGAGCCAGAAGCAGGCCGCAACCGAACATTACGCCCAGCAGTTTCAGGGGTGGAACCTGCTGCCAGAGTCCACCGATCACGGCTGAGCTGAACGCGGTATAAACTACAAGAAGGATGCTTCCCTGGTCGACGTTCTTCAGCCAACCCTTGTTACGGTTCACCCAGTCACCGATCCAGCGACGGGCAATCTGACCAGCGATGAAGGGCAGAAGCAGTTGGATGCTGATCTTGCGGATGGCCTCGATCGTTGAACTCCCGTCGCTGTGCACGCCCATCAGCAGGGCGACCAGTACTGGGGTGATAAATATGCCCACAAGGCTGGAGGCGGCGGCGCTGCATATCGCCGCAGGGATGTTGCCCCGGGCCAGGGAGGCGAAGGCGATGGCCGACTGCACGGTGGCGGGCAGGACGCAGACGTATAGGAAGCCAGCATAGAGTTCAGGTCCGACCATCGGCAACAGTACCGGTTTCAGGGCAAGTCCGAGCAGCGGGAACAGGCCAAAGGTGCAGATGAATATGAGCAAGTGCAGGCGCCAATGGCCGGCGCCTGCAATTACAGCGCTGCGAGATAGTTTGGCGCCGTGCAGGAAAAACAGCAGCGAGATGGCAATGTTGGTGATCCAACTGAAGGCGACAGCCACCTGCCCCTGTGCGGGTAACAAGGTGGCGGTAGCGACGACGGCGATCAGCGTCAGGGTGAAGTTGTCCGGGAGCAAGCGTGAGCGGGCCATGGGTTTATCCAATAGTTGTCATTGAGGCTCCGGCTACCCTAACCCTAGCTACGGGATGCCGACTAACGCAATAGGGGCAAAAAATGCCTACAAACGGTCAAAATCAATGGCGCGAGCGCCAGATTCCCCAACTGCAACAATTGCCCCGCCCCTTGTTTGCCCGCAATGAGTCGCTGGTGGGCGCGGTGGGAACGCCGCGCCACACCCATACCTGGGTGCAGCTTTCATATGCCATCCGAGGCGTGTTGCATGTGCACACCGCTGAAGGCAATTTCGTGGCGCCCCCTCAGCGCGCGATCTGGATATCGGCAGGGACGGAACACGAGGTGTTCAGTTCCCCTCATACCGAGATGCGCAGCCTTTACCTGAATGACGTCACCTCGAGTTGTGGACTGTGCGGTTGTCGGGTCATCGAGATTGATACCCTCACGCGGGAGCTGATTCGGCGCTTCTGCGAGCTGCCAGTGGAATATGACGAGAAAGGTGCGGACGGTCGCCTGGCCCAAGTGCTGTTCGACCAGTTGCAGGTGGCCCGTGAGGTCAGCCTGTCGTTGCCCCTTCCCAGTGACCCGCGACTTCTCCGCTTGTGCCGGGGCTTGCAAGAAGCCCCCGATGATTCCCGTACCCTTCTGGAATGGAGTCAGGACCTGGGTGCCTCGGAGAAGACGCTGAGGCGGCTGTTTCTGCGCGAAACTGGCCTGACCTTCCGCGCTTGGCGTCAGCGCCTGCGTTTGCTCGGCTCACTGGAAGCCCTGGAACAAGGACAGCGTGTGACCCAGGTCGCCCTTGGCTGCGGCTACGACTCTACCTCTGCCTTCATAGCGGCATTCCGGCAGCACTTCGGCGTGACGCCGGGGGATTTCTTCCAGCAGTAGCCTGAAGCACTCGCATCGACGGTTGCCCGTGCCCAATTCGTTTCGTGTTGGCCTGCCGAGTGCTTGATCGGCATAAGCACGCCTATCCGTTTCTCATTTTCCTTAGATCCACCAACGAACGCTGGACGCAAAGTTCGCCGCGGCCAAGCTCATCCTCAAAAAACATAGACCGTTGAAAATGGCTCAACGTTTCGTGCAGTAAAGCTAAACGGAAACTCCTGTAGCGCCGTGTACCATTAAAAAAATTCAACGATTGATGGTTTCCTTAAGCGAGCTTTTCTGTGTTCCACCTGTACCTGGGCCTGGCCTATCTGTATGTCCTGTGGCGCTTCATCGTCCCGCTACCTGTCTCGGCAGGCTGGCGAATCTTCCTCGCCCTCGTGCTTCTGGTTGTCTCCAAGTACCACCTGATCCAGGTCTGGATATTCGGGACAATGTTCTCACCGGAGATACCCCGGTGGGCTGTCCTGGTAGCGGGTTGGGCGTTTTGCGCATTTGTTCTTCTGTTCGTGTTCGTTGCAATCGCGGATCTTGCAAATGGCCTGCTGTCGATACTCCGACTGCGTGCTGCCAGAAAGCAGGTCAGTGCGCACAGCCGGTATGTGATTGCGGTGGTCGCTTCGCTGCTGTCAGCGTTGGGGGTTTATCAAGCCGTACAGGTTCCTGATGTGCGCAACGTGGAAGTCAGGATCAAGAACCTGCCGCACTCCTTGGAAGGGCTTCGGGTCGTTCAACTGACTGACCTGCATATCAGCCGTCTTTTTAACGCGCCCTGGGTGTCGCAGGTGGTGGCTCGAACCAACGCTCTGAACCCGGACTTGATCCTGATCACAGGCGACCTCATCGATGGCACGACCGCGGCCCGGCGCCAGGACGTGGCGGCGCTTGGTGGGCTGAAGGCCGCTCTGGGCGTCGTCGCTATTCCCGGAAACCATGAGTACTACTTCAACGAAGCTCAGTGGCACTCCGAGTTCGAAAGTCTGGGCATGCGCATGCTGGAGAACGAGCACGCAGTCGTCGGATCGGGCGATGAAGAGCTTGTCGTCGCCGGCGTTACGGATGAGGCCGCTCCGGCATTTGGCATGCCCGGCCCGGATCTGGACGCGGCGCTGGTGAATGCTCCCGTAAACGCTCCTGTGATTCTCCTGAAGCACCGCCCCTCCGGCGCCTTGCGCTCGGCTAACGCTGGCGTTGGGCTACAACTCTCCGGGCATACGCATGGAGGAATGATTCGAGGTCTCGATCAGGTAGCTCGATACGCCAATGAGAACTTCGTCTCCGGGGCATACGCAGTCGGGGACATGCTGCTTTACACCAGCAATGGCACTGGGTTGTGGAACGGGTTCCCGATTCGCCTGGGTGTGCCAGGGGAAATCACCCAATTCACTCTTCGGGCGGGTTCGCCCACTCAGTCTTTCTAGAAGATGTTTCCTGTACATGAGGTGTCTATGAGTCACGAACAACCGATGATCAAACTCTCCGATGGAAACCAGATTCCTCAGCTCGGGTTGGGCGTCTGGCTGGCCAGCCCGGGGGAGGCTCGCGCTGCGGTGAGTCATGCGCTGCAGGTTGGATACCGCCACGTTGACACGGCTGCCGTGTACGAAAACGAGGAAGGCGTGGGCGCAGGGATCCGCGATTCCGGGGTAGACCGCGCTGATGTGTTCGTCACCACCAAGATCTGGAACGCCGCCCAGGGTTTCGATGCGGCGGCCAAGGCATTCGATGAGAGCCTGGGGCGCTTGAAGCTGGATTATGTGGATCTGTTGCTCATCCACTGGCCGGCTCCTTCGCGGGACCTGTTCGTGGATACCTGGAAAGCACTCATCCGGGCCAAGGAGCAGGGCAAGGTGCGCTCCATTGGTGTCTCGAACTTCAACCCCGACCACCTGCAGCGGCTCATCGATGAAACAGGCGTCGTGCCCGTCCTGAACCAGATCGAACTGCATCCTCTCTTCCAGCGAAGTGATCTGCGCCATTGTCACGACGAGCTCAATATTCGCACGCAGTCCTGGAGCCCACTGGGTCAAGGCCAGGCGCTCAATAATCCGGTGATTGGCGAGATCGCTGCCAAGCATGGTCGCACGACTGCGCAGGTGATCATTCGCTGGCATTTGGAACTTGGCCTGATCGCAATTCCAAAGTCGGTCACCCCAGAGCGGATTCGCGATAACTCCAAAGTCTTCGACTTCAACCTGGATGCCGAGGACATGGCGGTGATCGCCAAGCTAGACAGCGGACTGCGCTTGGGGCCGGATCCTCTCGAGCGCGCCTGATTACCTCACTGCATTTACTGAAACTTCCTTCGAATCCGCACCATTTCGGAAACTGAAAATGTGCAGCGCGCCCAAAGCTGGTGCGTTTCGCAGGCCTCGAAGAGACGCCGCGCTGCAC
The DNA here is from genome assembly GCF_051660785.1 of Pseudomonas sp. Taxonomy (GTDB): domain Bacteria; phylum Pseudomonadota; class Gammaproteobacteria; order Pseudomonadales; family Pseudomonadaceae; genus Aquipseudomonas. The sequence continues at coordinate 182,567 of NZ_JBOFQE010000058.1, forward strand.
CCGCCTGTACTTATTTGCGACTCCTGACGGTACACAGGGAAAACACTGCATTCTGCCCCGAGCTGGCACGTTGTATGCAAAATGCAAAATGCAAGAATGAGCGTTATTCAAAAACAATGTAGATCACAAACTGATAGGGTCATTCAAAAAATGCGGGATCACACAACCAAGGTTTTGCCGGTATTGCCGGTATTGCTGGCAGGACTACTTCCATTGTCGGCCTATGCAGCAGGCGCGCAGTTCAATGTCATGGACGCGTCGATTGGGGACATTCACAAGGCGATGCGGGCGGGCAGCCTCACCTGCCGCGGACTGGTGCAGCAGTACCTTGACCGCATCGGGGCCTATAACGAACAAGGCCCCGCGCTGAACGCAATTCTTTATCTGAATCCCAAGGCGCTGGAGCAAGCTGATGCCATGGATAAGCAATTCAAGCAGACCGGCGAAATGGCGCCGCTGCATTGCATTCCGGCGGTACTGAAAGACAACTACAACACCGCCGATATGCCGACCACGGGCGGTTCGGCTTCCCTGGCCGGCGCTCAACCCGCGAAAGATGCCTTCGCGCTGAGCCGCTTGCGCAAAGACGGCGTCTTGGTTCTCGGCAAAGCCAATATGCAAGAGTTCGCCCTTGGCGGGGTATCGATCAGCTCGCTCGGCGGCCAGGTGAAGAACCCCTATGACCTGCTGTTGACGCCGGGCGGCTCGTCCGGCGGCACTGCCGTTGCGCTGGCGGCCAACTTCGCTACGGTCGGAACCGGATCGGATACTGTGAATTCGATTCGCTCGCCCGCATCCGCCAATAGTCTGGTCGGAATCCGGCCGACCCATGGCCTGGTCAGCCGGGACGGCATCCTGCCGGTCTCATTTACCATGGACGACGCCGGCCCGCTGGCCCGATCCGTGGCCGACGCCGCCGTGATGCTGGACTCGATGGCGGGTTACGATCCGGCCGATCCGCTGACAGCGCTCGGTGTCGGCAAGACCCCGAAAACCTACACCGCATCGCTCAACAAGACGGCGCTCAAAGGCGTGCGGATCGGTGTGCTGCAAACCATGTTCGGCACCAAGCCGGAGAATCAGGAAGTCAACCGCGTCATGGCCAACGCCATTGAGGTCCTGAAGAAGCAGGGTGCGGTTATCGTTCCGGTGAGTGCTCCGGAGATGGACAGCGACAAACTGAACGCCGAGCTGGACGTGCAGAAGTATGAATACAAAGGCGTCATCAATACTTACCTGAAGGCACTCGGCACGGCCACACCTGCGCATTCGCTGGACGACATCATTGCTTCCGGCAAACCGCATCAATCCCTGAACAAGTTCCTGCTGTCGGCGCAGAGTTATCAAAACGGACTGGCGGATCCGGATTACAAGGACCGTATGGTCAAGATAGACGCGCTCAAGATCAGCCTTGCCAATCTGATGGCGGAAAACCATCTCGATGCGATGGTCTACCCGCACCAGAAACGCTTGCCGGTGCCGATCGGCGAATTCAGCCAGCCCGACCGCAACGGCATCCTGACCGCGCTCACCGGGTTTCCGTCAATCGCGGTTCCTGCCGGATTTTCCACGCCTACGGCTGATGCGCCGATGGGCGTCCCAGTCGGCATGGAGCTGATCGGGCGTCCTTGGAGCGAGTCTCAACTCATCGGCTACGCCTATAGCTTCGAGCAAGCCGCCAAGGCCCGCAAGCTTCCGGCATCGACTCCGTCACTGGCACTGCGTTGAGTAACGCAAGGCTTTTGCCAGGTTGATCCACGCGTACGCACCGGCTTGGCAGCGTGTTGCCGAGTCGGTGCATCTGTCGATTGATGGAGTTGATGGGCTCAAAGGCCTTTTTTCAGCTGTTACCTGCACAAAAGAAAACGCCCCGAACAAGTCGGGGCGTTTACTCAAACCGTCTCTAGCGTGTTTTCCCATCGCCTGGTTTTAGCGTTTTCTGTAAGGAGCGCATCGTCAATTACGCGCGCTATGCACCATGTGCAGAGTGATTTTGCGGACCTCGGCCTTGCTGACCTCGATGTGTGCCTTGAGCAGGCGCTGCGCCTCTTCCGAGCGGTGGTGCAGGGTCGCGTTGAGGATCTGCGTATGCTCCGCGTAGGTGGTGTCGATGCGCGCTGGCTGGGTGAAATCCAGACGGCGGATCACACGGATCTTGTCGCCGATCTCTTCATGAATCCGCGTCATCTGTGCATTGCCTGCCAAGGTCAGCAGCCGCTGGTGGAAGTTCTCGTCCATCTGGATCAGTTGATGGGCGTCATAGCAACGCTGCTCAGGTTCAATGTTCCAGATGGCTAACAGCTCCTGGAGCGCCTCCTGCTGGCCGGGAGCAATGTTTTCACACAGGCGCTTGACCGCCGTCTGCTCCAGTACGATGCGCACGTCGTAGAGTTCTTCGAAATAGGTGAAGTCGAACGGCCGGACCTGCCAGCCAGCCCGAAAGTGCACCTCCAGATAATTCTCCTGTTCCAGACGAAACAACGCCTGCCGCACGGGTGTGCGGCTGGCGTTCATGCGTGTGGCTATTTCCCCTTCGCTGAAACGGTCCCCGGGCAACAGGCGGAACTCGAAGATGTCCTGCTTGAGCTGGGCATAGATCCGTTCGGCGAGACCTTCCCGGCGTTCTTTGCCGGTGGCTTGGGAAGCAAGTTGCATGTTCAGTCCTATTGACGATTCAACTGGTGTTCCACCCAATGGCAAAAGACCAGGGTTTGAGTATCACTGGATGCAGGCCCGATGAACTGCACGCCCACGGGCAGCCCCATGGGACCGAAGCCAGTAGGCAGATGCAGGCTGGGCAGGCCGAGCACACTCCAGGTTCGTGAAAACAGCGGGTCACCGGTACGCTGCAAGCCAACGTCGGCTTCGCCACAGGCGCTGGGCGTCATTAATAGATCACAGTCGGCGAACACTTGGCAAAGTTGCGCGCGGGCAGACGCGACAAGGGCGTGATTGTAACGGTTTTGCAGGTAGCCGACCTCTTCGCCACGCACCAGCATCTGCCGCAGACTTTCACTGAGCAACTCAGGATGATTCACGCGCTCGTCGGCCAGCGCCTTGAATGCCTCGGCGCACATGATGTCGTCGTGCACCTTGGCGAGCTGGTCGAAGGTGTCCGGCAGGCGCACGTCAACGACCTGCACACCGGCCTTGATCAGGCGTTGTCTAGTGTCTTCGAGTGCCTGACGTGCTGCCGGGCTAGCGGCGTCCCAGTACGCAGTGCGGCACAGGCCGATACGGGGTTTGCTGTCCAGGTGTAACTGTCGCCATTGCGCAGCATCCGCCATCACAGAAGTGAGCAGCGCGACATCCGCCACGTTGCGCCCGAAGCCACCGACTGTGTCCAGGGACTCGCTGATGCTTTTGACCCCGGCGCGGGGAATCAGACCGAAACCGGGCTTGAAACCGACGACGCCGCAGTAGGCAGCAGGGCGAATAATCGAGGCGGCGGTTTGCGTGCCCAGCGCCAGCGGCACCATTCGCGCGGCCACGGCGGCAGCCGAACCGCTGGACGAACCGCCGGGTGTGTGCAGCGGATTATGCGGATTGCGCGTTGGTCCCGGGGTAAAGGTGGCGAATTCCGTCGTGACGGTCTTGCCCAACACAATCGCTCCGGCTTCGCGACACAGAGCGACGGCAGCGGCATCGTTGATGGGCTGATGGTGTTGGTAGATCGGCGAGCCATAGCCGGAAGGGAAATCCCGGGTGTCGAACAGGTCTTTGACCCCGAGTGGCAGGCCGTGCAGCGGCCCGCGCAACGGACCACGATCCAGGACTCGGGCCTGCGCCAGCGCGGCGTCGGCATTGTAGCTGCGCCAGGCAAGCACCTCTGGCTCGCGCTCGGCGATACGTTCGAGGAAGGCCATCATCAGGTGCTCGGCACTCAAGGTGCGCTGTTGCAGCAGTGTCGCGGCTTCACTTGCGGTCAGTTGCGTTGGGTCATCCATACGATTCACGTTCATGCCTGGCACCAATCGAGGATCATCCGGCGATACAGGTCGTGAGCCTCTTCGATGCGGCTGACCTCGCAGTATTCATCGGTCTGGTGCGCCAGATGGGTTTCGCCGGGGCCGAGAATCAGCGTCGGCGGATCGCCCAGCGGGGCGAGCAGGGCGGCGGCATCGGTGAAGTAGGTGACCGTCCCCGGCGTCTGGGTACTGTCGCACAGTTGCATGACTCGCTGCACCCAGGGTGATTCGGGCGGGGTGTAGACCGGTGACAGGTCGATCATGATCTCCAGCGCGATGTCGTCGCCGACAGCTTTCTGTACTGCCTGCTGCACGGCGGCATGGGATTGCCCGGCGACGCTGCGGATATCAATAGTCAGTTCGGCGGCATCCGGCACCGAATTGACGTTGAGCCCGCCGCTGATCAAGCCGACGTTCAGGGTCGGGCTGCCCATTTCCGGATGGGCCGGGCAATGGAAATCGAAGGCTTGCAGGGACAGCGCGGCACGGGCGATTTTGTACACCGCGTTGTCGCCGTGTTGAGGCATCGAACCATGGGCGGTGATGCCCTTGGCCTTGGCTTTCAACCACAGCGCGCCCTTGTGGCCGGCCAGCGGGTTGTTGTAGCTCGGCTCAGCCACCAGCAACGCACCCGCCGGCTTGAGCAGGCCTGGCTGGGAAGCCATGTGAAATGCGCCTTCGCAGCCGGTCTCTTCGCCTGCGGTAATGATCAGGGTGACGCCGGCAGTCCCCGCGATCTGGTCGCTGCAGTCAAGGGCGGCGCAGACGAACGCGGCGACTCCGGCCTTCATGTCGCTGCTGCCGCGTCCGTAGAGTTTGCCATTGACGATATCGCCGCCGAACGGGGCCTGAGTCCAGGGTGCATCGCCCAAGGGCACCACGTCCACATGGCCGGTGAACGCCAAGGGCAGACCCTTGCTCGGGTCGCCGAGGCTGGCGATCAGGCTGGCCCGACCGGGGGACAGTTCTATCAGGGTACAGGTGAAGCCATGGGGTTCCAGCAATTCGGCCAGGTATCGAGTGCAGCTCGATTCATCGCCCGGCGTGTTGATGGTGTTCATCCGCACCAGCGCCTGGGTCATTTCAACAGCGTTAAATTGCAAGGTCATGAGTGATGCTCCAAATAAGGATCAGCCGAAATAGGCGGCCTGGACTTCTTTATCTTCGCTGAGGCTGCGGGCGTCGCCCTGGGCCACCATGCGTCCCTGGGAAAGCACGAAGCCGTAGTGGGAAATCGCCAGGGTCTGGTGCACGTTCTGCTCGACCAGCAGAACGCTGATGCCCAATTGGCAGATGTCGGCGATGATCCGGAAGTTCTCTTTGACATACAGCGGGGACAGACCCAGGGAGGGTTCGTCGATGATCAGCAGGCGGGGTTTGGCCATCAGCCCACGACCGATGGAAACCATGGCCTGTTCGCCACCGGACATGGTGCCTGCCAGTTGCTCGCGACGCTCTTTCAGGCGCGGAAACAGCTCGTACACTTCGTCGGCACGCCTGGCGATTTCCGCCGCATCGCTCACCTGATAGGCACCCACGCGCAGGTTTTCCGCCACGCTCATTTTCGGGAAAATCTTGCGCCCTTCGGGAATGCAGGAGATGCCCTTGGCGATGATGCGGTGTGTCGGCAGGCCCAGCAGCGATGCGCCATCGAAGGTGATGTCGCCGCGATTGGGCGGTGTGAGGCCAAGAATTGATCGGATCAGCGTGCTCTTGCCCGCGCCATTGGCGCCGAGGATGCACGTGATACGTCCTTCTTCCAGCTCCAGGGACAGGTCATGGATGACGTCGATGCGGTCATAGGCCGTGGCAATGCGTTGAACGCTCAATAGGGGCATTGACTCACTCCTTGCCCAGGTAAGCGACCTGGACCTCTGGGTCGGCGATGATGTCGGCGTAGGTGCCTTCGGCGATTTTCTTGCCGTAGTTGAGCACCACGCAGCGTTCGGAAATACGCTGGATCAGATTCATTTCATGCTCGATCAGGGCGATGGCGAACGGGGCGACGCTCTGCCGGACCTTGAGGATGTCGTCCATCAACTCGTTGGTTTCCTCATGGGTCATGCCCGCCGACGGCTCGTCGAGCAATAGCAGGCGCGGCTCGCTGATCAGCGCGCGACAGATTTCTACCCGTCGCCGGTCCAGCATGCTCAGGTTGACCGCAGGCTGCCAAAGCTTGTCGGCCAGCTCGGCGTTGAAGGTCTTCAGCAGCTGATGCACGCGTTCGACCATTTCGCCGTGCTGGCGCTTGAAAGCCTGCCGATGGAACAGGTTGAACCAGAGGCTTTCATCGAGGTTGCGGGTGTTGCCGATGACCACATTGTCGAACACTGTCAGCGGCAACGACAGGCGCAGGCGCTGGAAGGTGCGGGTGATGCCATGGCCATAGACGGTCTGTGGCGAGCGGCCGCTGAGGTCCTCGCCGCCGAAGCTGACGCTGCCCGCGCTGGCCTTGTACAGACCGGTGATTACGTTGAAACAGGTGGTCTTGCCGGAGCCGTTGGGACCCAGCAACGCGAGAATTTCCCGTGGTGCGATATCCAGGTCCAGGCCGTCCAGGGCGGTCAGGCCGCCGAAGCGCATGGTCAGGCCGCGTGTCTGCAACAGTGGTTTCATGATTCACGTCCGGGAAAGAATTTGCGTACCTGACGAGGCAGCAGCCCCTGAGGACGAAATAGCAGAATGGCGATCACCAGCAGGCCGTACAGCAGGAAGCGATACTCCTGAATCGACTGCAGTTTCTCCGGCAGGATCATCACGATGGCCACTGCTGGAATGATCCCCCACGGATTGCCGATGCCACCGAGGATCACAATCGACACCAGGATCAGCGAGTCGCCGAAGGTGAAGTTGTTGGGCGCCACGTAACCGGTCATCAGACCGTAGGTGGCACCTGCGACACCGATCAGGAAGTTACCGAACACAAAGGCCATGACCTTGGTGCGGGCGATGCGGATACCGAACGCCGAGGCTGAGACTTCATCGGTGCGCACCATGTCCATGGACACGCCCAGCCAGGAGCGCTCCAGGCGGCGTACCAGCCAGAAGGCCAGGCTGCACAGAATCAGCGCCAGGATCACGAAGTTGGCGTAGAACGAAATCTCGCTGTCACCCCATTCCAGGCTCTCGCCCAGATCCCGGCCGAACAGGGTCATGCTGGGAATGCGCACACCCTGCGGGCCGCCGAAGGTGTCATTGACCTCCATGAAGGTGCGAAACAGGATGCCGAACGCGATGGTCACCAACGCTGCGTAGTGACCTCGGGTGCGCAATACCGGAAGGATCAGCAGCGAGCCCAGCACCGCCGCCATCAGCCCGGCGATCAGTATCGCCAGCAGGTCGGGCACGCCACTGTGCAGGGCCAGCATGGCGGCGGTGTAGCTGCCGATGCCGAAGAACGCCGCGCCGGCGAAGTTGACAATCCCCGCATAACCGAACTGCACGTTAAGGCCCAGGCAGGCCACGCTGTAGATCAATACCGTGGCAAGCAGCAGCAGCGCGAAGTGATCTTCATGAAACACCGCGAGCAAGACCAACACGCCGACGATACAGCCCATGCCCAGCAGCCGTGGATAACGTCCGGCGCTGAGGCCCAGCGGGCGGGCGATACCCAGGCGTCGGGAGACACCGAGCAGTACTGCTACGACGATTCCCAGTACAAGAATCTCAAGCTGGCTTTCGGCATGCAGCAAGGCCCAGCCTGCGAGAAAGCTCAGGGCCAAGACCGCGATGAGTAACGGTCGTGAAGTATTGGACAGAAATTTGATCATGCTCAGACTCGCTCACTGCTGCGTTCGGCAATCAGGCCGGTAGGCTTCCAGGCCAACAGGACGATCACCACTAAAAAGGCGAACACATCCTTGTAGGCACCCTGGAAACCAGGAATGAAGTGCGGCAGGGCAACGGCACCGAAGGTCTGCAGGGCGGCGAACAGAAAGCCACCGAGGATCGCGCCATAGAAGTTGCCAAGACCGCCGAGGATCGCCGCGCAGAAGCCGATCACGCCCAACAGCAGGCCGACGTTGAAGTTGATTTCGTTGTAATACAGGCCGTTCATCATCCCGGCCATGGCTGCCAGGGCCGAGCCCAGAGCAAAGGTCACCAGCACGATGCGTTCGAAGTTGATACCCATGACCCGTGCCGTTTCGCCATCCTGAGCCACGGCTCTGATGGCCAGACCCAGCTTGCTGCGGTTGATCAACTGATGGACGCCAACGATGGTCAAGGCTGCGGCCAACAACAGAATCGCGCTATCGGCGCGTACGGCCAGGTTGCCAAGATGCCAGGTGTCGGACGGTAGCAGTTGCGCAAAGGGCTTGGAGTTGGAGCCGTCCGGATAGAACAGACGGATGCACTCACGCAGCACCAGACCGAGCATCAGGGTGATCAGCAACAGGTTGATCGGCGGGGCATCACGCAGCGGCAGGATCAGAAAACGTGCGACCAACGCGCCCAATGCAGCCGTCACTGCCAAGGCTGCGACCAGCATGATCAACAGTTGTAGCCAGGGGTTGGCGATGCCGACCGACTGTGCCGCGGCGAACGCACTGAGTCCGGCGAACCCGCCGACCATCAACACATCGCCATGGGAAAACTTGATCACATCGAGCACCCCGAAAAACAGGGTGAAGCCCACCGCGACCATCGCGTAGATCATTCCGAGCATCAGCCCGTTGATCAGGTATTGACTGAGTATTTCCAGATTCATTGGAAGGTCCGGATCGTAAAGGGTCATGGCTCCGACACGGGGTCGGAGCCGGATCATGCAAGGCGCCGGTTACAGATCTTTGAGGGTGCGTTTGCCGCTGGCGTATTCGCTGTCCTGCCACGGCACCCATTTGCCGTCCTGCACCACATAGGAAGTGATCAGCGGCACGATGTTCTGCCGGTGGTCATCGAAGGTCACCGGCCCGATCATGGTGCTGGCGTCCTTGGTGTGGTTCAGCTCCTCACGAACCTTGCGTCGGTTCGGGCCGACCTTGTCGATGGCGTCCATCAACAAGTTGGTCGCCACGTAGGCGAACGGTCCATAGGCTTCGGCGGGCTGTGCGTATTTCTGCTCGCCATAGGCGGCGAAGAATGCAGGGCCGGCCACCAGTTTCTCCCACGGAGCGCCTTCGATGAACGACAGCGACCCTTCGGCAATGGGGGCGCCGACACCTTCGATGTAGGAGTCGGACTTGATCCCCGAAGTGCCTTCGAGCTGGGCATCGATTCCGAGTTTTTCCATCTGCGAACGGATGCGGATGCCGATCGGGGTCAGACCACCGAAGTAGATGACCTGCGGCTTGAGCTGTTTGATCTGAGTGAGTTCGGCGGTGAAGTCCTGCTGATCGGCGGTGACTCCGAACGTACCGACAATCTTGCCGCCGGCTTTTTCCAGCGCCTGGCTGAAGTACTGGTTATGGCCTTTGCCGTAATCGGTGGTGTCGTGAATCACCGCAAAAGTCTTGTAGCCGCGCTCGACCATGAACTTAGCGGCTTCCTGGTTCTGGTTGATCATCGTGCCGTTGACCCGATGCACTTCCTTGAAGTCGTTGGCGTAGGTGATGTCCGGCAGCACCGCACCCCAGACCACCACTGGCAGGCTGAACTTGTGATAGACGTCGACGGCACTCATGGCCACGGCCGAGCAGTAGTGGGTGATGCCACCGATGATTTCCTTGTCCGACGCGATCTTGGTTGCGATCTGCACGCCGACGTTGGGCTTGCACTCATCGTCCAGCGATACCAGTTCGTACTCATACGGGCTGTTGGCCTTGGCGTTGTGTTGCTTGACCGCCAGTTCGCTGGAATTACGACCACCCAGGCCTATGGGCGAGGTACCGCCGGTCAAGGGACCAATAAAAGCTATTTTCACCACATCCTTGGCCAACGCGAATGGCGCGGCGAGCAGGCAGGCAGAAAAGAGAGCGGGCAGCACAACCACTTTGATCTTGTTACTCATGACATCTCCTAAGACGACCTGCCGGCGAATGTCGGGCACGGTAAGCAAATACTATCTTGTATACATGATGGTATTTCTGCCTAAGCAACAACGATGCCATGAGCGCAATTAGCCCTTGGAGGACAGGAATCGTGGGACGACAGTGATGAAGTGAGTGGCGATTAAGGTGCAATTTTAGTGCGTGCGCACTCGGCTGGTGCGTCGATACCCGGTTGTAATCTTCGAGCTCGCCAGTCCGGTTTGGCCTATGGCGCCCTGTTTATTGACCTTATTCCTGTGTGAGCAGGGCAGCGCAGCTTCCTTTGTACGTGAGTGTATGCGTTGGCACGCTTCGTGCTTTGATTAAAATGTAATTTTCAATAGTTGCTAATTGCAAATAAAAACATCTGAACACAATACTAGAAAGCCCGAGGAGCAGAACATGTACAAATCCAGCTTGGTGCTTGCCGTGGCCGTTGGGGTGTTGGCCCAGCAAGCCGATGCTGCCGGTTTCATCGAAGACAGCAAGGCTTCCGTCAGTTCACGTACCTTTTACTACAACGCTGATACCCGCGAAGGCACTGCAAACGATCAAAAAGAAACCGCCGAAGGCCTGAGATTCGATTACACCTCTGGTTTCACCCAGGGTCTCGTCGGTTTTGGTATCGACGCTCAGGCGTTAGTCGGCATTCACCTGGACGGCGGCAAAGGTCACCATCCAGATAACAACAGCTTCTACCCAAGCGACACCGATGGTTCGGCAGTCGATTCGTGGAGCCGTGTTGGTGCGAACGCCAAGGCGCGTATCTCCAAGACTGAACTGCATGTGGGCAGTGCCTTGGCGCCGCAACTTCCGATTTTGTTGGCGAACGACAGCCGCGTCCTTCCAGCGACTTATGACGGCGGCATCATCACTTCCAAGGATATCGACAACTTCACACTGGTTGCCGGTCAACTCGAGCACTCTGCAGGTCGCGCAACGAGCAACAGTAGTGGTCTGGCCGTTGCCGGCGGTACCCAGGACAGCAACCAGTTCCGTTTCGGCGGCGTTGACTGGAAGGTCACCAAGGACCTGATGTTGCAGGCTTACCACTCCGAGTTGCAGGACTACTACAAACAGAATTTCTTCGGTCTGATTCATGTGTTGCCGATCTCTGACAGCCAGTCCCTCAAGACTGACCTGCGTTATTTCGATAGCAGCTCCGACGGCAAAAATGGCACGACGGGCTACATGTTCAATAACAACGGCGGCTTCGCCAAAACTCCGGGTGAAGTCGACAACACCACTTGGAGCGCGATGTTCACCTACACCCTGGGAGCCAACGCCTTCCTGGTTGGCCATCAGCGTGTCAGTGACGACGGCGGTTTTGTTTACCTGAACCAAAGCAACGTTGTCGATGGCAATGGTAGAAACGAAGGCAACGGCGGCCCTAGCTTCTATCTGTTCACAGATAGCGTGGTCAACAGTTTCGTTCGTGCAGGCGAGAACACAACTTTTGGTCAATACACCTATGACTTCGCCTCGCTCGGCGCGCCTGGCCTGAAAGCGTCGGTCTCATACTTGCGTGGTCAGGACATCAAGGCTACCAACGGCATTGGTAAAGACCAGACCGAGTGGGAACGCGATTTGCGTGTGGATTATGTGATTCAAACGGGCGCGCTTAAAGGGTTCGGTACGACGCTGCGTCACGGTACTTACCGTGGCGACACCAACATTCCTGCGCAAGACCAGACCCGTCTGATCTTCAACTACACCTACAGCTTCCTGTAATAAATCCCGATGTTGTTGGAGGTCCAGCGGACCTCGGCGCAACTGCGGCAGTGGCTACAAGGTATTGGTATTGCACGTTCGATGTAGCTGCTGCCGCAGACAGCGCGGACCGCGTAGCGGTCGCAACATTTTCAGGCTTGCGCAATAACGGGCCTCGCACTGATGTGGGGCCGTTTTCGGACAATGAGGAAGCTATCTTGAAGTTGATTGATTCGATTACTCAGTTCCATTCCGAACTCCGGCAAATCCGTCGGGACATTCATGCCCATCCCGAACTCGGCTATGAAGAGCAACGCACCTCGGACCTGGTGGCGCAGAAGCTGACGCAATGGGGAATTCCGGTATTGCGCGGCATGGGCGGAACCGGCGTGGTCGGTGTCATCAAGAACGGCGACAGCCCCCGTGCAATCGGCTTGCGCGCCGATATGGATGCACTGCCGATGCAAGAGCTCAATACGTTCGCCCACGCATCCCGGCATGACGGCAAGATGCACTCATGCGGTCATGACGGACACACAACGATGCTGCTGGGCGCCGCGCATTACCTGTCGCAGCACGGCAATTTCGACGGCACGGTGTATGTCATTTTCCAGCCGGCGGAAGAGGTCGGTGCCGGCGCCAAGCGGATGATGGACGACGGGCTGTTTACCACGTGCCCGATGGAAGCGGTATTCGGCATGCACAATTGGCCCGGACATCCGGCCGGCACCTTTGGCGTGAGAACCGGGCCGACCATGGCATCAGGTAGTCACTTTGAAGTGATTGTCAAAGGGAAGGGCGCGCATGCCGCGCAACCGCACAAAAGCATCGACCCGGTCATGGTCGCCGTGCAAATAGCACAGAGCTGGCAGACTATCGTTTCGCGCAACGTGAGCCCGATCGATTCCGCCGTGTTGTCGGTCACGCAAATCCACGCGGGTAGCGCGACCAATGTGATTCCCGACGAGGCGAGCCTGCTTGGAACGGTGCGTACCTTCACCGTCGAGGTGCTGGACTTGATTGAACGGCGCATGAAAGAGATCGCCGAGCATACGGCCGCCGCGTTCGACGCGCAGATCGAATTCAGGTTCACGCGCAATTATCCAGCACTGGTGAACCACCCGAAAGAAACGGCGCTGGCGGTCGAAGTGATGCAATCCATCGTGGGCATGGACAACGTCGACCCGCAAGCTGAGCCCACCATGGGCTCGGAAGACTTCGCATTTATGCTGCAGGCTAAACCGGGTTGCTATGTATTCATCGGCAACGGCGACGGCACGCATCGCGATGCAGGACATGGTTTAGGGACCTGCAATTTGCATAATCCCAGTTACGACTTCAATGACGAGCTGCTGCCGATAGGGGCGACCTATTGGGTTCGGCTGGTCGAGACGTGGCTCGGCAAGGCAGAATAAAAGCCTGATCGGGCGGAATTTCAATTGTTGAAATTTACAGATAACTCAACAGGGTTGAATAGGAGAGCAGCATGCCAAAGGCGCTATATCCAAGGCTGGAACATTTAAACTTTCACCTTGATGTCTTGAGCGAAATGGCGAAGGGCGTCGCGTCGGACCTCTATGAAGCCGAATGCGGCGTAACCCTGCGTGAGCTTCGCGTGCTGCGTTTTGTCGACATGCAGCCGGGCATCTCCCTCGGTCCACTGATCGCGCTGACGTATCTTGAACAGACGTTGGTCTCGAAGCTGGTCACCGCGCTGGCCAAGCGTGGCTTGTTGACGCGCGCAACCGGCACCGTAGATGCGCGGGTCACCCACCTGCACGTGACAAAAGAAGGCCAGGCCATCGTCCGGAAGAGCGACAGGATCGGCAAGGAATTCGACCAGCAGTTGATGTCGGTGCTGTCGCCGGACGAGAAGGAGGTGCTGTTTCGCTGCATCCGCAAGCTGACCGAACATGTCGAGGAGGGTGGCGCCTGGACGCGTCCGCCGACCGCGCGCACGAATTGAATGTAGCGCCAAGTCTTTACACCGCACATATCACTTTCCACCGAGAGCCCGTTATGAATGACCATTTTGTCTTCAATGCAGGGAACGTCGTTTTGCAGTCTGGCATCACATTCAGGGATGCCAAGCTCGCCTATCAGACTTACGGAAAATTGAATGCCGCCAAATCGAATGTCATTCTCTACATGACTTCTTTTGCCGCGCATCACTATGACATCGAGTGGATGGTCGGTCCCGGCAAGGCGCTGGATACCGACAAGTACTTCGTGATAATCCCGAACCTGTTTGGCAATGGTCTGTCGTCCTCACCCAGCAATGCCAGCGAGCCCTTTAACGGAAGCCGCTGGCCGAATTTCACGATCACCGACAGCGTCAGGGTTCAACACCAGATGCTGACGCAACACTTTGGCATCGAGGTCTTGCACATGGCGTGCGGCTGGTCGATGGGTGGCGTGCAGGCTTATCACTGGGCAGCGCTGTATCCAGCCATGGTCCAGCGGCTCGTCGTGCTGTGCGGCGCGGCAAAAGCCTCGCCGCATAATCAAGTCTTCATCGAAGGGGTGCGCGCCACCCTGACGACCGATCCCGCTTTTCAAAACGGTACCTTCGTCCAGCGTCCCGAGCGCGGTCTGCGTGCCATGGGCCGCAATTATGCCGCCATGGCGATGTCGCAAACGTTTTATCGCGAGGAAGTGTGGCGCCAGGCCGGTTTCTCCTCGCTCGAGGATTTTCTGGTGATGTCGTGGGAAGCGAATTTCCTGAGACGCGACGCCAACAACCTGCTGTCGCAGCTGTGGGCCTGGCAGCACGCGAACATTGCTGCCAACTCCGTTTATAACGGCGATTTCCATGGGGCGCTGAAAGCGATTACCGCAAAGGCTTTGATCATGCCGGGCACAACCGACCTGTATTTCCAGGTGGAAGACAATCGCCTCGAAGTGGAACAAATGCCCAATGCCACACTGCTGCCAATTCAATCGATCTGGGGCCACCGCGCCGGCCTGCCGACTGCCAATGTGGAAGACGCCGCGTTTATTTCCACGGCAATCAGCCGGTTGCTTCAAGACTGACGCAGGTTAGCGCCGCGCATCGGCGTAGGGGGCAGCGCATGCGCTGCCCCCACTTTGTTACGCCGTGCCGAATGAAAAGCCGCGCCCCGGTGCCGCCGCCAACAACGCCTGCGTGTATTCATGACGCGGCGCCAGGAATACATCCTCGATCAAGCCTTCCTCGACGATCTCGCCGCGCCGCATCACTATGACCCGGTCGCAGATCTGGCTGGCCACCCGCAGATCGTGCGTGATGAACAGGATGCCGATCCGCAACCGGCGCTGGATGTCGTCAAGCAGTTCGAGGATTTGCGCCTGGACCGAGACATCGAGGGCGGACACAGCCTCGTCGGCGATCAACACTTGCGGCTCGCACGCCAGCGCCCGTGCGATCGAGATCCGTTGCCGCTGACCGCCCGAAAATTCGCTGGGGTAGCGGTGCAGCGCATCGGGTTTCAGGCGTACCAGCGTCATCAATTCTTCCGCGCGTTGCCACGCCTGGGCGTAAGGCACGCCGAAATTGAGCGGTCCTTCGATGATCGAGTCGCCCACCGTCTGGCGCGGATTGAGCGAGCGGTAAGGATCCTGGAACACCACTTGCACGCTGCGCCGGAACGGATACAGGTCACGGCCGCGCGCTTTGGCCACCGATCGACCATCGGCGAAGATATCGCCGGTGGTCGGCTCTATCAGCCGCGCAATGCAGCGCGCGACCGTCGACTTTCCGGAACCGGACTCGCCCACGATGCCCACCGTTTCGCCCGGCAACACTGTCAGTGACACGTCGCTGGCCGCTTTTACCTCACGCTTGCGGCCTGGCCAGGAACCCGTCAAATACGTCTTGCCGATCGCGCGCGCTTCGAGCAGCGGATAGGCTTTCTGCACCGGCGGTCGGGCGCGCGGCACCAGTCCGGGGACGGCACCCAGCAACATGCGGGTATAGGGTTCGCGCGGCTGCTGCAGTACCTGCATCTTGGGGCCCTGCTCGATCATGTCGCCCAGCCGCAGCACGACGACCCGGTCGGCGATTTCGGCGACGACGCCGAAATCGTGGGTGATGAACAGCACGGCGGTGCCGCTTTCGGTCTGCAGCTCACGGATCAGCTTGAGGATCTCGGCCTGAGTCGTGACGTCGAGCGCCGTGGTGGGCTCGTCGCAGATCAGCAACGCCGGTTTCAGGATCAGCGCCATCGCAATCACGATGCGTTGACGCTGGCCGCCTGACAACTGATGCGGGTAGGACGCGTAGATACGTTCCGGTTCCGGTAATTGAACGTGTTCAAAGATTTCGAGGATGCGCCGGCGCCGCTCGCTGGCGCGACTGTGGCTGTGCTGGGCCAGCATTTCGTCGACTTGGGCGCCGCACGTCATGATCGGGTTCAGGGCCGTCATCGGCTCCTGAAACACCATGGCCATCATTTCTCCGCGCATCTGGCGGATACGCATCGGGCTTGCCGTCAGCACGCTTTCGCCCAGCAGTTCGATATCGCCGTTCAGCGTCTTCAGCGTCGCCGGTAACAGCCCCATCACCGCCTGCGCGATCACCGATTTGCCCGAGCCGGACTCGCCCAGCAGGCATACGATTTCGCCCTGTCGGACTTCTAGTGAGATGTTGTGCACCGCATGCGAACGGTCGGCACCGGCCGGCAGCGCAATCGTCAGCTGCTTGACGGCGAGGACGGTCGCGGCGTAAGCGGAGGAGGGTATGTCCGTGTTTACATTCGTATCGCGCATGGCCTCAGCTTCCTCGCTTGTTGAATTTCGGATCGAGCGTATCGCGCAAACCGTCGCCCATAATGTTGACCGCCAGTACCGTCAGTGCCAGGAAAATACCTGGGAACAGCACGGTGTGCGGATACTGGTTGAATTGCATGCGCCCATCGGCCATTACGTTCCCCCACGTCGGAATGTCCGGTGGCAGGCCCACGCCTAGAAACGACAGGATTGCTTCCACCAAGATTGCGGATGCGCATACATAAGTGCCCTGTACGATCAGCGGCGCGATCGCATTTGGCAGGATGTGGCGCCACAGAATCTTGAGGGTCGGCGTGGCTAGCGAGATGGCAGCCTCGACGTAAGGCTCCTCGCGGATGGTCAGCACAATCGAGCGCACCAGGCGCGCGACGCGCGGAATTTCGGGAATGGTAATGGCGACGATCACCGTGATCAGGGTCGGCCGCCACAACGCCATCAGCGTGATCGCGAACAGGATGCTGGGAATTGCCATCACGCTGTCCATCGTGCGCATGACGATGTCGTCGAGGCGACGGAAATACCCGGCCGCCACGCCGACCAGGCCGCCGCAGGCGAGTGCCAGCAGCGCCACCGAGATTCCGACCGACAGCGACACGCGCGCGCCATAGACGACCCGGCTCCAGGTATCCCGTCCCAGGCTGTCGGTACCCATCAGGAAGAAGTGTTGCAATGTCGCGCCGGACAGGTCGGTGAATTCGGCTTGCACGCCGGGCAGGAGGTTGGCGCTCGATGGGTCCATCGCGGTCGGGTCAATCGTGCCCAGCAACGGCGCGGCGAGCGCCGCCAGCACAAGCAGCAGCAGCGCGCTGCCTCCCAGCCGCACCGACCAGTTGCGCAGGACGAGGCGCCACAGCGGTGTGCGCGAGCGTGTGATCGGCACTGCCTCCAGATTAGCCAGGATAGTGCTCGGCGCGGCAATGGCCATCAGGTTGTGATGCTTGGCGTGATTCTCGGTCATGTCCATAGGGTCCCCGCTCAATAACGGATGCGCGGGTCGAGCAGCAGGTAGCTCAGGTCGACCAGCAGGTTGATCAGCACGTACACAACGGAAAAGAGCAGCGTGATGCCTTGGATCAGCGGGAAGTCGCGCGCCAGAACGGCATCAACCGTCAATTGCCCGAGTCCCGGGATGGCGTACACGGTTTCAGTGACCACCACGCCACCAATCAGCAAGCCGACGCCAATGCCGATCACTGTGACGATTGGTACGGCGGCATTGGCCAGGGCATGGCGGATCAGCACGCGCATCTCGGATATACCTTTGGCGCGGGCGGTGCGGATGTAGTCTTCTGTCAGCGCTTCGGCGACGGCTGCGCGCGTGACGCGGGCA
Organism: Pseudomonas sp.; assembly: GCF_051660785.1. Taxonomy (GTDB): domain Bacteria; phylum Pseudomonadota; class Gammaproteobacteria; order Pseudomonadales; family Pseudomonadaceae; genus Aquipseudomonas. The sequence goes on from NZ_JBOFQE010000058.1 coordinate 200,308, forward strand.
ATCAGTGCGAGATAGACGATCGATAGCGTGATCGCAGGCAGGATAAGGTGCGCCAGCCAGGGACCGAAGCCGTCGCTCAAGTAGGCATATCCCTGCACCGGAAGCAGTTGCGCATGCAAGGCGACCGCCCAGATGAGGATGTAGCCGACCACGAACGAAGGTACCGAAAACCCCATGACCGAAAAGCCCATCAGCATCCGGTCCAGCCAGCCGCCGTGGCGCCAGGCTGCAATCACGCCGAGCGGTACCGCGAGCAGCAGCGTGAGCACCAGCGTCAGTGCGGATAAGGCCAGGGTAGGCTCGATGCGATGCGCGATCAGGCTGGTCACCGGCTGCTTCATGTAATACGACTCGCCCAGATTGCCTTGCAGGATCTGGCTGCTCCAGTTGAAGAACTGCACCGGCAGCGGCCGGTCCAGCCCGAGGTTAGCGCGGACCAGGGCGATGTCCGCGCTGGTGCCGTTATCGCCGACCAGGGCCGCAGCCGGATCGCCCGGCGTCAGGCGCAGAATCATGAACACGATGAGACCGACAATGACCAGGACCGGCAGCGTCGACAGCACGCGCCGTAGAAGAAAAAAAAGCATTTCGTTTTGCTCCCAGGCCGAATGGCAAATGACGGGGGCTTTACCCCGCAAGGTGGCGACGGCCCGCCGCCACCAAGGTCGCGCTTAAATTTTCTGGATGTTCCAGAACACGTTGACTGGGGCCTTCACGACGCCGCTGACCACGCCCTTGCGGATCACCGAATACAAATCGAAATTCCCCAGCGGCGCGAAGAGTGCGCTCTCGAACGTTTCCTGCTGGATCGCCGCAGCGATTGTCTTGCGCTGCGCCGCATCGGTGGCGACCATGAATTCGCCCTTCAGTCGTTCCAGCTCGTTGTCAGTCGGCCAACCGAACCAGCCCTTCTCGCCATTGCCTGTCAGCGGAGCAAAATACATCGGGTTCATCGTGTCGCCGGGTACCCACCCGGTCATGAACAGATTCCAGCCACCCTGGTCGGCCGGCGCCTTGCTGGTGCGGCGTGTTACGAGCGTGTTCCAGTCCATCGCCTGCATGTCGACATTGAAGCCGGCCTGCTTCAGCAGTTGCGCCATGACGGGTGGGAATTTGTTGAGCACGGCGAAGTCGGCCGGATACAGCAGCACCACCGGCTTGCCGTCATAGCCTGCTTCCTTGAGCAACGCCTGGGCTGCCGCGAACTGAGGTTTTCCGGTGAAGTAGGCCGTTTCGCTCGACGCCAGCGCCGAATCGCAGGGGTAAATCGAGGTGCAGCCGCGGTACAGGTCCTTGTTGACCAATTGAGCCCGCATCAGCGCTTCCTGGTTGATCGCCATGATGGCGGCCCGGGCGATCTTCGGGTTGTTGAATGGCGCCACCAGATGATTCAGGTGTAAGTCGACCAGCGCGGCGGGAGTCGGTTTTACCAGCTCCAGCTTGGGATTGTTTTTGAACGCCGCGTACTGCTCGGCGGGCATCCACTCGATCATGTCCACTTCGCCGTTCGCAATCGCATTGGCCTGGGTCTGGGCGTCCTTGAGGACGAGCCATTCGACCCGTTCGACATAGACATGCTTGCCGCCGGCCGTGCCCGAAGCCGGTTCATTGCGCGGCACATAGTTTGGGTTCTTGAGGTAGACGATCTTCGCGCCCGGGCGATACTCGTCAAGCTTGAGGATGAAGGGGCCGGAGCCGGTGTAGTCGGTGATCTGCTGGTCAGGCGGGGTATCGGCGACTTGCTTGGGCATGATGAATGCGGCACTGCCGGACGGTTTGCCGAGCGCCTCGAGGATCATCGGGAACGCTTGGTTCAAAGTGATGCGGAAAGTCTTGGCATCGACTGCGTCGAAGGAGGCCATTGCCGCGAGCAATTTCTGCCCGAACACGTCGCGCTTGCCCCAGCGCGTGATCGACGCGATGACGTCCGCCGAGGTAACCGGCTTGCCGTCGCTGAAAGCCAGGTCCTTGCGCAGCGTGAACGTCCAGGTTTTGGCGTCCGGCGAGGTCGTGTAACTGTCGACCATCTCCGGTTGCATCGAGCCCTCGGCGTCCACGCCGAACAATGTGTCATAGACCATATAACCGTGGTTGCGCGTGATGAACGACGTGGTCCAAATCGGGTCAAGGATCTTCAGGTCCGCTTGGGGCACGATGCGCAACACCTTGGAGTCATCTTGCGCGTACACCATCGTTGCAGCGCTCGCCACCAGTGCTCCCGCTACACACATTTTCAACCATCGCTTCATCATGCTCCACCTCGTAAAAATGTCAGAAAAAATGATTCGAGCCTTGCGCTATCCGATGATGCTTTTTATTTGCAACTTGCAACTATTGATACTTGCTTATTAATCGAGGCATGAAGCGTGCCAACGTGTGTAGCCCATGCGCATGGGCTACAGGGCGCTGTCTCACGCAGTAATAACGTCAATGATCAGGGCGTCATAGACCAAAAACGGGCAGGCAAGCGCGAAAATGGTGCATGGCGGAAGATGGGTGTGACGACGATGGGCATCGCCAGGGGATGTCGCTTGAAAGCTTCCAGACGTTTGGATTCCGAATAAGTACCTTTGTGCTTCGCAGCGATCTGGTCGATGTGGCGATCAATGAGTTGATGAAAGACGATGCCCAAAAAGGTAGGGCGGACTGGCTGAAGGTGATTGCATGAGTCGCAGCCTTGAGCGAGTCCGCCATCCAGTCGTCAGTACCCGGCAGCAGCTCCATTTCCCCTCGGGTCAAATGCACCTTCGAATGATCCGTTAACCAGCCGAACCGCCGCACCCGCGTGGCCCATGGTTTCGGAGAACGGGCTCAATACTTCAATTTCATGCCCTCGGGCCCTGAGTACATTCAGTACCTTGTCGTCGAAGCGTGACTCCATTTTCAACGTGTCGGAACTTTCACCCCAAGTGCGCCCCAGCAGCCAGCGCGGCGCCGTCACGGCTTGCTGCAACGGCTGACCGAATACGGCGTAGCGACTGAACACGGCGGCCTGCGTCTGCGGTTGGCCATCACCGCCCATGGTGCCGTAAACCAGGGTGCGTCCATCCTTCAGGCGTGCCGCTGCAGGATTGAGGGTATGGAAAGGTTTCTTTCCCGGTTTCAGGCTCAAGAGGTGGTCCGGATCCAGGCTGAACGAGGCACCGCGGTTCTGCCAGTTCAGGCCCGACTCCGGCAGCACGACGCCGCTGCCGAACTCGTGATAGATGCTTTGAATGAACGACACTGCCAGCCCGTCGTTATCGATCACACCCATCCAGATGGTATCGCCGGGGCCTTTGCCTTCGCCCCAGGGCGCGGCTTTCTGCGGGTTGATTTGTGCCGCGAATGCTTGCAGGTAGGCTGGACTGAGGCAGCTTTGCGGGTTGATCGTCATGTGGTCAGGGTCGGTGATATGAGCGTCGCGTACAGCAAATGCCAATTTGGTGGCTTCGACCAGGGTATGAATATGGTCGGCCCCGTCCGCAGAGAAGTCATTCAGACCAGCATGATCGGCAATGCCCAGGATCAATTGCGATACCAGCCCTTGGCTGGGCGGTGTCAGGTTGTAAACGGTGCCGGCGCTGTGAGCCAACTCCAGGGGGAGCACTCGCTTGGCTCGGTAGTTGGCCAGGTCCTCGCGGGTGACCGGTGAACCCACTGCGTTCAGGTCACGGGCGATGGAGTCGCCCAGCGTACCTCGGTAGAAGCTGTCCAGGCCTGTTTCGGCGAGTGTGCGCAAGGTGACTGCCAGGCGCGGCTGTTTGAACAGGCTGCCTGCTTCAGGCGCAGCACCATTGTGAAGAAACGTTTCGGCGAACCCCGGGATGCTTTGCAGTTCGGCTTGTTTGCTGGAAGTGGCCAGGTGCTGCGACGGGGTGGTGGGGATCCCGGCGCTGGCGTAGTGGATGGCATCCTCCAGCAGGCGCGGCAATGGGGTTTGTCCACCCAACTCAGCCGCTATGGCCAGCGCTTCCTGCCAGCCACCAACGGTGCCCGCGACGGTGAGTGCTGCGTCGGCACCGCGTGTCGGGATCTTGCTCATGCCGTCGTAGCGGGCGAGGTTCGCCAGGCTACCCGCCGGACCACTGGCGTCGATAGCGAGTGGCGCGCCTTGCGCTGGCACGATCAGCCAGAAACCGTCGCCGCCCAGGCTGTTCATGTGCGGGTACACCACGGCGATCGTGGCAGCCGCTGCGACCATGGCTTCGATGGCGTTGCCGCCTTCGCGCAGCACTGCCAGGGCTGATTGTGCCGCCAGACTATGGGGGGCTACGGCAATGCCGCGTGCTGCAAGTGTAGTGTTCAACATACGATTTTCCTTGTTATCAAGACTTCAGCGAGTGCTTGGCGATCCAATTGGCGCGCATGCGTTTGAGCACGAAAAAGGCGAGTAGGGCGGTAATGATGTCGAAACTGATGGCGACGGCGAACACCGGGTACCAGCTATCGGTACTTTGGTGCAGCAGCGCCGCGACCGGGCCACCAAAAATCGAACCGATCCCTTGCGCCATGTACAGGAACCCATAGTTGGTGGTGGCGTGACGAGTGCCGAAGGTGTCGGTCAGCGTCGAAGGGAACAGTGAAAATATTTCGCCCCAACCCAGGAATACGACGCCAGAGAGCAGGACGAACAGCACCGGGTTATCGCTGGTCAGCAGCCACAAGGTCATGGCGATACCTTCGAAAAGAAACGCGAAAGCCATGGTGTTTTCGCGGCCATAGCGATCGGAGATCCAGCCGAACAGCGGGCGTGTCAGGCCATTGCAGACGCGGTCGATGGTCAAAGCCAGTGGCAACGCGGCCATGCCCATCACCATCACGGTGGTCATTCCGAAGTCCTTGGCGAAACTGGCCATTTGCGAAGTGACCATCAGCCCTGACGTCGACATCATGGTGAACATGGCGAACATCAGCCAGAACACGGGTGTCTTCAGCACTTTACGAGGCGGCACATCGACCACGGTTTGTTTCATTTCGGGCAGCGAATCCATGCTCTGCGATGTCGGAGGCTGGCGCAGAAAGCGCGATGCCACGAGCCCCACAATGCCCAGCGCCAGGCCGAAGGTCAGCATGGTGGTTTCCATACCGACATTTTGCAGACTGTTGCTGATAGGGAAGGTGGTGATCATCGCTCCCATACCATACCCGGCAGCCACTGCGCCGGCGGCAAGGCCGCGGCGATCCGGGAACCAGCGCACCATCAGGCCGACGATCCCGACATAAACGATCCCGGTACCCAGGCCGCCGACCACTCCGTAGCTCAGGTAAAGCATACTCAGTGACGAGGCTTGGCTGGCCAGCACCCAACTGAGGCCGGACAGCGCACAGCCAACGCCCACTAGCGAGCGAATGCCAAAGCGATCGACCAAGTAACCTTGCACAGGCGAAAAGAAGGTTTGCAGGATAATCAATAATGAAAAGGTTATTTGAACCTGTGCCAGCGAAACACCCAGTTTCGCAGTGAGTGGGGCGGTGAAAAGCGTCCATACATATTGCGGACTGGAAATCGCCATCATACAAATAACGCCAATGGCGAGTTGATAACCGCGTGCGCTCAATGACTTAACCTGGGCGCTTTCTATTAAATATTGTTCTCTGTTCATTAGGGGGTGCTCGCAACTACGTTAATATCACGATGATAGAGAGCAAGCGGCGTGCCAGAAATTAAGATTTGTTGCGATGTATAAGGAAATTGCTAAGCAATCTCGGTGTTTAGTTATAAGCAGGTACAGTTTATCCTTTTCCCAGTAAGTCCGAAAAAATAGGTTGTCGAGCTATATGATTAATAAAATAATGTATTAACGAGCTTAGAGTTGCACGACAATATAATGGACGTCTATCGCTAGGAGGTCGTCATATATCGCTAAACGGACAATAGGAAAAAATGTAATTTTCTGTGGATTTCTTCAGGCGAACTTGTGGTGCGATGTGTTCTGTCTTGCACCATTTTGGTACTTTTTTGATAGTGTGTAAGGGGAGTAGGGCGCTGTACGCAAGATATACTCGAATGCCACAGAAAAGCGATTCTGAAGCGTGCACCAGGAATATGCATGCTTCTTGGATATCTATTCTCCCTCAGTCGGGAGTCTGATGAGCGCGGCGAAATTTTCCGGGTGGGAGACCGTGCTCCTTGCGGAAACAACGCGAAAAATAAGCTTCATCGACGAACCCACAACCGTGCGCTACTTGGCCTATAGGCAGTTGGCTATTAAGTAGCAGCGTCCGAGCCAACTGCATCCGTCGGTCGAGAACGAGTTGTGAAAATGGTTTCCCGGTTTCCTTGCGCAATAAATGTGTGAGGTAGTTTGGAGATAGAAAGGCCGCTGCCGCCGCCTCCTTCAAACCAAGCGATGGATCGTGTATATGGTTACGGATGTAAGTGCGCACTCGGGCAAGAGCGTCCTTTCGACCTTGATGGGTAGCATTGCTGGCACCTAGGGCTTTTAGTGGCTCGGAAAAGTGTTGGCACACCAGGCCAACGATCTGGAATAGATAACCTTTGAGTCTTTCGCGTACTCCAAACTCTCTGTTTTGATCTAATGCTCGCATGCGATCCAACAAGGTCCTCACCTCATCGAATGCGCTATCCTCAAGTATGAAATCTATATGTTCCTGAAATCGAAACGGCGAAAGCTCGGGAGCATGCCCAATGGGTATGTCTTCAAATCCAATGGATCACACTTCAACTGAGGCAGGAAAAACTCCTGGCTGAAGTTGATGAGAATGAAATCGCCGTCGTCAGGGTGAGGTATCAGGTGGAGACGATGCGGGAGAATGAAAGCCATCGCTTTTCTGGGAAAGGGGCGTACAGCTCCGCCGATATGTTGCACGGTGTCACCACCCAGATTGATCTGAATCTGGAAATACTCGTGCCGATGCGGGCTGGTCAGTGCGGCGCGTCCCCGCTTGTCACGGATGTAAAAGTCGTGCCGATCGCTGCGTTGCTGCATCCCGTACGTCAGTACGCGTGTGCTTGAAGGCATATGCGCTTCTCTCAATGCATATGCCGCACTTTAATCAGCAACGACCGGCACGCCAAGTTCAACGTTTACCGACGGTGAAACTCAGTTCACCGATACCTTCGATACCGGCGTTGACAACATCCCCCAGCTGCAACGCTCCTACGCCTGCCGGCGTTCCGGTGAAGATGAGATCGCCAGCCTTGAGCGCTACGGATTTTGACGCATAACTGATCACATCACTGACTGCCCAGATTTGATCCGCGAGATCGCCAACTTGTCGCTGCTCGCCATTTACCTTGAGCCATACCTGCCCTTTGGCAGGGTGGCCAACTGTGCTCACCGGTTGTAAAGCGGTGCACGGTGCCGACTGGTCGAAAGCCTTGGCCCATTCCCAAGGACGCCCCATCTTTTTCGCCTGAGCTTGAATATCCCGACGGGTCAGATCGACACCAACGCCATATCCCCAGACGTAATCGAGTGCAGCCTCAGGAGAAATGTCTGCGCCATCCTTGCCGATGGCTACCACCAGTTCAACCTCATGATGCAAGTCTGCAGTCAACGGCGGATAGGCGATGGTTCCTTGGGCAGCAACCACAGCATCAGCGGGCTTCATGAAAAAAAACGGAGGCTCACGATCGGGGTCGTGTCCCATTTCCCGGGCGTGTTCACTGTAGTTGCGACCCACACAAAAAACGCGGCGGATCGGAAAGCGGGATTCGTTACCCTGGACGGCGAGTGAAGGGGTTTCGCCTAGGGTAAATACATACTGGGTCATCGTCTCTTCCTCTGTATGAGAGCAAGTCTGAGTCTGACAAGGAGCACTGACGAAAAGTTGGACTTTGATACGCACATTTTGCACCTCACGTTGATAACGACCCTTTCTGTGGAGGTATTGGTCAGACGAAACGCGTACGCCAGCCGAGGCCAGCTTCGGTTCCATTGAGCGGTCGGTATTCGCAACCGATCCAGCCGTCATATCCAAGTTCCAGCAACTGTTTGAAGACGTAATCCCAGTTGATCTCGCCCAAGCCAGGTTCGGAGCGCAGAGGCGGGTCCGCGACCTGAACGTGGACAATCAATGGCATCAGCGTTTTGAGGCGGGTAGCAATGTCACCTTGGCTGACCTGGCAGTGGTAGATGTCGAATAACAGTCCGACATGCTCGCTGCCCACCGTCTGCACAACTGATGCGGATTGCTCCTGGGTCTGGACGATGAAGCCAGGAACATCGCGCTGATTGAGGGCTTCCAATACCAGCTTGATCTTGGCATCACTAGCCAGCTCAGCGGCCCAGGCGACGTGGTCTACATACCGCTTGAAAGCATCGTCCCGGTCTTCTCCGTTAGGCAGGATGCCGGCCATCAGGTGTACCAGTGGGCAATCCAATTCGCTGGCGTATTCGAAGGCACGCTTGAGGTCTGTACGACTTTGCTCTTCGTATCCTTTCAGGCAGGCAGAGCCAGAAGCAGTAGCGCTGGCAGGGGCACCCACAGGAGTATTGATCAACACCTGTTTCAGGCCATTGTCATTCAGACGTGAGCGCAACTCAGTTGCCGAGTATTCGTACGGTGAAGCGTATTCCACTGCCTCGAAGCCAGCCTTGGAAGCGGCTGCAAACCGTTCCAGAAACGGTTGCTCCGTGAACAGCCACTTCAGATTTGCGCAAAACCGCGTCTTACTATTCTGGGTCATGTCGGTACCTCAGGTGGGACGAGACGGATAGGACGTGCGAGAAACTGACGTTCGTCAGGCATTTCCCCCAAGCTGTTTCACCGCTTTGGCGAAGAAATCTTTCGAGCCGAAATTGCCAGATTTGAGTGCCAGGGCGACAGGATCGCTGCCGCTGGAAAGGAGGGCAGGCACACCGATATCGATCTCGGCCCCGATCGTCAGAGCCCCTAGTTTTAATGCACTCACGACAGCGCCCGACGTTTCTCCGCCACCGACTACAATCCGGCGCACGCCGTACTGGACGAGCAGCCGAGCGGTTTCTCCAAATAGCTCATCCAATGCAGCAGAAACGATTTCCTGGCCATATTTCTGCTGGATGACCTTGACCTCTTCGGGCTCGCCGGAGGAGTAAACCAGCGGCGATTGCCCAAGGTGTTCGAGGACGAAACTGACCAGATGAATAGGGTTGATGCTGCCCTCCAGAACATCTTTTACGGTGATCATCAACATTGGATGATCCAGCCCATGCTGTACGATCTGCCCGAGTGTCGCCCCGGAGCAACTACCGACCAAAATAGCTTCGCCTCCTTTGACCTGAACATCACCCAGCTCGACGCCCGCGGCCAAGCCTTGATCGATGAAGTTGCGTGGGAGTCCCCGGGCGATACCTGATCCGCCGGTGAGCAGGGGCGTAGAACGACACGCCTTGCCGATAACCACCAAGTCCTCGTCTTCGATGGCATCGACCACCGTCAGCCGTTCTCCCTTTTTGCGCGAGGCGTCAAACGCAGCTTCGAGCGCATCACTTCCCTGGCGTACCACCTGCCAGGCAATAAAACCGGTAGGCGCCTGGCTTTGAGCTTGAAGCACCCTGCGAATATCCGGATCGGTCATCGGCGTTACCGGATGATTTTGCATGCCCGACTCGCTTAACAATTTGCCATTAACGAACAAGTGGCCCTGGTACACAGTGCGGCCCATGGAAGGGAACGATGGGCAGACGACAACAGCTTCTGCACCCAACTCAACTGCCAAGGCTTCCGCGACCGGACCGATGTTGCCAGCGGGGGTAGAGTCGAAGGTCGAACAGTATTTGAAAAGGATCTGCTGACAGCCTTGTTCCTTCAGCCAGCGGCAGGCCGCCAGAGATTGCTCAATGGCTTGTGCGGCGGGGATAGAGCGGCTTTTTAAAGCTACCACTCCAGCTTCGATATCTTTCGGAGCCGGTTGATCTGGCACGCCAAGAAACTGCGCGGTTTTCAGGCCACCCTGACCCTGTAGGCCCTTTGCCAAGGTGACTGCAATGTCACTGGCGCCAGTGAAGTCGTCTGCAATTACGCCTAATAACATCGCTGATTACCCCTGCGCTTGTGAGACTTCGATCAGTGCCCGCATCCGCTGAACCGCTGCATCAGGCGCTGTTAGCACCGGGACGTTAACCACTGCTCGAACCGCCTCTGCGGCGCGTGAGGTGGAGAAGTGAGCGAGCATGATTGCGTCGCAATCGGCCAATTCCGGCGCACGCTCTGCAATCAGCCTGTTATGGGTTTCGACGTCGCCCTTGCGCAGCAAGTCGATGGCCTTTTCAACGACGATGGTATGCAGTGTCGCGTCCGATCCGATGCGGGAAACGTACTCGTCGAATTCCGCGGTCATTGTGCTGACCGCGGGAGCGAAGGTGGCCAGCATGCCGATCCTTTTACCTTGCGCAATCGCGGCTTGAAACATCGCTTCGTTTGGTTTTAGAACCGGCACAGGTAGCACTTTGGCCATGCGATCAATAGCGGGACCGAATGCGGAGCAGGTTACCAAAACGCCTGCGGCACCCGTGTCATACCCGTACCGACCGAAATCAACGAAACGCTGAATCATTTGTGAAGACAGCTCTGTCTCTCTACCGCGATCAATGGTCAATCCATCATCCAGCAGGTTGACGATTTCCGCTTCTGGCCAACCTCGAGCGAAAGCTTCCTGGATAGGTTGCATGGCCACTGAAGTGGCATGAAGTAAAACAATTCGAGGTGGCATCGGGTGGTCCTTTGTTATTGGATTGCGCAACGGCATCCGCATGAATGCAGAGCTTTCAAGCCTGTGTCGGACGTCTTTCAACAAACCGGTAGCGTGTAATGTAAGCGTTTACAAATTATCACGCCATTTTTTCAGCAACGTCAACAGGAAGCATCTGAGTTCTTTTGAGATAACTGGTTGGCGATGGAAAAACGAAAAATGACGGTCTTGCGATTGACGGCCATCAAGGAACGGCCCTAGCATGTAAGCGCTTTCATTTTGAGTTGGTTTTGATGCGACTCACGGGCCGGCACACGCTAGCGCTCCAATCCATGACTAGCGCGTTTAACGAGATTTCGTATGACTTCAGACACAACAACAAAAAGCGTAGGCGTGCAATCCGATGCCCCAATCGCCGTCAATGTGCCGCGGCCTGTGACTACGATTCCCCACCGATTCCGCGATCTGTTAGCGCTGGATGATTTCGAGCGTCATGCAAAACGACATTTGCCTACTATGGTGTTCCACCATGTTTGCGGTGGTGTAGAAACGGAAACCGCCTTACGTGGAACGCGTGATGCCTACCGGAAATACCGTTTCGTCCCACGGATGTTCGTCGATGTGTCTGGACGCAAACAGGACACCACGCTGTTTGGCCATACCTTCTCGCATCCGTTTGGAGTTGGACCCTTAGGGGGGGCGGCGTTCGTAGCCTATCGAGGAGATCTGGTACTCACGGGTGCGGCCAAAGCGATGAATGTTCCGATGATTCTCAGCGCCTCGTCGCTGATTTCACTGGAGGACGTCATTGCTCGTAACTCGCAAAGCTGGTTCCAGGCTTATCTCCCAGGCGACCCTAAACGCATTGATCCGCTGATTGATCGGGTTGAAAACGCAGGCTACAAAACGTTGGTAATAACCGGCGACCTTCCGGTTCTCGGCAACCGTGAGCACGTGCAACGCAGCGGTTTCAGCATGCCAATCAAGGTCACGCCCAAAGTCATGTGGCAAAGCGCACTGAAGCCGAACTGGTTGTTCGGCACTGTGCTGCGCACTGTCATCCAACATGGCATGCCTCATTTCGAGAACACCGAAGCCCAGCGCGGTCCAGCCATGATGTCCAACAACGTCGTGCGTAACACCAATGCTCGTGACCAACTCGACTGGACGCACATTGAAGCCATTCGCAAGCGCTGGAAAGGCAATCTGGTTTTAAAAGGCATCTTGAGTGCCGAGGATGCACGTATGGCGCGTGATCTTGGTGTCGACGGCATCATCGTCTCGAATCACGGTGGTCGCCAGCTCGATTATGCCGTCGCCCCTTTGGATGTATTGGCTGAGATCGCCGAACACAAGGGCGCCATGAAAGTGATGATCGACAGCGGTATACGCCGGGGTACTGACGTTCTCAAGGCGCTGGCGCTGGGTGCGGACTTTGTTTTCCTCGGGCGCTCCTTCCTCTATGCCGCGGCGATCGGAGGAGAGCAGGGTGTGCTGCACGCAATGCGCATCCTCAAAGAAGAAATTGATCGTGATATGGCGTTGGTTGGTGTTCGTCGCCTGCACCAGTTGCATCCCGACTTACTTCGCCGCGTCTCTTGATTGCCCCATTTATCCCGAGCAACCGTTGAACAGGTAAAAACAATGAACGAGCAAGAAGCGGTACCAGGTGTACGACTGATGAGCGCGCTGGTCGTTCGTGCGCCATTTGATGCATCAATTTTGCCGGCCTACGAGGCGAAGGGCGGAGTAGTGGACATCGATTGGGCTCCCACAACTGTGCTGATGGACAATATCGAAAAAGGCGCACGCGGCGACGCGATCATTGTGACCGTGCCGGCAATGGATGAGCTGGTTCTGCGCGGAATTGTCGATGCTGCCAGTCGTGTCGAGTTGGTGGATTCCCGTATCGGAGTTGCAGTGCGAGCCGGTGCCGAGCATCACGATATTTCTACTGTTGAAGCGTTAGTGCAGACGTTGCTTAACGCCCGCTCAGTCGCGTACTCGCTTGGCGGTGCCAGCGGCATCTACTTTCAGAAGCTTATCAGCCAACTGGGTATCGCTGACCAGATCAATGCCAAGGCCAGCACCATCCCACAAGGTTTCACCGCCAGGCAGATCACCGAGGGCAACGCCGACGTGGCGATTCAACAGATCAGTGAGTTGCTGGTCGTCGAGGGGGTCGAGGTCATCGGCCCGCTGCCTGAGGCCGTGCAGAGCACGACTTCGTTTTCAGCTGCGGCATTCGTGGGCTGTGAGAACGCTGATGCCGTGGCCGAGCTGTTTGATCACTTGCGCAGTGACGCCTCGGCGATCGCCTACCGTGAAAAAGGGCTGGAACTACGCTAAGCATCATTTGCCAGGAACTGACCGGCCGCCAGCGGTTATCGGTTTTCTGGTGCCGGACCGGTGCTTGCTCGAACCATCAGTTTTGTTTCGATCAACGGCTGAGTTCCCAGTGGCTCATTCGTTAATTGGCTTAACAGGTAATCGCCGGCTCGGTCACCGATCTGTTCAAGGTTGATGCGCATCGTCGTTAATGGCGGGGTGAGATAGGCGGCGTAGTGGAAGTCGTTCAAACCGATGATCGAAACGTCCTCAGGAATGCGAACCCCTCGTGAGTGAGCGGCGATTTGCGCACCAAAGGCCAGGATATCGTTACCGCAGATGATCCCCGTCGGCGGCTCTGGCAGGTCGAGCAACTCAAACATTGCCCTGCGACCATCCTCGAGGGTAAACGCGTCCTGGATCATGTAGTGGTCAGGCAGCTCCAATCCATCTTCTGCAAGCCTGCCGTGGATGGCTTCGATGCGTGTCGTCCACCTGTCGTTCGAAGGGCGCATGCCAATGATGAGCGCAATCTTGCGATGGCCGAATTCGACGAGGTGGCTGGTCATTTCGCGTGCGACCGCAGCATTGTCGAATCCAACGCTTGGGCGATTTGGGTCCAGGGTCCAGCCTTGTACGCAGGGAATACCGCGACTTTCAATGCGGCCCCACATTTTGGGATGGTGGGTGTGCCCCACCACCATCAAGGCGTCGACGCCATGCTCCAGCAGAGTGGTCACTTCGCGAAGCTCTATGTCCATGTCGAATTGGGAGTCTGCGAGCAACAGTGTGTAACCGGCTTCATGCACCCGGCGCTGAAAAGCGGCGAGCGGGCGCGAAAACGTTTCGGCTGCGAGGTTGGGTACAACAGCGCCAATCGTCATGCTGCGATTGGTCATGAGCGTGCGCGCTGCTCCGTTTATGACAAACCCCAATTCGTCGCATGCGCGCTCAACGGCTTCGCGCCGGGCGTCGCTGACAATGGCAGTGCCATTGAGCACTCGCGATACGGTTGCTGTCGATACGCCCGCATGGCGAGCGACATCAATCAGACTGACTTTTGGAAGGTGATCGGTCTGCACGGAGGTATCTCAGGGTTTAGTTGTGATGATTGTGCATATTTGCCCGCTATCAGCAATGTCGATAACGCTGTAATTGAGATTCGCTAAATCATTGACGATGGTGAATCAGGCTTTTTGTCCACGGATTATATTTTTCTGAGGTAGTCATGAGCAAAGAAAGCAAGCTGCGAGAAGAGATTTGCACCGTCGGCAAGAGCCTGTACGAGCGGGGCTATACGGTGGGCAGTGCCGGCAATATCAGCGCGCGGCTGGAGGATGGGTGGTTGATCACACCTACCGATGCGTGCCTGGGACGGCTTGATCCAGCAGCAGTCTCCAAGGTTGCGAGCGATGGGGAATGGGTATCTGGGGATAAGCCGTCCAAGACGCTTGCGCTGCACCGTCAGGTCTATGATCGAAATCCGGGTGTAGGCGGTGTCGTCCATACACACTCCACTCACTTGGTAGCGTTGACGCTCGCGGGAGTATTCAACCTCGAAGGTATCCTGCCCCCGATCACGCCGTACCAAGTGATGAAAGTTGGACGCATTCCTCTGATTCCATACCGGCGACCTGGTTCACCGGAGGTGGCTGAGCGTGTCGCTGAGCTGGCAAATCGAGTGCGGGGCGTGATGCTGGAGCGGTTGGGGCCAGTCGTCTGGGAAAGCTCGGTATCGAAGGCGAGCTTCGCTCTTGAGGAGCTGGAGGAAACAGCGCGGTTGTGGCTTATGAGTCATCCCAAACCGCCGGCACTCGATGCTTCAGCACTGGCCGAGCTTGAGAAGGCTTTTGGAGTCAGCTGGTAATCAGGGGGGAAACCGCGAGGGTGAAATTCAGTCACCCTCTTCATTTTTATGGACCAAAAATCGCGACCTGGTGTTTGGGCAGGATCACCTCCTTATGCTGTATGTACTGATTCGAAAGAAAACCTTTCTTCTGAAAATAGAATCAACCCGTTTTTCTCTCGGATGATCACCTCCATAGTTCAGTCAGGACTCGTCTGGAACGAGCCAAACCTATAAGAACAATGGATCACGCTGATGAAAAATAAAGGCTTCTCCAAAGGGCTTGCCAACTACGGCGATGCTGGCTTTTCCCGCTTCCTGCGCAGCGCTTTCATCAAGGGCGGGGGGTACTCCAGCGACGCTCTCTCCCGTCCCGTGATTGGTATCGTAAACACCGGTAGCTCCTATAACCCCTGCCACGGCAACATGACCCAGTTGATCGAAGCAGCCAAACGCGGGATCTTCATGGCGGGTGGTTTGCCGATGGAGTTTCCTACCATTTCTGTGGCGGAAAGCTTCTCCCAACCGACGAGCATGTACCTGCGAAATCTGATGTCCATGGACACCGAGGAAATGATCCTCGCTCAGCCGATGGACGCTGTCATTCTTATCGGCGGGTGTGACAAAACTGTCCCTGCGCAGATCATGGGAGCGGCTTCGGCAAACGTCCCTGCAATCGAACTGGTCACAGGTGCCATGCTGACCGGATCCCACCAGGGTGAGCGGGTGGGGGCCTGCACTGACTGCCGTCGTTACTGGGGCAAGTACCGCGCAGGGGAGATCAATGATGAGCAGATCGATGCAGTCAACGACCGCCTCGTAGCCAGCGTGGGTACATGCGCTGTGATGGGCACGGCCAGCACCATGGCGTGCATTACAGAAGCATTGGGCATTTCCGTACCCGGGTCTGCCTCACCACCCGCGGTGACTTCCGACCGCATGCGGATCGCAGAGTTGACCGGTACATGCGCCGTGCGAATGGCCAACGAAAACCTCACGCCTGACAAGATCCTCACAGGCAAATCTTTCGAAAATGCTTTGCGAGTGCTCCTGGCGATTGGCGGCTCAACCAACGGTATTGTTCACCTCACAGCCATGGCTGGCCGTATGGGCATCGATATCGATCTGGCGCGACTCGACGACATGGGGCGTGACACACCGGTATTGCTCGACCTGAAGCCTTCGGGCCAGCATTACATGGAAGACTTTCACCGCGCGGGCGGAATGGCGACCTTGCTCCGCGAGCTCAAACCTTTGCTTCACCTCGATGCCATGACGGTAACCGGCAGAACACTGGGTGAAGAGATTGAAAACGCTGCGCCTTCTTTCCCCCAGGACGTCGTGCGCACGATCAACAACCCTATTTATCCGCAAGGTGGTATCGCCGTACTGCGCGGTAATCTCTCTCCCGGTGGCGCGATCATCAAACAGTCGGCGGCCGATGCCCGGTTGATGGAGCATGAGGGCCGGGCAGTTGTATTCGAAGGCCTTGAGGATATGGCCGAACGCATTGACTCAGAGGATCTCGACGTTACCGCCGATGACATCCTGGTATTGAAAAACATTGGCCCCACCGCAGCTGCGATGCCGGAAGCGGGCTACATCCCCATTCCGAAAAAGCTCGGCAAGCTGGGTGTGAAAGATATTTTGCGGATGTCCGATGGCCGCATGAGCGGCACAGCGTTCGGAAGTATCGTATTGCATATCACCCCTGAAGCTGCGATCGGCGGGCCTTTGGCCTATGTCCAGAGTGGGGATCGAATTCGGCTGAGTCTGGCAGAGCGTAGCTTGATGCTCCTGGTTTCAGACGAAGAGTTGGCTGAACGTCGACTGCAAAAGCCGATGACTCGCCCAACCGCGCCACGTGGTTATAAAAAGCTGTTTCTCGACACCATCACTCAAGCAGACCAGGGCGTCGACTTCGACTTTCTGCGAGCGGAGCACTTTACCGACAAGGTACCCAAGCAACGCGATTGATCAATTGTCGGTTCAGGAATCATGCGGCTGCGCTTGTGCGTAGCCGTCCCGGGATATCACAAAAATAATCCTCCGGAGGATCATCATGACTAGTAATTCGCTAGACGGCACCCTTGACCCCGCAGCTCCTGCGACTCCCGCAACGACGCTCAGCGCTACCTTCCGCAAGGTAACGATGCGCTTTCTACCCTTGTTGTTTCTTTGCTACTTGGTCGCGTACCTGGATCGGGTGAACGTCTCGTTTGCCAAATTGCAAATGCTCAATGACCTCCACCTCAGCGAAGCGGTGTACGGCCTGGGCGCAGGGGTGTTCTTCATTGGTTACTTCCTGTTTGAAGTACCCAGCAACATGGCCCTGCATAAGGTGGGTGCAAGGCGCTGGATTGCACGCATCATGATCACGTGGGGGATTCTATCGGCAGCTATGGCTTACGTGGAATCCTCAACTGGCTTCTACGTGCTGCGCTTTCTCCTTGGTGTTGCTGAAGCTGGGTTTTATCCCGGTATCATCCTGTACCTCACCCAATGGTTCCCATCGTCACGTCGTGGACACGCGACGGCATTGTTCGTTGCAGGGAATCCCGCGTCGGGGATTATCGGAGGGCCGCTTTCTGGTTACATCATGGCGACCACGGGCGGCGCGTTGGGGCTATCCGCCTGGCAGTGGCTGTTCATTATTGAGGCCATACCGGCGATCCTGCTGGGCATTGTGGTGTTCTTCTACCTGGACGACTCGATCGCGAAGGCGAAGTGGTTGAATACCGAAGAAAAGACACTGCTCAACGATGCCCTGGCTGCAGACGCAAAGAATAAAACGCTCACAAGCTTTGCGTCTGTGTGGCGTAGCCCCCGCGTTTGGTTGATGTGCCTGATCTACTTCGGCATCTGCCTGGGGTCCAATACTTTCCAGTTCTGGCAGCCAACCATCATCAAAGGTTACGGCATCGATAACCCACTGTTCATCGGCTTGCTGTCATCGCTGCCCTACATGGTTGCATTGATCTCCATGCAGTTTGTTGGACGCAGTGCTGATCGCAGAAGAGAACGTCGGTGGCACGTCGCCGCGCCTCTTCTGGTTGCCGCTGTTGGATTCACGCTGTGCGTCCTGTTCAAGGCCAACATCATTCTCGCCATGCTGGGCCTGTGCATGGCAGCTGGCGGCGTCATCACCGCGATCGCCCATTTCTGGGGCCTTCCTACATCGTTCCTGGGCGGTAGTGCCGCAGCATTGGGTATCGCGATCATTAACTGCACCGGCAACCTCGGCAACTTTGTCAGCCCTGTAATCATGGGGTGGTTGATCAGCACCACAGGCTCCATGACCGCAGGGCTCTTCTTGTCCAGTGGCTGGCTAATCATTACGGCCTTTGTGTTGATCAAATTCGTCCCCGCCAAAGTTGTTAACCACTGATGTGTCCTGAAGCTCGACGCGGGTGACCGCGTCGACACCTAGCAACGCCTATTAGAGGCTATTGGCGACAGTCACACGGTCGCCTACTTCAACAGAGAGAGATCCGTATGGATTTGCATTTGCAGAACAAGGTCGCCCTGATCATGGGCGCTGGCGGCGGTTTAGGCAGTGCCATCGCCAAGACCTTCGCGCAAGAAGGCAGCAAAGTTGTCATTGCTGACATCAACCAGGAAGCGCTGGATGCTGCGCAAGCATCGCTGAAGGCGTTGGGTGCTGATGTCCTGCCGATTCTTTGGGATCTGAGCGACCTGAGTGTTATCGATAAGCACGTTTCGACCATCGAAGCTCATTTCGGTCAGGTCGATATCCTGGTCAACAATACCGGTGGTCCACCCCCAACGCCTGCCTATGGTCAGCCGGTTGAGCTTTGGCAGAAAAACTTCCAATTGATGGTGCTTTCCGTCATCGCGATCACCGACCGTGTTCTGCCTGGGATGCGCGAAGGCAAATGGGGCCGGATTATCACCAGCACGTCTTCGGGCGTTGTTGCACCGATTCCTAACCTGGGTATTTCAAACGCTCTGCGCCTGTCGCTGGTAGGTTGGTCGAAGACTCTGTCGCGCGAAGTTGCCCGTGATGGTGTGACTGTTAACGTCATTCTTCCGGGGCGTATCTCCACTGACCGAATCCGTTTTCTTGATGAAGCGAAAGCCAAGCGCGAGAACCGCTCTGTCGAAGAGGTTTCTGCTGAAAGTACGGGTTCGATTCCTGTCGGTCGCTATGGCCTTCCACAGGAATACGCCGACGTTGTGGCATTCCTCGCCAGCGGCAGGGCTTCGTACGTCACAGGCACAGTTCAGCGGGTTGATGGCGGTCTTCTCGCCAATATCTAACGAGAAATAGTACGAGGAGGGCGCTTGATGATCGATCAACAAACCGTCGACGTGCTGAGAGGTATATCGACTGCGACGCTGACCACGGTCCTGTTTAAAAAGGGTCTACGCAACGTTTGGCTGCGAGGAGCGCAGCCCATTCGGCCGGGGCAGCCACGTACGGTGGGGGCGGCATTCACATTGCGTTTTGTCCCCGCACGTGAAGATCTGGCGACGCCTGAATCATGGTCCTCGCCGCGTTCGACTCGGGCTGCAATCGAGGCTATGCCTAGCGGTTGCATTGCGGTTGTGGATGCAATGGGTGTGACGGATGCCGGCATTTTTGGCGACATCCTGTGCGCACGGATGGCAAAGCGAGGGGTCGCGGGGCTGGTGACAGACGGAGTCGTACGCGATGTGGACGGCGTACTCTCCACCGGCCTCGCTGTCTGGGGGAAGGGCACTGCAGCCCCGGCCTCAGTGGCCGGACTGACCTTTGTGAATTGGCAGGAGCCGGTCGCTTGCGGAGGTGTGGCTGTATTTCCGAATGACATCATCGTCGCCGACTCTGATGGTGCGGTAGTCATTCCCCAGGCGATGCTAATGGAGATCATTGAACTGGCGGCAGAGCAGGAGCGTCTCGAGACCTGGATTATGTCTCAGGTAAACGAGGGGGCGAGTTTGCCAGGCCTTTATCCGCCCAATGAAGAAAACAGACTGCGTTACGAAAAATCGAAAACGCAGCAATAGGCCCCAAGTAGGTAATGCGACTTTCAACGGGTTGCATTACCTGCCATTGAAGATCGGTTGCCACCATGCAAATGAACCCTAGAACGCTTGCTCCGTCGATGTCCTCGCTGCTGGCTATGGAATCGTGCGCCCGGCTGGGTAGCTTCACACGGGCGGCAGAGGAGCTTAGTCTTTCGCAAAGCGCAGTCAGTCGACAAATCCAGACGCTTGAGCAATTGCTCAGCGTTGCGCTGTTTGACCGTGTGGGGCGCCATGTTGAGTTGACCGATGCCGGGCGCACTTATGCGAAGGATTTGTCAGTTGCTCTCAATGCTATCAAAAGCGCGACGACCCGCCTGGTAAGATCCAGGCAACCCGAAACAGCACTTCACCTTGCAGTATTACCCACCTTCGGCAGCAAATGGCTGCTGCCACGGTTGTCTGATTTTTACCATCGACATCCCTCAATTCAGATCCATATTCACGCCAGAATTGGTGAAGTCGATCTGCAGCACTCGAAAATGGATGCCGCCATTTGTGTAGGGAACGGTCCATGGAATGAGGCAGATGCCTATCCTCTTTTTCCGGAGTTTCTGGTGCCGGTTGTCAGTGGTACGGTCGCATCTGACAAACCCATACTCTCGATCGATAACCTCAAGGAGGCTCGTCTGTTACGAGGTGCAGCCCGCCCTGAACTGTGGCTGGACTGGCTGAGCGCTCAAGGCGCCGACACAGGTCTGGTCAAATTGGGGCCGCAGTACGAGCTTACGTCTCATCTGTTGCAGGCTGTCAGTGCAGGCTTAGGCGTTGGGTTGGTCCCCAGATTTCTTATTGAAGACGAGCTGGCAAATGGGTCTTTGAAAATCCCTCTGGACGTTCCTGCCCTGTCCAGTGCCAGTTACTACCTGCTGGCTGCGGCTGGTAAATCCCAAGATGTTGCACTGGTTGCATTCAGAGAATGGTTATTGGGCCAATTGTGATATTGGCCCGAACCTATTTAAGCGTCCTGATAAGACCTCACAATTGCGGTGAAGAGGCGCACCCCTGTCGGAATAAGCGCATCGTTGAAGTCGTAGGTGGGGTGATGCAAGGGGCGGGAAGGTTGAGCACCATCGGCGCCCAACCAAAAATAGGCGCCAGGGCACGATTGGAGCATGTAAGCAAAGTCCTCCGAGGCCATTGAGGCTTTTGCGTCCCACAGCACATTCTCATCACCTAGAACCTGCACTGCGACCTCCCGCACGCGCCGGGCGCAAGCCGGATCATTTTGGGTGACCGGATAGCCTTCGCGATACTCAACAGTGCCCGAAGCGCCGAAAGCTACCGGTAACGTTTCGACCATGGCCGTGATCATTTTCTGGATACGGTTACGCACCGCTTGATCAAGACAACGCACTGTACCTTTGAGGGTCGCGGTGTGAGGAATGATGTTGTAGGCGCTGCCGGCTTCAATCACGGTGACGCTGAGTACGGCCGAATCCAGCGGCGATATCCGTCTCGACACAATGGTTTGCAGAGAGGACACAAGCTGGCTGGCAACGGTGATCGGGTCGATTCCTTTTTCCGGCATTGCCGCGTGTGCACCGGAACCCTGGATGAGAATTTCGAAGGTGTCCTGCGATGCCATCATCGCGCCCGGGTTCACGCTAACCGAACCTTGGGCGATACCTGGCCAGTTGTGCAACCCATAAACCGCCAACATCGGGAATCGCTCGAAAAGACCATCTTCAATCATCTTGCGTGCACCACCACCTGTTTCCTCGGCGGGCTGGAAGATGAAGTGAACGCAGCCAGTAAAATCATCGGATTCACAGAGATGCTTGGCGGTGGCGAGCAACATGGAGGTGTGGCCGTCGTGGCCACAAGCATGCATGCAGCCTTCATGGGTAGACGCGTAGGCATGATCACTTTTTTCCTGCATGGGCAGGGCATCCATATCGGCACGCAAACCAATTGCAGGCCCTGATCCTCGTTGGAGTGTCGCTACGAGTCCCGTCCCACCAAGCCCACGGGTCACGCTGAGGCCAAAGCTTTCCAGTAGCTGGGCGACTCTTTCGCTGGTACGGTGTTCCGCGTATGCAAGCTCTGGATGAGCGTGAAAATCGCGTCTCCAGGCAGAGGCTTCGGCTATAAGCGATGAAGTTGGCAGGTCGCGAAATGAAGGCATGTTGTTCCTCTCAAGGCCGTCGATATTAGTTAGCATTGACCCAGACAAAACGTGTCTCAAAGGCGTTCTCGGCTGGGCTGTATAGATGACAAGTACCGTGAATCAATAGGGGGCAGACGTGCGTAACGGAATTCCGAGCCTGGGTGCACTTCAGGCGTTTGAGGCTGCGGCACGGCACCAGAGTTTTGCGAAAGCGGCGGATGAATTGTCGCTTAGCTGCGGCGCCATCAGCCGAAGCATCCATGAACTGGAAACCTTGTTCGGGGTAACGCTCTTCCGACGAGAACGCCAGCGCGTAATACTTACCGACCCGGGTGCACGGTATGCGGCACGGGTTCGCATTCATCTTGAGCATCTGCGGCGCGATACCGTGGAGCTGGTGCGCCAAAGCCGGGAGATCAGTCTTGATATTGCGATTGGGGTCAGCTTCAGCGCCCAATGGTTGATACCTAAACTTAGCGGTTTCTACCGGCTGTACCCTTACATCCGCTTGCATCTGATGGGGCGCGATCAGCCCTACTTTTTCAACAACTCCAACTTTGATGCCGCCCTTTATTTCGGGCGCTCGCTGTGGCCGGGCATGCAAGGGCGTTGCTTGCTCAATGACGATGACTTGATGCTGGTATGTGCCCCAGGATTGATGGGAGGGAAGGGTGAACTCTCGCTCGATGAAATCGACCAATTGCCCAGAATCAGCCTGCGAGACATCCCCGACGCGTGGCATGACTGGTGCCTGACCGTAGGGCTTGCTCACTCGGAGGAAACTACTGTCCCCGACCATCGATTCGAGATGTACGTCATGGCCATTAACGCCGCACTCGAGTCGCTCGGTGTCGCCTTGCTTCCACGCTCGCTCATTTGGAGAGAACTTCAGCAGGGACGATTGATTCAAGCTCATCCGGTTACCCTTCCAAGTCCCGATTTCATTTATTGCGCCTATCCGGATCACACTGCACTTAACAAAGCCTTTCTGTTATTTGAGGCTTGGTTACTGGACACCGTGGCTGAATATCAGCAGGACGCAGCACAGAACCGCTTGCGCCGCTAATCCTCCAGGTGCACATCCATCAATCCTCGAAAGCCGAGCCAGGCTACATAGTCAGATCCAAGTTGCGACTTCACCTGGCGAGCCTCTTCGTCCGGTAGCGCGTGCACCGTTCCGGCAGCTTGGGCGAGGAGCTGGATCTGACAGCAGCGCTCCATAGCAATGAATCGGTAGGCTGCCGCTTCAACAGAGCTTCCAACGGTTAACAGGCCATGATTCAGCATGATCGCACTCTTGCTGGTGCCCAGCGCGCGGCCGATGCGCGTACCTTCATCTCCAGAGAGCACGACCACATCGCCCTGAAAAAGCACCTGATTCTCGAAATACGCACATGACTCCTGGTTTAGCGGTAGCAGGGGTTGACGCAGTGCCGAGAACGCCCGGCCATAGACCGAATGCGTATGTACTGCGGCAACGACGGATGGGCATGTACTGTGAATGCCACAGTGAATGGCCACCGCCGCCGCGTTGATTGGCCCGTCGCCTTCCACGACCTCGCCAGCTTCCGTAATGCGGATCAAATGTTCCGGACGGACTTTAGAAAAGTGAACCGCGTAGGGGTTCACCCAGAGATGATCGTGAAACTCTGGATCCCTGACGGTGATATGCCCGGCAATGCCCTCGGCAAGCCCCAGCTTCCCGAACACTCTGAAGGCCGCTGCAAGCGTTCGCTTACGGTGTTCTCGCTCCTGCTGATGACTTGCAAAAGCTTCGGGGATTGGCAGGGCGCCCCCGAGTGGTTTGGGAATGTACATGTCTGCTTGGTTGGTCATTTTGGTACCTAAGGGCAGTTGCGGCGCAACACGCCGCGTTTCTAATTGAAAATCAGCTTTTCAGGGGGGAGAGGTTCACGCGGCGCTGCGCTTCCAGGCACAGCACGAGGATGGCACTGAGCGTCATGAATCCTGCAACGACCAGCATCGCGAGGTTGTAGGAACCGGTAGCGTCTTTCACCGCGCCGATGAACCAGCCCACGAACATCCCTGATGCAACACCCACACTCGTGACCAAAGCAATGCCAGCAGCGGCGCCCCGGTCAGACAGGAGGCGAGACGGCAATTGCCAGAACGTACTGATGCTGCAGAAGCAACCGGTGGCGCCAATCGAAAAGGCAACCATCGTCTGGATGGGGGAACTCATGTACAAGGCGCTGGCAAGCGCCAAGGCGCTAATGATCATGGGGGCAGATACGAACGCGACACTGAACGGGCGTTTGCGTACGTAGCGGCCATAGAACGCCATCGCGATGATCGACGCCGTAAAGGGGATGGCCGTGATCTGGCCCACCTCAAAGATGCTGTATTTGACGTTGAAGCTCGCCTCAAACCCTTTGACGACTTGCGGGAGGAAGTACAGGAGGCTGATGATCGTTGCATTGATGCCAAAGTAGACCAGGCCAAGAGCCCAGATTTTTGGATTACGCAGAACCTCGGCGAGGGTTGAGCCTCCAGCCACAGGAACCTCTTTGCGCTCTAACTCCAGCGCCTGCTTGACTTCATCCTTTTCGGCGGGAGACAACCAGGTGCTTTTCTCGGGACTGTCTGGCAACAGTACAAAGACCACAATTCCCATGATGATCGCTGGCAGTGCTTCGAGCAGAATCATGCTACGCCAGCCGCTCATGCCGAACAGCGACACTTCCTGCATCACCCAAGTGGATATCGGTGCACCCAGCATGCCGGTAATCGGGATTGCCATGACGAACAGTGACATCAGCCAAACACGGTCACGGGTGGGTAACCACAGGGTCAGGAAATAAACGACACCGGGGAAAAAGCCTGCTTCTGCGGCGCCTAAAGCGAAACGTGCGACGTAGAGCCAGGTTGCATTCTGAATCAGGCAAGACGCGGCGCTGATCAATCCCCAGGTCACCATGATCCGCATCATCCACATGCGGGCGCCAAAGCGATGGAGACAAAGGTTGCTGGGCACTTCGAAGAGAATGTAACCCAGAAAGAACAGGCTCGTGCCGAGGCCGTATTGGGCCATGGTAATGCCGATTTCCTGGTTCATCGTCAGCGACGCATAACCGACGTTTGCTCTGTCCAGCTGATTGATGACGTACATCAACATCAGCATTGGAGCCAACCGCCAAACGATCTTTCTAGAGAGCTCGGGACTTAACCTCGCGGAGACGATGGGTGCGGTCATAGCAAGTTCTTCCTATAGTCAAGGTGGGTAACCAGACGAGCGCGATTCGAATCGAGGGTCATTTCAGCATCGGGTTACACGTGTCGCAAACCATGCTTTTTCAATGCTTGTTGAGCTTTTATGAACAACTGCTCTGGAATCCCATTTGTGGTGCGAAAAAGTCCGTTGCGCACAACCATGGGCCGTTATTTCGCCTGTTTTTATCGTAAAAAGACTCGGTGCTGGTCTGGGAAGTATCCGTAGGGGGGAAGTAGTTCGGCGAGTGGTAGTGCCGTTCGTGTCCGCAATGCTGTTCACTTAGGAAAATCTCGAGACGAACGAAAAAACCTGTGGCGAGGGAGCAAGCTCCCTCGCCACAGGTTCAGTGTTGCGTTTAAGTGAACAGCATCGACGTCGTGTCCGGGATTAGTTGACCGCTACATTCGTATGCTCATCGCGAAGGGCATGCTCGACGTTTTCCAGCAGTCCTCATCAACCCATTCCCTTTATTGAAATCAGGGAGCCACCTGCAAAACCGGGCGCATCAGAATTTCCTCGATTAGCACATTAGCTGGCTGTGCAAAGGCGTAGACCAGCGCCTGGGCAACGTCTTCTGACTTCAATGCATCCAACTGTTCGCGGCGATTTTGTAACGCCTCACTCACGTTCTCACCGAACTCGGTCCACACCGCTCCCGGTTCGATGACCGTGACCCGAATCCGATCCGGGCCCAGTTCTTTACGCAAGGCATCGTGGAACCCAATCACGGCGTATTTGGTCGCGCTGTAGACCGACCAGTTCTCGACGCCGTATCGACCCCCTACGCTTGAAACCGAACAGATCATTGCCCCAGGCCGCCCTCGCAGAAGGGGTATGGCTTCTTGAGTGCAATTGAGTACGCCATGGATGTTCACGTCGATCATGCTTTTCCAGTCAGCGGCGGTGCTCTGTTCGAATTTCGCGCTGACGCCGAGGCCGGCGTTGTTGAAAAGCAAATCGAGGCCGCCGAATCGCTCACTAATCGCAGCAAACAGGGCCTTGACCTCGGCCTGATCGGTCACGTCGGCTTGCATGACGGTAACCTTGTCGCCCAAGCGCTGAGCCAATGCCGCAAGACGTTCTGCTCGACGAGCGACCATGATCACATGCACGCCCTCATCCACCAGCAGTTTCACTGTGGCCGCTCCTATACCGCTGGAAGCGCCTGTAATCACAGCAATTTTTCCCGCAAGGTCTTGCATTTTCATTAGAGAACTTCCTAATCGAAGCGGCGAGCTTCGGCTGGTTGCCGGGCCGCAAGCATGGCGGTGGGTATGACCAAAACGGCCGATACGGTCCAAGTAATCGTGGAGTGTTTTAATGGTACACCGAGCTAGATGAGCTTCCGTTTAGCTTTATTGCACGATACGTTGAGTTATATTCAACGTTATAGGGGCTGCTATGACGGATACTCCGAGCGCCAACTTACAATAATCGACAATTCGCGCGCCGCTCATAGGAGGCCATCATGGAATCTCAATTTCTCGAAAGCTTTGTTGCGGTGATCGAGCACGGCTCAATCGCTGAAGCTGCCCGCCATTTGAATCTGACCGCTGCCGCCATAGGTCTCAGGATCCGCGCACTCGAAAGTGAATTCGGCACACCCTTACTGCACCGGGCGGGGCGCACTGTGGTGGCGACGGAAGCCGGCTACAGGGTTTTCAGTCGTGCCAATACGGTCCTTAGAGAGATCAACGATCTGCGAGAACTCGCCACCAGTCCTGGTATGACCGGCCAGCTACGGTTGGGGGCAACGTTCAGTGCGATCACCGGTTTGTTACCCCCTATCCTGGCTCGATTTACCCACTCCAACCCTCAAGCCAAAATATTCATCCAACCCGCGTTTTCCGGGGCTCTGTATCGCAGCGTGTGTGATGGTGATCTTGATGCCGCTGTCATGATTGAGCCGCAATTCGAGATCCCTAAAACGTGCCAGTGGCATACTTGGGTAGAGGAACCCTTGATTCTGCTGACACCCTCTTCAATGGAGGTAAACCATCCTCACGAAACGCTCGCGGTTGAACCTCTTATTCGATATGACCGAAATCTATGGGGGGGCAAGCACGCCGACAGCTACCTCCGTCAGGCGGGCATCCAGCCGGTTGAGCGTTATGAACTAGAGTCACTCAGCGCCATCAGCCTGTTCGTTAACGAAGGCCTGGGTGTTTCACTGGTGCCTGATTGGACAGGGCCCTGGCCTGAGGGGTTATCCCTCAACAAGTACTTGCTCCCTCTCGATGGCTTCAATCGTCGTGTCGGGTTGCTGTCGAGCAAGGCTTCCGTTCGCACAGGGCAAATAAATGCCCTGATCGAAACCGCCAAGTTGTGCTTGCCTCATCTCAGACCTGACGATGGCTCATTGATCAAGCGGTTTGCCCAAACCGGGCCAACACCGAGCTAGCCAGCCAGGCTCAGGCAATGTTCAGACGTCAGCTCGACGATCGTGACGGGCAAGGCGTTTTAGCAAATTGTCGACTTCAACACGCGCCTTCTCCGACATCGGTGCTGCAGGTTTGCGTTGTGCAGCGGACGTCAAGATTCCACGTTTCATCAACACGTACTTGCGAACGGCCAAGCCGACTCCTGGCTGTTGCTCATAACGAAGCAACGGCAGGTGGGCATCGAACAAGTCATGGGCTTCTTCAATCTGGCCCGCTTTAGTCATTCGCACCACATCGCAAAGCATATCGGGGAAGGCATATCCGGTATTTGCACCGTCGGCGCCGCGGGCAAGTTCGTACTCTAAAAACAAGCCGTTATTACCCACCATGATGGATATGTGACGCAGGGTGCCTTGCGCTTCGAAGTTGCGCAGAGTGGAAATTTTTTCGAGCCCCGGCCAATCTTCATGTTTGAGCATTACGCATGAAGGCAGCTCCGTAACAATGCGTCGAATGACGGTCGGTGACATCTGCACCGAGAAGGTCAGTGGATAGTCCTGCAATACGAAAGGGACGTCTCCACCAATGGCGTCCACAGCCTGATGGTAATAGTTGACGATTTGGTCATCGGTCCGCAGCGTGTTTGGCGGCGCGATCATTACCCCGGCAGCGCCGCGATCCATCACTTCGTGCGTCAGCGCGCGCATCGAAGCAAATCCTGGAGCAGACACACCGACAATTACGGGAAGCTTCTGGGCACGCTGGATAACCTGGCTGGCGATATCCAGCGATTCGGAGTATTCCAGTTTCGGCGCTTCGCCCAATTGGCCCAATACCGTCATGCCGGTCGAGCCGCACTCCAGGTAGAAATCGACCATCCGGTCTATCGAGGATTTATCGATGTCGCCGTTATCGAAAAAGGGCGTTGGGGCGATGGGATAGACGCCATTGGCATCGGCAGTAAGAGGCATGATCAACTCCAGATTCAGGGCCAGATGAACGGCTCGTGAGACACTCGCCTTCATGGTTCTGTGCGTCAGGGTAAGACGTGATAATCAGCGCGACAAACGCTGATTACTCATCAAATTCATGCGGTTTTGATATCAATTGAAGGTTGTCTTCTGCCGGACTGTCGGGAGAATACACCTGTCAAAAAATTCATTTTGCGGGGAACAGGGTGAAAGGCCGATGGCTTCAGGATGAGTTCAAGCCAGCACACAGTGTGTTGGCTGAACTCAATACTGGAGATTTTCCATGAACACCCTAAAGGCTTTTTTGATCGTGACGTTGATGAGTGCCTCTGTAGCCGCGATGGCAGAAGGCGGAGGCGACACCGTCATGGCCAGGATGGAGGCTGCACGAGCATCCGCTATGACAACGTCCCAACAGTCTGGGTCTGCAACTGCCGTTGCCACCAATCAGAAAGCATCACCTGACGATGCCGCCCGTTCGAATTGATCGTGCGCACGCCCATCAATGTTAAGAAATCATCCGCTGACCAACTTGGCTTGATTAAGCCAAGTTGGCCGCGAGACTGGCGATCTCAGACCGTGCGAACGCTCATCAGATCCATCCGACAGCCCGGTTCGGCGTCGCACACGGTGAGCGTCATATCATGCAGGCGTGCCACTGCAGCAACCATGCTCAGACCCAAACCATTGCCTGGAGTGTGGCGGCTCGATTCTGAGCGGTACAGCCGTCGAAATACCGCCTCGCGCTCGGCCGGTTCAATGCCTGGGCCGTTATCGCTGACTCGCAGACCGGGGCCCTCGGGCGCCACAATGACGGCCACTTGAATGCATCCGTTGTCCGGGGCGAATTTGACGGCGTTATCCAGCAGGTTGCAGGCAGCGTCGAACAATAACTGTGCGTCTCCGGAGCGCAGTGCTGGCGTATTGGCAGGTGTGAAACTGAGGGTGATACCGCGTTCCTCGGCAAGCGGTTCGAAAAACTCCGCCGCGTCAGCACCTATTTGATTGAGGTCTACTTCCGAGAAACTGCTGCGTCGGGCGCTGCCCTCGATTTCCGAAATTCGCAGCAGAGCCCGAAAGGTCTGCATCAGGCCGCGCGCTTCGGAAATCGCCGCGTCGATGGTTTCGGCGTACTCGTCTTCCCGCAGGCCTCTGCGCTGTGCGCGCTCAAGTCCTGCAATCAGTCGAGTCAACGGGGTGCGCAGGTCATGGGCGATATCGTCACAGACACCTTTGACTTCGCTCATCAGGCGCTCAAGTTCGTCCAGCATGCCGTTGACCACGTGTGCGATCCGGTCGATGTCATCGTGGTTGCCGCGTGTCGGCAGACGACCGCTGAGATCGCCCTCGATAATGCCTTTGATCGAAGTACTGAGCGTGTCCAGCCGACGCCGCGCCGAGTGGCCGAGGAGGACTGCACCGACCAGCCCCACCAACAGCAGCAGGCTGCCGCCGGAAATCATGGCATTGACCAACAGTTCGTCGAATTCGCGAATGTCGTGCATGTCCTGAGCGACGAGCAGGATTCTATTGTTGTCGAGTCGATGAACCATGAAACGTATCGGCCGATTACTGCCGTTGGGCGTCTCCCAGCGAAACTCCTCTGGCTTGTCGAAGGCCTGGAAGGGCGGCAGTATACGTATTGCACCGGCAATGAATTTGCCCTGTTCATCGAACAGGGTGTGAGGCAAGCGTGCTTCGACGTCCTGGATCTTGTGCCTGCGGATCTCTTCCTCCAGCAACACCGGCGTTTGCCGGCTGCGGTTGTCCACCTGGCGATGCAATGCCGCGTCTGCTTCGGACGTCAAGTAGACCGCGGTTTGCCAGTAGATGTAGCCAAATAGCGCCAGGAAGGAGCAACTAAACAGCGCCAAGAACATCAAGCCGGTGCGAAAGCTGATGGTGCGGGGAATTTCACTCAGGTGAACGGAGAACATAGCCTGCCCCACGGACGGTATGGATCATGGGTTCTTCGTCTTCGCCGTCAATCTTGCGACGCAGCCGGCCGATGTGAACTTCAATCACGTTGGTGCGTTCGTCGAAGCTGTAATTCCACACGGCTTCGAACAGCATGGTGCGAGTCACCACCTGATCGGCATTGCGCATGAGATGTTCGAGCAACGCATATTCGCGGGGCAGCAACTCGATGATGCGTTCGCCGCGACGCACGCTACGTTTGAGCAGGTCGACTTCCAGTTTGCCGACTTTCAGTCGGCTTTCACGGTCAGTGCCGGCCGGGACGCTGTGACGACGGCTCAAAGCGTCCAGTCGAGCGGTCAACTCGATGAACTCGAAGGGTTTGGTCAAGTAATCGTCGCCGCCGGCACGCAAGCCACGGACGCGTTCATCGAGCGCGCTCAACGCGCTGAGAATCAGCACAGGGGTGGCAATGTTGGCGGCGCGCAGGGCGGTGAGCACGCCCAGGCCGTCCACCGATCCGGGCAGCATGCGATCCAGAACGATCAGGTCGAAGTTGTCACTGAAGGCCTGTAGCAATCCTTCTCGACCGTTGTCGACGCAGGTCACGACAAAGCCATGATCCTGCAGGGCGGCTTCGATTTCGCTGGCAGTGGTGACGTCGTCCTCAATCACGAGTACATGGGGCATGGACGCGAAGTGCTCCCTGGAATTGATGGAAGTCGGAGAACTGGTGTGAACCCCGTAGCAGTTGCATAGTGTGCCAACGCGTAGTGAACATAAAGGTCGCGCCAACATGAAAAAAAGTTTAGCTGGCCACCCCGGAGGCGGTTTTGCGGATATTGGTAGTTGAAGACGATCAGCGAGCGGCGGCCTATCTGGTACGCGGTCTGAGTGAAAGCGGGCACATTGCCGATACGACCGAAGATGGCCGTGATGGATTGTCGATGGCGATCGAGGGCGCCTACGACGCGCTGATCGTTGACCGCCGCTTGCCGGGGATGGATGGCATTGCACTGGTGACGCAACTGCGTGAGCGCGGGCTGCGTACACCCATCCTGATGCTCAGTGCCCTGGCCTCGACGCAGCATCGGGTTGAAGGCCTGAAGGCCGGTTGTGACGACTACCTGGCAAAACCCTACGCGTTCGTTGAAGTCCTGGCGCGGCTAGACGCGCTGCTGCGCTCGGCGGCCCCGCATCCCCGTGACACCATGACCTTGCAAGCCGGCCCGCTGCGCTGGAACCGCACCTCGCGCACGGTCGTTCGTCAGGGCAAGACTATTGTCCTGCAGCAGCGAGAGTCGCTGATTCTTGAAAAACTCATGCGTCACTGCGGACAGGTGGTAACCCGCGACATGCTGCTGGAGAGCGCCTGGGATTATGCGTTCGATCCTAACGACAACGTCATCGATAAGCACATCTATCGCCTGCGTCGCAAACTCGACGAGGGGTTTCCCTGTTCGGTCATTCGCACCGTGCCGGGTGCTGGTTACCTTCTGGAAAACGACGAAGAGCCCGGGCCTTTCGACACCGAGAAGGCTCAGGACAGCGGAATAGACGCTTCTTAAAAAATTGTTTAAGCACAGAGGAGCTTGCTGACAGTCGCGGCTACTTAATCTTCGAGCCCTTCGTGGAGTATTCCATCAGGTTTCGGAGATCGTCAGCACATGGCTGCGGCACACACAGCGTCGTTCATTTCGCGGTATTTTTTGACCCGGTACGCGTCACGCTCACTGGCGGTCGCCCTATGGCTGGCCGTGGGCGGATGTTCTTTGGTGCCTGCCTATCAGCGACCCGAAATAGCTCTGGCGCCTGCCTGGGATGCTGCGCAGGGCGCGTCCATCAAACCCGCCAGCGGTGGCCCCTGGTGGGAAGAGTTTCACAGCGCAGAACTTAACGAGTTTATCGCTCGCGGGTTTAACCAGAATTACACCCTCAAGGCTGCGCTAAGCCGCATTGAAGAAGCGCGGTCCATCGCTCAAGTCACGGGCGCCACGCAGTATCCACAGTTGTCACTGGGGGGGGATTACCAGCGCGAGAACCATACCTCGACGCCCAAGACCGCCAATGCCTTCGCTGCCGCCAGCTATGAAGTTGATTTCTGGGGCAAGAACCGCGCGGCAGCAGACTCATCCAACGTATTAGCCAACGCCAGCGTGTTCGATGCGCAGACGTTGCGCATGACGTTGGGCGCCAACATTGCCATCACCTATTTCCAGGTGCTATCGCTGCAAGATCGTTTGAAGCTGGCAGAGTCGATTGCCGAAGATGCGAAGCAAGTGCTGGACCTGGTCGAGTACCAGGCCAGTCAGGGGGCGGTGTCTACACTGGAAGTCGCCCAGCAACGCAACACCTTGCAAACTTTCCAGGCCGCCACGCCGCCGCTACGTCAACAACGTGACATGGCGCTGTACCAATTGGCGGTGCTGGTCGGTGCGTCGCCGCAGGGCTTTAAACTGAAAGAATACGGCCTGAAAAATCTCACCGCTCCCAGTCCCGACAGCGGCTTGCCGATGGGACTGTTGCGTCAGCGGCCGGATATCCAGGCGGCAGAAGCGCGCCTGCAGTCGGCCAACTTCGATGTCGGTGTGGCACGCGCCGCGTACTTCCCGAGCCTGACCCTGGATTTACAAAAAGGCATCGACACCCTGACAGGCGGCGGGATCTGGAGCCTGGTCGGCACCCTGGCGCAACCGCTGTTTGCCGGTGGCCGGCTCGACGGCCAATTGCACTTCGATCAGGCGCATGTCAGGGAATTGGCGGACAGTTATCGTGAGTCGGTGATCGAAGCGTTGCAGGACGTGGAAACACAAATGAGTGCGACCCGCGAGCTCGATCAGGCGTTCTCGCTGAATGAAGCCGCCGTCATGTCGGCCCGCGAAGCCGCGAGGCTGGCCCAGGTGCGTTACCGCCTCGGTTCCACCGACTTTCAGACGCTGTTGATCGTGGAGCAAACCCAGTACCAAGCCGAAGACACGTTGCTGCAGGTTCGCTTGCAACACCTGCAAGCGGCGGTCGGCCTGTTCCGCGCACTGGGCGGTGACTTCGCCCCCAGCAACGTTGCCAATGCCACTTCTGGCGCCTCGGCGTCCCTCGCATCGTCTTCCTCTACTTTTCAGGCGTCCCGCCCATGACCCCGGACAATACCGCTTCGTTTTCTCGCCGCCTGCGCATCATCGCCGTACTCATTACGCTGATCGCGATTGCGCTGTTGCTTCATTACGTCTGGCCAGGTCGGGTGCAGGCTTCACCGGCAGTGTCGGCCGATGCCGCGGTTCCCGTGGTGATGCAAGCGGCGCAGCGCAAGGACCTGCCGATCTGGCTGGACGCGATTGGTAGCGTGCAGGCACTCAACACTGTGAATGTGCGGGTGCGGGTCGACGGCGAATTGCAGAAGGTGATGTTCACCGAAGGGCAGATGGTTATGGTCGGGGCGTCATTGGCGCAGGTCGACCCTCGGGTGTATCAAGCCCTGGTCGCTCAGGCACAGGCGTTGGTTGCCAAGGATCAGGCGCAGCTAGCGAACCTCAAGGTCAATTTGCAACGGGCAACCAATCTGGCTAATGCCAAGGCCGGCCCGACGCAGGACGTCGACACCTATCGCGCGCAACTCGCGGCGCAACAGGCCACGGTACAGGCCGATCAGGCCCAGCTGGACAACGCACGTCTGCAGCTGAGCTTCACCCACGTCACCGCTCCCCTTACCGGACGTACCGGGCAGCGACTGCTGGATGTCGGCTCCATCGCTCACGGCGCCGAGGCGACCGGATTGGTGACGATTACTCAGATGAATCCTATTTCCGTGGCGTTTGCTGTCTCTCAGGACGATCTTGCGCAAATCCTTGAAGAGAATGCTCGCCAGCCGTTGCAAGTCGTGGCGATGAGCCGTGACGGCAAGAAGCAGATCGCCAGTGGCACACTCAGTTTCATCGACAGCCAGGTGTCGGCGGCCAGTGGGCAGATCCAGCTCAAGGCGCAGTTCGACAATGATGACAGTCAGTTGTGGCCAGGCGAACTGGTCAGCGCCCGGGTATTGCTCAACACCCGGCTCGACGCCACGGTGGTTCCGGTAACGGCTGTGCAACAAGGACAGAAAGGGCCTTATGTGTATGTGGTGAATGCTGATCAGCGGGTTGAGCCCCGGCAGGTCGACGCTAGCGCAGTGGTTGCTGGCCAACAGTGGATTCGAGAAGGGCTGACGCCGGGGGAAACGGTGGTCGTTCAGGGGCAGTCACGAATCGCGCCGGGCACAAAGGTTTCGCCGGTCAAGGCTGACAGCCAAACTCAGGCAGCCGTTGCGATGGAGGCCAGCCGATGAACGCATTGGCAGGTTTGATACCACGTCGGGTCGGTCTTTGCCTGCTGGCGCTGGGGATTATGTTGTTGGGGACGGTCGCCTATTTTCAGCTGCCCGTCGCGGCGCTTCCAACGGTGGATTTTCCGACGATTCAAGTCACCGCCAAGTTGTCGGGCGCCAGCGCGGAGACGATGGCGACCTCGGTGGCAACGCCACTGGAGCGGGCATTTGCAGCCGTTCCGCAGGTTACTTCGATGACCTCCACCAGCGCGGCAGGTAAAAGTCAGATTGTGCTGCAGTTCGATCTGTCGCGAGACATCGACGGTGCCGCGCAGGATGTGCAAACAGCCATCAACACCGCCAGCGCCAACTTGCCGAAAACCATGACCAGCGCGCCGACCTTCAATAAGGTCAACCCGGCGGAGGGCACAGTGCTGTCGCTGGCGCTGACGTCACCGGTTCGCACATTGCATGAGCTGGACCTTTACGCCGATAACTATCTGGCACAGCGTCTGTCGCAAATGCCGGGGGTCGGGCTGGTGGATTTCCATGGTGAGCAGAAGCCGGCAGTGCGCATTCAGATCGATCCCGATGCCTTGGCCGCTCGCGGCCTGACCCTGGAAGATGTGCGCAGTGTAATCGGCAACAACACTCTGGATCAGCCCAAGGGCGGCCTGGATGGTCAGGATCGATCGATCACGCTGGGGGCTACCGACCAGTTGCTCGACCCCAAGGATTACCGCGAACAGGTGATTGCTTACAAGAATGGAGTGCCGATCAAACTCGGTGATCTAGGCAAGGTCATCGACGGTGCCGAAGACACGCAGCAATCAGCCGCGCTTGGCAAGGAACCGACGATCATCGTCGACATCCATAAGCAGCCCGGTTTCAACGTGTTGTCGACCACGCAGAATATCGTCGATACGCTTCCATCCTTGACCGCATCGCTGCCCAAGGACGTCCAGGTCCATGTCATTGGCGACCGGACCCAAACTATCGAGGCGTCGGTCAACGACGTGCAATTCACGCTCTTGCTGTCCATTGCCCTCGTGGTTGTTGTGATCTTCGTGTTTCTGCGCAAGGCCACCGCAACGCTTATTCCTGCGATGACCATTCCGCTTTCGCTGGTGGCGACCTTCGCCGTGATGTACCTGTTGGGATATAGCCTGGACAACCTGTCGATCATGGGGCTGGCGATCGCGGTCGGGTTCGTGGTCGATGACGCGATCGTCGTGATGGAAAACATCGTCCGTCATTTGGAGATGGGCAAATCACGCTTGCAGGCCGCCATTGATGGCTTGCGAGAGGTGGGATTCACCATCATCTCGATGACCCTTTCCTTGATCGCTGTGTTCTTGCCGATCCTGTTGATGGGCGGCATCGTTGGGCGCCTGATGCGCGAATTTGCAGTGACCGTCAGCGTGGCGATTGTGATGTCCTGCATCGTATCCCTGACCATGACACCGATGCTCTGTGCGTGGTTGCTCAATCATGACGATGGCGTCAAACCCGGTCGCTTTGCACACGCTTGCGAAAACGCGTTTACCCGCATTCAAAACGGCTATCGTCGCAGCCTGGATTGGGTCCTGGCTCATCAACGCATGACCCTGACCATCGCGTTGGCTACCTTCGTCGCGACAGCAGCGCTTTACATCTACATCCCTAAAGGCTTTTTTCCGCAGCAGGACACGGGCTTGATTCAGGGCATTGCCGAAGCGGCGTCGGACATTTCGCCCAAGGCGATGAATGCTCAGGTCGCGCGGCTGGTGGACGTCGTAGGCCAGGACCCGGATATCGCCAAGGTGTATTCGTGGGTCGGACCGAGCCCGACCATCAGCCAGGGGCGAGTCATCATCAATCTCAAGCCGTTCAGCGAACGTACGGCCTCCGCACAGCAGGTGATCGCCCGACTGCAGCCCAAGCTCAATCAGGTGTCGGGCATCCGTTTGTTCCTTCAGGCCAACCAGGATATCCAGGTCGGTGGCCGCCCCAGCAAGACGCAATACCAGTACACCTTGCAAGACCCGAACAGCGTCGAGCTGGATCACTGGAGCGGTGTGTTGCTGGACAAACTCAAAACACTGCCGCAACTGCAGCACGTCACCTCCGACCAGCAGCAGGCTTCCACTCAGGCGACACTGATCATTGACCGACCCACCGCGGCACGGATGGGGGTTTCCGTGCAGGCCATCGACGATGTGCTGTATGACGCCTTTGGTCAGCGGCAGGTGGCGACGATGTTCACCCAACTCGATCAGAATCACGTCATCCTTGAGGTCGATCCGCGCTGGCAGCTGTCGATCCAGACCTTAAACCATCTTTATGTCCGGTCCACTTCAGCCGCCATGGTGCCGCTGAGCCTGTTGGCCGACATCAAGAACGAACTGATGCCCATCGTCATCAACCATCAAGGCGTATTCCCGGCGATCACCCTCTCGTTTGACCTCGCGCCAGGGCATGCCTTGAGCGAGGCGGTGGATGCGATCCAGCAAACGTCGCTGGCGATCGGCATGCCGGACAGCGTGCAGGGTAGTTTCCAGGGTACGGCTCAAGCGTTTCAGGACTCACTCAAGTCTCAACCGTGGTTGATTCTGGCGGCGATCCTCACCGTCTATATCGTGCTCGGCGTGCTGTATGAAAGTGCCATTCACCCATTGACCATCATCTCGACGCTGCCGTCAGCAGGTTTTGGCGCATTGCTTGCCTTGATTCTCTGCCGACAGGATTTGTCGGTGCTTGGGATGATCGGCATTATCTTGCTGATCGGCATCGTCAAGAAAAACGCGATCATGATCGTCGACTTCACATTAGAAGCCGAGCAGCGCGGGTTGGCCCCCGTGGATGCTGTCCGCGAGGGTTGCCTGCTGCGGCTCAGGCCAATCCTCATGACTTCACTGGCAGCCTTGCTCGGTGCCATACCCCTGGCATTCGGCCAAGGTGCCGGCTCGGAGTTGCGTCAGCCGCTGGGGATCGCCATCGTGGGTGGTTTGGTTGTTTCGCAGATTCTGACGTTATATACAACGCCAGTGGTCTATCTCTGGTTCAACCGTCTGCGCAAACGACGTCCAGATGTTGCGGCACAACTGGTCGGCGGCTGAATGCGTAAAGCTGGATCTGCCAAAGACCGATGTTAGTCAGTAAACCACTACATCTTCATGCCGCGGGTGATGGGGTTGTTTGCGGGCTGGCTCGGCCAAGCTTAGATGGCAGGTACAACAAATGAAACCTGACCTGACCGACCAAGAACGCCGCGGCTTTCTCATCACCAGTACATTGCTTGGTGTTGCGGGCGACCTGTGAGCCGCTGCGCCCATCGCCGGATTAGTCAGCACACCCTTAACAGAGAGCTCCGGGGGGCCATGAACGCCGAACTGATTATGTACAATGGACGCATTCACACCATCGTTCGCGACAATCCCAACGCCACCGCTGTGGAAATCAGGATGTAGTGATCCTGACGCTGTTTTTCATCACCCAGAAATGATGCGGATCCGCCATCGCACAATGGATGGTGCACTGCATTCCCTAAAGTTCATCAGTGTCCATGTCCGGCACGTTAATCTAGAGATATAGCCTGACAGCGAGACTAATGACAGGCGCACTTATAGGGCGTGTCGTGATCTGCGCACTGAGTTATGGCTTGAGATCTCTCGTGCCCTCAATCACCTGCGGCCATAACCAACAGGATCTTCAATTGAGTACCTATCGAGGTTTCCCTTTAGTAAGCACCGATACCCGAAACAGTTAACAAGCTTGCGAATTGGTGTGGTATTTGCTTTTAAACTTGCAAATGAATGTCGCAAGTGGGGAAGTAGATGTCGCTGTCAAGCAATTCGATGCAGCTATCCTCTAGCGAAAAGCACTGGTTACCGTGGTTCGGCAAGACTGGGAAAATTCGGATGCGCTGGGCTTGCGGGCGAAATCAGTCGGCTTATCCAGTGATAGAACAAACGTTTGAAGCCATCGCTGAAACGCGTGTGCAGTTGCTGCATAACTGGACGCGCTAGCAGTGGGAACACCTGGCTGAACTGGCGGAAAATCTCGGTCGCGATTTCGCCCATCTCGACAGCTCTTCGCTGATGGACAAGCTCAACCAGGCTGAAGATCTTTCAGAGTTGTTTGTGGTTGATGCCAGCGGCTCCATTGTCGTCTCGACCTGGAACGGACACAGTAAAAATCAACTCGAGAACACTCGTGCATTGGCAGAAGGATTGAAAGCGCCGTTTCTCCATGGCCCTTACGGCGATCCACTGACCTTGCACATCGGTCCATCGTCTTCGCGCTTCTACGATGAAGTCACGTTGATGTTCTATCAGCCCTTGAAGGCCGATGGAAAAGTCCTTGGCTGCCTCTGCGGTCGTGTACCAAACGATGTGTTAGGCGATCTTATCCAGCGCGAGGCCGGGTACATTTTTGCCGAATCGGGTGACAACTATCTGTTCATGGCGCAATCACGCTTTGATCCGGCAATTCAACCGGGAACCGCCTTGTCGCGCTCACGTTTTGAAGACGGTACGTTCACCCACGGCGAAAATCTGAAAAGCGGCGTGCACACGTCCTGGAAGACGGTGCAGATCCAGCGACATACTGAACTGGAACTGCGCTTTACCGACCCGGCGACGCAGCAATTGCACCCAGGCGTCCGCGAAACCATCCGCACAGGTTCCAACCTGTTCGTGACCTATCCCGGTTATTCGGATTACCGGCACATTCCGGTGGTCGGCAAGGGCGTTACGTTCCAATTGCCCGGATCACCTGACCGCTGGGGCATGATGTGTGAGGCCGATTTGGAGGAAGTCTACCGCCGGCGCTCCCTCAGCTTCGGTTTGATGAAGCCCTATCTCGCGACCATGACGGGACTCTTCGCCTGCAATTTCGCGGTCCAGCATTACAGCGGCCTGGCGCAGAACCTGATCGATACCGTCGAAGTCGTGAGCATGGTGTGCGCCACAGTCTGTTCAGCCTGTTGGGGCCCAAACGTCTCGCGGCCAGGTTGAACGAGATGACCAGTGTCATCAGGACCATCGCCGAGGGCGAGGGCAACCTTCGTCAGCGTCTGGATACCACGCGTATGGCCAACGATGAGACCGGTGACATGGCATGGGGCGTTGGATTAACAGTTTCATCGACCACCTGGACTCTGTGGTCGGGCAAGGGTGAAGGCCAGTCGCAACGTTGGTACCACCAATCAGATGCTGCTGGGTCGCAGCCAGGCAGCCGGAATCACTTCTGTCGAGGTGGCCCAAGCGGTGCATCGCATGATGATTATCGTTGAAGATCAATTGGGCGAGATCCAGCAAGCGTCGGCCAGCGCCGAGCAAATGAAGCAGGTAATGGATGAGGTGGTCACCCGTGCCCGCGAGCAATTTCTTGCCGTGCGGGAAGGCACGCAGTCGATTCGCGATGTGGTCGAGCGCTCTACTTCGAGCGTGCAGTTGCTCGATAGTCGCATGACCCAGATCGGCAAGATCACCGGCCTGATCAGTGACATTACCAACCAGACCAATCTGCTGGCACTGAATGCCGCCATCGAGGCCGCT
This sequence comes from Pseudomonas sp., assembly GCF_051660785.1. Taxonomy (GTDB): domain Bacteria; phylum Pseudomonadota; class Gammaproteobacteria; order Pseudomonadales; family Pseudomonadaceae; genus Aquipseudomonas. Next base: position 240,579 of record NZ_JBOFQE010000058.1, read on the forward strand.
CGCGCGGGTGAACATGGCCGAGGTTTTGCGGTGGTCGCCGATGAGGTACGTAGTCTCGCCTCACGCACATCACGCACATCACGCACATCACGCGCTGCCGACGACATTCGGCAGATGGTTGAAGGCCTGCAGAACGAAACGCAAAAAGCTGTCAGCCTTATGGAGGAGGGCGTCAAGGATGTCGATAACAGCCTGCGCCTGGCCGAAGATGCATCCTCGGAAAACGTGCAGCTGCATCAAGCCGTGGAAAGTATGTTTGCGATCATCCAGCAACTCAACAAGCGCAGCCTCGACTACGGCAAGACGATCAAGAAGGTCGACCAGTCCTCCATAGAGACGCGCCAGACTGTCGTCGTGCTGCAGAGCAGTGCGTAAACCGTGAGGTTGAATGCCTACAAACTGCAAAAATTAGTGGGGCAGTTTGAGGTGAGTAGCAACAACGAACGAGGTGCGGCTGCGTGAATTGTATGGGGGAACTATCACGCTCTGCTGCAGCGGTTAGCCGTTTCGACAGTCCCTTTCGAACTGCTTGACTGCTTTCGGACTGTTGGATTCAACCGGTCGATGCAACACAATAAGTCCTGTGTAAACAAGGGGGAGTTTTGCATCGACCGGCGGCAATCGGCTGACGCAGAGATTGGTAATGTGTCTGCAGGAGCAGGGTCGATTCACTGAGGTTTCATAAAATGCACGCCAATGGCGATGACTTCATTATCGTGTATTCATTCGTGGAGGTTATTGAGCGGGCTATCCCCCCTGGCAATTCAAGAGACTGCGCTCATTCAGCATGAGAGCAACGTTTCCGGGGAGTGCTCAGCCGCGAAGGTGAGGCTTGGAGTGAGTCATGAGCGGTACTATCAGTTCCTCGGCGCTTTTCACCACCTTCCCGAAGTACAAGCCAAAGTTCAACATCGCAGCCTCGTGCATGGCTTCATCACAATCGGCGCAGGCGTCAGACACCAGGATGCAACCGTATCCCCGGTCAGCGGCGTCACGCGCCGTGGTCTCGACACAGCAACTGGTGACCACGCCAGTGAACACCAAATTAGTAATGCCCATGCGCTGCAATGTCGTGTCTATCTCGCTGCCGTTGAAGGCACCCTGGGTGGTTTTACGAATGATCGTCTCGTCCCTCAACGGCGCAACCTCCTCGCGAAAAGCGTAGTCCGGATTGCCCACCCACCACATATCCTGAACGCCACCGGCGACTTCCAGTTCCTGCGTCCAGGCCCTGAAGCGTGCGGGACAATCGCGCATGTCCTGATACAGCGATCCGGTACACAGATGAATGACCGGCCGCCCCGCGTCACGGAATGCACTCAAGAGGCTGCTGATAGCGGGAATGGTGGTCTGTTCCAGTCGGTCCAGGTAATAGCGCATAGAGCCTTGGTCCACTGCTTCACAGGCCTTGACCCAACCCCGGTTCTCGGTGGCGTCACTGTGCTGAACATCGACCACAACCAACGCGGTTGCGCCAATATCGGAAAAGTCGACACCCGGAATGGTGGCGGACAAGGCCGTAAAATCGCTCTGTGGCCGATGCATATCAATCTCCATTATTATTAATTTTTAATCGCGATTCTAGTTGCATCACCACGCCGCATTGAGGTGTAAACGACACTCACCTATTAGATCGCGCCTCCTCCCGCGTCCGGGAAATGTGACTTGAATGAGTGAACAGCAACTGGCTGTATTCCAGCGATTAGCGACTGACACTCAACTCGATGTAGGCATATTGCTTGGTCTGCGACATTCATCTGCACCAGCACCAGCACCAGCACCAGCACCAGCACTAGATTAGGTTTGCGTACTGCTTGCGAGCAAAACAACAAGCTCTAACACTGAAGCATGATCTTCATCACCCCCATTAGCACCGGTCAAGTGAATTGCCCTGAGTCAGAGACAATCGATGACAGCTCCTGGCCGTTCTTTGCCGGCCGTCACTACGGCTTGTTCTGGTCAAGTCAATGCAAACGGTTGGTCAGCTTGGATGCAATTGACTGGTCAGGTCCAACGCAAATGGGTGGTCGAATCCATGCAATTACACACTCGACCAAACACGGGCTATGGTTGCGCAAGGTATAGATCCTCGTGCCTCTCGGAGGGAGGATCGTCTCAGTCATGGCCATGCCAGATACAAGCTCGGCAGCACTGCTGCGAAACAACACCTCCATGGACTTGGAGAGAATTTCGCGATCGCCATTAACCTACTTCTTAAGTCGACATGCCCGTGACAGTGTTCTGGCGGCGGGGCGAGTGTGCGGGCTACAAACTCTCTACCTGGGGTGTCGGGGCTCGAACGGCGAGTCCTGCGAACGATGCGCCAGCGTCCACGTAACGCAAGGCCGATTTCACGTCCTTCCAACCCACATAGCTCATTAGCGACTTGATGTCCCAGCCATTGGCTGAAGCCCAGGTGGCAAACCCTCGACGCAATGAGTGGCTGCTGTACAGGTCGGCGGGGACACCGGCCTGCTTGAAGATACGGCGAAGCATGGGTATCAGGCTGTTGGAGTTGATGCCGCCGTCAGCCAGATTGCCCCAGCGATCCACCTTCCTGAACACGGGCCCGCGCGCAATGCCGGCCACAGTGATCCAATTGACGTAAGCCAGAACTGGACACAGTTTCTTGAGGCCAGGGGTGTGGAACGTCGCCCCCAGGTGCTGTCGATCGCCTTTCGTATGCGGCAGATAGAAGGTGATGCCGGCACCGGCGTCTGCCTGGGTGTGCTCGACCTGCAGGCGTGCCAGCTCGTCACCACGAAATCCTCGCCAAAAGCCGATCAGCACCAAGGCGATGTCACGTCGATGCTTCATTACATTTCTGAAGTCGCCACGCTCAGCCGCAAGCGCCGCTTCGCGCTCGAGCCAGCTCACTGCTTGTTCTAGGTGAAGGAGGAGGAGAGGGGCCGCTTGTTTCTCTTGGGCCGGATGCAATGTCCGAATGCCCTTGATCATCTGTTTAACGGTAGGGGTCTTCGTGGGGTCAGGAAATCCCTGAGTGATGTGCCATTGAGCTAAAGCGGCCAGGCGCTGCTTCAGCGTGCTGATGGTGTGCTTATCCGCGTACTCGGCGAGGTAGCGCACGATGCCATCGCCGGTCGCCGGCAGAAACCCACCCCAGGTCACTTCGAAGTGCTCTACGGCGGCACGGTAACTGCGCCGAGTATTTTCCCGGGTGCCGGCCTGCAGATAGCGTTCAGCCTTGTTCATCTCGACCCTTCTACGCGAAACGTACCTTTTCCGGCGATGGAAAAAGCAAAAAACAGCATTATGATGCGATAACGCTCGATTATTTTATCAAAGAAAGCTACGTAGATTATTCTTTTTTGATCAAGTAAATGCTATGTATATACATAGTATGTAAAACAGTACGAAATCGAAGGAGAGGAAAATGGCGCGCGGCGGAATCAACAAGGCGATAGTCCTGGAGGCTAGGAGAGCGCTGCTCGCCCGCGGCGAGAACCCAAGCATCGACGCCGTGCGCATCGAGCTGGGCAATACCGGCTCGAAGACGACTATTCACCGATATTTGAAGGAAATCGAAGATTTTGACCCTCGGCCGCGGGCCTCTAGAGAGCGATTGAGCGATGAACTGACCGAGCTTGTGGCCGGCCTCTTAGAGCGAATGACGGAGGAGGGAGGCGAAGCTCTCGCGCATGCCCAGGCGCGTTTCGACGAGCAGCGCATTGAGCTGGAGCAAAAGCTCGACGGCTTGAATACCGAACTCGCCTCTTTGCAGCGGGAATTTGATAGTCAGAAAGGGGCGTTAGGGCTTCAAGCGGATGAGTTACAGATTTGTCAGGCAAGCCTGCAAGCCGAACTCACCCGCAATGCACGCCTAAGCCAAAACTGCAGTGACTTGGAACTCCGTGTTCAAGAAAAGGACGAGCAGATCCGCTCCCTGGAGGAAAAGCACCTGCATTCACGCGATGCGCTGGAACATTACCGTAACGCGGTCAAGGAACAACGGGAGCAGGAGCAACAGCGACACGAAGGGCAGGTGCAGCAAGTTCAGGTTGAGCTGCGACAGCTGCAACAAACGTTGATGCTCAAGCAAGATGAACTGACTCGACTCAACAGAGATAACGAGCGTTTATTAAGTGAGGCGCGACAGCAGGCCAAGGCGGCGGCGACGCATGAAGACGCGGCGCTTCGTTTGAGCGGTGAGATTGCCGCCATGAAGACAGCAGTTGCCAAGGCAGACGGGGCGAAAGAAGCGCTTCTGGAGCAGCTAGGCATATCGCGTGCCGAATCCAAGCGGCTAGAGGAGGGTTTGGCGCAGGCGATCTCGCAACTGGCGGAAGCCACGAGGTTGTCGGAGCAATATTCTGCGGAGCTCACTCAGCTACGACAATCCACAAATCATCCTGATACTGACAACGACAGCAACACAAAATAAATACAAGGGAGAGTTAGATTGATCAAATTTGACGCGGTATGTGGCGGTTCAGTTGCAGGCACTCTTGGCCTGAAATACGCGCATGAGCGCCTGACCCAGATGGTTTCTTCGGATGATTGTTCGGGGCCGCTGAAGCGTCTTGGGCGAATCGCATCCAGTGCTAGGAAGGTGACGCCCAAAATGACTAGGAAGGGTTTCGATGCGTAGCGGGCTAGTAGATCAGTAGCCAGAATCTACGCTGATCTCTATAGATACTTTGGTGGCGTCTGAAATTGCATTGATTTTTATTTCCAGCTGCTCCGTCAGATTCTCAAATAATGCTTCGCCTTCTGAGGACTCCACGTCAGCCGCTATCGTTAGGCGTACGTTGGAGGAAATGACGGGGTTTAGCCCCTCACTCGTTACGTCAATGTATGGCGCAATGTCTACTTGCCGATGCTTCGCTGGCAAGGCGCGCTGCCACCGTCTCTTGAAAAACGCGCCCGTTGGTGGCTCCAGCCAACTCGCGCTTGAGTCGGGGCAGTTCATCACCCCGCCAAATGGCGTATTGACATCAATGCGCCGACTTTGGCCTACTCGCGGACATCTATTGATGCCCATAACCTGATGTGAGAGGGGCGGCTTTCCGCTGGTCACCCCCGTGGTTGGATCTCAAATGCTAGAAAAGGAGTTCTTTACATGTTCCTGAATGACCAGGAAACAGCCACTGACCTGCTGTACTACGCCCCCATTGCCAAAACGGTAAAGCGCCTACTTGATGAATCTCGGGGAACCCCGGTCACTATTGGTGTGCACGGCGACTGGGGGGCGGGTAAATCCAGCGTCCTGAAGATGACTCAGCAACTACTCAACGCTGATGAGCGCGTCTGCTGTATCTGGTTCAACGGCTGGACATTCGAAGGCTTTGAGGACGCGAAAACTGTCGTTATCCAGACCATTGTCGATGAATTGCAGCGTGCACGGCCAGGCTCCAAGAAGGTCGCCGACGCCGCGAAGAAGGTCTTGCGACGTATTGATTGGTTCAAGCTGGCGAAGCATGCCGGAGGTCTCGGGTTCACCGCATTGTCCGGCCTACCCAGCATTGACCAGCTCAAAGGGGCAGTGGAGTCCATTTCGGCCTTCGTGCATAACCCGGGCGACCATCTCAGCATAGAAAGCCTCACCGGCCTTGCTGAGAGGGCCGGCGGCTTCATCAAGGATGCTGAGAAGGAGTCTGAGCAGCTCCCCGAGCACATGCACAAGTTCCGGGCCGAGTTCGAAGAGCTTCTGACGGCCGCAGACATTGACCAACTGGTGGTCATCGTTGATGACCTTGATCGATGCCTGCCCAAGACAGCCATCGCCACGCTTGAGGCCATCCGTCTCTTCCTCTTCGTAAACCGGACAGCATTCGTGGTCGGTGCTGACGAGGCCATGATCGAGTACGCGGTGCGCGAGCACTTCCCAGACCTGCCACAGGGGGCGGGGCCGGTGACCTATGCGCGTAACTACCTCGAAAAGCTCATTCAGGTACCGTTCCGCATCCCGGCACTGGGGCTGGCGGAGACCCGTAGTTACATCACGCTCCTACAGTTGGAAAGCGTCGTCAAAACCGATGACGATCAACTCAAGAAGCTCTTAACGGCCGCTCAGAAGGATATGCTCCGGCCCTGGAAAAGCAGCGGCCTCGACCGCAAAGCGCTAACTGCTGCTTTCGGCGATCCACTTCCTGACTTTGTCCAGGAAGCACTGGATACCAGTGCCTTGCTGGCGCGGATCTTGAGTGAAGGTACTCGCGGCAACCCCCGGCAGATCAAACGCTTCCTGAACTCGATGATGCTGCGCCACGCCATCGCCGAGGCTCGAGGATTTGCTGAGGATATTCGGCGTCCAATACTTGCGAAAATCATGCTGGCTGAGCGTTTCCACCCTGACTTTTATGAGCAACTGGCACGGATCGCGAGCCTGGATGCGGACGGTTCGGTACCTGCAATCGCCGAGCTGGAAAAGCGGACCAAGAAGTCAAAGGGAACCGCCTCAGAGTCGGAGGAGGGGAAAGGCTCTGGGAAGCTCAAGGCTGTGGCCAACTCTGGCGATGTGCACGATTGGGAGAAGAGCGACTGGATCAGCAACTGGGCGGCGATCGATCCCGCGCTGACCGGTGTTGATCTGCGCCCCTACATTTTCGTGACTCGCGATAAACGCAGCTCCTTGATGGGGCAGGTCGCAGTGAGTCATCTCGAGGCGCTCGTTGACAAGCTAATGGGCCCTGCATTGCAGATCCGGCAAGCGGCCACGAAGAAGGACATCGTGGCATTAGCTGAAGTTGATGCCGAGAATGTTTTTGATGCACTCCGCGATCGGATAATCCAAGCAGACGAGTATTCGAATCAACCCAAAGGCGTTCCGGGATTGATCGAACTTGTCAAACAACGCCCCGCGCTACAGAAACGTCTAGTCGAATTCGTCCGATCTCTGCCCACGCCCAAGCTTGGCATGTGGGCTCCCGCCCCATGGCATGAAAGCCTAAAGGACACCAATGCCATCCAGGGGCTTGAGGGGATTCTGAGGGGCTGGAGCCAGCAGGTCGAGAACGAGACGCTTCAGAAGGCATCCAAGCGCGTACTTGAATTCAGCGGAAAATCTTAAGGATTGATATGGGTACCTCCAAAGGATATGGAGGCCCGAGCTCCGGCTTGGTGCCCTCCTGGATTGATGATGTAGCACAACCAGCCGGCCCCGCCGCTCAACCGAATGGGCCTGGCCAATCAAATCCATCTCAGTCAGGCTCTACCCCGTCTCAGCCAGGCTCATCTCCATCCGGGCCGGTGAACAATGACGGCACTGGCTCACTTCGGGGTGCCCGCAGCAGCTTCACCCGTTTCGCCCGTACTGGAAGCCCCAGCGATTTGGGGAATGCCCTGTCTTCCTATGTGCGTAAAGGCGTAGGGGGATCATCGAGAGGTGCGCGGCGCATGGGAACATCCCGCGCTACTGCGGCAAAGCTGCTCAGTATCTTCGGGGATGTTCAGCGCAACGGGGCAGCAGAGACACTACGGCGATTGCAACTCACCGTGGCTCCAGGGCAACCGGCCTCCCAGGTATTACTCGCGCTGCTTGAGTTCATTTGCCCGCCTGGTGGGGCGATTGACGAAGGCGTTGCGCGCCAGGCTGCACTGAACACGATCGCCGAACTGGACGAGGCAGGCAGCGGCAGCTTCGAGGATATGACTGAAGCTGATCGGCAAAACTTCTTCCTCAACTTCGTAGCGAATTCGATTGAGAGCATGATCATGGCGGACTTGGGCGGTAGGGGCATCACCATGCCGGATGATGTGGAAGCGGTTGAACGCATCCAGTCTCAGCTGAGTTCGTTCATCACAGGTTGTACGCGAGGTCAGCTCGCCAACCGGCTGGAGCAATGGCCGGCGCCCACAGACCAAGAGGTCAATCAGGTCACGTCTGCGATTTATGAGGCGGCGTTCGATCTTATCGCGACTGCAGCGGAGGGGCTGGAATGAGGCACCACAGCATATCTGCCGGCTCGGCGAAACGGATGACGAGGATCTAGCGCTGCTGGAGTCAGGTAGTGTCATCACCAATATCCAGTTCCTTGACGGGCACGGGCGATTGCAGTTCGGGATTGGCCAAGCCATTGAGCAATTGGCTGATCTGGGGCTTAGCCCAGGAGAGACTGCCGTCGATCTGGCACTGCTGGCGGCGACCCTTACCGCGGCGGACACCAGAATCTCACGAGACACCGAATCGGAGAATTCCTGGACGAGGGAGATCGACCTCTACGTCCCCGTCGCAGATCCCGCAGTATGGACAGCAACGTCCGACCTGCTGGCCTCGACCTTGAAATTCCTCACTGGTGATCGCTGGCGCCTGGTCTTCCGCGAGCGGCCCACAGATATCGATGAGCTATCTCCCGCTCCGGAGAGCTTGAGAACAGATGAGTCGGACAGCGTCTGCCTGTTCTCAGGGGGGATGGACAGCTTCATTGGGGCGATCGATCTATTCAGTGGCGGCGGCAATCCATTGCTTGTGAGCCATTACTGGGACACCAACAGCACCAGTACCTATCAGAACGACTGCCGGGCAGCGATGCAGGAGAGGTTTTCCGAGAGGTCGATCAACCACGTCCAGGCCCGTGTGGGGTTCCCGCACGATCTCGTGGAGGGTGGAGGTAGTGAAGATACGCTTCGAGCGCGCTCATTCCTGTTCTTCGCGCTGGCGGCCATGGCCGCGGAAGCGATCGGCGACTCGATCACCATCCATGTGCCTGAAAATGGTCTGATCTCTCTGAACGTTCCCTTGGATCCGCGCCGCCTGGGTGCATGTAGCACGCGCACGACTCATCCATACTACATGGCGCGGGTGAATGAGCTCTTCGGGCGTTTGGGCCTAAGCACTAGGCTATTCAACATGTTCAGCCATCTCACCAAGGGCCAAATGGCAGAGCAGTGCTCTGACCCTGAGTTCCTAGCGGATCATGTGCATCTCACGATGTCGTGCTCCTCGCCAGGAAAGGCAAGGTACCATCCTGACCCCTCGAATCGATCACCCAAGCACTGCGGGTTCTGCGTCCCCTGCATTATCAGGCGGGCAGCAATTCATCGTGGGTGCGGGCCGGATCAAACCCGATATGTCATCCCGGATCTACATGCGCAAGCGCTGGACACGAACAAATCTGATGGCGAACATGTGCGCTCTTTCCAGCTGGCCATCGCGCGCCTCAAACGTGCTCCACACCGCGCCAAGTTCGCAATTCATGAGCCCGGGCCTTTGATCGACCATCCTGACAGCTTGGATGACTTCGAACAGGTTTATCGATATGGACTGCTGGAAGTCGACGATTACCTCGAGGGTGTGACAGCCATACCACTATGAAACCGCAGAAGAGCTCGATTCCAAAGTGGGTGGATTTCCACTGCCACCTTGACCTCTATCCCGATCACGAGCGTCTCATCGTGGAGTGCGATCAGGCAGGGGTCGCTACCTTGGCCGTGACCACTACACCGAAAGCATGGCGGCGCAATCGTGAGCTTGCGGCATCGTCTCGGCATGTCCGGGTGGCATTGGGGTTACATCCCCAACTGGTGGCCGAGCGTGAATCGGAGCTGCCGCTACTGGAGCGCCTGCTTGAGGAGACTCGATACGTTGGAGAGGTAGGGCTTGATGCCGGGCCCCAATTCTATCGGAGCTTTGAGGCGCAGGAACGGGTCTTCAAGAGGGTGCTCGAGGCTTGCTCGGAGCAGGGTGGGAAGATTCTCACCGTCCACAGCGTACGGAGTGTTGGAAAGGTGCTTTCCCATATCGAGCGCCTGCTTCCGACTGACCGGGGGACGGTGGTGCTTCACTGGTTTACCGGCTCCCCCAGTGAAGCTAGGAGGGCTGTGGAGCTTGGATGCTATTTTTCGATCAACTCGCAGATGCTGACCTCTGCCAAGCACCGCAACCTCGTCGCCTTGCTACCGTCTGACCGGCTTCTCACCGAGACCGATGGCCCGTTCGTGCAAAGCGAGGGACGACCAACCAGGCCTGCTACCGATATCCCAAAAACGGTACAGGCGCTGGCGCTGCTTCGAGAGCAATCGTCAGAGCAAGCTGCAGCCCAAATCATTAGTAATCTGCGAGATCTAGTACGTACCTAGTATCTCGACGCGCGAAACTCGCCGCCTGAAAACTGAGAATCTAATCAGCAGTGTTCTCCTGCCCAGGCCCTCCAGAGGATTTGTCGCTGTACTGAAGCAGGATGCTGAGTTTTTCTCCACGCACCCGGTCAGGTGAGTTGAAGTGCTTCTCTTGGTAGTCGGATGGGCCGAATACTCGGAAATGCTCATCAGGCAGGAACACGGGCGCGTAGACGAAATCCTTACGATGGCCACACTCGTCAGGCAGGGGAATCACAAACTGGTACTGGAAATTCCCGTACTGAAATATGAACTGAAACCTATATGTCGATTCTTGAAACGCCTCTCTCACCTTGGCAACGATGCAGGTGATTTTGTTCGGATTGACGCCTCCGCTTATCCCCCACTCTATAACCGGCACGGAGCCACTCAAGCCAGGCTTATGGTTTTTACTCAGAAGCCAGGGTTTCAGGTAATCGAATTGGCGGTGATCATCGCCTGGCATCATGGCCAATGCCATTTTGATGAGCATCTTGTGAATGGCGGTCGGGTAGTAGGGTTGGCGCACAACCTGGAAACGGAGTTGATTCTTGCCCTCGACCTCCAACGCATCGACACCACCTTTATCACCGATACAGATGACTAGGTTGGATTGGTCGACAGCCGAAATCTCTAAGTCTGGGGCTTTGTACTTGGGGATGCCATTGCGCCCCCGGATTCGCTGAAATGGACGGTGAGGGTGGGTGTAGGCTGCGAAGCTGTTTTCAAGATGATCCCCGAAGTGGTGATTGCACTGATCGCACTCCAACTCATCGATAATCGTCTTGTTCCCCAGAAAAATGGGTATGGCATGCGACTCTTCGCGGAAGGTCGTGGATATCTCGTCTTTCCCACAATACCGACACACCTTCGGTTGCTTGTGCCCCAGCCTGCGTTTCAGCTGAGTGGGAGAAAACACGTTGAACACATGGAGAACGTAGCGCTCAGTCAGCGCTCTGCCTCGCTTTTCGTTGAACTCAATGAATTTTTCGATCACGCCGCGTGGCTCCACTGAAACTTGAGCAGCACCCTGGTGAGGGTCGTTCTTTGGAGGTTCGGCCGCACCTGAGCCGCACCATTTGAGGATGTTAAATGATACCGGTCTGCCGGCAAAACGCGTAGAGCGGCGCTAATGTGCCCCAGAGATTCTGTGGATTGGCAGGCTCGCGTGCGCTTTTGTCCGCTTCAACCGGAAGCTAAAGCCCCATCTACAGGTAGGCCCTGATAGCCAACCGGTGTAACGTATTGCGGACCAAAACGGTACTGGAGTGGCGCTAGCTTGCGTGTACCAGGAGAGTCATGGAACATCCGGGTCTGACAGTTATCGGATATTGCATTTGTATCGCGCCTTAGAGGTAGAGTCAGTTGACATAGGACTATCAACACCGGGTCCAGACCTATAATGGTTTTTGAACGCTGACAAAACAGCGACCGTCAACGGCGGCTGGGCGCTGATACAAAGTCCCGCTCAGATTCGGCTTCACACTCATTGATTCCCTATAGATCTCATCAAAGGCGAGCAATGTCTCAGAAAAATTTTTACCGTCGCCGGACGCTGGCTGCACAGCTCGCTAAGCTAATAACGCAAGTGGCAGTGGGCAGTGCTGCTGCGTCAGGTGTCTTCCTGACAGCGCCACGCCGAACCGGGAAGTCCACTTTCGCCCGCGAAGACTTGAGGCCTGCCTTGGAAGAGGCGGGAGCCATTGTGTTGTATGCCGATCTTTGGAAGGACCTGCCGACAGAGCCAGGTGCTGTCATAGTCGAGACTGTCCGAGAAGCTATTGGACGTGAGGAGAAACTCATGAGCCGATTGGCGATAGCTCCCGGGCCGGAAGCGGTAAGTGTCGGTTGCGTGAATTTCAACGTGAACAAAATTGGGCTCGGGAAAAAAATCGGTCTCACTAAGGCATTTGAAGCGCTGTCCGATGAGGCGAAAAAACTCATTGTTCTGATAATCGACGAAACTCAACATGCCATCACGACAGACGAAGGTGTCGCAGCACTCTTTGCGCTAAAGGCGGCCAGGGACGAACTTAACAGCTCCAAACATTATGGTCTTCGCATCGTTTGCATCGGATCAAACCAAAACAAGCTTGCCATGCTTCGCAATAGCAGCGATGAGGCGTTTTTTGGGGCCCCAATGCTAAAGCTCCCAATGTTGGATGAAGACTTCGTTGACTGGTATTGCAAGGCGCTTGACCTTCCAAATAGTCTCGACCCTTCAGATGTATTCCAGTTGTTTCAAGAGAGTGGTTATCGCCCCGAAATTCTCAGCGCAGCCGCAGACGGTATCTGTTTCGATCTCACCGTCGACCCTAAAGCCATCCTGGTGCGTTTTGCCGAGCTTGTCCGAGCGCAAGCGGAAGCGCTAAATGCGAATCTTAAGATAGTGATTCATAGCCTCACACCGATCCAGTCTGCCGTCATTTGTGTGATGGGTGCAAAGGGTGAGGGTTTCGCGCCCTTCGAATCTTCGACTATGGAGTTGTATGCCAAAGCGATAGCGAACGCTGGCATAGCGATAAGCGAGTCGAGGGTCGAAGTGCCAGATGTGCAGCTAGCGCTCATGGCGCTGCAGGAAAAGAAACTGGTCTGGAAAACTTCTCGCGGTGTCTATACGATCGAGGAACAGGTGATAGTTGACCTTCTACGCAAAGATGGTCTGTTGGATGACCTAGTGTGAACACTCATCAATAGTGTTTCCTGCGTTGCAGCACCGTAGATGAGTGCTCCCGTGCGTGGCGTTTTATTCCTCGTTATCGAGACAGCTAAATCGTTGTGGCCGTGGAATTGGTGAATTGCCACGTAGAGCCGCTTTCACAAACTCCGCCACAAGCTCAAGGCTTTCACGATCTGCTGCGTAAACCGCCTCAACAAGTCTGTCTCTTGCTCGACGCTTGATCATCAATATTTCGTCAAAGCTGGCTACTCTTGAACGTTCGCTGCGATCACTCATGTGATGACTCACTTGCTGGTTAACTGAAATCTCAGCTGATCGGATGTCAGAGGCCTCCAGCCTGATAGGGATCGCAGGTCGTTCTCTCCTGGACTCGCTGGCCGTACACGAGATTCCGGTGGTTCCATTTGTTTTGGTGTTGAAGTACTTTGAAGGGCGCGCCTAGCTCCCGCCAAGACGATCACTTCAATCGTAATACCGGAGTTTCGTGTACGGCCGTTTGACCTATCAAAGTAAACCTGCGCAGGAGGTCTGAACGATGACTGATGAGCCCGTCGAATGTCGACCCTATAGCCGGTTTGAAGATGGGTATGAGGATCTTCCACTCGATTCAAACGAGATCGAGGTGCGCCTGGCTATCGCTGACTATGTGATTCGCCGAGTTGCTGGCACACCCACGGGTGAAAGCATTTTCAAGGGATTGGTCAGGAATTTTGAGAACCGCTACCCACACCATAAATTGCTCGCTCTTTATTTGACTAGGCCTGAATCTTTGGTACCGGAAGACGGGGAAAATGAGTCAGAGGCGGAGGTTGAGGATAGCGAGGCCAGCCTTTCACTGAATAAGCTGGATATCAAATTGTGTGAAAGCCTGCTCCATTATCATCCGGATCAAGAACCGTGTGGCCCACTCGCAGGATTAAGCTTTGATTTCGCTGACCGAGAATCCCGTCGCCGAAAAAAGTGACGGTCTTGGGGAGTGTTAGGAGGTAATACCAGCCTAAACCCTCGAGACGTGTATCGAAACCGCGGACGAGGTCTCCATCAGGTTTTTTTACGTATCGGTGCTTTAAAAGGGAGCACAGAATGAGCGCTGAAGTCGATAGCGATATCGCAGCTAATGCCCGGGCCAAGCTTGAGCGTCTGCAAAAGTCGTCCAAGTATCGTAGTTTTTTTAACGTCGATGCTATTGATGCTTTTAGTAAGGTAGAAGGCACCGCTTTCGCCGGTGTGCCCTTGAAGCGTGCGAAGGTTTTTGACGATCCATCGTCGCGTGGCTGATTGCCGATAATATGAAAAATCGAGCGGTGCTCGGTTTATGTGGTCACTCTTTTGAGGCACCACAGCTTCCTACAAGATCTTGAGTCGTAAAACCACGTCTGAGCGCGTCAGAGGTCAAAGGGCACGGCAGTCCCACGAATGACGCAGAGACCTTTTTATTGGAAAATCAGTCGTGCCCGTCCGCCTTGTGGGTGAACAATACCTTCACGTTCACTAGGTCTATTTCGGTGCTGATTTCCAATTGTGAGTACGACCGGCCAGCAACTGTCAAAATCGGTATCTTCTGCCCATCTTGATTGATCGCTTCGCTCGCCTCAAGAAGCGGCTCCATGCACCACTGACCAGTTTTGTTGACAAAACCAGGGGTGACATAGTGGATCGACCGAATTCGAAAGGAGTCATGCTGCTGCTCAAGGATATCTTTGAGTGAGTCAAACGAAGAGACCATGAACATCTCACCCACGAACTCCTTGCCTTCACGAACCTCTGCGTACAGATAAAACCATGGATACATTACCGTCTGCCGAACGAAGGGGCGCGCAAGAAAATCGTCATTGAATAGGCTGGTAAAGATCATCGATCGTCCATGCTCCTGGTTCATGGCAGGCCGCTCCGCATCGTAAATGCACAATATATGTTTTAGTCATATATTGTGCAATGAAGCTTTATCGTTCCTTTTGTGAGATCGCAAAATGGAACTGAGGAAAGCATTTGGGGCAACGCTTAGGCAGGTTCGCCTTCAGAAAAACCTTACGCAGGAGGATTTTGCGCTTGTTAGTAGCCGGACCAATGTCAGCTTGCTCGAGCGAGGCGGCACCAGCCCGACGCTTGATAAGCTCGAAGAGCTTTGCAGCGCTCTCGGCATCCATCCGGTCAGCTTGGTGGCGGCATGCTATATGCGGAAAGAAAACACCGGGGATATCAGTAGATTTCTATCCCATGTAGAGAATGAGCTGCAACTCATTGGAGATGTCATCGACAATGGAAAAGGAGGGCAGGTGTGACATCTGACCCTCATAATCATAGTGCGCATAGAATTAGCTCAACTAAATAGTCGTTTAGTTGAATTATCAATGAGTTAGCGAAAATTCTCGATTTAACCCCAGCAGTCGCGCAAGTAGTTCCAGGAGACGGGAGGAGGCATGCGCTTCGCTGGTTTTCACCTAGTCTCAGTCCCAAAATTTGCAACTGAGACTAGGTGCCAAACGCAACCTCAACAACCGATGGTTCAGGTCACTGTTGAAAATAAATCGCACGTGAAACCAAGGGTAGTATTTCGTCTGGAACCCCCCGGAGCTAGGAACGCAACGGGGCTTTAACATCCCAGACGCCTCAGGTTCCTCAAGGATAAAGCACACAGACTTAGTATTACTCTGCAAACCCGTTTTTTTGACCCGCCATCGTCGTCCGCACAGCATCTGCGCGCTCATCATGCGGACTGTTTACACAGCGCATGGCAGCCTTTGCAATCTGCGTAACAGCATCACGCTGAAAGCTACAGATTTCACATAGCATCGAGTTTGGAAATCGGTTTTTGAACTCGAGTTCCTGGGAGCAGATCGTGGATGAGGAAAAACCGTAAGTAAAAAAAGTAAAAGGAAGCGAATTTCGACGGAAGACGGGAAAACGCGAAGTAAAAAAAAATATAAGGAAGCACGTGTGGCGACGAATCCGCCAAAATCGGAAGCAAAAAAAATAAACGGAAGCTTCAGGGTCTTATCCAAACAATTACTTCCTAATCTTTATGCAGATTTACTTCCGCGTACTGGGGCCTGGGTGAATTGAACGCTTTGAAATCTGCGTGCAACCGGGCTGATCTCGAAACACATTGTTACGTGTAATGTATATTATGTTAAATGATGTGTCAGGGTGGAACTTCTACCAAAGGCCCTTTCAAGCTACCAATCCCAGATCCCGTCATCCGACTTCCGCTGCAAAGACAAATCACCTGCCGGAAATCGAAGGACTCTATAGATCTCAGAAACCACCTGCATCGTGGCATCTTCGATCGTTCCTTCATTACGGCATAAAACCCAGCCATGATCTGCAATCGCTTGCTCGAACGCCCGGGTACAAGCGACATGTTCCTCCAGCTTGTGCATCACAGTGCTGCTCAGCCCACGCCGCCGTGACGCTGCCCGTGCCCATGAAATATCAGGGTCGGTGACAACCCCGACATGCAGGTCTGGCACTTGCACGTTTCGATCGATGTTCAACTGTAGAATCTCTGCAAACGGGACTATCCGGCGAAACGCGGCATCAGACGGATACCAGCGATCAATCAAGATGATGCTGTCCGGTGGCTGTTTAGCCAGCACGTGTTGGGAAATCCAGGTGCGGCTATCAGCCAAGCGCTCACAAACCCCCAACTCTAGATCCCGACTGGGATTTCTGACGAGTTTGTTAACGAGGGCCATTGTTTCACCCCTATAGGGATCACTTTTACTCTCGCAAAGTCGGATCACCTTTTTGTTGTCTGCCCTCAGTACTTTCGTAACGGCCTCCAACAGAGTGGTTTTGCCGGTTCCCTTGGGCCCATCTAGAGAAATAAACAGCGAACGATTCATTCTTCAAGCAACGATTGATATACGGTTTTTTATGCCCGGCTCGTTCACTGGAGGCGCTTGGCGCGCCTACGCAAATCGAGCGGAGGGACCTTATGAACAGACATTGATGAGCACTCTAACCCGATTTCTGGCTAACGGGTCTCAAATTCAGGGTCGTCGAAGATCTCAACCTATCACTGGCCCTCCCGGAAATGAGGATGACCCGTGAACAGGCAAACCAGCCACATCGACCTGGTGGACTCCAGCCCCGGCAGCGTAGATAGGCCGAAACTTACCGGATTGCTCCGCCAGATTGCCGATGCGTATTACAACTACTATTCGACTTTCAGATGCGCATAGCTATCAACAAATCGCTTAAATTTGTGTTGACCACACGTGTAGGCCTCGTACTTCGCAGGTAAAGACTCACTCACGCAAGTTGGCACTGGCTCAACAACCGCATCGAAATCCAAATCAATAAAAAATGGAATCGAATAACGCTCCAGACCACTGGTATTAATGACGCGATGCATCGTCGAGGTGTAGCGATCGTTGGTGAGCGTTTGAACCAGATCACCAATATTGACGATAAAAGTGCCTTCGACCGGTGGGGCGGTAACCCACTCCCCTGCCCGGTTCATGACTTGCAATCCGCCCACTGCATCTTGCGACAGGACAGTCAGGAAACCGTAGTCTGTGTGCGCTCCGATGCCAATCTCCTCAAGGGAAACCTTTCCGATCTGTGGCGGGTATCGCAAGACTCGCTGGATAGTGATGGGCTTGCGCTGCAGGTGCTCAAAATAATCTTGTGGCAAACCCAAACTCAGCGCGATCCCGCCGATGAGTGTTCTCGCGAGTGCCAATACAGCGGAATGATAAGTTTCGGCAACTTGTTCGAACTGCGGCAGTGCAGACGGCATCTGATTAGGGCCGAAAAACGGAGAAATCTCATCGTAATGAGCTCCACAGTCAAAACACTCTTTGAAGTCTCGGGTATTGGCAGGATCCACGTTTTCCGCATACATCGGTATATAACCCCGTAGCGTAAGCCCGGAATTGACGATATTAAGTTTGTTCTTTTCTTCGAATGTGAGCTTGAAAAAGCTTTTGGTAAGGGCGTACATCTGATCTATCAATTGCTGCCCGACGCCATGGTTTTTTATATAAAAAAACCCGACCTTTTCGCAGGCGTCACCTATTTGGCTTGCTACCAGCAGCGGATTTTCGCCGTTTATGAGTGACGATACATCGATGACCGGGATTTCAGTGAAAGCTGTTTGTTTGCTGGCCAGACGAATATCAAATAACTCTGTCACGTTTGCGCTCCCTTCCAAGATGAATGACAGGCTCGGATGAGCCAACCCAGTCCCCGTTTTGGCGAATGTTAATCCTGGATTTTTCACCACGCAAGCGAAATGTACACCTGTGTCATCACTCGTTGACACCGGTGTACATTTGTCCTAATTTCAAGTCACCAAACCTGATGAAGCTCACTTTGGAGCGCACCGAGATGTCCAGCGATCCCTTGCTGCAACCCTATAAAATCAAGAATCTGACCCTCAGAAACCGGATCATGACCACCTCCCATGAACCGGCTTACCCTGTGGACGGCATGCCCAAGGATCTCTACCGCGCCTACCACGTGGAGCGCGCAAAAGCCGGGGTCGCCCTGACCATGACTGCTGGCTCTGCTGCCGTATCCCGAGACAGCCCGCCGGTGTTCAACAATGTGCTCGCCTACAAGGACGAAGTGGTCGGATGGTTGAGGGACCTGGCTGATGAGTGCCATGAACATGGCGCGGCCGTGATGATTCAGCTGACTCACCTGGGTCGCCGTACTCGCTGGGACAAGGCCGACTGGTTACCAGTGGTGTCGCCGTCACACCGCCGCGAGGCGTCGCACCGTTCCTTTCCGAAGAAAATGGAGGAATGGGATATTGAGCGGATCATCAAGGACTATGTAGATGCTGCGGAGCGCATGAAGGCGGCAGGTCTTGATGGCCTGGAGCTTCAGGCCTACGGGCATTTGATGGACCAGTTCTGGTCTCCATTGACCAATGACCTCGACGGTCCTTACGGCGGTTCGCTGGAAAACCGCATGCGTTTTACCTTCGACATTCTGCGTGGCATCCGTCAGCGGGTCGGCGAAGATTTTCTGCTCGGGGTTCGCTACACCGGTGATGAAGAACTGCCTGGTGGCTTTACTGCCAGCGAGGGCATGCAGGTTTCTCACATGCTCAAGGACAGCGGACTGGTCGATTTTCTGAACGTCGTGCGTGGCCACATCGATACGGATGCAGGGCTGACCGATGTCATTCCGATCCAGGGTATGCGCAATTCACCCCATCTCGACTTCGCTGGCGAGATCCGCTCCTCGACGGGCTTCCCGACCTTCCACGCAGCGAAGATTCCAGACGTGGCCACGGCGCGCTACGCGATCGCCTCGGGCAAAGTGGACATGGTGGGCATGACCCGTGCGCACATGACCGATCCGCACATCGTGCGCAAGATCATCGAGAAGCGCGAAGAAGACATTCGTCCGTGCGTGGGTGCCAACTATTGTCTGGACCGCATCTACCAGGGCGGCGCGGCTTACTGCATTCACAACGCGGCGACGGGCCGTGAAACCACCATGCCCCATGAAATCCCCAAGGCTGCCGTCAAGCGCAGAGTCCTGGTGGTGGGGACTGGCCCCGCAGGGCTGGAAGCGGCGCGGGTTGCCGGTGAGCGCGGCCACGACGTGACGGTGCTTGAGGCGGCCGACCAACCCGGCGGGCAGATTCGACTGACAGCGCTGAGCGAGCGTCGTCGCGAGATGATCAGCATCATTGATTGGCGCATGGCGCAATGCGAACGGCTGGGGGTGAAGTTTCACTTCAACACCTGGGCAGAAGCCGACACCGTGCAAGCCTTCGAGCCAGACGTGGTGATCGTTGCGACCGGCGGCCTGCCGGATACCGAGGTGCTCCGCGAGGGCAACGAACTGGTGGTTTCAACCTGGGACATCATTTCCGGTGACATCAAGCCCGGGCGCAACGTACTGATCTTCGACGATGCGGGGGATCATGCCGCTCTGCAGGCTGCGGAGGTCATCGCGCAAAGCGGTGCGACCGTGGAGATCGTCACCCCTGACCGCTCGTTTGCACCTGAAGTCATGGCCATGAACCTGGTGCCCTACATGCGCAGCTTGCAGGATCTGGACGTCACATTCACCGTGACCTACCGGGTCGATACCGTGGAAAAACGGGATGGCGGGCTCGTTGCAACCTTTGGCAGCGACTACGGGAAGGTTCACAAACAGCGCGTGGTCGATCAGGTGGTCGTCAACCACGGCACCCTTCCCCTGGACGACTTGTACTTCGACCTGCGTCCTCTCTCCACCAATGGTGGCGCGGTAGAACAACATGACCTGATCGCCGGCACCGCCCAGAACATCGTCACCAATCCCGAGGGACGCTTCCAGCTGTTCCGGATCGGCGATGCCGTGTCTGCGCGCAACACCCACGCGGCCATCTACGATGCCTTGCGCCTGATGAAAGACATCTGAATTAGAGCCTCCCTTAGTGGTGGAACGGAGGCTCAAAACAAGCAAAACTCCGGCAGTGAAGGCCCATCGAAGGTCTTCACTGCATCCCTGCCCCGCTTACATTCCCCGCCGCGCCACTTCAGCGCCAGCCTCTACCGCCCGCCCCACAATGGATTCGATGTTCTGATCGGCCATCGATTGCAACGCTGCAGCCGTTACGCCGCGGTAAGCCATCAACGACTCAATCATTAGTTGTGGATCGCGGCTGGCAAGCATCTGACCGCCCCCGACCACCACGCCGTGTGCAGCGCGCTGAGCGATGGCAAGGGGAATGCCCGCAGCCACCGCCTGATTAGTCAGCGCCAGTTGCAACATTGCCGGGAAAGCCGGCCCAGTCCCGGACAACGCGCTGAGGTAATCAATGCAGTCTTCATCAGGCACTTCATCCGCCGCACCTACACACTCGAACAGTCGTTGCACCCACTGGCGGTCGTGCTCTGGAAGATTTCCGGCACTGAACCAGGGTGTGAACGACTGCCTGATTTCCACGGCCGCATTCGGCATGGCTCGCACCACTGCATTCGCACCGGTGGCTGCACTGATCGCTGCCGCTGGAACTCCGGCCATCAGGGAAATCACCCGCTTGCCGCGGGCGTTGATCTGCAGTTCACGAAACTGCTCAGGACGAATAGACAGCACGACAACATCGCTGAGGTCGACCAACTGCTGATTGTCGGCCAGCAGTCTCACGCCTGGCTCGAAGGTACTAACGCCGGAGCGGTTCGAGATCAACAAACGGTCAGGCTTGATGAAGCCGCTATCGAGCAGCGCCTCGGCGATCGCACGCCCAAGCCAGCCGGTGCCCCCGATGATGCCCAGGGTTCTACTCTCCATCGGCAGCGGACTCCTCGAACGTTTCGGCCAAGGGAACAAAAACACCAGGCTCTTTTTCCGCGTAGCCGAACTTTCCATAAAAGCGGTCCAGCTCGCGCCGCTTCGGTACCTTGCCGGTAAACACACTCACGTACTGAGGGATCCGTCGAAATCGAATGACAATGTCTTCACTGGTTTTCATGGAGATGTAGCCGATCTGCGTGAGGTAGATCGTCCTGGCCCGAACGTCGGCGCCCTCCCCGTCGTAGCCAAAACGTCGAAACATCGCGGCCAGGGCATTCATCCGTGCCTCATCGGCCAAAGCGATTTCAGCGGTGACCTCGTCCGATTGCAGCGCCCAACTGCGCACGGCAAATTCGAATTGCGAGTCAAACAACTCAGGGTTCACCCAGCATTCGAAGACGTTGAGAATCGCTTCGGAAATGCTTTCGGCGTAACTCTCGCATTGGCTGACCATGCCGCCGGTGTTCTTGTCCCGCCATCGAGCCAGGAGTGCACCGAGCAGCTGTTCCCGATCTTCATAGAACCAATAGAAGCTGGTTCGAGACAAATTCAAGCGTTTGGCCAGCGGCATCACCCGCACAGCATCCACTCCCGATTCTTTAAGGGCATCGTAGGCGGCGTCCAGCCAGCCATCGACGGAACCTCGCCAGCCTGCGTCCTGCGCTTTGGTTTTCGCCCTTCCTGTCTGAGACATCGGGGTTGCACCTTTCTTTGAAAATTCCTGGTCACTGTACACCCCAGGTGTCTGTCGCGTACACGGCATGTACATGGGCGTACATTTTCAAGACACCGACCGGGCAATCGTTTTCTTCATCAACGTTATTGACCATCGCCCTCGCCGTCTGCCACAGAAACAAAAAAGAGACCGAGGCAAGTTGCAAGCCCTTTAACTTTCCACCGATGAAAACCTGGCAGACGACTCACATAACCCGTCGTGATATTTGAATGGACAAATGTAACTTCACTTTATGCACACGCAACCGGCACCCTCTAAGTAAGTATTTTTCGATAACGTCACGTTATCTTTGGCCCAGTAAAAAAGTTGGTAGACGCTGCGATCCGTTGAAATTAAATAATGGTGCGCCAAAAACTACCAGGCAGGTTGCCCAATGAAATTCAATAATAAAGTGGTGGTCATAACCGGCGCTGCCGGCGGTGTCGGACAGGCATTAGCGTTATTGTTCGCACGAGAAGGCGCCAGGCTTGTTTTGTCTGATCTTGATGAAGCCGGTTGTAAATCAATTTCCGCCAAAGTCCGCGACCTGGGCGCTGAAGTGCACTACGTGGCGGGTGATTTACGCCGTAAAGAATATTGCGAAGCGATTGTCCAAACGGCCGTCGATGTTTTTTCGGGGATCGACATCGTATTGAACAATGCGGGCATCATTCCCCGCGGCACGATTGAGGAAACCACTGACGACATGTGGTTTGACGTCATGGGCGTAAATCTGAATGCGGTGTTCTTTATCTGCCGTGCCGCGATACCGCACATGAAAAACCGCCCGGGCGCCGCAATCGTCAACACATCATCAGTCTGGGGCATTTATCCAGGTCCCGCCCACGTGGCGTATTGCACAAGCAAAGGGGCTGTCGCGGCGTTAACCAAAAATCTGGGCCGCGATTGCGCCCCTTTAGGCATCCGCGTCAATGCCGTGTGCCCGCACGAAATCAATACCCCGATGATACGCAGCGGTTTCGAGCGTCGTGGCCTGGACGGCTAAGGAGAGGTAGCGATGCTCAAAGGTAAAAATGTAGTGGTGACCGGGGGCGGCAGAGGCATTGGCCGAGGGATCACCGAACAATTGCTGGAGGCAGGCGCTTCTGTGCTGATCGCTCAGCGCCAGGCACTGGACGCCGACTTGCAAAATCACCCTCAGGTCTGTTTCGTCGAGGCCGATCTCGCTTCGATGGAGTCCCCCAACTTGATCGCCCGCTTCGCCCGGGAGCAGCTTGGCGGAATCGATGTCTTGGTTAACAACGCCGGGTTCATGTTCGAGAAGTCCATTGATGACATGACCGAACAGGACTGGGATCGCATGATGGCGGTCAACCTGCGGGCGCCAGCGTTCTTGTGCAAGGCGTTGGTGCCGCAGATGCGTCAGCGCGGTGGTGGCAGCATCATCAACATCGGCTCGATCGAAGGGATAGGCGCCAACCCTGAGCATGCTGCGTACTGTGCCTCCAAGGCGGGTATCCATGGGCTGACCCGAGCCTTGGCAATCGATCTCGGCCGGGACGGCATTCGCTGCAACGCCATTGCTCCGGGGTGGATAAATTCCGAGTTGAGTGATGCATACCTCTCCACTCAATCGGATCCGCGTGCGGCGCGCCAGGCACTCCTGCGCCTTCACCCGGTCGGACGGACCGGATTGCCGGCGGATGTTGGCGGGACAGTCGTTTTCCTGGCCTGCGAATCATCGGCCTTTATCACCGGGCAGGTGCTGGTGGTGGATGGGGGGCGCACGGCGAAACTGCCACTGCCGTTTTGATCGAATCAGCCAGAGTTGCGGCGGAGGGAGTCACTTGCTCTCCTGCGCCGCAAACTTTTGCGGCGGGAGCCAATCAGAGTGGTACTGCCTGTTCACGCCTTCGCTTTAATCGCATACAGCCCCCCAACAATCACCAATGCTGCGCCGACAAGCACCCAGGTATCCGGGTGCTCGGCAAAAACGATTACACCAATCAAAGTAGCGAAAACCAGAAGCGCATAGTTGAAAGGCTGCAGGGTGGACGCGGTTGCGTATTTCAGCGCTTGAATGAAAAGAATCTGAGCAACGACTCCTGTCAACGCGAGGATCCCCATCAACAGGCCCTGTACCGGAGTCGGAGAAACCCATGCGGGCAACCCCGCAAATGTGACCGTCAAGGCACCCACACTTGCCATGAAGAGCATGTTTGTCGCAAAGGAGTCGTGCTGGCTGATCCGGCGCGTCAATACGTTGAACACCGCGAACGCCAAGGCAGCCAGCAGGGGGATCAGCGCCGCGAGTTCAAAAACGCCCGCGCCGGGTCGAAGAATGATCAGTGTGCCGGTGAACCCTATGGCCGCAGCGATCCAGCGTCGAAGGCCTATGAACTCACCCAGGACGGCCCCCGCCAATGCCAGTGTCATCAGCGGAAATACGGCATAGAGCGCGTGCATTTCGGCCAGCCCCAAATATCGTAGCCCCACTGCGAACAGTATGGTTTCACCCACCGCTAACAACGCTCGAATGATTTGCAGCCGAGGGTGCTTACTCCGAAACGAATCCTTGACCTGACCTTGGTAGGCGGCATATCCGAGGGCAAAAACGACAAACACCCAGTAACGCACCATGACCAGTTGAGCCACCGGGAAGTCTTTGACAAGCACCTTGGTTACGCCATCCTGGCTGGCGAAAATCAGCATTGAAAGCAGGCACAGGAAAATGCCCAGCTGGGGCCTTGCGACCCCATGATTCGCGGCAACGGTGGGCGCAGTATTTTTTGTTCGGCTGTTCTTCAATCGCACCTCGGTCATGCCCTTCTCCATAAAACGTCAGCAACATCCGGTTTTTCACTCACCGCGTTTCTCTCGAAGGCCGGCAACCAAATACGAGCTGTAGCATTTACTGAAATGGCGTGGTGAAACAGCGCCGCATGTGACCAGGCCCAGACTGTTCATGCGAGCTGGAAGCCGTGAGCCAAAGGGTCTTTGTCATCAACGAAAATAGTGTTGTGACCTATCACCTCAGCCCAGCCGCTGACACTTGGCTTCATGCCGTCGAAGGCTCCGACTTTTACCGATGCCTCAACCTTTCCTTCGTAGATCGTGCCGATCAGGCTTTCGAGCCGATACACGTCTCCGACGTTCAGCCGACCCTTTCCGAAGAGCTGAGCCATCCGCGCCGAGGTACCGGTACCGCCGGGAGAACGATCGATAGCTTTATCGCCGTAGAACACGGCACAGCGTCCATGTACGGTTTTACTCTGTGGTTTGTCACACCAGATGATGTGATGAACACCGCTGATTCTGCTGTTCTCGGGATGCACAGGGTCACAAATGGCCGAGAGCGCTGCGCGCAGCTTCTGGCTCAACCCCACGATGTCTTCCGCCGTCTGCCCCGAGAATCCAGCCCAGCATTCCTGGGGTTCCACCACCGCGTAGAAATTTCCGCCGTAGGCGATGTCCACCGTAAATGTTCCAACGTCAGGTACTTCCACCACCACATCGGCGGTGTGCAGGTAGCTGGAGACGTTGAACAAGCGAATCGACTCAACGAATTCGCCACCCAGGGTGTATTCGACATCGACGCGCCCCGCCGGTGTTTCAATGGCCAGTTTTCCCGGCTCGCGCGGTGTCACCAGGCCCTCTTCAATGACCACGGTCGATAATCCGATGGTGCCCGCGCCACACATCGGCAGGCAGCCGCTGACTTCGATAAACAACGCGCCGAAGTCGCAGTCATCACGTACCGATGGGTAGATGATGACGCCGGACATGATGTCGTGCCCCCGGGGTTCGAACATCAATGCGGTGCGCACCCAGTCGTGGTCTCGCACGAAAATATCGCGCCGCTCCGCCATCGATACGGAAGGCATCAGCGGTGCGCCGCCCGCTACGACCCGAACCGGGTTGCCGCACGCGTGTGAATCAATGCAAAAAAAGCTGCGTCTCATAGGGATGCCCTTTCAAAGGAGTGTGCTGGGAGAGTGACGCTGCAACGCACCCCGTGCAGTCGGGGTGAAGCACCGGATGCCTGGCCCAACTCAAGCAGCTCCCTGGGCAACTGTTTGAAGGCCCGTCTTATTAGTGACTTGTTTAACGACCTTGATTGGAAAAGCCGACAACTTGAACTTGTTAACCTTCTCGCCCCGCCCAAAACTCATGCCAGCGAATAACCGAACTGACGCCCAGTTTCGTTATTATTTTGGGGGGTAGCCTGCTGGGGCCTGGTGCGTGACTGAAGCTATCAAGAAACTCCGAACGCGTACCCGACGCCAACTCCGCAGCCATCACCCCTGCCAGGGTGCTTTTCACGGTACCCAGCCCGTTTTCGCAGCAAGCCGAGTACAGGTTTTCTTCAATCTCGCCGAATGCAGCGGCGCTGTTCCGACTCAAACACAGCCGGCCGGCCCAACTGAATTCCAACGCAGTGGATTTCAATTCGGGAAAGCGCGCATCCAGGGAATGGCGCTGTTCTTTGGCCACCGCTGCTACCCGCTCTGGAGTGACCTGGATACTCGGGTCATAGGTGAACTTTGTCCGGATGACGATACGCGAGAGACCGTCTGAAGAGATCTTGCGAACGGTTGCGCCCATAGGGTCCGCCGGCAACAACGCCCACCTGGCTTTGCCCGGCACCTCTTTCCTGAATGCATCATCGCTGTAAGCTGCCGTCATGGAGGCGTAAGTGAAGACGTGCAACAGGCGTCCTTGATAATGGCCAAAGTCTTCGATGTGCCCGTTTACCCCCAGAATGACCTTGGGTGCGTGCACCGTCCCGTTATGAGATCGAGCGCTCCAACCGCTTCCCTGCTTGGTCAACTCAACAATCGGAGAGCGTTCGAACAGTGTGATTTTCCCTTCGAGCCCTGCTGCCAGGTCTCTAATGTATTGCGCAGGTTGAATCATCACTGCGCCGGGCGTGTAGATCCCACCGTGGTAATAGGTGGACCCGGTGATTTCGCGCATTTGCGCGGCATCAAACATCTCGAACTTTTCGCCGATGCGTTCAAGGGACTGAGCGTAATTGACGTTCAGCTTCAACCCCCGCTCAGTGGCGGCCGCATTGATCTTCCCGGAAGGGTCGAACGTGTCGGCAGACATGCCGTACTCCCGCGCGGCGTCAGCGGCAAAAGCAATTGCAAAACGATTTTGCGTGATTTCCAGCGCCGTTGCCGACTCACTCGCCACGGAGTATTCCCCGGACGACAGACTGTGCGGCACATCGATCATGAAACCAGAGTTTCTACCGGCCGGCCCCTTGGCCACCTCATGTGCATCGACCACCACAATGCTGTCACCCGGGTGCAGCTGTGAAAGTCTGCGAGCGGCGGACAGACCGGCAAAACCGGCACCGATAATCAGCCAGTCCGCCGTCACGTTTCCATCAAGCATGCGGACAGGCGCAGTGCGTGCGGAAATCGCCTCCCAACCTGAAACCCCGGTATCTACCGGCAGGCGCTTGATGGTATGGGTGCTCATTTTTCGGTCTCTTCATCCGACCGATCAGACACATCGATCCAGATGGTTTTGATTTCGGTGTACTGGTCATGGGCAAAAATGGATTTGTCCCGACCACCGAAGCCCGACTCCTTGTAGCCGCCGAATGGCGTCGAAGCATCGCCCTCGCCAAAGCAGTTCACGGTGACGATGCCGGCGCGAATTTCCCGCGACAACTTGATCGCCCGGCGAAGGCTGCCCGTGTAAACCGAGGCCGCCAGGCCGTACACCGTGTCATTGGCCAGGGCAATGGCTTCGGAAAGCGTGTTGAAGGTAGTGACTGACAGAATCGGGCCGAAGATCTCTTCCTGGAACAGCCGGTTGTCTCGACCGACGCCGTCAATCACGGTGGGCTCTACGAAAGCACCGTCTTTGGTCGCGCCGCCGTAAACGACTTGAAGTTTTCCTTCGGCGGCGTGCTCAAGGTACGACTTCACTTTTGCGAAATGTTCAGGACTGACCAGCGACCCTACGCGGTTTTCCGGATCGAGCGGATCGCCCATCTTCCATTCGCGGATGTACGCGCCCATGCGCTCCAGCAGCTCGTTTTTAACCGACACATGGACGATCAGACGTGAAGTCGCAGAGCAGTTTTCGCCCATGTTCCAGAACGCGCCATTGACGACATGCTCAGCGACGAGGTCCAGGTCTTGGGCATCGTCCATCACCACGGCCGGATTTTTTCCGCCGCACTCAAGGACGATGCGCTTCAGGTTCGAATCGGCGGCGTAATGCAGGAAACGGCGACCGGTAGCGGTGGAGCCGGTGAAGCTCACCATGTCGACATCGTTATGCAAGCCGATTGGCTCACCGACCTCTTTGCCCGTACCGGTGACAATGTTGAGCACGCCAGCGGGAACGCCCGCCTCGAACGCCAGTTGAGCAACGCGCAAGGTGGTCAGCGACGTTTGTTCGGCAGGTTTGACGATGACTGAACAGCCTGCAGCGAGCGCCGGGCCGATTTTCCAGGCCAGCATCAGCAGCGGGAAGTTCCAGGGCAATACGCAGCCCACCACGCCGATCGGTTCCCTTACCACCATGGTCAGTGCGTCGCTGCCCACCGGGGCGGTGTTGTCATAAATCTTGTCGATCAGTTCTGCGTGCCAGCGGATCGTGTGGATGGTGTCCGGGATGTCGACCAACTGACACTCACTGACCGGTTTGCCGCTATCGAGGCTTTCGAGAACGGCCAGTTCGTGTAGATGGCTTTCAAGCAGGTTCGCAAACTTCAGCAGAACCGCTTTGCGTTCCCTGGGAGAAATCGATCTCCAGCGACCATCCTCGAAAGCCTCCCTGGCATTACTCACCGCAAAGTCGACATCCTCGGACGAACAGGCAGCGACGTCAGTCAAAAACTCGCCCGTCGCCGGATTGTTCGTGGCAAAGGTTTTGCCCGAGATCGCGGGCTTGAACGCGCCATTGATGAACGCCCTGGATGGCAACGAAATGTCTTTGGCCAGAGCGGCATACTCGGCCTTGCTCAGAAGATCACCCATGGCTGGCTCCCGAAGAAATGTTGGCTACGTTGCGTTTAAGTTCACCGATGACCGATGCAAGGCTTTGCTTTTCTGCTGCTTCAAGTGGCTGCAGCGGCAAACGCACGTCACCTACTTTCAGCCCGGCAACTTCACATCCGTACTTGATCGACTGCACGAACTTGCCGCCGTCCAGTGCATTCATCAGCGGCATCATTGCCGACATGATCTGACGGCCCTTGTCGAAGTTCCTCTCGATCACGCAGGCTTCATAAAGCGCTACGTGTTCCCTGGGCAGGAAGTTGGAACCTGCGCACACCCAACTTCTGGCGCCCCAGGCAAAGAATTCGAGCGCTTGATCGTCCCAGCCGCACGACAGGCCGATGTTCGGATACTCGCGAGCGAGCAGATGCACACGCCCCATATCGCCCGAGCTTTCCTTGATGGCAATGACGTTTTTCGATTCGCTCACTCGGGTGAGGTATTCCTCATCCATCGAAACGCACATGCGCCCGGGGTAGTTGTAAAGCATGATCGGCAAGTCGGCGGCACGATCGATGGTCAGCGCGTGGATCGCGTTTTCCCGGGAGGTTGGCAGCGCGTACGGCGGAGACGTGACAAGGATGGCGTCCGCTTTGATCGATTTGGCATCTTTCGCGTACTGAACGGCATCTTCGGTGCGAATGGCGCCGGTACTGACGATCAGTTGAACCCGTGTACCGATCACATCTTTGGCATAGGCGGCCAGCTCAGTGCGCTCTTCCGAAGTCTGCGCATAATATTCGCCGGTCGAGCCGCCGATAATAATGCCGTGGACCTTCGCCTCAATCAGCGACTCCAAAACTTCTGAGTACACACTCCAGTCGATCTCCCCGTCAGGTTTATGAGGAGTGACAGCGGGCGTATAAATACCTTCGAATTTCAAGATAAGTTCTCCGAATGCGAGTGACGTTGAAGACCAACGAGCGCGTCAGCCTTGATGCCTTGAGCTGCGATTAAAATGTCTATGTTTTACGGGACAGCGGATCTGACCTTAAAAAGTCTTCGTAAAGAGCAGTTTCGCTGCCTTTCACAAATGACCTCCATCGCTGGTACTACCAACTAGTGCAGTGAACTGTTGAATCCAGACTCGCATGGGCCAAGAAGGTGGTCAATAGAGTGTACTTCGGCCGTATAAGCCCAAGAATGCACATATGCCTCGTCGCGGAAAAATAAATACGCATTGAAATCAATGAGTTGAGATTTTGTAGTTTGACCCGACCTACTGATCGATAACATTTGATTATGCATTGATAAGAGTAAATGTTTCTTGTTGATGCACGATTGCCGTCGTAGCCTTACAACAGCGATATTCTATCGACGAATTGGCAATGAAAAGTGTTTGTACATTCATCCCGTTAATCAGGATCGGTTTGCCCAGGGTCGAATCAAGATGCTGTAGACATAATGTTTTGATGAGAAGAACAGGCCTTGCCGTGAATTCAAGACCGTTTGGCCTAAACTCGCTGAGCAGGTTGAATGAGTCGCCCCTTTGCTATTTTGGAGTGTGTTGACCGTGAGCACTAAATCGGCAGTTTCAAATCTAATCGCGCAGCGCAAGCCTGACCACGCGCTGCCAGGTGCCCTTTATAGCGACCCGGACGTTTACAGGCAGGATCTGGAACAGATCTGGCACAAAAGCTGGATCTTCGCAGGGCACACATTTGAGCTGGAGAAGCCGGGTCAGTACCTGTCGCTGCAAATTGGCGATTACCCTGTTGCTATCGTGCGCGGCGCCGACAAACAGATTCGTGCGTTCCACAACGCCTGCCGCCATCGCGGTTCCAAGGTGTGCCCGGAAGCCAGCGGCAAAGTTGCCAAACTGGTGTGCCCTTACCACAAATGGACATTCGAGCTGGACGGCAGACTGCTTTTCGCCGGGAACATGGGAGACGATTTCGACAAGTCCCAGCATGGGTTGAAACCCGTGCATTGTGAGGTCGTCGAAACGTACATCTATGTTTGCGTCGCCGATGTCGCCCCGGACTTCTCGTCGTTCAGAAAATCCGTCACGCCTTTCGTTGCGCCTCATAACCTGGACGACTGCAAAGTCGCGTTTGAGTCGAACATCATTGAGAAAGGCAACTGGAAGCTGGTTTTCGAGAACAACCGCGAGTGTTACCACTGCGATTGCACTCACCCGGAATTGATGCACTCCTTTGTGGACAACCCCTCAGTGGGTGGCGCGGGCGGCGATGAGGATCTCGAACTCAAGGAACACTGGGATCGCTGCGAAGCAGCAGGGTTGCCCAGCCGGTTGGTCATGGATGGTGAAGGTCGTTTCCGAATGACGCGCATCCCCCTGTTTTCCGGGGCCGTCAGCTACACAATGGATGGCAAGCCTGCGGTCGCTGGCCGGTTGGACACCTCCGGTGAAGCCAACATCGGAGCGCTGCTTTATTTCAACTACCCATCGACCTGGAACCATTTCCTGGGCGACCACGCGCTGAGCTTCCGCGTGCTGCCCATCGGTCCGGGCGAGACGTTGGTCACTACCAAATGGATCGTCAAGAAGGACGCCCAGGAAGGTGTTGACTACGACATCGATCGCCTGACCAAGGTTTGGCTTGCAACCAATGACCAGGACCGAACCCTGGTTGAAGGCGCACAGATCGGCGTCAGCTCTCCTGCTTACGAGCCTGGCCCGTTGTCGGTGGCCAGCGAAATTGGTGTGTGCCAGTTTGATGATTGGTACTGCAAAACGATGCTTGATCAGCTCAGTGACACGATTCCGTTAAGGTCTGTCGGCTAAATGCAAAACTGCCGGTGGCGAGCACCTCGAATGATCACCACCGGCATCCCCCAACCTCTCCCCTCCTCGCACGCCGAGTCACTGATCAGCCAGTGCTCCGGTCTGCTGAACAGCTCAGGAAAACTGGGCCAGAATCCAGTCGCGTAGCCGGCAACAGGCGTCGTCATTGATCCGGTCTTCACGAAATGTCAGATAGTGCTGACTTTCATGGAGAATCACTTCTTCTTCGATCGGCCGGATCAGCGTGCCGTTTTCGATCAGGTTTTCGACCAGGTGATTCCATCCCAGCGCTACGCCCTGGTGGGTCAACACCATGCTGATCACCAGGTTGTAGTCATTCGCGTTGAAAACGTGAGGACTGTCGTGAGGGCGTTTCTCGATATCGACATCGTGATAAGCCAGCCAGACGCCCCAGTCAACGTGCTCCGCTACCTGGGATCGGCCATAGGGGCTGAGGTTCAGCAAAACTCCGTCGCGCAATCCTTCCAGGCTGGAAAGCTCTGGATGCTCGTCTTTATAACGCGGTGTGCACACCGGGTAGATGACGTCATGGAACAACGGATAACTGCGGTAGCCATCCTGAATCCTGGCCATTTTGGTGATGAAGATGTCTGGCGTTACACCCGGTTCCATCGACAGGAAGTTTTGAGTAGTGACCAGATTGAGATCGATGTCCGCGTTCTTGGTAAAAAAACCCGGCAGCTTCGCTGCAAGCCAGAGGGCTGAAAACGCGGGTGAACAACACAGCGTCAACGTGCGCTTGCCTGCATTGTTGGTACGAATGCGTTCCGCCGCCTGGGAAATATTGACGAAAGATAGCTGGGCAGCATCAAAAAATATGGAGCCGGCTTCCGTCAACTCGACCGCTCTCCCCACCCTCTTGAAAAGATCCACGCCAAGGTACGCCTCAAGCTCGCGAATCTGGCGGCTGATGGCCGCTTGAGTCACGCACAGTGCTTCTGCCGCACGCGTAAAGCTCTGATATTTGGCGGCGGCTACGAATGACTTCACGGCTTTAAGTGACGGCATTTTCAGCAGCGTCATGTCTGGATCGATGTGCTTAACCATAACCTAGAGTATTGAATATCCGGTTCGGGGCCCTTTCGAGGGCCGTTAGGGACGAGATCGGCGAGAGAGTTCCACCAAGAGCCTACGCTGGAGCGTAGCTGAAACACTGGGCCCAAGACAGCGCCAGCGGCATTAGTCTTCGCAATTGGCACTGCCGCGGTCGCAAATTGACATAATTAAATGATTGATAACATGACGTTATTGATAGGCTGGAAGAAATGTTGTTAGACGCTGACTCTATAAGGTAATAACTTGGGTCTCAAGCCACTGATTAATTCAGCGCCGTTAAAAAAGAATAATAAACATCACATAATAAAGAGGATGGTCACAATGACTAACTCCCAACCTTTCTCTCAGCTTGACTGCCCCTACAAGCACCGTCTTAACTGATCAAGATAAGAATATCTAAAGTCTTGATCTTACGTCGTATTTGCAGCAGGAGGGGTTATGAGTCTTGGTGACGAGATACTCTCGGTAAAAAACATTTACAAAGTCTTTGGTACTCAACCAAAGCTCGCGATGGAGATGCTGGCTCGCGGTGCTGATAAAAGTGAAATTTTCAGCAAGACCGGTCAAGTCGTTGGTGTTTTTGATGCCAGTTTCTCCGTAAAACGTGGAGAGATTTTCGTCATCATGGGGCTTTCCGGTTCCGGCAAGTCGACGATGGTCCGGTTGTTCAATCGACTGATCGAGCCAACCTCCGGAACGATCCATCTTAACGGCCAGGAAATCACGGGGCTGTCGGACGCCGATCTTCTCAGCGTTCGTCGCAAAGACATGAGCATGGTGTTTCAGTCGTTCGCCTTGATGCCCCACATGAGTGTGATCGACAACGTTGCTTTCGGCCTGGAAATCTCCGGCGTCGAGGAAAGTGAACGGCATAAACGTGCACTCGAAGCACTAAAACAGGTGGGGCTCGATGGCCATGCCTACAGCTATCCGCACCAACTGTCCGGCGGTATGCAGCAGCGCGTAGGCCTGGCCCGAGCGCTGGCCAACGACCCTGCCATTCTGCTGATGGACGAAGCCTTCTCGGCACTCGATCCGTTGATTCGCCACGAAATGCAGGGCGAACTGATCCGCCTGCAGGCAGAACAGCATCGAACCATCATCTTCATCTCCCATGATATCGACGAGGCGATTCGCATCGGTCATCGCATTGCGATCATGGAGGGTGGTCGGGTTGTTCAGATCGGTACCCCGCAAGAGCTGCTTTGCAACCCCGCGAACGATTACGTCAGAGCATTCTTCAAAGGCTTTGATGCTTCGAAAATCCTCAAGGCTGGTGATGTTGCGAAGATTTGCGCAGAGCATCCGTACGCCATGGATCAAACCACACCAACGTTGCGCGACGATGTACTCCTGCAGGATGTCTTTCACATTGTTGCTGACGCAGTTAATCCAGTTGCTGTACTGGATCGCCAGGGTGTTTTCAAAGGCACGATTTCCAAGAGCCTACTGCTTCAAACAATGAGCCGACACTAAATAGTCTCTATTTTCTGGCTTGCCAGGCTCGGACATTCAGGTGATGACATGAACGAATTCAGTTTTCTAGACCCGTTTCAATCCATCAACGTACCGTTGGGCCAATGGGTAGAAGTTGCCCTGAATTATCTGGTTCATAATTTCCGCGAGATATTTCGCTCAATAAGATGGCCTATTGACCAGGTACTTAATGGTATCCAGTACGGACTGCTGGCTATTCCTCCTTCAATATTCATTATTATCGCCACGCTTTTTGGCTGGCAGGTAGGCGGGAGAAAAATAGGGATCCTTTGTTTCGTCACGCTCACTCTATTAGGTGTGATCGGCGTGTGGAATGACGCCATGATTACCCTTGCCCTGGTGCTCACTTCACTGTTTTTCTGCGCCGTTATCGGCATACCGCTGGGTGTCCTGTGTGCCCGCAGTGATCGGTTGGAGATGCTGCTGCGTCCGGTACTCGACGCCATGCAAACGCTGCCTGCATTTGTTTATCTGGTTCCCGTCGTGATGCTCTTCGGTATCGGCAACGTCCCCGGCGTACTGGTCACGATCATCTTTTCGGTAGCGCCACTCGTCAGGCTCACTAATCTGGGAATTCGGCAAGTACCTGAAGACAAGGTCGAGGCCGCCCGGGCTTTCGGATGTACCCCACGCCAGATGCTGAGGAAAGTACAACTTCCTTTAGCGGCACCGACGATCATGGCGGGCCTGAACCAGGCATTGATGTTGTCACTTTCGATGGTGGTCATCGCGTCGATGATTTCGGTGGGCGGGTTGGGAATGATGGTGCTTCGCGGGATCGGCCGCCTTGATATGGGTTTGGCAACCGTCGGTGGCCTGGGGCTGGTATTGCTGGCGATTTTCCTCGACCGCTTGACCCAGGCAATGGGTGAGCGCAGCAACAGAGCCACCAAAGGTGAGCACTGGTACCAGACCGGTCCTGCAGGCGTCATCTATCGCCTCAAAAGAAAAGACACGATCACAAAAATAGAAGTGAGTCCCAAAGAAAGTTAACCCGCTTAACAGCGCCTCGTGAACCAAAAGAAATGCGAACTTCTTAACTCAGCCAAGGTAAACGATAATGAACTTCACAACCTTCGGAATAAAACAGAAATTCATTCACTCTGTGGCGCTTTTAGTACTAGCGGTTTCACCTGTTTTCGCATCGGCCGCCACGGCGCAGGAGCCTGGAAAAGGGGTATCAATCACTCCGATCTTCCCGTCCATTGCCGAAGAACGGTTCCGCGGCGAGATTGCAATGGCAGGTCTCAAGGAATTGGGCTACGACGTTGAAACTCCGAAGGAAACCGAATACGGCACGATGATGGTCGCCATCTCCAATGGCGACGCTGATTTCTCGGTACACCTGTGGGAGGAACTGCACAAATCTTTCTACGAGAAGGCCGGCGGCGATGACACGATGGTGAAAACCGGCGCGATCATGCCGGGCGTGTTGCAGGGCTATATGATTGACAAAAAAACGGCCGATGAACACCACATCACCTCTCTCGCAGATTTGCAGAAGCCGGACATTGCCAAACTGTTCGATGCCAATGGTGACGGCAAAGCTGACCTCACAGGTTGCAACCCGGGTTGGGGCTGTGAGCTGATCATTGCGCACCACATGAAAGCCTATGACCTGATGAAGACTGTTTCCAACAACCAGGGCTCCTACTTTGCGTTGATGGCGGACACCATCGCTCGTTATAAACAAGGCAAGCCGATTCTCTATTACACCTGGGTGCCTCAGTGGATCTCCGGCGTGCTGGTCGAAGGTAAAGATGTTGTGTGGTTGACCGTGCCGCGTACAGATCTTCCGGGTGGCAAGAATGACGTCAACACGACCTTCGATGGTAAAAACCTTGGCTTCGCGGTAGACAGTGTCAGAGCGGTTATCAATAAAGAGTTCGCCGAGAAAAATCCGGCTGCAGTGAAGTTCCTGTCTGAAATGCAGATCACTACCGACGATGAAAGCGCGCAAAACCTGAAAATGCACAATGGTGAAAAAAGTGCTGCGGACATCACCCGGCACGCCAAGGAGTGGATCGCCGCCCATCGCGCGAAATACGACAGCTGGCTGGTAGACGCACGCGCCGCTGCAAATACCGCCACCGCAAAGAACTAATCCCTTCATTTGAAACTGCATAAAAGTTGCCCTTACCGGGCAACTTTTTTATCCATTTGGGCATTCATCCTTAAGGAATCATGAAATGCAGTTGTATTCCTTCGTCCAGAATTTCAATTACAGGGACGCGCCCCTGCTTACACGCGAGCTGGTTAAAACCTGCCTGCTCGACATCATTGGTGTGGCCGCCGGCGCCCGCAACAATCAAACCAGCGTGATGCTCAAAACCTACGCTGACACCCACTACTCTGCCAACAAGCTGTCCAGCCGCCTTTGGTTCGACGGCAGAGCCGTACACCCACTGGGCGCCGCGTATGCAGGTGGTTTCTGTGTGGATAGCCTGGATGCCCATGAAGGTCACTTCACCTCCAAGGGGCATGCGGGTGCAACCGTAGTCCCGGCCATTGTTGCATTGGTCGACGCGTATCGCAGTCAGGGTAAAGACATCAGCGGCGAGGAGTTCCTGAGCGCACTGTGCATCGGTTACGAGACCGCCTTACGGGCGGGACAGGCATTGATGGCCACTGCCCCGGAATATCATGCCTCAGGTGCCTTTTCCGGGATCGGGGTCGTTTGCGCCGGTGCCCGCCTGCTGAAGCTGGATGAAACGACGTTCCGTCATGCGCTGGGCATCGCGGAATACTTCGGCCCCCGGTGCCCGATGATGCGCCTGGTGAGCTTTCCGACAATGTTGCGTGATGCTCACGGCGCCGGGGCTTATGCCGGACTGAACGCTTTACTGATGGCACAGCTCGGTGTCACTGGCGCTCCAGCCGCCACCGTTGAAACTGTGGAGATTTCCACTTTCTGGCAGGACATCGGAACCCGTTGGGAGATTGACGAGCAATATTTCAAACCGTGGCCGGTCTGTCGCTGGGCGCAACCGGCACTCACGGCCATGACCGATTTGATGCGGGCACATCCAGTCATCACTGCAGAGCTGATCGAGACCATAGACGTCGAAACGTTCCACGAGTCTGTGTGCTTGCAGGGGCATTTTCCGAAGAATGCCGACGAGGCTCAGTATGCGCTGGCGTTCCCGCTGGCTGCCTTGATCGTTCGCGGGAAGCTGGGGCCAAAAGAGGTCACCGGCGATTCCATTCATGCACCCGACATCTTGAGCATCAGCGCGAAGATAACCCTTCATGAGGCGGCTGACCTGTCCGCCAGGTTCCCGGAGGAAATTCTGTCCCGCGTCACGGTCACCCTGAAAGACGGCACGCGCCTCACGAGCCCGACCGCGACGGCCAAGGGCGACCCCGGCCACCCGATGTCGAGCGACGAATTCGCTGCTAAATACCATTTACTGGCTGATGACAGTCTGGGAACCACACTCAGCAATGCCATCAAGAACAGTGTTGAAGCACTGCCCGATAGTGCTGACTGCCGATCATTGTTTGATTTGTTGCTGTCCGCTGCAAAAACCGCGGACTAGCTTGCGCAACGGCTTGGCTATTCGTTCAGGTGTCAAAGAGGATTTATGCCATTCGTATTCGAGAGCGTGCTCAAAGACAAAAACATGGGTTACGCCTATACGGCGGTAAAACCGATAAAGCCGCAGGCGGTAACTCGTGTAGCTTTTGTGCTCTTGAACAATTTCTCGATGATGTCGTTTACCGGCGCCATCGATGCACTGGTGACTGCCAACCTGATTAGCGAGACACCGGCGTTTGAGGTGTTGACTGTCGGCATCAGGAGCCGTCTGGTCATGAGCGATCTGGGATTTGCGATTTCAGCAGACCTGGAATTATCACAACTACTGGACCGTATCGACGTTCTCATCGTCGCCGGTGGATTGCGGGTAAAGTTGATCAGCGACCCGCTATTACGACGCAAGCTGCGTAACGTCGCCTCCCTTGGCGCGACCCTGGGCGGTTTGTGGAACGGCGCGTTTTTCCTGGCGGAAGCTCAGCTGATGGACGGTGTCGAGTGTGCCTTCCACCCGGATGGACGAGCGATGATGGAGGATGTTTTTCCCAAGGTGCTGGTCTCTTGTCGAACGCACGTCATTGATCGAAACCGTATTACCTGCGCGGGCGCCAGCAGTTCGTTACGCATGATGCTGGAGCTCATCACCGCTAAACAAAGTGTGTCACTGACCCATGCTGTCGAGGAGATACTCAGTTGCGATCAAACCTCTGAAGTCTCCGGGATATCGTCTGTCGTCGTTGACGCTGACCCCACCCTGCCCCAAACCCTGAAGCTCGCTTTGGAACTGATGCAGAAGAACATCGAGGAGCCGTTATCGATCGACGAACTGGCTGAGTGCGTGAACATTTCCCGACGACAACTGGAGCGTCGCTTCTGTCGTTTCGTGGGCGCCACGCCCACGCGTTACTACCTTGAG
Organism: Pseudomonas sp.; assembly: GCF_051660785.1. Taxonomy (GTDB): domain Bacteria; phylum Pseudomonadota; class Gammaproteobacteria; order Pseudomonadales; family Pseudomonadaceae; genus Aquipseudomonas. The sequence goes on from NZ_JBOFQE010000058.1 coordinate 279,037, forward strand.
CTGCGCTTGACTCGAGCCCGGCAGCTTATTCTGCAAAGCAATCGGCCGATCACCGATATCGCGATTGCGACCGGCTTCTGTAGTTTCGCCAACTTCCATATGCGCTTTCGGGACTTCTTTGGCGTTGCGCCGAGTAGTTATAGAGCGACGTATGAGCGCAGGCGCTAAGTTCCCGAAAGCCCTGACCCGCAGAAAAAACCGCACTGTCCAAGCCGAGCAAACGATGGCTGGCAACACCGATAAGGATGACCGAGAACTATGAATGCGCCATCCCCGGTGTTGGTACCCACGGCTAACCACAGCGAGCGCATGTCTACTCGCGTCGCTTTCCTTATCGCAGGCTTACTCATGTCCGCATGGGCGCCTCTGGTCCCATTGGTTAAAGCCCGCACTGGCCTGGACGACGGTGGCCTGGGATTGCTTCTTCTGGGCCTGGGCGGTGGATCTATCGTGGCCATGCCCTTCGCCGGTTATCTCACCGCACACTATGGCTGCCGCCCCGTCGTGATCTGGTCGACGATTGTCTTGTGTGCCGTGTTTCCGCTGTTGAGCACCTTGGTGTGGCTGCCGGGGCTGGTCGTCGCTGTCGTTATCTTCGGCGCCAGCATGGGCATGCTTGATTGCGCCATGAACATTCAGTCCGTCATCGTCGAGAAAAACAGCGGGCAGGCACTTCAGTCCGGCTTCCATGGCCTTTACAGCGTCGGAGGCATAGTGGGCGCCGGGGCGATGACCGTCCTGCTGACCTTCGGCCTGCACCCATTGTTTGCTGCGCTCTGCATCGTTGCCACCGTTTTGGGAGCACTTTACAAGGCAGCCCCGGCTTTTCTGACTTATGGCACTGAACGGGGTGGCCCCATATTCGCGGTGCCCAGGGGAATCGTGCTGTTTTTAGGGGCGCTCTGTTTCATCGTCTTCCTCACTGAAGGCGCGATCCTCGACTGGAGCGCGGTTTTCCTTGTCTCGAGCCGAGGGTTGGAGCCGAGCATCGCCGGCTTGGGCTACGCATCTTTCGCCGCTGCAATGACGGTGGGCCGCCTCACAGGTGATGCCATCGTCAGCAAACTGGGCGGTGTGCGCGTCGTCGCGCTTGGCGGGCTCTGCGCAGCCGCAGGCATGATCGTGTCGCTTGGAATCGATGGCTGGGCGGCGTCCCTGATTGGCTACGCGCTGGTCGGTGCCGGATGCTCAAACATTGTCCCCGTGCTCTTTACTGCTGTCGGTCGCCAGCAACGTATGCCACAGGCGGTAGCCATCCCCGCTGTCATCTCGATGGGCTACGCGGGGATTTTGATAGGTCCCGTATTTATCGGGGCGGTCGCTCATCTGAGCACCTTGTCATTCGCTCTGGGCTGCGTGAGTGTTTTGCTGGTTTTTGTCGGCGCGACAGCTCGATTACTTCGAAATTAACCTGTTCAAATGGGATTTCGGCGTGGTCAGCACCAGGCCGGCAGCCGGGGCAAATGCCTGGCTTGGGTTTTGCCGCCAAGGCTTGGCGACCGCCGGGCGGATGTGGCAAGTTTTGAGCACTGACTTACACTGCGTACACCCAATGCAAACGAATGACTGTTCAACGGATCTACAGATCCCACGGCAATCCGGGCATCCCGTAATGATCTGGGTAAAGCCAACATGAAAACGGTCACGGCCCCTTTCACTTGTCTGCTCGCTGCCAGCCTCTGCGCGGCGGCCAGCACCTGCGCAAATGCGGCGCCCCCTTCCGGCATCGACTGCGCGCAGGCAAAAGCCTCCGTCGAAAAGCTCATCTGTCGCGATCCGCAACTGATGCAGATGGACAATGAACTGACGCGCCTTTATCGCCTGGCGCTCACGGATGAACGCTCGGTTCCGCCACCGGACAACGTCATCATCGACCAGCAGTTCTGGATCGCTGCCCGCAACGAGTGTGCCTCGGGACCGGAGCAAAAGGCGTGCATTGTCCGCAGTTATGCCGAGCGCGCGCACCAACTGCGCCAAGGCTCCTCCATCGTCCGGACCAAGGACCCGGACCGACTCACTGAAGGTCCCCTGGCATTCCGTTGTGCGGGATTCAACGCGCTGATTGCGGCCACGTTCTTCAACACGCAGCCGGGTGTCGTGTACCTGAAATGGGCCAATACCGCGATCACCCTCATTCAGGTACAGAGTGATTCGGGCACCCGTTACACCGGCAAGGATTACCAGGGTAACTACAGCTTCTGGCAAGACGCTGGCGTGGTGCTTTTCCAGAAGCCGGGTACACGGGAAATGAGTTGCACGGTCGAGCCGGTCGGTTGATGGCCTGATGTGAGAACTCCGACCGTTTCAGTGCCCGCGGATGTAATGTTCCAGCTGCCGGATCAGATCGGCCTGCTCGACGATAGCTTCCTTGACCAGATCACCAATCGATAGCAGGCCGATCAGTTCGCCGTCTTCCACCACCGGCAAATGACGCAAATGACTGTCGGTCATGACCGCCATGCAGCGTTCGATGCTCTGCTGACTCGGCGCCGTCACCACCGGCGCGCTCATGATGTCGCGCACCGGCGTACCCACCGAAGAACGCCCCTGCAGCACGACCTTGCGGGCATAGTCGCGTTCGCTGATCACCCCGACCACCTTGCCTTTTTCGATGACAGGAAGTGCGCCGACGTTCTTTTCAGCCATGAGCTTCAGGGCTTCCAGCACCATTTCATCAGGCGCGATGCTATGCACCTGACGATTTTGCACGACCTTGAGTTTGAGCAGCTGTGCGGCTGTTTTCATAAGTGCCTCCAATGCCGTTAATGACCTTCAAACACCGACTTCCACCCACCCGCCGTTCAACCGCACCGGCCAGACCCGCAAGCGCTGTTGCGGGTACTCCAGGCAGCTACCGTCCGCCAAGCGGAAATGCTGTTTGTAGATCGGTGAGGCAACCACCAGATCACCCTTGATGCTGCCTATCAACCCGCGACCGATAACATTCGCCCCGGATTGCGGGTCATGGTTGTCGATGGCGTAGAGAGTCTGCCCCTCGACTGCGGGCAGGTAGAACAGCGCCACTTGCGCGCCGTCGAGCCACACGACCACGCCGGAGTTGCTGACCAGATCCTGCTGTTCACACACGGTTTGCCAGGTGTTGGGGCTTTCCAGGGAAGCGATGCGTCGGGTAGTGGACTGGCTCATCAGGCAATCTCCTCGGTGACAGGGATAAGGTTGAGTTCGGCGGCCATGATCGGGCGTCGTTGGCCGCGTTCCTGGACAAAATGGATGTCCGGGTCCGGGCGTTTATCGTTGACGAAGGTACGGAAGCGCTTGAGTTTTTCCGGGTCCTTGAGGGCGTTGGCCCATTCGCATTCGTAGCGGTCGACCACCAGCTGCATCTGCGATTCGAGCTCTTCACCCAGGCCAAGGCTGTCGTGGATGATCACGTCCTTGAGGAATTCGAGGCCGCCTTCCAGGCTTTCACGCCATACCGAGGTGCGCTGCAGCTTGTCGGCGGTGCGGATGTAGAACATCAGGAAACGGTCGATGTAGCGGATCAGGGTTTCGTCGTCGAGGTCGGTGGCGAACAGCTCGGCGTGACGCGGGCGCATGCCGCCGTTGCCGGCGATGTAGAGGTTCCAGCCTTTCTCGGTGGCGATCACCCCAACGTCTTTGCTCTGGGCTTCGGCGCACTCACGGGTGCAACCGGACACCGCGAACTTGAGCTTGTGCGGCGAGCGCAGGCCCTTGTAGCGATCCTCGATGGTCAGGGCCATTTGCACGCTGTCCTGCACGCCGTAACGGCACCAGGTGCTGCCGACGCAGGACTTCACCGTGCGGGTCGACTTGCCGTAGGCATGCCCGGTTTCGAAGCCTGCTTCAATCAGCTCGGCCCAGATGTCCGGCAACTCGTGCAGCTGCGCGCCAAACAGGTCGATCCGCTGGCCGCCGGTGATTTTGGTGTAGAGGTCGTATTTCTTTGCCACCACGCCGATGGCGATCAGTTTGTCCGCAGTGATCTCGCCACCGGGGATACGCGGAACCACCGAATAAGTGCCGTTTTTCTGCATGTTGGCCATGAACGTATCGTTGGTGTCCTGCAACGGCACCAGTGAAGCGTCCATGATCGGCTGGTTCCAGCACGACGCGAGGATCGAACCCACCGCCGGTTTGCACACGTCGCAACCGGTGTGGCCACGGCCATGTTTGGCCAGCAGTTCTTCGAAGGTAATGACGCCTTCAACCCGCACCAGCGCGTAAAGCTCCTGACGGGTGTAGGCGAAGTGCTCGCACAGGCTTTTGTCGACGCTGACGCCACGGGCAATCAACTCATGCTCGAACACTTGCTTGAGCAGCCCGGCACAACCGCCGCAACCGGTGCAGGCCTTGGTTTGCGACTTGAGCAGGCCAAGGTCGGTGCAGCCGCCGTCGATAGCCGAGCAAATCGAACCCTTGGTGACGTTGTGGCACGAGCACACCGTGGCCGACTCGGGCAATGCGCCCGGGCCCAGGGTTGGCGCACCTTCGGACGATGGCAGGATCAGGCTGGCAGGTTCCGCCGGTAGCGCAATCGCGTTCTGCATGTACTGCAGCAGCGTGTCGTAATAGCTGTTGTCACCGACCAGTACCGCGCCGAGCACGTGCTTGCCGGTCGCATCCACCACCAAACGGCGGTAGCTGGCGGTGGTTTCGTCGATGAACTGATAACTGCGCGAGCCCGGCGTGCTGCCGTGCGCATCGCCGATGGAGCCTACATCGACGCCCAGCAATTTGAGCTTGGTCGACATGTCCGCGCCCATGAACGGCTCGGCGGCTTCGTTGCACAACAGTGCGGCAACACCGCGGGCCATTTGGTAACCCGGGGCGACCAGGCCAAAGATGCTGCCGTTCCACGCGGCGCACTCGCCGATGGCGTAGATGTGCGGATCGCTGGTCAGGCATTGGTCGTCAATCACCACGCCGCCACGCGGGCCGACTTCCAGCGAACACTGGCGGGCCAAGGTGTCTTGGGCACGGATACCGGCGGAAAACACGATCAGGTCGGTTTCAAGGAACTCGTCATTGGCGAAGTTCATCCGATAGCGATAGTCCTCACCGGCGCTGATCGATTGAGTGCCACGTGACAGGTGCACACCGACGCCGAGGCGTTCGATCTGTGCCTTGAGCGCACGCCCGCCCTGCTCGTCCAGCTGCACCGGCATCAGGCGCGGGGCGAATTCCACCACATGGGCTTCCAGGCCCAGGCTTTTCAGGGCGTTGGCGGCTTCCAGCCCAAGCAAGCCACCGCCGACGACCACGCCACGGCGGGCATTGGCTGCAGCAGCACGAATCGCATCAAGGTCTTCAAGGGTGCGGTACACCAGGCGCGAATCACCCTCGGCGCCTTCGATCGGCGGCACGAATGGATAGGACCCGGTGGCCAGGACCAATTTGTCGTAGGCGACGCACCCTTGTGCAGTGATCAGCTGACGCCGGGCGCGGTCGATTTCCAGCACTGGCACGCCCAGGTGCAAGGTCACGCCCGGGGTCTGGTACAGCGACGCTTCACCCAAGGCCAGCGACTCGGCATCACGGCCGGTGAAGTATTCGGAGAGGTGCACGCGGTCGTAGGCACGCATCGGCTCCTCGCTGAACACGTGCAGCCGATAGTGATCAAGCGCCCCGCGCTCGATCAGCTGTTCGACACAATGGTGTCCGACCATGCCATTACCGATCACGATCAGCGTTTTCAGCTTGTTCAACGCGGCCACATTAGAATTCATAAGAAGCACCCGACTCAGCCCATCACGGTTCAAAAAGCAAAAAAAAACGCCTGAAACCTTGCGGTTCCAGGCGTCTTTGCCTGTTCTTTTGCGGTGTTGAAACCAGACGTCTTTGCCTGACCCACCGATGTTGCCCACGAATCGATCGTCGTTGACCGAGGGGGCTGCCCACTCGACTGCGTTCACGGTGGGCCTTGATCGATGTAATGCAGCGTTTGTGCCAAGCGCGGAATATCAGTGTTTCAAGGCTCCCGCCGGGGCATTTCGAGTATGAACCCTGCCGTTTCTGCCTTGGCGTAGTGCATGGCGCATCACGAAAGCTTTATAAAAGTGCATTACAGATACCAGCGATACTCCCGCGCACTGATCTCCTGCATGAACGCCAGATGATCCTGGCGCTTGTTCTCGCAATACACATCCACGAACTCCGCACCCAGCCCTTCGCGCAGCTGTGGTTGATGCTGCAGGGCGCGCACCGCTTCGAGCATCTCCAGCGGGAAATCGACCCCGCTGTTGCGGTCTTCGTTGAGTGGCTGGATCGGCTCGTTGCCGGTTTCCAGACCCTGTTCGAGTCCCACCAGAATCGCCGCCAACACCAGATACGGGTTGGCATCGGCGCCGGCAAGGCGATGTTCAATGCGCAGGTTTTTCGCATCGGACTCGGGAATGCGCAGGCACGCATCACGATCCTCAAAGCCCCAGCTCGCCCGCGTCGCGATATTGGTGGTGCCGCCCAAGCGGCGAAAGGCGTTCTGGTTCGGTGCGAAGATCGGCATGCAGTGCGGCAGCAATTCCAGACAACCCGCCACGGCATGACGCAGGGATTGCTGCTGATTCGCGGCGAGGATGTTATTGCCGGCGGTGTCGTAAAGGCTGACGTGCACATGCATGCCGCTGCCCGGGTGCTGTAAGTAAGGCTTGGCCATGAAGCTGGCGCGGTAGCCGTGTTTTAGGGCCACGCCCCGGGTGCTGCGACAAAACAAAGCCGCCCAGTCCGCCGCACGCAACCCGTCATCGAGATGGCCGAAATTGATTTCGAACTGGCCCGGGCCGAGTTCGGCGGTGATCACCGTGGTGTCAATGCCTTGCGCCCGCGATGCTTCGACCATCTCATCCAGCACCGGCGCAAAGCGTGACAAGCGCTCGATGTGCATGTTCGGTTGATCATCGGCATCGTCGGTCAGGTCATCCCGGGGAAACTGCGGCAGCCCGTCGCGCAGCTTCTTATCGAACAGATAGAACTCCAGCTCGAACGCTACCACCGGATGAATGCCCTTGCCCGCGAGCCGCTCCAACACCTGGGCCAGCACCTGGCGCGGTTCGAACACGATTGGCTGCTCGGTGCCGTCCGAGGTGATCAGCATCTGCCCCAGCGGTTGTGCTTCCCAGCTCACCGGTTTGAGTGTGCCGGGCACCAGTCGGCGCAGCGCATCCGGGTCACCGTCGTTGAAGCAGTAATCGCCAATCTTGAACAACCCGCCCTGCACACCCAGCAGCACACAGTTTTGCGGCAGTTTCAGCGCGCTGCCGGCCGCGACCTTTTCCAGCATCTCAACGGGATAGCGCTTGCCGTAGAAGTGGCCCGGAATGTCCAGGGAAATCAGGTCGACGTAACGTACATCAGGGTGGCGTTGGCGAAAGGCGCGCACCTCGGCCAGCAAATCAGCGTCCATCATGGTTGGTCCTATTGTGGTGATCAGGTGTAGACCCAGAGCACTCGCGTGAGCTGCTCGGTAAGGTTGCCGTAGCGGCAACGGGTATGGCTGTCGAACTGAAAACTGTCGCCGGCCTGCAAGGTGACCGCCTCGTCATCGCCCAACCACAGCGTCAACTCGCCCTCGAGCACGTAGCCGCCCTGCTCCGAGCTGTCACTCAAGTGCCGTTCGCCACTGCTGGCACCGGCTTCGAGGTGGCTTTCGAGCATGGAAAACGAAGCGCGCATTTTCGGCGACACCAGAATGTCGGTGATGCCATTGGCGTAATACAGCGTGCGGCGCTCATCCGGCCGGGTGACCCACGGCAATTCCTTGGGTTTGGGCAGGCTGTAGAAGTAGGTGGTCGGTACGCCGAGTGTTTCGCTGATCGCCGTCAGGTCAGCCACAGTGGGCCGTGACAGGCCGCGTTCGACCTGCGAAAGAAAGCCGACGGAACGACCGATCTCGTCGGCCAGGTCCTTCAACGTGTACTTCTTGTGCTTGCGCAGGTCGTGAATGAGGATCGCCAGCGCAGCGATTTCTTCTTGCTTGTTCATGCCTGGAATTCCTTCCTCAAATGCTGTCGCGCAGTCGATACCACGCCTTGCCAATGGCTTCCAGCGGCGCCGCCAGGTATTTGCCACCGGGGAAGCTGGGGTTACTCAAGCCCTGATACAACGCCAGTTCATCGCCTTGGCCGAGAATCGCGTCGGACACGGCGCGGGCCGCAGCGAGTGTCGGCAGCACGCCATGCCCGGAGTAACCCTGAAGCCAGTAGCGATCACCCCAGCGGCCAATGTCCGGCGTGCGCTTGAGCGTCAGGTCGATATGCCCGCCCCAGGCGAATTCCAGCTCCACGCCTTTGAGCTGCGGGAAAACCCGTTCCAGAAACGGCCGGGTTGCGCCGGCGATGTCCTTGGGCATTCCACCCAGGTACGTGCAGCCACCGCCGAACAGCAGGCGGTTGTCCGGCGTGCGACGGAAATAGTCGAGAACGAACTGGTTGTCGGTGACGCAGACATTGCTCGGCAACAACGCCGTGGCTTGCTCGGCCGTCAGCGGTGCGGTGGCGACCTGGTAAGTCCCCACTGGCAACACGCAACTGGCCAACTGTGGGTCGAGCCGGTCTAGATACGCATTGCAGGCCAGCACCAGCACATCCGCGCGAATCGATCCGAGTTCGGTGTTCACCAGGAACTGACCGCCCTCCTCTCGATAACTCAACGCCTTGCTTTGTTCATGGATACGCCCGCCAGCACGTTCGATAGCGGCGGCGAGGCCGAGGGCCAGTTTCAGTGGATTGAGATGCCCGCCCTCGGGATCATAAAGTCCTGCCTGATAGCGCTCGCTGGCCACCCATTCCGGCAGCTGCTCACGGCGGATGAACTGCAAGCCATCGTGGCCCCACTTGTGACTGGCCTCGCGCTGCCATTCCGTCAGCAGGCCGACCCGACGAGGCATGACCGATGTCCACAAATGCCCGGCGCGATAATCACAGTCGAAACCATGGCGAGCCGGCAACGCCCGCAGTTCTTGCGCTGCCCAGCGCATGCCGTCCCACAACCGTCGTGCACGTTCATAGCCCAACGCCTCTTCCAGCGGCGGCATGTCGCACGACCAGCCAAGAATGGCCTGACCGCCATTGCGCCCCGACGCTGCCCACGCCACCCGACTGGCTTCCAGCAGCGTCACGCGTTTGCCGGCCAAGGCCAGACGCAGCGCGGTATGCAAGCCACTGAAGCCGGCACCGATGATCACCACCTCAGTACTTTGCTCACCGGCCAGCGCCGGCCGAGTGGTCAGGCGATCGGCGCAACTGTGGGCGTAGTAGCTGGCGACATGCTGCGTGGACTGCTGAAACATACAAGCCTCATGAAATTATCTTTTTATAATTTCATGAAAAACTACAGCATAAATTTCATTCAGACAACTCACGCATTCGGCGATTTATGCCACGGATAGCCTTTTGCGCTCAGTTGAAAGGCGTAATCGAACAGGCGCTTCATGTACTCGCCATCGAATTTCTGGTTGCGCGGACAGATAAAGTCGGCGCCGATGTACGCCAGATTGAAGTCTGCGCCATCCTGCTGGGCGATGCGGTAGATGCGATCCAGATCGCTGATCCCCTGTGTCTGGATCAAGGTGCTGATGGCGCGACCGCCGATGCTCAAGGTACGGCGCTTGGTGCCGGACCATTGCGGTTCCAGTTTGCCGTTGCGAATGACATAAAAATGCCGCTCCCGGCGGATCCGTGCGCCGGTCACGCTATTCAGCGCCAACACGGTCCCCGGCGGGTAAAGGAACACCTGCGTGAGGACGCCGCCGTCTACGTGCATTTCCTGGAATTGCTTGCCGTCGACCTCGACATCGATCATGACCGGTGAAACGGCGCCAGGAATACTCATCGACGCAACCATGATGCTGCGAAACAGATGCAGCGCTCCCGGTGCTCCGCTGGACGCAATCGCGCCCATGTTCCAGGTGACGGGACGCCCGGCATCGAGGTCGGTGGTGCCGATCATCAGCAGCCGGCCTTTGGCGTATTGCGCGGCAATCGCGGCGAGTACCTCGGCGGTGATGTACTTGGCAATGAGTCGCGCCAGTGGCTTGCTGTCGGCGATACCGTCGCTGGCCAGGCGAGTCAGCATACTTCGCGAATGGAACACGTCTTTGGGGCCGATTGCGCCGCAGATCCCCAGAATGATGCTGTCGTATTCAGGCCCCAGGTAAGCGAACGGCGCAACCAGAGCGCCCGCGCTGATGCCGGTGACGACCTTGAAAGCAGGTCGGCTCCCATGCAGTGTCCATCCGGCAATGATGCCCGCCGCAAAGGTGCCGGCGTCGCCGCCTCCCGAGATGGCCAGGTAATAGCCCCTTGGCAGCATGTCGGTCGGCAACGCTGAGTCGGCGAGCGCCTCGACCTCTCGATCGTTGGCCAGGCTTGCATCCCGGATGAACACTGTCAGGTCCCGGTCCAGCCAGTAGCGCGCGTTCGGGATGCCCGGAATGACCGCTTGTTCCGTCAACGCTTGCGGCACCGCTTCACGGCGTTGCAGACAGCCTTCACGCAACATGTTCATCGTTGAGGCGCTGGGCCTGGGCAGAAATGGTTTCAAAACGCCTCCTCCGGTCCCTGCCACTGACAGAGCACGCGCTCGATTGACTCGGTAAGATTGGCCTCAGCCATCATGCGCGCGCGCCACACACCCATGACTACTTTTCAGTCAGGCGGCGGTCTCCTGAAAACCAAGAGTTTGCCGGTCGCTCGCTGCACCACCTTGTCATTCTGATTGAGGGTTTCCATGAACATCGTCACCACGCCTCGGTCGGGCTTGGTGCTGGATGGGTCGATGGCCTGCACGGTGCATTGCAGGCGCAACAGATCGTCAGGATAAGTTGGCGTCGGCCAGCTCAGTTCTATGCCCAATCCAATGATGCCGTCCGCCAGCGGAACGCTGTCCACCAGCAGCTTCATGGTCAGCGCTGCAGTGTTCCAGCCACTGGCGGCGAGGCCGCGGAACAGGCTCAGCTCGGCGGCTTCAGGATCAAGGTGAAACGGTTGCGGGTCATACTCCTGAGCGAAGGCCAGCATTGACGCTCGATGGACACGCAGGCTGTCGCTTTCGAACTGCTGACCCAGGCTCAAGTCATCCAGGTAGAGTTTTTCCCAGGAATGTACGGTCATGATTCATCCCACCGCGGTGCATTACGAATAGCCGAGTTCGCTGAGATCGATAGCCACCAGCAACGCATCCTTGTTGGCCTGGCCGTCCTCTGCGCGCCGGTAGGCACGCCGCTTGCCGGGCATGCGCAGCCCGTCAGCTTCGATGTAGTCAGACACATACTGGGCGGCCGGCATGCCACCACTGACGTCGACGGTGTAGTCATGCCGACGCAGCAGGAAGTCTTCGCCGAAGTAGAAATCCTGCACGGCACTGTGCGTGGCGATGTACTCGGGAAAGTGCACCCGCAAGCGACGCCAGCGCTGCGCTGCTTCTTGCCAGGGTTCAATTTCTTCGGTCACCACACCCGGCAAAGTGAACAGGAACGGCATGGTCAGGTAGGACCAGAGCGCATAGCCGTTGAAGTACGCGCGATGCAGTGGATCCCAGGGGGTGTTTTCGTCGTGGTCGCGAAAGGATTCCCGGGGCGCCTGGCGCTCGGCGATCACCGTGCCGTCTGTGGTTTCGATGGCGATTCGGTTGGGCGAGTAAGCCGTGTGTTTGTCGGGGCCGCCGAACGGGGTTACCGAGGCTTTTTGTTCATGCAGCCAGACGGTCATCTGGCGAGGGGCACTGTCCTGGGTCAGTCCTTTTGCGCCCCAGAGCGAACCGCCGGTCACCAGCGTGGCGCGAACGGTATTGAAGCTGTTCCAGCGTTCCAGACCCCCATGGGCGACCAGCACCTTATCCAGCAATTCACGGTTCTGCGCAGTCATAGCGGCGGCCCTCCTGCTTCCGGCGGTCGATCCTGCACCCATTGCCAGAATAATTGATAGCCGACGGCAAGCACCACCGGGCCGATGAACAACCCGATGATGCCGCTGGTGACCATGCCGCCAAGTGCGCCAATCAGCACCACCGGCATCGGCACATCGACACCGCGCCCCAATAACAAGGGTTTGAGAACGTTGTCCACCAGGCCGGCAATGAACACATAGATGGCGAAAATAATGGTCGCGGTGTTGGCGCCTTCGGTGGCGAAGACAAAGGCAATCACCGGCAGCGTAATCAGGGTCACCGGCAATTGCATGATGCCGAGCAGCAGCACCGCCAGGGCCAGCAGGCCGGCACCTGGGATGCCCTTGAAGACAAAACCGAGGCCCACCAGCAGCATCTGGATGAAAGCAATGCCGACCACGCCCAGCGCGACCGCACGAATTGTGGCGGTGCACAGTTCGGCGATTTTCGGGCCTCGGGCCGGACCGCTGACTCTTGAAGCAATTTGGACCGCAGCGCGGCTGCCACCTTCACCATGGGCCATGAAAATCCCGGCAATGATCAAGGCGAAGATAAAGGTGAGGAAGCCCATGCCGACGCCAGCGAGTTTGCCCAACAGGCCCAGACTGACATGTTTGATCTGCGGTACGTACTTCGCAGTCAGGTCGGGCAGATCGGTGGAGGCCTGTAGCCATAGATCCGTGAGCGGTTGGCCCACCACCGGCCAACTGGCGACTGACTCGGCCGGCGGCGGAATGTGAAAACCGCCGCCCTTGACGATTTCCATCGCGTGTTCGACCGAGTCGGCAATCGAGGTGCCCAGCAGGTAGATCGGCACCATCAGGATGACAATGGCGATCAGAATGATCAGCGTCGCCACATGCCCTGGTTTGTGGTTTCCCCTGAGTCGCTCCTGCAGCGGATAGAGAGTGATCGCGAGGATCAGCGACCACAGCATCAAGTCGCGGAACGGGCTGAATATTTCGAAACAGAACAGCACCAGAACGGCGATCAGCCCGGCGCGAATCAGCACATCGAGCAGCGTGCGCGTGAGCGTTTTCTCGGAAAAGGATGTGGGCTCCACGGATGCCTCCTTGCAGATCACTGCAACGGTAGCGGGTCGGTTAGCCCAGCATAGTCGTCAGGCGTGCGTTTGCCTCTGTGGCAGGCCGACTCCGATCCCCGATTGATCGCGTAAAAACATGAAAACAGCACATCGACTCAATATCCCTGCCCGAATCTGCGCAACCATGGCCTCCTCACTCACCCGTAAGGACCTCGCCATGGCCATCGCCAAAGCCGTTCCCGGCAAAACCCTGCTGACCCCGACCGACCACACCCTGATCATGATCGACCACCAGTCGCAGATGTCCTTCGCGACCAAGTCGATCGACGCCGTCACCCTGCGCAACAACGCCGCCCTCGTGGCCAAGGCCGCGCGGGGCTTCAAGGTCTCGACCATCCTGACCACCGTCGCCGAGAAGAGCTTTTCCGGGCCGATCTTCGATGAAATCAAGTCGGTGTTCCCGGAACACAAGGTCATCGACCGCACCAGCATGAACACTTGGGAAGACGAGCGCATCGCCGTTGAAGTCAACGCCTTCGGCAAGCAGAAAATCGTCCTCGCCGGCCTGTGGACCTCGGTGTGCATCGTCGGCCCGGCGCTGTCGGCCATCGATCAGGGTTTCGAGGTCTACGTGATTGCCGATGCCTGTGGCGACGTCAGCACCGAGGCCCATGAAATGGCCATGCAGCGCATGATCCAGATCGGCGCCCGCCCGATGACCTCGTTGCAATACCTGCTCGAACTGCAGCGCGACTGGGCGCGTACCGAGACCTACGAAGAAACCGTAAAAACCTCGATCGCCAACGGTGGCTCTTACGGCCTTGGCCTGATCTACGCCAAAACCATGTTCGGTGCCTCGGAAGGCCACTAAGCGGTTGTCCTGTAAATAGCCAGCGACTGCGCACATTGCGCAGTCGCTGCTGCGTGGTGATTGAAGATGAAGTTTCGCAAGCAAGACCTTCCCTTCTGGTTGTCGCTGCTTTTCGCCGGGACAGTCTCGGCTGATGAACCCGCACAAGGGTTTCTGGACGGTGCATCGCTGGAAGTGCTCAGCCGAAACTTCTACCTCAACAGCGACTACCGGTCCCCATCGCCCACAGGAAAAAGCTATAAAGCCGAATGGGCTCAAGGCTTTATCAGCACTTTCGAATCCGGTTTCACACCCGGTACGCTTGGGTTTGGCCTGGATGCCCATGCCTTTTTAGGATTGAAACTGGATGGAGGCAAGGGCCATTCCGGGACGGGGTTGCTGCCCGTGGATGATAAGGGCCGCAGCGAAAACAACTATTCCAGTGGCGGTGGCGCGCTGAAAATCAGAGCCTCCCGAACCACTCTGGCCTTCGGGGAAATGATGGAGGAAACCCCGGTGTTCGACACCGCGGACAAACGCCTGCAACCGGAGTACGCCACCGGCTTCCTGCTGAACAGCCACGAAATCGACGGCATGAATCTGGTTGCCGGGCATTTCACAGCGTTCAAGAATCAGGACAGTTCGTCGGGCAAGGGCAACTTCTACGGCTACGGCGCCAACACCGAGGCCGGCGGCATTACGTTTGTTGGCACCGACCTGTTCACCCAAAGCCCTGTCGGCGGTGCGCTCTACGCCTCAGAACTGACCGACACCTGGCATCAGTACTACGCCAACCTGCACCTGAAGCAGTCCGGGGTGTTGCTCGACGCCAACCTCTACCACACGCAGGACACCGGAAAAGCGCTGGCCGGCGTCATCGACACCACCGCGTTCAGCCTGTCAGGCAAGTACACCGTCGCGGCGCATGCCTTCACCCTGGCGTATCAAAAAATCAATGGCGACACGCCGTTCGATTTTGTCGGCGGAGATTCGATCTACCTCGCCAACTCGATCAAGTACGCCGACTTCAACGGCGCCCACGAACGCTCATGGCAGGCACGCTACGACCTCGACTTGAGCACCTTCGGGATTCCCGGCCTGAAGTTCATGACGCGCTACGTCATCGGCAGCCAGATCGACGGCACCCACGCGCCCAAGGGCGGCGCCTACAACCCGTTTGATGAGTCCGTCGGTGACTACGTGCCGCAACAAGGCGTCGGCGGCCGGCATTGGGAGCGCGACATAGACTTGCACTACATTGTGCAGTCCGGTGCGGCCAATGGTTTGTCCGTGCAACTGTCCCATGTGTCGCATCGGGCCAACACGGCGCAGACCGGCGATGATATCGACCGGGTGTATGTGGTTATCCAGTACCCGCTGAACTTCGGGCACCTGTGAAGGGAATGTGATGCGGTGACACAGTCCCAGAGAGCGGGGCTTTTGTGGCGAGGGGATTCATCCCCGTTGGGCTGCGAAGCGGCCCCGAATCGAACTTTGCGGTGTTTCAGACATACGGCAAGCAATGGTTTGACGACTGCTTCGCAGCCGAACGGGGATGAATCCCCTCGCCACAACGACGCGCCCCCACAAGAGATAGAGGTTGCCAGGGG
Organism: Pseudomonas sp.; assembly: GCF_051660785.1. Classification (GTDB taxonomy): domain Bacteria; phylum Pseudomonadota; class Gammaproteobacteria; order Pseudomonadales; family Pseudomonadaceae; genus Aquipseudomonas. Next base: position 294,404 of record NZ_JBOFQE010000058.1, read on the forward strand.
AAAATGGCGGAAGGCAGCCGGAGTCGAACCTGCCCGGGAACGGATGCCGTCCCCAACCGGGTTTGAAGCCCGGCCGCGCCACCGGGCGCGATTGCCTTCCTTGAAGTCAGTGTTCTGATGCCTGGGCCAGGGCGTTGTCGAGACGGATATGGCGGGTGTCGCCAACGCGTCGGGTCAGGCCCAGCCGGTCGAAGTATTCGAGAATCTGGATGCTGCGCTTGCGCCCCAGGCCCACCGAATCGCGGAACGCCGTGACCTGAATCACCGGGTCCAGCGCGGCCAGTTGCACAAGCATAGCCGCCAATCGGCGGAGGACTGCGTCGGTATAGAACAGGTCGCGCACGACTTGGTGCACCAGCCCAAGCCTCGCCATTTTGCGCAGCAGCAGGCGCACCGCCACTTCGTCCTGGCCAAGATCACGCACCCACGGCGCATTAAAACCGGCCTGTTCGAACAACGGCTGAATTTGTTGCCACAGGGCCTCATCGTCTTCACTCAAGCGCACCTGATGCTCGGGCAAATGCAGCCACGGCCCGCTCGCAGCCATGGCGCCGCTGGCGAGTAATTCGTCGAGCAGGCTGATGAACGTCGGACGGTCCAGCGCAGTGCCGGTGAAGCGGCGCAGGCGATCGCGGTCGGGCCCCATCTGGTCTGGTTCAAGTTGATGGAAACGTGCCAGATGCTCCAGCAACGGCGCTTTAAGGGATTCCCAGCGCTCAGCGCTGAACAGCAACGGGCCTCGGCGCGTGTTGATCAGGCGCACATCGGCAGGCAGAACCCAGGTGTCACGCGGCCGGTTGAACTGACGCTCAAGACGCTGCGGATCGAGCCCGGTTTCGCTGTTCACCAATAGCGCGGGCAAGACGGATTCCAGATCACTGCAGGTGGCGAGTGCCAGTAGCTGCGCCAATCGCTCGGGACTGCGGCGGTGTCGGGTCGGTGCGAACGGGTCGAGTACCCGACCGCCGCCGAGGGTCCGCTGGGCGCTCTGGTCGCGCAGAATCAACGGATCGCCCTTCATTGCCTGCACTGGCGCATTCAACAGGATCTGCGTCAGCATTCGCCCACCCGGCGCCACGCTGGAGCCCTCCAGCAGCGCCACTCGCCCCGTGACATCCTGGGTGCCGAGATGAACATGCACCGGCTGGAAATGCTCGAAGGCCTTGGGTTCGCTGGCCAACAACTGCATCTCGATGTCCAGGCGCTGGGTTGGTGCGTACAGCCACTCGGCCACCAGCCAGTGACCACGATGAATCTGCTCCAGTGCCAAGCGCTCGGCGCTCAGGTTCAGCGCGACTCGCTGACCTGCAAACCCGGTTTGCGCAGCTTGATTCTGTGCATGCAAACCCCGCACTCGCACGGTTTTGCCCAGCGGGCCGAGCATCAGCGTGTCGCCCACGGCCACTTGCCCGGACAGCGCCGTGCCGGTCACTACAATGCCGGCGCCGGCCACGCTGAACGCACGGTCAATCGCCAGACGAAAACCACCGCGGGTGCTGCGCTGAAGGACATCACGCTGCGCATCCAATAAGGCCTGACGCAATGTCTCGACACCCTCCCCGGTTACACTCGACAGGGCAATTTGCGGCGCGCCAGCATACGGTCCGGGCGCCAGTAAAGTTTCGATCTGCTCACGCACGGCCTGCACGCGGGCTGCATCGACCCGATCGTATTTGCTGATCGCCACCAAGGCCCGAGGGATGCCAAGCAGTTCAACGATCGCCAGATGCTCGCGGGTTTGCGGCATCACGCCGTCATCCGCTGCCACCACCAGCAACACCAGATCGATGCCCTGTGCCCCGGCCAGCATGTTGTGGGTGAAGCGTTCATGACCGGGCACATCGATAAAACCGGTCAGTCCCGCGCCCGGTTCCAACTCTGCGTAGATGTAGCCAAGGTCGATGGTCATGCCGCGTTCGCGCTCTTCGCGCCGACGGTCGCCGGCCTGGCCGGTCAATGCCTGGAGCAATAGCGTCTTGCCGTGGTCGATGTGCCCGGCGGTGCCGACGATCACTCCGGCACCTGCAATTGACCGAGTTGCGCCAGCCACGCGGCTTCGTCATCCAGTTGGCGCAGATCCAGCCATAACGCGTCGTCATCAATTCGGCCCAGCACCGGAATGGCCAGTTGACGAAACGCTGTCTCCAGCCCCAGCAATTGCCGTCCACGCAGGCGCTTGGACACATTGGGCCGCAGGCATAACGCCGCGCTCGGCAGACGAGCCACCGGTTGGCTGCCGCTGCCGATCATGCCCAGCGCCGGCACCGCGCTGACGTTCCAGCTATCGCCCACCACCTGCGCCAATGACGGTTGCAGGCGCTCCGCCTGGGCGAGGATGGCGGCTTGCGTTCGGGTTAGCAGGCGCAGACTCGGCAACCGTTCAGCCAGCCGATCCGGGTCACGGTACAAACCCAACACCGCTTCGAGGGCCGCCAACGTCAACTTGTCGACCCGCAGCGCGCGCTTGAGGGGGTTCTTCTTGATCTTCGCGATCAGTTCTTTGCGGCCAACAATCAACCCGGCCTGAGGACCGCCGAGTAACTTGTCGCCGCTGAAGGTAACGATGTCCGCGCCATCGATCAGCGCCTGACGCACCGTGGGTTCGGCGGGCAAACCCCAGCGAGTCAGGTCCAGCAGACTGCCGCTGCCAAGGTCTTCGAGCAATGGCAGCCCGTGTTTATGCGCCAGATCAGCCAACTCGGCCGTGGGCACGCGAGCGGTGAAGCCTTCAATGGCGTAATTACTGGCGTGGACGCGCATCACCAAGCCGCTGCGCGGGCCGATGGCCGCTTCGTAATCCCGGGCATGGGTGCGGTTGGTGGTGCCGACTTCGTGCAGCCGGACGCCGGCCCGGGCCATGATGTCGGGAATGCGGAAGGCGCCGCCGATTTCGATCAGCTCGCCCCGGGAAATGATCCCTTCCTTGCGCGCCCCCAGGCTGTTGAGCGTCAGCAGCACGGCGGCGGCGTTGTTGTTGACCACCGTCACGGCTTCGGCGCCGGTCAGTTCGCGGATCAGGCTTTCGATCAGGTCGTCACGGTCGCCGCGCTTGCCGCTTTGCAGGTCGAATTCCAGATTGAGCGGATAACGGGCGGCCATTTGCACCGCTTCGATGGCTTCGTCCGGCAACAATGCTCGACCGAGGTTGGTGTGCAGCACCGTGCCGGTGAGATTGAACACCCGGCGCACGTGGCTGCGGTGCTGGAGGGTCAAGCGTTCGCCCGCTCTGCCGGCCAAGACTTCGGGGGTGATTTCAATGGCGTCGAGTTGGCTTAAAAGCACCGGTTCGCGCAGGTCATCCAGCAGTTGCCGCAGGCTGGCCAGCAGCGCGTCACGCCCGAAGCGCTCGGCCAATGGCTGGCACGCCGGATGACGCAGCAAACTGTCGATGGACGGCAGTCGCAAGACTGGGCTGGCGGATCTGGCTGACATCAGGCGCTCCCGCAAACGTTGACTGTCGCGCCTGAGTGTAGCCGCTTGCCGTTATTCGCCCCCGGGTGCCAGCAGAAGATTCGGCGCCAGGCGAACGTAACCTTCCTGCTCCAGACGCATGTCCAGGGCCAGGCTGGTCAGGTCGGTCGAGAGCGCTTCGGCCTCGGCGTCGTTTTCCAGGTACAGCAGTTTCAGGTAGCTATGGCAGCCAGGGCAGATTTCGGCACGCAACGGAGCCTGATTGGCCGCATGGCGGTCGTCATCGAGGCTGACGTATTCCAGGCCTTTGCTTTGTTCGCAATACACGCACTTGACCCGCACCACATGCCATTCGCAGGCGCACAAAGAGCACACCAGATAACGCAAACCGTTGTGTTTGCCGCGATGGCGGATGACTCCGGCCATGGCCGGTGAACCACAGGCCGGGCATTGGCTGAGGCTGTCGCCGGGTTTGAGTGCCAGGTTCGTCGCGCTCAGCAGCCAATGACTGAAGGCGGCCTGCAACGCCGCGCCGAGAAACGGCACCAGCGCCGCCGGCAGCAGAGAATACTGGCCGCTGACCAAGGCAATCGCCCAGGCTTTGCGTTGCCCGTTATTGGCGCTGCGCAAGGATGTGACAGCGTTCTCGATGGCAGCGTTTGTCGTTGGCGAATAGCGCTGCAAAAAACCGTCGAGATACGCCAGCCAGGTGTCTTCGCGCACCAGGCTGTCAGCGGCGAACGGTGGCAAGCCGTGTTGCTGGCACACGCGCTGACGGTCGGGATCGAGCGGCCTGGCCCGTGGCGGATCGTCCAGCAGGTTCTGCTGAACATGGCACAGGTCGATCACCAGCCGCAGGTAGTCCGCCAGTGGGTGCCCGTCCGCCAGTTTCTCCAGACGTCGCGCCCGCAAGGCAAACAGGTTGTTCGGTGGCAGGTGCAGGAACGGCGGTGAACCCGCCGCCGCTTCGATCTCTCCAGGCTCAAGAATGGTCGCCAAGGGGTCATCCTTTTTTGCGGATTGGGTGATCAGGGTTTTCGTCCCGGGTCACGTCCCGATACCAGAGTTCATGGTGCTTCCTCGCCCAGGCACGGCTGACCCCGCCATGCACCATCGCGCTGACCGAGCCCTTGATCCAGATGCCGGCGTAGATGTGGATGATGATGCTCAACACCAGCACAAAACCGGCCAAGGCATGCAGCAGCATCGCCCAGCGAATGGAGGTGATGCCGAAATATTCGCTGAAATACGCACGCCAGATCACCAGTCCGCTGAACAGCAACACCAGCATGCAAAGCAGCAAGGTCCAGAACAGCAGTTTCTGCCCCGGGTTGTACTTGCCGATGGGTGGCACACCCTCCTCCTCGTTCTTGATCACCCGCCCGACGCGCCTGAGCCACAAGCGGTCATTGCTGATAAAGAAATTCGCCCGGAAGAACTGAATCACCAGGCCGAGAAACAGCACAAACATCACCACGCCCATGAACGGGTGCAGGATGCGCGTCCACGGCCCGCCACCGAACAGGTGGCTGAGCCAGAACAATGCCGGATGGAACAGCGCCAGGCCTGACAGGGCCGCCATGAAAAACAGGATCGCCACCAGCCAGTGGTTGGTGCGCTGGTTCGAGGTGTAGCGCAGGATCTGTCTGCGGATCATGGTCTGTTCTCCCCACGCGGATCAAAGGTGTGCACCGCCGGATCGACTTCATGCACCGCCGGGTCCTTGAGCGGCGGCAGTTCATCCTCCTCGACCACTTGCGGCCCGACGCGCACGTAATGGAAGAACCCGGCCAGCACCGCCAGGCCCATGGCCAATAACCCCAAGGGTTTGCTGACGCCCTTCCACAATTCCACCAACGGGCTGATCGTCGGGCTGCCCGGCAAACCGGCGTAGAGCCTCGGCGTATCCGCGTGATGCAGCACGTACATGACGTGCGTGCCGCCCACGCCTTGCGGGTCGTACAGGCCAGCGTGATCGAAGCCGCGGCTTTTCAGGTCGACGATGCGTTCGGCGGCGTGTTCTTTCATGTCTTCCTTGCTGCCGAACACAATCGCGCCGGTCGGGCAGGTTTTCACGCAGGCCGGCTCCAGCCCCACTTCCACCCGGTCCGAACACAGGGTGCATTTGTAAGCCTTGTGATCCTTTTGCGAGATCCGTGGAATGTTGAACGGGCAGCCGGTGATGCAATAACCGCAGCCGATGCAATGATCCTGATCGAAATCGACGATGCCATTGGCGTGCTTGATGATCGCCCCCGGGCTCGGGCACGCCGCCAGGCAACCGGGCTCGGCACAGTGCATGCAGCCGTCCTTGCGGATCAGCCACTCCAGGTTGCCGGCGTCGGTTTCATGCTCGGTAAAGCGCATCAAGGTCCAGGTTTCAGCGCTGAGGTCCTGCGGGTTATCGTAGGTGCCGTGGTTGTGGCCAACGTCGTCACGCAGCTCATTCCATTCCGAGCAGGCGACCTGGCAAGCCTTGCAGCCGATGCACTTGGTGGTGTCGATCAGCTTGGCCACTTCCTCCTGATTGCGCACCGAGGACGGCACGGTCGTGGTGGCCGAACGGGCGATAATGTCTTGGCTGGCCATTTAGACTTTCTCCACGTTGACCAGGAATGACTTGGATTCCGGGGTCTGTGTGTTGCCATCGCCGAGGAACGGCACCAGGGTGTTGGTCAGGTAACCGTGGCGCGTCAGGCCGGTAAAGCCCCAGTGCAGCGGGATGCCTATCTGGTGCACCACCTGATTGTTGACCTGCAGCGGACGGATCCGCTTGGTCACCACCGCCACCGCTTCGATATGCCCGCGCTTGGAACTGACACGGACCCGGTCACCGGCCACGATGCCTTTCTCCTTGGCCAACACTTCACCAATCTCGACGAATTGCTCGGGCTGGGAGATCGCATTGAGCTTGCAATGCTTGCTCCAGAAGTGGAAATGCTCGGTCAGCCGATAACTCGTCGCCGCATACGGATAATCCTTGGCTACGCCGAGGGAATCCCATACCGAATCGAAGATCCGCGCCGCCGGGTTGCTGGTGGCTTTCTTGTTTTCCGGGTGCAGCGGGTTGATGCCGATCGGAGTTTCGAACGGCTCGTAATGCTCGGGGAATGGGCCCTCGTTCATCTTGTCGACGGCAAAGAATCGCGCCACGCCTTCGGGGTTCATGATGAACGGATTCATCCCGGCTTCCGGTGGCGTGTCAGCCTTGAAGTCCGGCACGTCGGTGCCACCCCAGGCTTTGCCGTTCCACCACACCAGGCGCTTTTTCTCGTCCCACGGTTTGCCTTGCGGGTCGGCCGAAGCGCGGTTGTAGAGAATCCGCCGGTTGGCCGGCCAGGCCCAGGCCCACCCCTGATGCTGATGCATGCCGTAGGGGTCGTTGTTATCGCGCCGGGCCATCTGATTGCCCGTCTCGGTCCAGCTGCCGCAGAAAATCCAGCAACCGGAAGCCGTGCTGCCATCGTCCTTGAGCTGACCAAAACCAGCCAGTTGCGCATTGCTCTTGATCGTCGCGCCGGTGGCGTCAGTGAAGTCGGCAGTGGCATAGCCGTTGATTTCCCGCGCCAGTTCTTCCGGCGTGGGTTCGTCGGCAATCTTGTACGGCCACGACAGCTTGAGGATCGGGTCGGGGTAAGCGCCGCCATCCGTTTGATAGCGCTGGCGCAGACGCAGGAACAGCTCGCTCATGATCGCCACGTCGGTGCGCGCCTCGCCCGGTCCGTCAGCGCCTTTCCAGTGCCATTGCAGCCAGCGGCTGCTGTTGACCAGCGAGCCGTCCTCCTCGGCGAAACAGGTGGTGGGCAGGCGAATCACCTCGGTCTGGATACCGGCGGTTTCCACGTCGTTGTACGGCCCGACATTGCGCCAGAACTCCGAGGTTTCGGTGGACAGCGGGTCCATCACCACCAGCCACTTCAGCTTGGCCAGCGCCGCCATCACGCGGTTTTTGTCGGGCAGCGCCGCGATGGGGTTGAAGCCTTGGCAAAAGTAGCCGTTGACCTTGCCCTGGCCCATCAGGTCGAACACTTTGAGGATGTCGTAGTTGGGAATGTCCAGCTTCGGCAAATAATCGTAAGCCCAATTGTTCTCGACCGTGGCGTTTTCGCGGTACCAGGCCTTCATCAGGCTGACGTGGAATTTGCTGTAGTTCTGCCAATAGGACAGTTGCCCCGGACGCAACGGCATTTGCGTACGTTTAGTGATGTAGGCGGTGTAATCCTGCTCGGCATCGCCCGGCAGGGTCAGGTAGCCCGGCAGCGAGTTGGACAGCAGGCCGAGGTCGGTCAGGCCCTGGATGTTGGAGTGCCCGCGCAAGGCATTGACGCCCCCGCCCGGCATGCCGACGTTGCCCAACAGCAGTTGCACCATCGCCGCGCTGCGGATGATCTGCGAGCCGATCGAGTGCTGAGTCCAGCCCAGCGCGTAGAGAATCGTCATGGTCTTGCCCGGTTGCGAGCAGGTGGCGATTTCTTCCCAGATCTTCTGCATGGCATCGACCGGCATGCCGCAAATCTGGCTCGCCAGTTCAATGTTGTAGCGGCTGTAATGCTGCTTCATCAATTGGTAGACGCATTGCGGGTCGTGCAGGGACGGGTCGACCTTGACGAAACCGTCCTCACCGAGTTCATAACCCCAGCCGGACTTGTCGGTATACGTGCGCTTGGCCACGTCGTAACCGCTGAAAATGCCGTCCTCGAAGCCATACCCGGCTTTGACGATGAACGATACATCGGTGTAGTTGCGCACGTACTCGTGCTGGATCTTGTCTTCGGTCAGCAGGTAATTGATCAGCCCGCCCATGAAGGCGATGTCGGTGCCGGTGCGAATCGGCGCGTAATAGTCGGCCACCGAGGCGGTCCGGGTAAAACGCGGATCAACCACGATCAAACGCGCCTTGTTGTGCGCCTTGGCTTCGGTCACCCATTTGAAACCGCACGGGTGCGCTTCTGCTGCGTTGCCGCCCATCACCAGGATCAGATTCGCGTTGGCGATATCGGTCCAGTGATTGGTCATGGCACCACGGCCGTACGTCGGGGCAAGACTTGCCACCGTCGGGCCGTGTCAGACACGCGCCTGGTTATCAAACCCCAGCATGCCGAGACTGCGAATGACCTTGTGGGTGATGTAACCCGCTTCGTTGGACGCCGCCGAGGCCGCGAGGAAACCGGTGGTCAACCAGCGGTTCACCGTTTCGCCCTTGTCATTCTTCTCGATGAAGTTGGCATCGCGGTCGGCCTTCATCAGGTCGGCAACACGATCCAGCGCTTCATCCCAGGAGATACGGGTCCACTCGGTGCTGCCGGGCTTGCGCACTTGCGGATACTGCAGGCGCCCGGGGCTGTGAATGAAGTCCAGCAGGCCTGCGCCTTTGGGGCACAGGGTGCCGCGGTTGACCGGGTGGTCGGCATCGCCTTCGATGTGAATGATGCTTTGCGCGACGTTCTTGGCGTTATCGCCCTGGCTGTACATGATCAACCCGCAGCCGACCGAGCAATACGGGCAGGTGTTGCGGGTTTCATGGGTGTGGGCGAGTTTGAAATGGCGTACCTGCTCGGCGAAGGCTGGCGCCGGGAGCATGCCCAGCGCGCCGAGGCTCGAGCCCGCAAGGCCGATACCGGCGACCTTGAAGAACTGACGACGGTTGAGGTCCATCGTGCACTCCTGATCAGGTGGAGACCCGGTACTTTTGCCGGGTTTTTCTGGACGATCACGGTGGCGGCAGCGTGGCTACCGACACTTCAAACTCTAGCCAATGGGAGAACTGACTGAATGAAAACCGACCATCGGGCAATGCCCATATCCCAGCCATCACACAACCCCCTGTGGGAGCGAGCCTTTGTGGCGAGGGGATTTATCCCCGTTCGGCTGCGAAGCAGTCGTGAAATCATGCGCTGCGGTGTGTCAGGAGAACCGTGCATTCCGGGTTTACGACTGCTTCGCAGCCGAACGGGGATAAATCCCCTCGCCACACAAGCCCGCTCCCACAGGGATTTGTGGTGTTCGGGGAATTACCGTCTCGCCCCCACAGGGGCTTGGCGATTATCATGGGCGCCATATTCAACCGGCCTTTATGAGACTGAGCATGACCTTCGATTTTGATCAGGTGTTCGACCGCCACGACACCGGCAGTACCAAGTGGAGCCGCTACCCGGCCGACGTGTTGCCGATGTGGGTCGCCGACATGGACTTCGCCGCGCCGCCGGTCATCCTGGAAGCCCTGCGCAAACGCCTGGAACACCCGATGGTCGGTTACAGCGTGCCTCAGGAAAATCTGCGCGCGGCCATCGTGGCCGACCTCTGGAGCAAATACGCCTGGCGCGTATTGCCTGAAGAGCTGATCTTCCTGCCCGGTGTGGAATCAGGTTTCAACATGGCCCTGAAGGCACTGGTCGAGCCGCAACAGAACGTCGTGGTTCAGGTGCCAAACTACCCGCCGCTGCGTCATGCACCGGGCCATTGGGGCTTGAACAAGGTTGAACTCGAATTCGAGGCGCTGGCTGACGGCACGTACGACACGCCGCTCGGGGCCTTGAGCCACGCACTGACCGGCGGCGGTGCGCTGCTGCTGAGCAACCCGCATAACCCGTTGGGCAAAGTCTTCCCGCGGGAAGAACTGCAAGCGGTGGCCGACATTTGCCTGGAACACAACGCGTGGATCATCTCCGACGAGATCCACGCCGAGCTGTGCTTCGACGGCCGCGTGCACATTCCCACGGCAGCGCTCAGCCCACAGATCGCCAAGCGCACCATCACCCTGATGTCGGCAAGCAAGGCGTACAACATTGCCGGCCTGAAAACCTCCTTCATGATCATCCAGGACTCGGCGTTACGCGCGAAGGTCAATCACGCCCGTTGCGGCATGGTCGACAGCGTCAACCCGCTGGGCATGGAAGCGACTCGCGTTGCCTACAGCGAAGGCGGCCCGTGGCTGGCGGGATTGAAGACATACCTGCAAGGCAATCGGGATTACCTGGTGGAAGCGGTTCGCAGCCGTTTGCCGGGTGTGACGATCAACATCCCGCAAGGCACGTATCTGGCGTGGCTCGATTGCTCGGCGCTGGGACTGGACAATCCACAACAGTTCTTCCTCGACAACGCCAAGGTAGGCCTAAGCCCCGGCCTGGATTTCGGCGATAACGCCCGGCAATTCGTACGCCTGAACTTCGGCTGCCCGCGGGCGTTGCTCGAAGAAGGGTTGGCGCGCATGGAGCGCAGCTTGCGCACCCTGAAAACCTGACACCCCTCATCAGCACACTGCAAAACCACTGTGGGAGCGAGTCTGCTCGCGATGGCGGCCTGCCAGCCATGCATGTGTCGACTGATCCACCGCTTTCGCGAGCAGGCTCGCTCCCACAATGGGATGTGGTTTCGGGATTTCGGAAACGCACCGAAATCCAACCGAACTCAAGGCAAATCACCAGGGTCAACCCTTTGACTCTTGTGCCCTGAGAACGGAGATTTCCCGATGACTGACTATCCAAAACCACCCTTCCCCAAGCAAGGCCAGCCCGTCCCCGGTTCGCAAAAGAAAATGGACCCGTACCCGGACTGTGGCGAGCAAAGCTACAAGGGCTCAGGCCGGCTGGACGGCAAGATTGCATTGATTACCGGCGGCGACAGCGGCATCGGCCGGGCGGTCGCCATCGCGTTCGCCCGTGAAGGCGCCGATGTCGCAATCGCCTACCTCAATGAACATGAAGACGCGCAGGAAACCGCACGCTGGGTCGAGCAGGCCGGACGCCAATGCATCTTGCTGCCCGGCGACATTGCGCAGAAAGCGCAATGCCAGGCCCTGGTGGACAAGACAGTCGAGCGCTTTGGCCGGATCGATATCCTGGTCAACAACGCCGCTTTCCAGATGACTCACGAAAACTTCGAAGAGATCCCGGACGAAGAATGGGTGATGACCTTCGACGTGAACATCACGGCCATGTTCCGGATCTGCCAGGCCGCGCTGAAGCACATGAAGGCAGGCAGTTCGATCATCAATACCAGTTCGGTCAACTCGGACATGCCCAAACCCACCCTCCTCGCTTATGCCACGACCAAAGGCGCCATCGCCAACTTCACCGGCGGCCTGGCGCAGATGCTCGGGCCGAAAAACATTCGGGTAAACAGCGTGGCGCCGGGCCCCATCTGGACACCGCTGATCGTTTCGACCATGCCCGATGAGGAAGTGCAGAATTTCGGCTCGCAAACACCGCTGGGTCGGCCAGGGCAACCGGTGGAAGTGGCGCCGATTTATGTGCTGCTCGCATCGGACGAAGCCAGTTACATCACCGGCCAGCGCTACGGCGTGACCGGCGGCAAACCAATGCTCTGACCGCACCTTAGTAGCAGCTGTCCTGTGGCGAGGGGATTTATCCCCGTCCGGCTGCGGAGCAGTCGTAAAGCCGGTGTGCACGGTTTTCCTGAAACTGCGCGGTTGAATGGTTTCACGACTGCTCCGCAGCCGGACGGGGATAAATCCCCTCGCCACAGGGCAGCTGCTACAGGGACCTCGCGAAAGCGCGAAAAAATGAACCCCTGCCAAATCTCCTCGCTCAATACCTTTAGGGCCCCACAACGGGCCATTTCGAGGAGGTCGTCATGTCCGCACCTATCGTCAAACTCTTCACTCAGCCTAACTTCGCCTGGACGGATATTCGTCGCGAAGAGGAAGCGCACCCGCGCCATTACCTCGCGCATTTGCTGCTGCTCGCGTTGATCCCCGCCGTCTGCCTGTTTATCGGGACCACTTACGTCGGCTGGAGCCTGGCCGAGAACGAAGTCGTCAAGCTCAGTACGCAAAGTGCCTTGCAACTGTGCGTGCTGCTGTACGTCACCATCATTGCCGGCATCGTCGTGTTGGGTGGATTCATCCGCTGGATGTCGCGCACCTTCGATGCGCGTCCGACCATCAATCAGTGCATCGGGTTTGCGGCTTACACCGCAACGCCATTCTTCCTCGCCGGGTTTGCCGGGTTGTACCCGAGTCGCTGGCTGGCGATTACCGTGCTGGGGGCCGCGTCCCTCTACTCGACGTTTTTGCTGTTTGTCGGCCTGCCGACGTTCATGCACGAACGCAAGGAGCAAGGCCTGCTGAATGCAGCGTGCGTCTGGGGCGTCGGTCTTTTGGTTCTGGTGACTATGCTGGTCGAGATGATTCTGCTGTGGTTCAACGTGCTGACGCCTGAATACCTGCGCGCGACCGTCGGTTGATCACCGAAGGCCTGCAAACACGGCCCACCCCCTGCGAGATCCGAGCATGAGTTTCATTTTATGGGTGGCCGTGTTGGGTGCGGTATTGCTGACGCTGGCGTTGACCTCGTCCTACTTGCGCTGGATGCCGGTGACTACGTCTGCGGTGTGCCTGGTGCTGGGCGCCGCCATCGGGCCGTCCGGGTTTGGACTGCTGAAACTGGACACCGCTGACGCGTCGATCTGGATGGAGCACCTGACGGAAGTTGCGGTGCTCTTTTCGTTGTTTGTCTGTGGCTTGAAATTGCGCTCGCCGCTCAAGCATCAAAACTGGCGGATCGCGTTCGGTCTGGCCGGCCCTGTCATGCTACTGACCATTGGCGGTGTCTGCCTGTTGCTGCACTACGGATTTCAATTGTCGTGGGGCGCTTCGATGTTGATCGGTTCGATCCTGGCACCCACCGACCCGGTGCTTGCCGCGCTGGTCCAGGTCAACGACGCGCGGGATGACGACAGTGTGCGGTTCGGCCTCTCCGGTGAAGCCGGGCTCAATGACGGCATTGCCTTTCCATTCGTGATCCTTGGCCTGCTCCTGCTGCAACACGAAGGCAACCCCGGCTGGTTTGGCGATTGGGTACTGCGCAGCGTGATTTGGGCCGTTCCGGCCGGTTTGCTGACGGGTTACTGGATGGGACGCGGCATCGGGCGCCTGACATTGGCACTGCGGATCAAGAACGATGACAGCACGCTGTCCCCGAACGATTACCTCGCCCTTGCCTTGATTGCCTTGGCGTATGTCGGGGCCGAGTCGATCCACGCTTACGGGTTTCTATCGGTATTCGCCGCCGGCCTCGGATTGCGTCAGGAGGAAGTCAGTTCCACGGGCAATGACGAGCTCCCGGCCGAGCATCTGGTCCAGCCGGTAGTCGGCCATCAGAATGTCGAACCGCAACACGCAGTGCACGGCGACACCGATAACCTGGAAGACACCCAGGTCGCCGCGGGCATCATGATGGGGGACATGCTCGCCTTCGGCAGTCTCGTGGAACGGGCCATGGAAGTGTTTCTGGTGACGCTGCTCGGCGTCGTGCTTATCGCTCATTGGGACTGGCGCGCGCTGCTGGTCGGCGGAGTGTTGTTTTGCCTGATTCGCCCGCTGAGTGTGGCCGTGATGCCATGGGGCCGGTTGCTCGATTGGCGCCAGCGAATGTTGATCGGCTGGTTCGGCATACGGGGCATCGGCAGCCTGTATTACCTGTTCTACGCCTTGAATCACGGACTGGGCCAGTCCGTGGCGACGCTGTGCATGGACCTGACCTTGTCGGTGGTTGCGTTAAGTATTCTGGTCCACGGGGTCAGCACACAACCCACCCTCGCCCGTTATGAACGGCGCAAGAAACAGGTTATTTGATTTGAGTCGGCTTATTTACGGTTTCAATTTATCGAATTTTCGCCTTCAGATATTTGAAATCCTTCCTCAACCCAATAGTCACAACCTTAATTCCGCCTTGTTTTTCTGCACGGCGGAACCCGACAGGTTCGGTTCCACTGTGGCAACGATGCCTTCAAAAGGGACCTCGGAAAGTTAAAGGTGCCGGTCATGATCCACTGTTCAACCCCCGATCAAATCAAAGCCTGCCGGGCGTTTGCCCTGGAATGCAACCGCCAGATGTTCGAAGACGCCCAGGCGCTCAGCCGCAACGCTTTTGAAATGCTTGAGCGTGGAAATATGGACATGGAACGGTTTGAACACTATCGGGCGATGCGCAGGAAGGCCGATTTGAAGTTTCAGGAAGCGATCGAGCATCTGCGTGTGCTCAACGAAGATTTTCCACCGATCCCGATGTCGGTGAACAACTCCCACCGCTTGCGCCAGCAGCTTGAGGACCGGGCCTGAGCCGCCGCCCTCCAGGCATCCTGATTATGTGGCGAGGGAGCTTGCTCCCGCTGGGCTGCGCAGCGGCCCCAAAAAAACGGCAAAAGTGTCGATTTTTTGTGAGCGCTACGCACTCAAGCGGGAGCAAGCTCCCTCGCCACAAGTTTTTTGCTGACTGTTACATCACCGGTATCGCATCGGTTTCCACGCTCTCGGTCAGCGGAACATCACTCGACCCTGGTGTCAGGATGACCTTGCGGCACTCTTCCTGTTTCTTGTCGAACATCTTGTAACCCTCGGCGGCCTGCTCCAACGACATGCGATGCGAAATGATCGCATCCGGTTGCAGGCGTCCGGTTTCAATGTGCCCCAACAGCTCCGGCAAATAACGCTGCACGTGGGTCTGGCCCATCTTGAACGTCAGGCCTTTGTCGAAGGCATCGCCGAACAGGAAACCATGGATGAAGCCAGAATAGACGCCTGGAACGCTGACCACGCCGCCACGGCGAACGGCAGCGATGCATTGGCGTAACGCCTTGCCGCTGCTGCCTTCCAGTTTCAAGGTGGCAAGCACGGTTTCCGTGGTGCTGCCCTTGGCTTCGAAACCCACCGCATCGACCACGCCGTCCACTCCGCGGCTGCCCGCCGTCTGGCGGATGATCGTGTCTGCCGGGTCATCATCGTCATCGAAATTGATCGGAATCACCCCGTAGGTGCGCTGCGCGTAGGCCAGCCGATAGTGGTGATGATCGACCATGAAGATTTGGTCGGCACCCAGCATTCTTGCGCACGCCGCACTTAACAGCCCGACGGGTCCGGCGCCATAGATGGCGATGCTCGAACCCGGTCCGATCCCGGTGTTCAGTACAGCCTGCCAGGCTGTAGGCAGGATGTCCGAGAGAAACAGCACCTGCTCGTCCGCCAGCGTGCCCGGGACTTTGAACGGCCCGGTGTTGGCTTTCGGTACTCGGACCAGTTCCGCTTGCCCACCCGGAATACCACCATACAGACGACTGAAGCCGAACAACGCCGCCGGTGGTGGAATCGCCTTTTTATTGATGATCGCGCCACGGCCCGAGTTGGTGGTTTCACAACTGGCGAACAAGTCCATCTGACAGAAGAAACACTCGCCGCAGGCAATCACGAACGGAATCACCACACGATCGCCGCGCTGCACGGCGGTGACGGCAGAACCGGTCTCCTCGACGATGCCCATAAACTCGTGACCAAAAATATCGCCATGCTCGACCGTTGGAATCTTGCCGCGATAGAGATGCAGGTCCGATCCGCAGATCGCCGTAGCGGTCACCCGCAAAATGATGTCATCGGCGGCTTCAATGGTTGGATCGGGGACGGTTTCGACCCTGACGTCGTGGGCTCCGTGATAAGTCATTGCGCGCATGGCTGCATCCTCGCGGGTTAAATAAAGACATTGTTTGTCTGTATTAAGGGAGGGCGTTTGATTGGCGAGTTCAGTTATATCCAAGGCGAATCTGATCGACGGTAAGGCTTCGAAAATTCATTTTTTTTAGGAAAATTTTTCGGGCCGCGAACTGCATGAGTCAATTACCACACTCATGCAGGCTGCACGACGTCAGTTCGCCATCAGTTCTCTCAACTTGTTGTTTTATAAGGCGTTACTGATATCGCCGAATTAGGCACGACAAATGCTCAAGCACTATGAGCGACCTACGGCCATGAGACCGTTTGCGCCCATCCCCGTGACTATTTGAGAGATTCGACCATGAACGCCATTGACCTGTTGAAAGCCGACCATGAACGCGTAAAGGGCATCCTGACGCAGTTGAGCGAGTCCACCGAGCGTGGCGTGAAAAAGCGCACTGAGCTGCTGGCCAAGCTTGAAATGGAGATTGCCATCCATACCCGCCTCGAAGAGGAAGTCCTGTATCCCGCGTATAAGAAAGCAGGAGGCAAGGAACAGGACGTCATGTACTACGAAGCCAAGGAAGAACATCGCACCGTTGATTCGCTGGTGCTTCCGGACCTGAAAGTCACTGACCCTTCCACCCCGGAATTCGCGGGTCGAGTGAAAGTGGTCAAGGAACTGCTGGAACACCACATTGAAGAAGAGGAAACCGAAATGTTCCCTCAAGCCAAGAAGCTGCTGGGTAAAGCCACCCTGGAAGAGTTAGGGGCACAGATGGAAACGCTTAAAGCTCAGTACAAGAAGGAAATGGGTACACCTAACCTTGCGGCATGATTGGGTTGGCTGACGTAAAAAAAGCCCGGCATTTGCCGGGCTTTTCGCTAGGCGCATCACCCGCCCGGGTTGGTGACCTGGATGTACACCGCGTAGCTTCCCAGCAGCACCCAGAACGTGGCGAAGATCCACGGTGTGCGCACGGAAAACAGCAGCGATTTGCGATAGCCCTTGTGGGACGATTCCATCTCACTGAACAGCGGCGATTCATCGTACGCCAACCCCATCAACGGCTCGCTGCGTAACAACTCACTCTGCTTGAAGTGCCAGTGATCAATGATGTCATAGGCCGCACGAATGCCCGGCCAGGCGTTCAGTGAGCTGAGCAACCCCAGAAGCGCCAGAAATGGCGGCACCACCAGGGTGAAGAGTTTTCCCCATTCGGGATTGAGGTTGGACATGCAGGACGCGAAGGCAATCACGAGAAACGATTGCGCGGCCAGGTAAGCGTCGGTTCGATTGGCGAGGATGCTGGTTTCGTACTGGATTTCCCGTCGGTAGAAATCCAGGCGCTCCTTTGGCGAACCGAACATTTTGGCGTTATGTTCGGTCAGGGCTTCTTCGGCGGGGGCTTCAGTCAGTATTCGTGGCACGGGAAATACACATGGGCTGGGAAAGCGTTTAGAAGAAACCAGGCCGTGCAAAGTTCACCCGGATTTAATGCTCATCGCTCGAACGCTGCTTCATTGCCGTGGTCCTCCGGATACAGACTCTGATTTCAAGGACCACGCATGGACTCTCTCGATTGGGTGCAATGGCCAGCAATGCTGGTTACGGTGCTGGCGGCGTGGTTGATCGGCTCACAAACACCCTCGCGACGAGTGTGGGGGTTCAGCTGTTTTATCGTCAGCAACCTCTTGTGGGTGATCTGGGGCTACCACACCCACGCCTATGCATTGATCGTGCTGCAGTTCTGCCTGTGTGCCATGAACCTGCGCGGCTTTAAGAAGAACGCTGACGGCTGAACTCGAAGCCGGTCACTTCATGGCCAAGGCAATGACTTCCACCAGATTGAGTTGGGTAAAGGGTTTGGACAAGCGCGGGAGTTTGGTCGCGAAGCCTTCCAAGCGCTCGGCATAACCCGTGGCGAGGATAATCGGCAGGTCTGGCTTCAAGGTGCGAATGGCCTGCGCCAATTGCGCACCGTTCATTTGAGGCATGGCCATGTCGGTGATGACCAGGTCAATATTCTGCTCGGTGTTGAACAACTCAAGCGCTTGTGCACCGGACACCGCGTTGATCACCCGGTGGCCGAGGTCCTCCAGCAACAGGCCGGTACTGGTCAAGACCAGGCTGTCATCGTCCACGACCAATACGCATAGTTGAGACACTGGCGGCGCTTCCACTTCCGGTGCAACGGGTTTGGCGACCGAAGCTGCCGTAGCGACAGGTATCCACAATTCGGCGACTGTGCCGACGCTCTTCTGGCTCTTGAGAATGAACCTCCCGCCCAACTGCTCGATAAAGCCATGGACCATCGACAACCCCAGTCCCGTGCCTTTGCCGACCCCTTTTGTAGTGAAAAACGGGTCCATGGCCGACGCCAGGATCTCCTCATCCATTCCCTCTCCCGTATCCGTGACACTCAGGCAAACATACTGGCCTGCCTCCAGCGATAACGTTGATTGATCATGGATGTCTTCTGTCTTGGTGCTGATAACGATTTTCCCGCCGTTGGGCATGGCATCCCGGGCATTGGTGGCGAGATTGAGCACCGCCAGTTCGAGTTGATTGACATCGGCCATGACCGGTACAAGGTCGGAGGGAAAGTGTGTTTCAAGCTGCACGGCCGGCCCGAGGGAGCTGCGCAAGAGTCCACTGATGCCGTCTATCAGCGCGGGAATCTCGACGGATTCGGACTTGAGTTCCTGACGCCTGGCGAATGCCAGCATGCGCTGGGTCAGGGACACACCGCGCAAGGCACCCTGAGTGGCGTTGTCCACCAATCGCGTGACTTTCGGATCTTCTCCGACGCGCTTGCGCACGATTTCCAGGTTGCCAAGGATGACCGTCAGCAGGTTATTAAAGTCGTGGGCGATCCCGCCGCTGAGTTGGCCGATGGCCTGCATTTTCTGCGCCTGGAACAGCGCTTCTCGAGTTTGTTCCAACGCCTTCTGTGCTTGTGTGGCCTCGGTGATGTCACGGGTAATCTTGGCGAAACCCAACAACGTGCCCGTTTCACCCCAGATCGGATCGACCACGACATGGGCAAAAAACCGCGTACCGTCTTTGCGCACGCGCCAGGCCCGGTTTTCAAAGCGCCCCTCGCGCATGGCTGTTTCCAGCGCGCGTTGCGGTTCACCGGCTTCACGGTCTTCAGGTGTATAGAAGATCGAAAAATGCTGGCCGATGACTTCTTCGGGCCGGTAGCCCTTGATCCGCTGGGCTCCCTGATTCCAGTTGGTCAGGCGCCCATCCGGGGCGAGCATGTAGATGGCGTAGTCAGTGACGCTTTGAACCAGCAAGCGAAACTGCTGCTCGCTTTGCTTGAGGGTTTCTTCGGCCATTTTGCGGTCGGTAAGGTCCCGGGTAATCTTGGCAAAACCCAGCAGCTTGCCCGTCGGATCGATAATCGGATCGATCACCACATGGCACCAGAAGTGCGTGCCGTCCTTGCGCACCCGCCAGCCTTCGCCCTCGAAACGACCTTCGCGCACAGCCGTGTCCAGCGCACGCTGGGGCATGCCGGCACGGCGATCTTCTTCGGTATAGAACCGCGAAAAATGCTCACCGAGGATCTCTGCCTCTTCGTACCCCTTGAAACGCCTGGCGCCCGAGTTCCAACTGGTGATGATGCCGTCGGGATCAATCATGTAGATCGCATAGTCCACCACCGCGTCAATCAGCAGGCGAAAGCGCATTTCCTCGATGGAGTGGTTTTTGGACTGGATATCGCTCATCGATCACACCCGTGAATGTTTTTTTTATGGAGTATGCGACAAACCGTGGGTTTGGAAAGCCAGAAAACGGTCGTGCACTGGAGCATAGCGCTCAGACCACCTATTCTCGACGCCAATCGCCATTCCCGGCCGATTCAAGGCGCCCCGATGATCCTGATTCTGTTGCCCACCTCTGACTATGATCCCACCGAGAGCAGTGTACCGTGGCAAGCCATGTGTCAGGCCGGCATCGAGGTGCGTTTTGCGTCACCCGAGGGGTTGCCCGCCTACGCCGACTCGCGCCTGGTGGATATCGGCTTCGGGCCATTGAACCCGTTGCTGATGACGCGCAAGGCTGACCTTGCAAGCTACGCCCGAATGATCGAAGACGCGTCATTTCGCAAACCGCTGTCCTATGACGAGATAGACCCCAGCGAGTTCCACGGGCTGCTGATTCCTGGCGGACATGCCAAGGGTATGCGCAGCCTGTTGGAGTCTGAACAGGCCCGGCGGATTGCCCTGCACTTTTTCAAGGCAGACAAACCGGTGGCAGCGGTCTGTCATGGCGTGCTGTTGCTCGCCCGTACGCTCGACCCTGATTCCGGGCTGTCAGTGTTGCAGGGTCGCAAGGTCACCGCATTGGTGGCCAACACCATGGAGCTGCCCGCCTGGGCAATCACCGCCGCCTGGCTCGGGCGCTATTACCGGACCTATCCTCAAACTGTCGAAGCGGAAGTCACCGCCGCCCTGTCCAGCCCAATGGATTTCCGGCGAGGCCCCGTCCTGGCAATGCGTGATTCGGCGGACCAGCCACAAAAAGGTTTCGTCGTCCGCGATGGTCAGCTGTTGACCGCTCGCTGGCCGGGAGACTGTCATCGCTTTGCCGCCGAATGGGTACGCCTGCTTATCGATACACGTATTTGACGATGTAGGCGTACAGGTCGTTGTAGACCACGTCAGGGACAACCCGGGCGTAGGTTTGAGTCTTGACTAACGCCAGGTGGCATTCCTTGACCACCTCGTCACGATCACTCGGGGTGCAGACCTGATTATTGATGATGCTGCCAAAGGCGCTGTACACCGTCGGCGCCGTTGAGGGCGTCACGTCAGCGGTTGTGGTGTAGGTGATATGAGCCCGCGAGGTTCGTTCTTTCAGCGCACCGAACCCGCGTTCGTACACCGTGATCTGCGAACGGTCGACAGCCTTCGAGGCGGTTTCGAAGGCAAGGATGATCGCGAGTGCGTTACTCATGCTGGCCTCCAGCGCCGTTAAACTGACAAACCTTTCGAGTTCGCGATTTTCCAGGCTTTTGAACGCTCTCTTGATGCTCGAAACATGAGCAAACTCCAGGGTGCAGCCAACAATATGCGTCTCGAACTGATAGCCGGCCGCTGTCGCCAACGGTGGAAACGCGGCGAAATCGAGGCTGTCGAACGCACACTCCATGATGATGTTGTATTTGAGGGTAAAGGCTTCAGTGAAAATCTTGGCGCTGACCTCTCGGACAAAGGCTTCCGTATGTTCATACGCATGCAGCACGCCGAGCTTGATCATCTCCGCGTATTGAGGGTGTTTTTGTCGGTATTCAGGCAGATAAAGCCGAACGTATTTGTCGTAGCGCCGAGTCGGCAGGAGCTTGTTTTCCAGCAAGTAGGTTTTGCCCGAGCCTTGAAGCCCGGCCACCACCAGGACTTTCGGCGTTACCTCTGCCGTAATACCGCGGAACAGCGTGGTTTTGATTTCATTGAACGCGGCAGTGACCTGCTCAGGGGTGTAAGCGTAATGCGGTGCGGGGGACATGCCTTGATTTCCTTATCAAAGAGCCGGCTGAAAGTGAGTGCCTGCCCTATGAATAAAGCCGTGTCTCGCCAGTTGTTCAAATGAGCGTTTCTTTCGAGATATGTCACTGTTTTAAAAGGTAAAGGATCCTACGCATCAGAGTAAAAATGCGACGGCTCAACCGACCACCAACGCGGCAGCAATTGTTTGACTTTGCTGTCGCCGAACCGGTCATCAATCAACATCACCACCCCTTGATCCTGCTGAGTGCGGATCACCCGCCCTGCCGCCTGCACCACTTTTTGCACGCCGGGATACAGGTAGGTGTAGTCATAACCGGCGCCGAAAATCGCTGCCATGCGATGCTTCATCTGTTCGTTGACCGGGTTGAGTTGCGCCAGCCCCAGAGTGGCAATGAACGCGCCAATCAGGCGTGCGCCTGGCAAGTCGATGCCTTCGCCGAACGCGCCGCCCAGCACCGCGAACCCGACGCCCTGGCTGTGTGCGGTGAACTGATCGAGAAAGGCCTGGCGTTGCCCTTCCGCCATTCCCCGGGACTGCGACCACAGTGTGATCTGTGGGTGGCGTTCAGCCAGTAACTGCGCCACTTGCTGCAAGTAATCGAAGCTGCTGAAAAACGCCAGGTAGTTGCCGGGGCGCTGGCTGAATTGCCGGGCGATCAGTTCGACAATCGGTTCGAGGGACGCTTGGCGATGCACGAACCGGGTCGATATCTGGCTGACGATATGCACTTTCAGCTGGTCGGCATGAAAAGGTGATTCCACATCGATGCACACCGTGTCCGGCGGCGTACCCAGCAGGTCCGCGTAGTAATGCCGCGGACTCAGCGTCGCAGAAAACAGCACCGTGCTGCGCGCAGCGGTCAGGCGCGGGCGGATGAACCCGGCCGGCACCACGTTGCGCAGGCACAGTTGCGACAGGTTTTGTTTGCGCTCGAGGTCGCGCTTGCTGATGTCGAACAGGAACTGCTCATCGAAGAGCTCAGCCACGCGGCAAAACTGCAGCATGTCGAAGTAAAAGCCCTGCAAGGCGCTGTCCAGGCCCTGGGGATGGTCGTTGAGGTAATCGCCGATGCTCGCGCTGCACGAAGACAGGGCCTGGAGGAGTTTTTCCGGTGCCTTGTCGTAGGCCTGATACGGGGCCAATTGCAGATTGTGCAGGGCATTCCACTCCCGATTGACCCGCTGCAACGGTTTTTTCAGCGCGTCCGGTGCGGTTTTTCGCACCCCGTTGAGGGTCGCCTGATCGAGCGTGGCGCTGTACATCTGCCGGCCGCGTTCCACCAGGTTGTGCGCCTCATCCACCAACACCGCGACTTTCCAGTTATTGGCCTGAGCCAACCCGAACAGCAGCGCACTGAAATCGAAGTAGTAGTTGTAGTCGGCGACCACCACGTCAGCCCAACGGGCCATTTCCTGGCTCAGGTAATAGGGGCAAACCTCATGCGCCAATGCCACTTCGCGCAATGCATTCTGGTTCAGCAGGCTCAGCTCACTGGCGGCCTGGCGGGCGGCCGGCAAACGGTCATAAAAACCCTGGGCCAACGGGCAGGATTCGCCGTGACAGGCTTTGTCCGGGTGCTCGCAGGCTTTGTCCCGGGCGATCATCTCCAACACCCGCAGCGGCGGCGCATCGGCGCTATCCAGGATCACTTGCGCGGCGTCCAGTGCGAGTTTGCGCCCCGGGGTTTTCGCCGTAAGAAAGAACACCTTGTCCAGTTGCTGCGGTGCCAGGGCCTTGAGCATCGGAAACAGCGTGCCCACGGTTTTGCCGATGCCGGTCGGCGCCTGGGCCATCAGGCAACGACCGGTACTGACCGCCTTGAACACCGATTCCGCCAGGTGCCGTTGCCCCGGACGAAAGTCGACATGGGGAAATGCCAACTGCTGCGCCGCGCGATTGCGCAATTCGCGATGGGCCATTTCCTGCTCGGCCCATTGCAGGAACAGCCCGCAATGATGCTCGAAGAACTGTTGCAACTCCCCGGCGTTGAAGGCCTCGACCAGGCAGGTCTCCTTTTCGCTGACGATATCGAAGTACACCAGCGCCAGATTGATCTGCGCCAGTTCCAGCTTCTGACACATCAGCCAACCGTAGACCTTCGCCTGTGCCCAGTGCAGTTGTCGGTGGTTGGCCGGTTGCTTGCTCAGATCGCCGCGATAGGTCTTGACCTCTTCCAGGCAGTTTTGCGCCGGGTCGTAGCCGTCCGCCCTACCCTTTACCTTCAAGGTTTTGAACAGGCCTTCAAGAGCGACTTCGCTTTGATAACCCTCACTTCGGCGCGAGGCAACGGTGCGATGCCCGACGATGCCTTCCAGTGCGGTCGGCGACGGGGTAAACCGCAGGTCGAGGTCGCCGACCTTGGCAGTGAATTCACACAGCGCTCGCACCGCAATGCTGTAGCTCAAGCGCTCTGCTCCGCCCATTGCACGTAGCAGACGGCGATCGGCATCTGATGTTCGTGACAGAACTCCAGCCAGCGCAATTGGTTGTCTTGCAAGCGATCGCCGGGGCCTTTGACTTCGATCATGCGGTAGGTCTTGTGCTGCGGCCAGAACTGGATCAGGTCCGGCATACCGGCACGGTTGGCCTTGATGTCCAGCAGCAGACGGTTGAACCATTGCTTGAGGTGTTCGGCGGGCAGGCAGTCGAGGGCCTGGTCCAGCAGTGCTTCGCTCAGCGCGCCCCAAAATACGAAGGGTGATTGCACGCCCCATTTGGCGACGTAACGTTCACGGATGGTCTGGAGGTAGCGGCCGTCATCGAGTTCGGCGAGACACGCCTGAAACAGATCCGCCCGACGCGCATGGAAGTCCTCGTTGAGCAGGTCCACTGGCCCGCGCTGGAACGGGTGAAAAAACGCCCCCGGCAACGGCGCAAAGATCGCAGGCCAGCACAGCAGGCCGAACAGCGAGTTGATCAGGCTGTTCTCGACGTAATGCACCGGCGCCGAATCCTCCGCCAGGTGCGCCTGAACGTGAAATTCGACGGATAACGCCAGATCGGTCCTGGGCAATTGCAGGTCCAGGCGCAGCATTTCCCGGGGGGATGGCCGCTTCATCGCAGGCCCGCCCAGTTTGCGCCGCAGCCTGGGTAGTACGCGCAGCACATGCTGATGCTCGGTAGCACTTTCCGGCATTTGTTCCGCGTGCGTGGCCAGGTGCAGGGCCAACTGATATTCACCACAGCGTTCCAGTACACGAATAAGGCGTACGCGTGCGCCGGGGTAGGCGCAATCGCGGTAAATAGTCAGCGCCGTTGAGAAATCCGCCATGCGTTCGCAGTGCTGACCGATCTGGAACAACAGCTTGCCGCGACGACGTTGCAGCCACGGGTTGTCGAGTTGCAGCTCGTTGATCTGCTCGACAACAGTCTCGATCGCCTCGCCGGCTTCGAAGCGTTGCTGGCAGTGGTGCAGGAACAGGCAGGCCTCCACGTCTTCACGGCAACGCAGGCCCCGGGATTCGGCGCAGAACTCGACTTTCTCATAGGTAAAGATGCCGAGGTCGGCCAGCACGAACTCCGACCAGTCCTGATAAAGGTTGCCGAAGAACATCAGGCGCAAGCGGTCACACAGGTCCATGATGGTCAGCGTGAACAGCCGGTCGTTCAGGTGTGGGCACCATCGCGCGAAGCTTTGCGCTTCGCAGAACTGCTCGCTCAGGGACGCCAGCCATTCGGTCTTTTTGCCTTTGGGTTGCTCGATGGCAGCACCGAAGCACTGAAGAATCTCGGCCTTGAGCAGCACGTCGAACAGTTCTTCGATTTGCAGCGGCGACTGTTCGGAGATCCAGCCCGCTTCCAGCAACGGCTCGGCAGCGCGGGTGATGTCGCCGATCTCGACGTAACTCAATTTTCCAGCCCTGAAATGCACGCCCTTGCGCATCACCATCCTGACCAGCAGCGCCCGGGACTCGCGGGGTTGCCATCTGAAATCGCGAATGAAGGCCTGCTCCTCGACGCTAAGTACATCGGCATAGCGATGCTCAAGCCAATCAAGCACTTGCATGAAGTTATTCAAGTAATAGAACGGGTCGTCGAGAGGATTTACGGTCACAGGAAAATAGGGCCATGGCGAGCGAGTACTGGTTATGCGTACAGATACCAGCTACGGCGTCCCCGGTGCAAACGGAAAAGGATAAGCGGCGGCGCTATTTGGCTATTTTCAGGTAACCATCGAACTTTCTGCCGATCCATGGCACCAACCGGCATAGCGTCTTTTTTTAACATTCGAGAGGTGAGTATGAATATCAAGACTCTGGGTTTGCCCTTGGCAGCGGCAGCCTTCCTGGCGCTGGCGGGTTGCTCGACCGCAACGGTCGTGACGTTGCAGAACGGCACCCAGTATTTGACCAAGGACATGCCGAAAACCAAGACCAAGGACGGGTTTTACGAGTTTGAGGATATTTCTGGCGCGAAAGTGAAGGTCAACGCCAACGACGTGGCCACGGTTCGCGAGGAAGACTGAGGCCCGCGTTATCGTTCATCGCGAGCAGGCTCGCTCCTACAAGGATTTTGCAAACGCTGAAGATCCAATGTGGGAGCGAGCCTGCTCCGGGCGGCGTTCCGACGATGAGGCCCTTACCGGCGCCACATCAACGTCAGGCGATTACGATCCCGGAGCCAGACAAGCTCTCCAGTCCAACCCCTACCAACGTCACCGAATCCGCGCCAAACGTCAGCACCGTATCCTGCCCCACCGCCGTGGCATGAGCCCGATAATCATCACTCGGCGCGACACCCTGAACCCCAAGAAATACCAGCTTGTCGTACGCCTGATACCCCACTACCCGGTCCTGACCAAACGCACCGTTGAACAAAAACGTATCAACCCCGCCCCCCGATTCCATCAGGTCATTCCCCGCCCCGCCCACAAACACGTCGTTGCCCTTGCCGCCGATCAAATGATCGTTGCCGTCCAGTCCGAACAACCAATCGCCCGTTGCCTGCGCCTTGAGCGTATCGGCCCCCGCGCTGCCCTTCACCGACGATTCGTACGTGGTCAGGTTGTTGCCGACCGCAAGACCATTGGCCGTCACGCTGTGCGTCACGTCATCCTTGAACAGCCCCCACAGGAACCCCGGTTCCTTGGTGACGATGCTGCCGATATCGCGGGTGATGCTGATGCCGCCGTTGGCATCGCGGATGTAGAGGCTTCCGGCGCCGTCATTGGCAAAGTCGAAACCTTTCACCGACTGCTGCAAGTCCAGCACGTTGCTGCCCTTGCCACCCAACAGGATGTTGTAGCCGCCACCGTCGCGGAAAGTGTCGTTGCCGTCACGCCCTTCCAGGTAGTCGTTGCCCTTGCCACCCTGAATCAGGTCGTTGCCATCGCTGCCGATGATGAACGTGCTGCCCTTGTGGGTTTCAGCGTTGCGATTCAAGTCCTGAACCCAGGTGTTGGCACGCGCCGGGTCCGAGAGATTGGCGACGATGATCGTTGAATCCTTGCTGGTGAGGTCGTAGAACTTCGATTCAATCACCCGGTTCATGCCGTCGCCATAGGCAGTCGGCAAGTGCGAGATCCAGGTCGGGATATTGAGGATGGAGAACGGCAGCACATTCCACGCCGTCGAGGCGTAGTGGTCGTTGAAACTGACGATGTTATCGGTCGCCGAAGCCTTGGCGGCATCGTGCACGCCCACCGACGACAGGTTGAAGGATGAACCGTCGAGGGCACGAAACACCGGGTCGTTTTCATAGCCGACGTTGAGCACTTTATCGGTGCTGCTTTGGGTCGGGGATGCGTAGGCGATGTAGTTCGAATCCTTATAGAACCCAGACCATTTGTCCGCGCTCAAGTCTGCCAGGCTGTTGACGGCCAGTCCGCCGAGACTATGCCCGCTGACAAGCACATCCTTGCCCGTCAGGCCATTGGCCTGGGCAAACGCCATGACGTCGCCGAGCAGATTGCCGAAGGCTTCGCCTACATAGTTTTTCGCATAATCCTTGGGTCCGAGCGCCGCCAGCAGATCGTTGATCACGTCGCCGATGGAATCGCTGATCAAGGTTTCCCGCGGGCCGCTGGTGCCGCGAAAGGCGATACCGATTTCGGTGAGGTGTCCCTGAGCATCGTACTTGCCGAGGATTTCGACTTGCGCGCTGGTGTACCCGGCCTTCTCGCCGAAGAACGTTCCGCGAGCATCGACCTTGCCGTCATAGCCCAGTTGCGAGGCGGTGATGGGCGTCCAGCCGGCCTTTTGCACGGCCTCCAGTGCGGCTTTTTCCGAATCGGGGTTCCACGGAATGCCGGGGATTACCCCTTGGGAATCAGTGCCACCCAGCAGCGCAGTGACCAGGGTCGCCGGCAAGCCCAGGCCGAAGCCGTTGTGCTGGTAACCGGTGGCAAAGCCATTGTCGAGGTTGTGATAGGAATACAGCGTGATTGCCATCGCGTCGGTCAACAACGCTTTGGAATCGGCTGTGCCGAAGTTCTTGTAGTCATACACACCCATTGGTATTGCCTCTCTTTTGTTGGAATTGTCAGAGATAGCTCACAGCCAGGACGCCTCGCTCCCGAGGCGCCCCGGAGCATTTAGTGCATGCAGCCTTTACGCAAACGTAATGCCTGAAGCCGACAGGCTGTCCAGTCCCACTCCCACCAGGGTCACGGCAAAATCGCCGACCTTCAGCACCGTGTCATGGCCCGACTGCGAAGCGTGTTGCTTGTAGTCGTAACCCTGCCCCGCGCCCTGAACGCCGAGGAATACCAGTTTGTCGTTGCCCTGGTAGCCATTGATCGCGTCGAAGCCGAACGCGCCGCTGAACAGGAAGGTGTTGTTGCCACCCGACGCGTGCATCACGTCGTTGCCCGCGCCACCGACGAAGGTCACCTGGCTTTTGTCGCTGCGCAGCAGGTCGTCACCGGCATTGCCGAACAACCAGTCGCCGTCGACGCTGGCCGCCAGTGTGTTGCCGTAGGCGTCACCGTTGAGCGAGTGGTTGTAGTGGGTCAGTTCACTGCCGTTGAGCAAACCGTTGGCGGTGACGCTGTAAGTCACCTCCTTGCTACCCCACCATGACCCCGACTCCTTGCTGACCAGCGCGCCGATGTCGCGGGTCATACTGATGCCGCCGTAGGCATCACGCACGTACAGCGTGCCGTCGCCATCATTGGCGAAGCTGAAGTTCTGCAACGGCTTCTGCAACTCGAAAGTGTTGCTGCCCTTGCCGCCCAGCAGAATGTTGTAGCCACCGTCATCGCGGAACCGGTCGTCGCCGTCGCGGCCTTCGATGAAGTCATTGCCGGCACCGCCCTTGAGCAGGTCGTTGCTGTCGGTGCCAATGATGAAGGTGCTGCCGGTGTGGGGTTCGCCGCTGCGACCCAGGTCCTCGACCCAAGTGGAGCCCCGGGACGATTCCGCCAGGTTGGACACGATGAGCGTCGAGTCCTTGTCGGTGAGGTCGTAGAAGCGCGAGTCGATCACCCGGTTCAAACCGTCGGCGTAACCCAACGAGCCGTGGGCCGACCAGTTCAGCGGATTGAGGATGCTGAACGGCACCAGGTTCTGCGCGGTGGACGCGTACTGGTCATTGAAGTTGACGATATTGTTGGTCGCCGAATCCTGATGACCGTCGTGCTTGCCCAGGGAACCGCTGCTGAACGTGGTGCCGTCGAGTACCCGGAATACCGGGTCGTTCTCGTAGCCGATGTTCAACACGTTGTTGCCGGTGGCGCTCTGGGTCGGTGAGGCAAACGCGATGTAGTTGGCGTCCTTGAAAAAGCCGCCCCAGTTCGTGCCGCTCAGTTCGGCGAGGCTGTTGACCCCCAGCCCGCCCAGGCTATGGCCGCTGACCATCACATCTTTGGCGCTCAGGCCATGGGCAATCGCAAACGCGGCAACGTCCTTGAGCAAGTTGTCGAAGGCATTTTTCGCATAGCTCGTCGCGTAATCCACCGGGCCGACGGCAGCCAGCAAGTTGTTCTTCATGTCACCGAAGGTGTCGCTGTACCCCAGGCCGCCGGTGCCACGAAAAGCAATACCTATACCGATCAGCTTGCCCGCCGTGTCGTACTTGCCAAGTACCTCGGCTTCAGCGCTGGTGAAGCCATCCTTCTCGCCAAAGAAGGTGCCCTGAATACCGACGTTGCCTTGGTAACCTAATTGCGTAGCGCCAATCGGCGCCCAAGCGGTGGCCGGCAACGGCTGACCGGTGGGCGTGTACGCATACAGCGTCAGCGCGATGGCGTCGCTGTACAACGCCTTGCCGTCAGCATTTTTGTAATCAAACAGACCCATGTTGTGTGCTTCCTTTGCGTGAAATCAGAACTGCCAGTCGAGTGTCAGGCCGACACCGTGGTCTTTCTCGTTGGAGCCCAGCAGTCCGTTGTAATCCAGGCTCACCCGCACATCCCGCGCCACCGCCAGACCGGCCCGCGCCCCGACAACGGCGGCGTTTCGATCCAGTGACACGCTCTGCACGCTGAACCCGGTGTTGCCGTTCACGAAGGCCAGGTGATCTTCGGAACGGGTGTTGCTCAGGTTGTGCTGCCAGCCCAGAGTGCCGGACAGTTCCAGCTGCTGTTTGTCCGACAGCGCAATGGCTTTGCTCGCCCGCACACCGAGGGTCGAGAGCACGGCGTCACGGTTGTCTTCACCACCCTTGAGCGCTGCGGCATCACCCTTCTCGGTGAAGCTGTCACTGTTGAGGTGCACGTAAGCCAGGTTGGCGAACGGTTCCAGTGCCAGTGGTTGCAGGTCCAGGCGATACGCGGCTTCGGTGAACAGTTGCGCAGTGGTCGCATCGCGTTTGGATTTCTGTTTGCCGCTGACGTCCCCGAACTGCAGGTCACGCTTCACGTCGATGCGATGCCAGCTGTAAGCGCCGCCGACGCTCAAGCGCAGTGCATCGATTTCATGGCCCAGGTAGGCGCCCAAGTGGTAGCTGTCGACGGAGGCTGATGAATGCGTGCCATCGCCCATGCTCAACGAACTGTCGCTATAACCGGTGACGAAACCCAGCCGCGTATCTTCAGTGATCAGACCGTCGACACCGGCCAGCAAGCCGCCGATGGAGCTGTTGGAACTGGCGTTGTCATGCCCGCCATCGCTCTTGCCCCAGGCGCCGAGGACTTTGACCCAGGCGTTGCTGCGGTCATCGGTCGGTGCCGCAGCATCGAACAGGTCACGCTCACGCAGGCGTTCGCCGACGGCATCGCGCAGATAACGGCTGTCGTTGATCAGCAACGTGCCGATCGCCGGATGAATCTCACCGGACAGTTGCTGGAAGGCTTGTTGCGCGACGGCGGCGGTCGGCGACAGCAGCAGGGTTTCATAGAGCGGATTGCCCGCGCCCAGTTGCTCGGCGGCGGCGGCGACAGCGCGTTGGTTCGGGGTTTGGCCGACGCTGGCGAAGGACGCTGCGTTGCGCTCGACCGCCAGTTGGATGCCAGTGGCCGAGTAGTCGAGCGCGCCGCCGATGAACAGGTAGTTCGGCAGGACTGCGCCAAACCGCCCTTCGATGCCGCCGGCCGCTTGCAAAATGTTGTATTGAGTGCCAAGCAGCGATTGCACTTCGCGGGTGGTCAGCAAGGTCGGGCTGTTTTCCAGTGACAGGCTGACGGTCGCGCCGTCGATCACGGCTTTACCACCCGCGATGATTTGGTCGCTGCTGGTGGGCGACAGTTCCACGGCGTAAGTCGAGCCGGGTTCGAAGACCACGTCGCCTGCAACCTGCAAAGTGCCGATGGAGTTACCGGGCGCCACGGTGCCACCGCTTTTAGCAGTCAGCGCACTGATGCGGCCGTTACCGCCGAGAATCCCGCTTTCATTGACGGTGACCGCCGAGAGCAGCGAGCCGTTGATGGCCAATCGACCCTGATTGACCAGCGTCGGGCCGGCGTAGGTGTTGGCGCCGGTCAGCACCAGCGTGCCGATGCCTTGCTTGGTCAGGCCGCCATGGCCGGAAATGTCGTTGCGCCAGACATCGAGTCCGCAATGCACGTCGTTGCACACGCGTTCGGTCGGTTTGCCCGCATCGATAATCGCGCCGATGCCCGGCAAGTCCGCGACAAACTGGCTGGAACCGTAGGCGCCCTGGATGCGGAACTCTTCGGGAATGTCTTGCTCAGTGACGAACATCGCCGGGCCATCGATGCCTTTGCGCAGGTTGATCATGCCCCAGCCGTACAACGCGTCGACACCCGGTGCGCCCATGTCGGTGGCTGTGGTGCGCAGTACGCTGGCGACCTGCGTGCCGGTCATGTATGGAAAGCGCTCCATCAGTACTGCCACCGCGCCCGCGACGTGCGGCGCAGCCATTGAGGTGCCGTTTTTGTTGGCATAGCCGACGGTCATGTTATCGGCATTGGTGCCGCCGATCACCGCACTGAAAATCTTGCTGCCCGGTGCGGACACGCAAAAACTCGCGGTGTAGCCGCAGCGCGACGAGAAGGTGCTGATGTTGTAGAGGTCTGGACTGTTGAGGTCCGGGTTCTTCTGCAAGGCCGCGACGGTCATCCAGTTCGGTGCGATTTCCGGGACGAAATAGCCCAGGCCGGCGATGGCGTCCGGGTTGTTCAGGTTGTAGTCGTTGCCGGCGGCGAAGATCGTCACGATGCCGCTGCGCGCCGCCGCGATGGCACCGTCATAGGCGCCGCCCTGGCGTGTGCCGAGGATGGGCTGGATCTGATTGAACTGCAGTCGTGCGTCCTGCACGGTGAAATGCGGATACGCCGGGTCGCGCCCGCCCAGGTCGAAGCGATCGGTGATGCCGATGCCCCAACTGTTGTTGATGATCCGTGCACCGCTGGCGATCAACGCATCCCAACCGGCCTTATACACCGCGCCATCGTTGCCGAGGATGATGCCGTCTTCAGGGCCCGGGTCGCCGTTGTCGGCGCTGATGATTTGCGCGTTGTACGCCACGCCGTGCATCGGGTTGCCGTCACGGCTGCCCGCCGCTATGCCGCCGACGTGAGTGCCGTGGGAACCGAGCTTGCCGTCGGAACCGACCGAGGGTGAACCATCGTACAGAAACGCATCGCCGGCTTTGACCGGGATGTACGGGTCGGTGTATTCGCGGATGCCGCGGGTGACCAGGGTGATCACTTTGTTGGCACCGGAAAACTCCGGATGCTGGGCGTACACCGGTTGATCGAAGATGCCCAGTTTCACGCCTTTGCCGGTGTAACCGGCGGCGTAGGCGTCCTGCGCGTTGATGGCGCCAAGGCCCCAGTCGGCGTTGAATTCAGCGCTGCGCCAGCTGTTGGGATCGCCTGCTCGACCGTTTTCCACGTAGGGTGCCGCGTGTGCGGTGCCTACTGAGGCCAGTGCGCAAAGCAGGGCGCGGTTGAGTGCTTTCAAGGCGAATAGGTTGTTGTTTTTAACATTCATCCAGCGACCATCCTTAGTTGTATTGCCAAAATCCCTGTGGCGAGGGAGCTTGCTCCCGCTCGGCTGCGCAGCAGTCGCAAAATCGGCTGGTGCGTTTTGTCTGTAAAATTACCGCTGCCTGTTTTGGGGCGGCTTCGCCACCCAACGGGAGCAAGCTCCCTCGCCACATTTGTTATTTGCCACGTCCGTTGTTTGTGTTTTTAAAACTGCCAATTGAGGCTCAGCCCTACGCCATGGCTTTTTTCGCGGCTGGCCAGTTGGCCGGTGTAATCGAGGTTCACGCGAACATCCCGGCTCAAGGCCAGGCTGGCATGGGCGCCCACCAGCGCCGCATCACGCACCATTGGCGAACCCTCTACCGAGAACGCGGTGCTGCCGCTGGCAAATGCCAGGTGCTCTTCGGCATCGGTATTGCTCAGGTTGTGCTGCCAGCCGAGACTCCCTCCCAGCTCAAGCTGCTGCTGACCGGACAGGTTCACGGTTTTCAACGCGCGCACGCCCAAGGTGCTGAGCACTGCATCCCGCGTGTCGCCACTGCTTTTCAGTGCGGCACCATCACCTTTCTCAGTGAAACCTTCGGTGTCGAGGTGCACGTAGGCCAGGTTGGCGAAGGGTTCGAGCGCCAGCGGTTGTAGGTTCAGGCGATACGCCGCTTCGCCGAACACCTGGGTGGAGCCGGCATCGACCTTGGATTTCTGTTTGGCGCTGACGTCGCCGTATTGCAGGTCACGTTTGACGTCGGCGCGATGCCAGCTGTAAGCACCGCCGGCACTCAGGCGCCAGGCCCCCAGCTCGCGGCCGGCATAAGCGCCCAGGTGATAACTGTCGACCTTGGCCGATGAATGAGTGCCCGAGCCCATGCTCACCGAACTGTCGCTGTAGCCGGTGACCAGACCGATCCGGGTTTGCTCATCAATTGCGCCATCGACACCGGCGAGCAAGCCGCCAATCGAGGTGGTGTAACCGGCGGTGTCATGGCGGTCATCAGTCTTGCCCCAGGCGCCCAGCGCTTTGATCCAGCCATTGCTTTGAGCGGCTTTGGCGTCAACCAGGCGCTCGCCGACTGCGTCACGCAGGTAACGACTGTCATTGATCAGTACCGAGCCCAGCGCCGGATAGATTTCCCCCGACAACTGCTGGAATGCTTGCTGTGCGGATGTTGCGGTGGGCGACAGCAGCAGACTTTCATAAACCGGATTACCCGCTCCGAGCCCTTCCACGGCGGACGCGACGGCACGCTGGTTCGGCGTCTGGCCGACGCTGGCGAACGTCGTATCGTTGCGCTCCACGCTCAGTTGAATGCCGGTGGCGGCGTAATCGAGGCTGCCGCCAATGAACAGATAATTGGGCAGCACCGCGCCGAATTGACCTTGAATACCGCCGGCCGCTTGCAGGATGTTGTATTGATGACCGAGCAGGCTTTGCACTTGTTGAGTGCTGAGCAAGGCCGGGCTGTTTTCCAGCGACAGGCTGACCGTCGCGCCGCTGACCGTGGCCGTACCGCCCGCGACGATGCGGTCGCTGTCGGTCGGCGACAGCTCCACCGCGTAGGTCGAACCGGGGGCAAACGTCACGTCGCCGGCGACCTGCAAGGTGCCGATGGAATTGCCTGGCGCGACGGTCGCACCGCGATTGGCCGTGAGTGCGTCGACTCGACCCGACCCGCCCAGCGTGCCGCTGTCATTGACGGTCACACTGGATGCCAGCGAACCGTTGACCGAGAGCAAACCGCCATTGACCGTGGTCGGCCCGCGATAGCTATTGTCACCGGTCAGCATCAAGCGTCCGGCCCCGGACTTGATCAGGCTGCCTTCGTAGACCCGGTCGGCAGCAGCTGAATCCCGAGCCATGCCGACCGCGTAATCCGTCTGATCCTGCTGACTCGCGCCGGTTGGCACACCGTATTGCCAACCTTTGGTGCTCAAGGTCTGCTGCCAGGCACTGCGTTCGGCGGCGTCTTCGCTCTGGCGCTGGATCAGAGCGTTGTCCGTGATGTCATTGCTCCAGACATCGCTCTGCCCAGCCCCCAGATTGGCGTCGAAGCGCCCGAGCAATTGCCCCGGCCCGCGCATCGCTCGTTCAAGGTTGGCGACGCCCCAGCCAACGCGGGTATTGGGCGCCTGAGTGACAGAGCCGTCGAGTTGGGTGGCGGTGGTCAGCAGCGTTTCGAGCGCCTGCTGGTTAGTCATGTAGGGATAGCGTTCCATCACCAGTGCCAGGGCACCGGTGGCATGTGGCGCGGACATGGAGGTGCCGGACTTGATCGCATAACCGCCGTCGGGAATGGTGCTGTCGATCCTCGCGCCGGGCGTGGTGATGCACCAGTACCTGGCGATGCCGCACTGGTTGTACTTCTGCTGGTTGCCTTGATCCAGCCCCGACACCGCCAGCCAGTGACCTTCGAGGTCCGGCTGGAAATACGGCAGCGCCGAACGCACGCTGGCGTTGGGGTAGCCGCTGTTGCCGGCGCTGAACACGTTGATTACGCCGCGCCGGGAAACGTCAGCCGCCGCATCGATCCAGGTACCTTTGTTCCAGTGCTGCGCGTAAGCGGCGTGCAGATCGTCGAGGGTGCGATAGCTGACGTCCGGTGGCTGGCTGCCCCAACTGTTATTGATCGCCCGCACGCCAGCGTCGGCCAACGCGTTGTAGACCGCTTTGAAGTAGCGCGGATCAGGATTGGGACCGAACAGAAAGCTGTCGTTCTTGTTGGTGTTGCCGACATAGACCTGCGCGTTGTACGCCACGCCGTGCATGCCGGTGCCATCGCGGGACGCACCGATCGTGCCGGCGACATGGGTGCCGTGGGAGTCGTTGTTGGCGTTGAGTTTGCCATCGACATTGAACAGCGAGCCGTCGACGTAACTGCCGCTGGCGAGCACCGCGTGGTAACGGTCGGTGGCGAATTCAGGGTGAGACGCATCGAAGCCTGAATCGAGCTCGCCGATTTTCACGCCTTTGCCGGTGATGCCGGCGGCGTAGGCTTGGTCGGCCTGCATGCGGGCCAATCCCCAGTCACGCTGGAATTCTGCGGTACGCCAACTGGCGGCATCACCCCAGGTGCCGGTTTCCTGATAAAACGCCTGGGCCGAGCCGGGCGCTACTGAAATCCAGAGCAACAGCGTGCCGACCGACATCGGCTTGATCTGTACGTCCATGTTCATCACTTCTCGCTTTTTTGGCGTTTTTAGAATTCTGGTTGCCCCTTCCAAGGGGCTGTGTTCGTGTGTTGTCTTCTTCAGGTTGTCACTGTTCCCGTGGCGATGGAGCTCGCTCCCGTTCGGTTGCGCAGCAACCGCCGTCAAGGGCCGCTTCGCCCGAACGCGGACCGGCCCAGCGGGAGCACGCTCCCTCGCCACAGGGGGGCGTCAGGAAATCATTGGGTCCTTGGGCCCTGGCCGAACGCTTCGTCCACCTTGGCCAGATCCTGCTCGCTCAAGGTTCCGGCGTAGTAATGCAACTTGGTCCACGCCATCAAGTAGTCATACCTTGCCTGCGCCAAATCCCGGCGGGTGGTAAATAGTTGTTGTTCGGCGTTCAGTGCATCCAGGTTGACGCGCTCACCGCCCAGAATGCTTTGTCTGGTCGAGACCACCAGCGCTTCGGCCGACTTCAGGGCTTTCTGATAGGCCCGCAGTTTGTTCACTCCTGACAGGCAGGCACTGAACTGTCGACGCAGCTCGATCAGGGTTTCCCGGGTCTTGCCATCCAGTTCGTACTCGGCCTGTTCCATGGTGCGGCTGGCCTGACGCGTCGATGCCGAAACCCCGCCGCCGGCATACAGCGGCACGCTGACTTCAATGCCGACGGTGTTGGTGTCGTAGCGCTGGTTGTAGGTGTTGCCGCTTTCCGATTCGTTCTGGCGCACCGAGGCGTACGCACTGACTTTCGGCAGGTGCCCGGCGCGATTGCGTTCGACTTCATAACGCGCTACTTCCACGGCCTGGCGCTGCGAGGCCAGGTTCGGGTTGTTGGCCACGGCCATCTCGTGCCAGGTCTCGTAGTTGGCCGGCTGCAAGCTAAAGGTCTGAAAATTCTGGTCCAGCGGCGCCAGGTCCGTGATGTCGACGGCCGGCACACCAATCAGTGCACCCAGTTCGCGCAAGGACGCATCCTGCTCGTTGCGCGCCTCGATTTCCTCAGCGGTGGCCAGTTCGTAACGGGACTCGGCCTCAAGAATATCGGTGCGCGTGCCCTCCCCCTGGCGGAACATCTGCTCGTTCTGCTGGAACTGCTGTTCGAAGGCTTTCTTCTTGGCCAGCGCGATGTCGATCTGATCCTGGGCAAACAACGCCTTGGTGTAGTTTTCCAGCACGCGGACCAGCAACTCCTGGCTCTTGCCGCGGAAGGCTTCGTCAGCAAACAACGATTGCGCCACACCTTTGCGATACGCCGCGTAGGCTTCGTAATCGAGCAACGGTTGCTGCAGGGTCAGGGTCGAGCCGTAACTGCTGTAGTTGCGGTCCTCCGTGAAGTCCGGCCGCCCTTCATTGATTTGGGTGACCTTGGAGGTATTGCGGCCCTTGTTGTAGTTGTAACCAATCCTGGGCAACAGCCCGGCACGGCCAATGATGCGGTTTTCAAGACCGGCATCGCGTTCCTTCATTGCGCCAAGGAACACCGGGTCATTGCGCAACGCTTGCTCGTAGATCTCGAACGGCCCCATGGTGGCCATCGCACTGTTGCACGTCAGCAGCGCCAGGGTTGCCGCGAGCATTGAAAGCTTATTCATACAGCCGAACATCCTTATTCCTCGGTCAACGCGGAGCCTGCCCGGTCGAGCAGCGGTTTGAACAGATAGTTGAGGAGTGAACGTTCACCGGTACGCACGAACATTTCCGCCGGCATGCCGGGCTTGATCACCAGGCCATGGAGTTTTTCCATGGCCTGATCGCTGACGCTGCTGCGCAGCACGTAGTACGGCGCGCCGGTTTTTTCGTCGACCATCTGGTCGGCGGAGATCAGGCTGACTTCGCCCGGCACCCGGGGTGTACGGCTCTGGTTGAACGCGGTGAACAGGATGTCCACCGGCAAGTGAGTCCCGACCTTGTCGATCAGGTTGATCGGCAGGTGCCCTTCCACCTCCAGGCGAGTGCCTTGAGGCACGATCTCCAGCAAGGTTTCGCCCTGACGGACCACCGCACCTTCCGTGTGAACCCCGAGGTTTACCGCAATGCCGTCGGCGGTGGCGATAATTTCGCTGTGTTGCAGGTCGAATCCGGCGGAAGTCAGTTGCTCTTCCAGCGTCACGCTTTTGAGTTGCGCGTCGGCCAGTTGCGTGCGGACCTCCTTCTGGTATTCCTCGATGTGCTGTTGCAGCTTCAGGCGCGACTCGAGAATGCCCTGTTCGACCCGGCCGCTTTCGCCGCTGTTTTCCGCCAGTTGCTGCTGCACCTGCGACAGTTGCCGCTGGTACTCCATCAAGCGGTTGCGAGGGATATAGCCGTTGTCCGCCAGCGGCTGCAGATTGCTCAGTTGTTGTTGCAAGGAGCTGGACTGAGCCGTCAGGTCCGTCCGCGCGCGGCGCATGCCCGCCAGTTGCGCACTGGCGCCTTCGATGCTGGCGCGCAGGGCTGCCTGCTCGCGGGAAAACGCTTCGCGGCGGCTGCTGAACAATTGCCGCTGGCCTTCCAGCACCAAGGCCAGGCGTGGGTCGGGATCGTTGCTCAGTTCAGCCGGGAAATTCACCTGCTTGAGGTTGTCCCGCTCGCTCTGCCAACGCGCCAGGCTGGCCCAGGCCATGCGGTATTGCGCTTGCAACGATTGCACGTCGGCCGCGACCTGGGTCTGGTCGAGCTGGAACAGCGGCTGGCCCTGTTTCACCACTTGACCTTCGCGCACCAGAATCCGGCTGACCACGCCGTTGCTCATCGATTGCACGGCTTTACGCTTGCCGGACACCACGACCGTGCCTTGCACCGGAATGCCTTGGTCGAGCGGCGCAAGGCTGGCCCAGGTGAAGAAACTGCCGGCGCCGACGATCGCCAGGATCCAGCCCATGCGGGAAAAGAAACGCGCATCGCGCTCGGGGCGTTCGGCGACGTAATCGTGTTCCATCGTCGCTTCGTTTTCAGTGTTCATGCGAGCGCTGCTCATACACCCGAATTCCTTGTCGTGGGCTGATACTGGCGACTCATGCTGAGCCCGCCCGGTGTTTGCGGGGTATTTTCACGTTGCTGTGGCTGGGCGCCTGACTGATTACCGGCAAGCGCCTTGAGCACTTCCTGGCTGGGGCCGAAAGCCTGCAAACGACCTTCGTTGAGCACCAGCAGTTTGTCGGCCTGGGCCAATGCGGAAGAACGATGAGTCACCAGAATCACGCTGGTGCCCTGGGCTTTCATCTGCGCGATGGCGCCGGCCAGTGCCGCTTCGCCTACGGTGTCGAGGTTGGAATTGGGTTCATCCAGCACCACCAGGCTTGGCTTGCCGTACAGCGCACGGGCCAATGCCACCCGTTGTTTCTGGCCGCCGGACAAGCCGCTGCCGTCCTCGCCGAGCACCGTGTCGTAGCCCTGCGGCATGCGCAGGATCAATTCATGGACGCCCGCCTGTTGCGCGGCTTCAACCACTTTTTGTGGATCCGACTCGCGGAAACGGGCGATGTTTTCGGCGATGCTGCCGCTGAACAATTCGATGTCCTGCGGCAAGTAGCCGATGTACGGACCGAGGTCGTCGCGGTTCCAGCGATGAATGTCCGCGCCGTCGAGCCGCACGGTGCCGCCGAGGGTTGGCCAGACGCCGACCAGCACCCGGGCCAGCGTCGATTTGCCGGAGCCGGAGGCGCCGAGCACGCCCAATACCTCACCGGCACCCAGGCTGAAATTGACCATGTGCAGGGTCGCCGCGCGTTGCCCCGGTGGGCCGGCGCTGACTTGTTCGAAGGTGATCTGACCTTTCGGCGCTGGCAGCGCCATGGGCTCGTCACTCGGTGGAAAGGCTTGCAGCAGCGAATCAAGACGACGGTACGCGAGCTTGGCGCCGCTCCACTGTTTCCAGACCGCGATCAGTTGATCGATGGGGCTCAGCACGCGGCCCATGAGAATGGAACCGGCAATCATCATCCCGGCAGTCATGTCACCCTTGATCACCAGCAACGCGCCCAGGCCCAGAACCAGCGATTGCAGGCACAGACGCAAGGTCTTGCTCAGGGAACTGATGATGGCGCCGGTGTCGCTGGCCTGATTCTGCAGGCCGAGGAATCGCGAATGCACCTGGAACCAGCGCTTGCGCAACACACCGAGCATGCCCATCGCCTGAATGGTTTCGGCGTTGTGCAGGTGACTGGTGGCCAGTTGGCTGGACTTCTGGGAAAACCCGGCGGCTTCGCCCAAGGGCTTTTTGGTCATCGCCTCGTTGAGGCAAGCGAGGCCGATCAGCACAAGCGCACCCACGGTCGCGAACACACCGAGCCAGACGTTGAACAGGTAGATCACAAAGAGGTAGACCGGGAACCACGGCGCGTCGAAGAACGCGAACAGCGCGGGACCGGTGACGAATTGGCGAATGTGGGTCAAGTCCCCAAGGGACTGCCCCGCGTTACCCTCACCCTTGAGCAGGTTGCGCTCGAACGCGGCTTGATAGACCCGCAGGTTGAAACGGCGCTCCAGTTGGCTGCCGATGCGGATGACGATGAAGCTGCGCACGATCTCGAGCAAACCGATGAACGCGAAAAATCCAACCACCATCAGCGACAGCATGGCCAGGGTGGTTTCGTTTTGCGAAGACAGCACACGGTCATAGACCTGGAGCATGTAAATCGACGGAACCAGCATCAATACGTTAATTAACGCGGTGAAACAGCCGACGCTGATCAGGATGCTTTTATAGTCGCCCAGTGCCTTGAATAACGGTGCGGTGGCTGGGGGCTTCGCCATCTTCATTGATTTTTCCTGAGATGATATTCCTCGCCCTGTTTTGGCGAGGTTCAATTAACTGTCCGCACACGGGTCGAGACATTCTTTGTCCATTAACGCTTACAAATGAATAACAACTTTTCAGGCTATATAAAAAGTTCGGCTATTGATTTGTCGCCTATAACGGTAACTGAGGGCTTTATATTCAACAGTGACGTCGGTTCAGCACTTTTTGCTTAAGGCGCAACGCGCTCCAGCGTAATGATCAGTCCCGACTTCAATGTGCTTTGATAAAGCCCTTCATGCTGTCGGCTGAAAAACGCAATTCTTGAGCCTTCGTTGCCAGTGAATGCGATGCCGTCCGGCTCCGGGAACCAGCCAATCACCGTCTTTTGCAGCCAGGCACCGAGGCAGTCAGCGCCTTCGCCCAGAGTCTGGTTCGCTTCGAGCTCAATGACGCAAACGTTCGATGGCTTATCCTGCAACGCCTGCGACTCGGGCAGGTCCGACCTGGCTTTCAGGGTGGCCTGCCATTTTCCGGCGAGTTCCGAGGGGTCCGCTAATTTCAGGCTGCTTGCCATGGCTACATCTCCAAGAAACATCATCAGCGTCGCCAACAGCCACGCGGTCGTTCTGTAGGTAAAGGCGTTATGGGTCATAGGACTTTCAACTCCGGCGTGTAGCCTTACGCACAGTGCGCATCGATGCAAGGACAGAGCGCGACGCAGCAATCGTCGCACTCCTTTAAGCCTTGAATCAGGCCACGATGTCCGAGAACGCCGCCTGGCCAACGGTGCTGACCAGGAAATCAGCCACGCCGTGCCCGGAGAAGTCCACCGACAACAGGCTGTTACCGCCCGATGTGGTCAACACTGCATCACCTACCGCACCGGTGAACGAACTCACGAAGTGCAGGCCTGCGCCTTTGGTAATGCCTGTCAGGTCAATCTTGTCCAGGCCGCTGACAAAATCGAGGATCTGGTCGGCTACACCCGGCTTGGAGTCGCTGCTGGCCGCGAACACAAAAGTGTCCGAGCCAGTACCGCCCCACAGCTTGTCCGCCCCGCCCGCGCCGTAGATCAGGTCGTTACCGGCCCCGCCCTTCAGCTCGTTGGACACACCATTACCAATCAGCAGGTCGTTACCCGAACCGCCAATCGCGTTCTCGATGGTTGCACCCTTGGCAATGGAGACGTTACCCACCAGGCCACCAACATCGGAGAACGAGGCTTCATTGAGATTGATCTTCTGGTTTTGGGTAAAACCGGAGAAGTCCAGCGTGTCCTTGCCACCCGCATCCCACACCGAGAACACAACCTTGTCCGACGACGAAGACGCGCTCAGGAAATCGCGACCGGCGTTGGAGTTGAAACCGTAGGTGGTGTCACCGGTACGGGTGGTGGTGTTGGCACCGTAGAGCTTCTGGATGGCTGCAATGTCGTCCAGCAGCGGGCCGGACGCATACGCTTCGACGCCGGCCTTGCTGAAGTTCTGGTCGGTATTGCTTTCACTCCAGTAGCTCATGAGGCTGTAACCGCGAGTGTCTTCCGCGTAGGTTGCGTCGTTGTAACTCGGCGCGCCTTCACCGGCGTTGTAATCACCGGGATGGGCCAGGCCCAGGCTGTGACCGATTTCGTGGGTCAGGGTTTGACGACCGTAGTTGTTCAGGTCCGGCGTCTTGTTTGGCGTGTAGCTGCTGTTGGTCAGGTACCAGGAAGTACCGTCATAACCGGCACCGGTCCCAGGCAGGTAGGCGAATGCCGCTGCGCCATCCTGGCCGCCGCTGTAGTTACCGAAGGTCATGTGACCGTCGCCGCCCGTGGCCTTCTCGGTGAAGGTTACATTGGCCACATCGGCCCAGGACTGCATGGCGAGCACGGCCTGGGCTTTCTGTTGGGAGCTGAACTGACTGAAGCCGGTAATTCCGTGCTTGTTCATGGTGCTCGACGACGCCGAGGTCAGGAACGTGTAGGTCAGTTCGATTTTGCCACTGCCATCCTTGTCCTGGTAGGCAGCACCGTCACGCAGCAACTGGGTCGCTGCCTCGTCGACGGAGTAGGAGGGTTTGCCATTGACCGTGAGATTGCCACCCCGGTCATATTGATGGCTGAAGCTGTCGATCTGGTTGTATGCAGAACTGGGCGCAGCCAATGCCTGCGAGGGGGCAAAGGCTTGTTCTGCAAGAGCAACAGCGTTGTCTTTTACATTCGACATAAACACACTTCCTTGTTTAGCAATGGAACAGTTTTTGTCAGATAGCGACAATCTCTGGCGAGATCGTCCTATCACTCGCCCAATGAAGGCGAAAGAAAACTGACACAATTCGAAATCAAACGTCTACATTTTTTTTGACGTCAAATTGTGCAACTCCAGCAAGTACCCGGAAACAATGCCTGCGCTGTTGAAATATTGTTTTAATTAGAGGGTTTCGGACTAATTGTCTGACGATTTAGTATTTAAATATTAAATATAGGTAAGTTGTATTTTGCCGAGGGCGTCTCGTTTTTTCGAACTTATTAGTATGTGTGCCAGTGGATTGATATCAGATGGATTTGCAGTGGGTTTTAGAATTTGACGACTGCTTCGCAGCCGAACGCAGGCTGCGCCAGCTGCTACAAGGATTGCGGTGTACGCGAAACCTGTAGCAGCTGCCGAGCAGCGCGAGGCTGCGTTCGGCTGCGAAGCAGTCGCCTGGGTATTACAACCAACACGCATCCCAAAGCGGATAATCATGAACACGCGTCACCAGACCCGCTCGAATCGGGTTGGCCACGACATACCTCGCAAGATCTTTCACATCCTCCTCCCGCCGAACTGCACGATCGTGATAGCCCTTCTGCCACAACCGCCCTCGCCGCCCTAACGCCTGATTAACCGCAAAACTGCTCCGAGACTTTATTCGGCACATCAGCTCCGCCAGCGTCCTGTCGCGCAACTGCACCAGGCAATGCATATGATCCAGCATCACAACCCACGTCAAAAAATCAGCCCACTCCTCTTCCTGCGCCCTACGCAACTCCCGAACAACCAACCTTCCCAATCGCCAATCAATAAAAAACGGCTGCCGTTGCTCAACGACAGCCGTCAGCAGATAAATACGTCCTGACTCAGAAAAACGGACGGGGCGTAGCAGTCCCACATTTGAACAAACAGGCATTCCATTGCCTCCAGATCCATTGAAAGGAGGCCAGAAATCTACAGCGTTGCCACCCTGCCCGACTGACCGCAATCGCTACAAGACATGAACCCTCAACTCCCTGTCCGAATCTTGTTCCACACCCGCGTCCGGATCCGGTCGATGTTCAGCGGCATCGCCTCCAGCGCGAACAGCTTGCCCATCATTTCCGGGCTTGGATAAACCTTGGTGTCATTTTTGATGGCCGGGTCGATCAGGCTGTCGGCTTGTTGGTTGCCGTTGGCGTAGTGCACGTGGTTGCTGATGCTGGCCATGACGTCCGGGCGCAGCAGGTAGTTCATGAAGGCGTAGCCGGCCTTTTCGTCCGGGGCGTCGGCGGGCATGGCGACCATGTCGAACCAGATGGCGGCGCCTTCCTTGGGGATGGCGTAGCCGATGTCGATGCCGTTGTTGGCTTCTTTGGCACGGTTCTCGGCTTGCAGGATGTCGCCGGAGAAGCCGACGGCCACACAGATGTCACCGTTGGCCAGGTCGCTGGTGTATTTGGACGAGTGGAAGTAACTGACGTACGGCCGCACTTTCATCAGCAGCGCTTCAGCCTTTTTATAGTCTTCCGGGTTCTTGCTGTGGTGCGGCAGACCCAGGTAGTTCAGCGCGGCCGGCAACAGTTCCGGACCGTTATCGAGAATGGCGACGCCGCACTTTTGCAGCTTGGCCATGTTCTCGGGCTTGAAGATCAGGTCCCAGGAATCCACTGGCGCATTATCGCCGAGCACGGCCTTGACCTTGGCGATGTTGTAGCCGATGCCGGTGCTGCCCCACAGGTACGGAAAGCCGTGTTCGTTGCCCGGATCGTTGGTTTGTAACGCGGTGAGCAGTACCGGATTGAGGTTCTTCCAGTTTGGCAGCTGGCTCTTGTCGAGCGTCTTCAGCGCCCCACCCTGAATCTGTCGCGCCATGAAATGGTTGGATGGAAACACCACGTCGTACCCGGATTTGCCGGTCATCAACTTGCCATCAAGGGTTTCGTTGCTGTCGTAGATGTCGTAACTGAAGGCGATGCCGGTG
Organism: Pseudomonas sp.; assembly: GCF_051660785.1. Classification (GTDB taxonomy): domain Bacteria; phylum Pseudomonadota; class Gammaproteobacteria; order Pseudomonadales; family Pseudomonadaceae; genus Aquipseudomonas. Next base: position 339,168 of record NZ_JBOFQE010000058.1, read on the forward strand.
TCTTTCTGGAAGTTTTTCGTGGTGTCTGGGGCGATGTAGTCCGACCAGTTGTAGATCTTGACGGTCTCGGCTGCATGGCTGAGGGACGCGATGAGTGCAAGGGGTGCCAGGGTCAATGTCTTTCGGATCATGAGTCGATTCCTGTATGGGGCTGTTTTTATTGGCAGGCAATCAAAAGATCAAATTCAAAAAGTCAGAAAATCAAAACGTAGGTCTTGCGCACGGTTTCCTGGATGTCCCAGATACCGAGGCTGTTGGCCGGTAACATCAGTGCATCGCCAGCTTCGATGTAGAGGGTTTCACCGTCGTCCGGGGTGAAGGTGCAGCGGCCCTGGATGAAATGACAGAATTCCTGCGCCACGATCTGCCGGCGCCAACGGCCGGGTGTGCATTCCCAGACGCCGGTTTCGACTCCGTCGTCGCGTTCGACGCTGGTGGTCGAAGCCACCGCCACCGGCGTTCCCAGCGGCACGGCGACGGGGTTGGACTCTTCCATTTCCAGTGCTGCGGTGTTCTTGAATTGCGTGATGCCCATGGGAGTACCTGTGTGTTGAGAAACGCGGTTTAGTGCATGAAACCTTCCATGAATCCCGCCACCTTGCTCGCCAGTTTGCGGCGCCAGGGAGCCGTGGCGGGGTTGGCCAAGGTCTGGTCTTCGTGGACGAAGCTGCGGATGATCGCGTTGTAACCGAGCCAGCGGCAGGGTTCCGGCTCCCAGACCCTGAGCGTGTCGAGACCGCCTTGGGGGATAACCCACGGCTGACGAACCAGTTCGGTATCGCGTTCGAGTATCAGATCAGCCAGGGTTCTCCCGCCCAGGTTGCTGGCGCCCACGCCTTCGCCGCCATAACCGCCGGACAGGGCAATGCCGCTGGCCTGATCGCAGAGCATGTGTGGCTTGAAGCGCCGGGACATGCCCAGGTTGCCGCCCCACGCGTGGGTAATTTGCGCATTCTTGAGTTGCGGAAAGAGTTCGCCGAACAGATAACGGCGCAACTCCACTTCGCTGGTGGTGAGGTCAAAATCATGGCGCAACTTGCCGGCAAATTGATAGCCGCCGCGTGCGCCGAACACCAGGCGATTGTCCGCCGTGCGCTGGCCGTAGGTGACCTGCCGGCTGCTTTCGCTGAAGGCCTGGCCGCGGCTCAGGCCGATTTCATCCCAGGTTGCCGCGGACAGCGGTTCAGTGGCGACAATCAGGCTTTGCACCGGTAACTGATAGCGGCCCAGTGGCGGCAGCGTGACTGAATACCCCTCTACCGCTGGCACGATCCAGCGACTGCGAACCTGTGCCTTGTCAGTGCGCAAACTTCCCGACTGCCAGTGTGTGACCGCACTGTTTTCATAGATATTGACCCCCATGCGCTCCACCGTCCTGGCCAGTCCTCGCACCAACTTTGCCGGGTGGATAGTCGCAACGTGCGGTGCATAGATACCGCCATATGGCTTTGCAATTCTGATCTGTTGCGCCAGCTGCTCGGGGCTGAGCCAGCGATAATCGCTTTCGTTGAGGCCTTGGCTGTAAAGCGTGTCGAGGTAGGCCCGCAGACTGGCTTCCTGCTCGGGATAACGCGCGGCGCAGTACAGCACGCCGCCTTTGCGATAATCGCAGTCGATACCCTCACGTTCGATGACAATTTCCACTTCATCAGGAATGCTGTGCAGCAGGTCAAAGGATTCGCGACGTTGTTCTGCTGGCAAACCGGCCAGTAAACGGTGCTCGCCCAACAGATTGCCCATCAGCCAGCCGCCGTTACGACCCGACGCGCCAAACCCGGCGGTTTGCGCTTCGATGATGGCAATGTCCAGGCCCGGCGCGAGGCGCTTGAGGTAGTAAGCGGTCCAGAGTCCGGTGTAGCCCGCGCCGATGATGGCCACGTCGACGTCCAGGTCGTGTTCCAGCGCAGGACGCGCCAGCAGGGGCTCATCGAGTTGATCCATCCACAAACTGATAGTGCGCCACGCCGACATGCCAGACTCCGCCACTCAAACTTCGATGGCGTCGATCCTAGTGCGTGGGCTCAGGGACTGTCGTGCGCGCGTGCACGCAAAGAAATTTGTTTGACGTACGCCTTGGGCGACAGCCCCGTGTGCTGGCGGAAACAACTGTAGAACGCGGATAACGAATTGAAGCCGGCGGCAAACGCCAGTTCATCAATGCGTAACGGTGGCATGGCAGCGTCGAGAGCGGCGAGTAAATGCTGCAACCGCGCCCGATTCACGTAGCGATAGAAACTCTGGCCCAACACCTGGTTCAGCAGGTAGGAAATCTGATTGCGACTGTACCCGCACTCTTTCGCCACTCGTTGCAAGTCGAGTTCGGGGTCCAGGTAAGGCTGCTGACGCTCGAAGTACTGTTGCAGGTCTTCAGCCATGAAACTCAACTGTCGTGGTGAAAGCCCCAGACGGCGGGCGGCCGGGCGCAAGCTTGCCGCAGTGCTTGTCAGCGGTTGTTCGCGCACCAGGGACGCGTATTCGTTGACGCGCCAGATCAACCCGTCGCGCACCGTGATCGCCTCACTGGAACGGAACGACACCAGCCCCTCACCGCCGCGCAACGTCATCTGGTACTGGATGAACGCGGTGTTGCCGTCCAGGCGTATGCGGTCCGAATGCTCCAGCGCTTCATCCGGGTTGCGCGGCATGCTGCCGCGCACGTACTCGCGCAGTTCGTCCAGAGCCATGACCCTGTTCTGGAAAAAATCGTTGTACTGAATGTCCGGGTGATACAGCGCCATGACACCGTCCAGATCCCGGTGTTTCCAGCACAAGTGGTAGCGCATGACCGTCTCGCCCGTGGCCTGGGTTTGCAGGGGGCCATCATCATCGGCGTGCATAAAGGACTCGACGAAAAAAAGCCGAGCTTGCCGAAGTTCTGTCACACCTTCAATGATTTGACCTGATCGGCGTAACGCCGAGTGAGGCCCGGCACATGATCCACATCAAAAAAACACTACCAATCGCCAAACGGACTGAAAAAAATCACATGGTTTTCACATCTGGATGCTACTTTTAAAGTCAGTCACCGGTTGAGCCAATGAAGGCTCTTCCCTCCTAACATGAGCTAAAGGAAGCGCTCGATGATGAAGGCGGGCAACATATGAATAAAGGGTTTAGCAAAGTTACGTTTCCAAACGCCTGCCAGCTGATGCGCTGGCATTTTCATCCCATGGGATTTGAGGCGAGCATGGACGCGCCGGGCAGCATGATTGCCCGTCTGTTTGACCGCGCCAGTGGCGAGACCATGATCGCCATTGCAGGCATTCCTTGCGCTACCGTGATGAATGCCGCGGATGTAGAACGAATAATTGAAGCCGTGGAAGACGAGCTTGAGTCTTTCATTCCTCCCGAGGCCCTCAAGAGTTACGCCTGAAGGCCTGACACCCAGCAAAAAGCCCACTTTATGTGGGCTTTTTTGTGGGACTCGGCTTCACGCCAGCTTCTTATCCTGGCGATGGTCAGCGAAGAACGACTTGTCCTTGCCAACCCTGTCCGACGCCTTGGGCATATTCGCTGCCTGCGAGTCTTGACCCTCGACGTACCAGTAGCAATGACTCACCGCCCGGGTGATGCCGACATAAGCGAGCCGCAGGATTTCGTCTTTCTGTGCGTTGTCATACGCCTCGTTGTCACCCGCCTTGCCAAGTCCCGCCATTCGATAGACCTGGTTTTTGTAAGGAGAACTGGTCAGGTGCTGGCAATCACCCAGCAAAAAAACCGCGTCAGCTTGCAGGCCTTTGGCGCTGTGATACGTCAGCTGTTTTAACCGACGCGCCTCATACGGCAAGCTAGAATCCACATTAACTGCTGCTTGAATATGCTGTTCTATCAACAACTTATCGCTGCTTTTTCGATAAAGCATCAGGATTGAATCACCCTGTCGGTAATGCTCGCTCAGGCGTTGAGCCATGCTTTGATCGTCCCGATCCATTACGTTTACCGGTACCAGTGCCTTGGATTCACCGCTGGCCTTGGCCTTCTTCCCGGCGATCGAGGGCGCAGCACGGACGATATGCTCGGCAGCATCAATGATGTGTTGATGGCTACGGAAGTTGTCGCTGAGCATCACTTTCGTCGTGCTCGGCGACGGGAATTCCTTGTTGAATTCCATGAAGTACGTCGGCGAACTGCCGCGCCAGCCATAAATGGACTGCCAGTCATCGCCGACGCAGAGCAAGGACGAGCGTTGCGCGCCACGCCCCACGTGCATCGCCGGGCCGCGACTGCGGATCTCGGCCAGGCTGGCGCGAATCCACGAGACAATCTGCGGCGATACGTCCTGAAATTCGTCGATCATCAAGTGAGACAAAGGCCTCAACAGCTCGTCACTGAGTAATTTCAGGTTTTCCGGAGAATGCTCGCTGAACAAGGCAAACATCCGGTTGTAGGTCATGACCGGTGGCTTTTGATCGAGCAAGTGATCTTCCAGGGCGCGCCAGAACAGGCTCAAGGCCTCGAAGAAGAACCGGTCCGGGTCATCCTTCGCGAAGCTCATCTGGCCGACAGCGTTCGGGACATCCAGCCCCAGGTTTTCGATAAACCCGGCGGCAGCCACAAAACAGTCCAGCAAGGGTGCCGACCCCAGCTCCCCTTTGACCTTGTAACCGAAGCCGGGCCCGGCGCTGGCATCACCCGCGAGGGACGCCAATACACGCTTGGAAGATTCATAACTATCTAGCCATATCAATGGTTTACGACAAAAAGCTTGAAACAGGGTGCGCTTCACGGCCCATTCCGCACGAACGGTTAATTTGGCATTCGGGCGGCTGACTTGTGGATTTTCCCGAGGGTCAAACCCGAGAATCACCCAGGCATCCAGCGTCGGAATGTAACCGTGACAATGAAAGGTCGAACCATTGATGTCGAAAGTCTGCCGATTGGGCTCGATGCCCGTGATCGGCCAGGCGCCGGCGCGAAACCACAGGTCTTCAACCGTGTCGCAGAGTTCTTCATCACGTTTGGCCGCCAATTCAGTCACCGCCATGCGTTTCTGCACGTCAGGGTGATCGCGCTCCAGCTCCTTGAGCTGCAGGGCGTGACGAGACAAGGGTTTGATCAGTTCGCGGAAACGCTCATCGCGGGTGTGCAGGCTGTAAAAACAGGCATTGAGTTGCTGACGCTGGGCGTCGTTGATGCGCAGGTCGAAAGGATTGCTATCGACCTCCTCATCGCCGTTTTGCACACGATTGCTGAGGTTTTCGAATGCTTGCAGACGCTCGAAACCCGGCAGGCTGCGTACCATCGGCAAGATACGCGAGTGGAAAGTGCGCACCAGATCCCGCGCCTCTTTGAGGCTCAGCGCCCGGCCCCACAACGCAAACAATTCGGTCAGCTTATTAATGAAGTCTTTGCGCGACTCTCGGGTAAAGGTCACCACGGTCATCGAACTCAGCTCGAACCCCAGGTAATGGCTCAGCAGCAAGATACGCAGTACGAGCGTCGTCGACTTGCCCGCGCCGGCCCCGGCGATCACTGATGTCGAAGGAGTGTCGCTGAAAATCATCTTCCACTGGGCGGCGCTTGGCTGGGCGTGGGGTGGTAGCAACCGGGCAACATCGGCTTTCATGCGCTTCTTCAACTCGGCACTCAACGGCAGGCGCCAATCGTCGAACAAGTTGTGGTCAACATTAGGTGACCGGTGCTCGGTGGATCGCGAATCGCGGATCAACAGAACCTGTCGTCCCTCTTCCAGACCCTCCAGCTTCCCTTCTTTATAGCCGTAATCCACTCCGGCGCTGTGACCACTGCGAAAGCCATCGGCTTGCCCATGCAGCCACGACGCCCGGTGTTGCGCGCGCAGGCGAGTAAGGCCATGACCAAAAAACCGCGCGGCCAGACGCTTGAGCAAGGGCATCTCGGCCAGGGGACGAAGTTCGGGAGGAAGATCGGGGGTGTGTTGCGGCACGCGGGCTGACTCCAGGGTGTGAGGCTGACGAGGCCTATGGTGTCCGTATTTACCGTTGAGTTCTAGTGAAATGCTTACAGGTCATTGGCTTATACGATGAAGTGAAGGCTGGGTGAGAACGTTTCGAGGTTATTTGACATCAACTAAATCGATCATATTGAGGCATTTTTTACGCTTTTTATCGATGGATGCCTGATAGATGATGCCCGCCATCAACCACCGGTTCTTGTTTCGTGGCTCAGGCGCTCTGCCCCATGACGAACCTTTTCAGGAGACGATCATGCTTGAACTCAGACCTTTCAACTCGCTGGGCGGCGCCCATCATGGCTGGTTGGATGCCCATCACCACTTTTCGTTCGCCGAGTACCACGACCCGAAACGTATGAACTGGGGCAACCTGCGCGTCTGGAACGACGACGTGATCGCCCCCGGCACCGGGTTCCCGAAGCATCCGCACCGGGACATGGAAATCATCACCTACGTTCGTGAAGGTGCAATCACCCACGAAGACAACCTGGGTAACAAGGGTCGCACCGAAGCGGGCGACGTCCAGGTCATGAGCGCCGGCACCGGGATTGCCCACAGCGAATACAACCTTGAGGTGGGCGAAACCAGGATCTTCCAGATCTGGATCATCCCGAATGAGTCCGGCCTGGCACCTTCCTGGGGCGCCAAGCCTTTCCCTAAAGGCCAGCGCGAAGGCTTCGTGACCCTGGCCAGCGGCAAGGCGGGTGACGATCAAAGCCTGCGCATCCGCGCCGATGCACGGCTGGTGGCGGCGAACCTGAAGGCCGGTGAATCCGCCGAATATCGCCTGGACAGTGGCCGACGCGCTTACCTGGTTCCCGCCACCGGCGTCATTGAAGTCAATGGCTTGCGAGCACAAGCTCGAGACGGTGTGGCAGTGGCTGATGAGCAGGTGTTGCGAGTGACTGCGGTTGAGGACAGTGAAATCGTGTTGGTTGATCTGGCTTGATCGGGTAAATGCGGGGCAAAAAAAGGGGCGGCCGTTATGGTCGCCCCCTTTTTTCATTTATAAATGTTGGTGACTGTGCCGACGCTATCGCGAGCAGGCTCACTCCCACAGGGTAATGCGCAATCCTTGTGGGAGCGGGCTTGCCCGCGATGAGGCCGTCACTTACTTCGCAGAAATCGCGCCATCCACCAGGGTCTGAGCTTCTGCAACCAATTGCTTGAGGTGTTCGTCACTGACGAAGCTTTCGGCATAGATCTTGTAAATGTCTTCAGTGCCCGAAGGACGTGCCGCGAACCAGCCGTTCTCAGTCATGACTTTCAAGCCACCAATGGCCTGATCGTTGCCCGGCGCGTGGCTGAGGATGCTCTGGATCGCTTCGCCGGCCAGCTCGGTCGAGGTGACCTGGTCCGGCGACAGCTTGCTCAACAAGGCTTTCTGTTCAGGGTTGGCCTTGGCGTCGACGCGTACCGAGAACGGTTCGCCGAGCTCGTCGGTCAATGCACGGTAGGCCTGGCTCGGATCGCGACCGGTGCGAGCGGTCATTTCTGCGGCCAGCAATGCCGGAATCAAACCATCCTTGTCGGTGCTCCAGACGCCGCCGTCCTTGCGCAGGAACGAGGCACCGGCGCTTTCTTCACCGCCAAAACCCAGAGAACCGTCGAACAGACCGTCTGCAAACCATTTGAAGCCAACCGGCACTTCATACAGGCGACGGCCCAGACGCTTGGCCACACGATCGATCATGCCGCTGCTGACCACGGTTTTGCCCACGGCAGCGTCGGCGCGCCACTGCGGACGGTTCTGGAACAGGTAATCGATAGACACGGCGAGGTAGCTGTTCGGTGCCAGCAAGCCGCCGGACGGCGTCACGATGCCATGGCGATCGTGATCCGGGTCGCAACCGAATGCCACGTCAAAGCGTTCTTTCAGACCGATCAGGCCTTGCATGGCGTGGCTGGACGATGGGTCCATGCGGATTTGCCCGTCCCAGTCGACCGTCATGAAACGGAACGTCGGATCAACCTGTTTGTTGACCACTTCGAGGTCCAGACGGTAATGCTCGGCAATCGCCGACCAGTAGCGCACCCCCGCTCCGCCTAGCGGATCGACACCCAAACGCAGCTTGGCGTCACGGATGGCGTCGAAGTCGATCACGTTGATCAGGTCGGCGACATAGGTGTTGAGGTAGTCGTGGCGATGGGTCGTGCTGGCCTTCAGTGCCTGCTCGTAGCTGATGCGTTTGACGCCGGCCAGCTTGTTGCCCAGCAGTTCATTGGCCTTGGCCTCGATCCACTTGGTAATGTGGGTATCGGCCGGCCCGCCGTTGGTGGGGTTGTACTTGTAGCCACCGCTTTGCGGCGGATTGTGCGACGGCGTGATCACGATACCGTCCGCCAGGCCCGACGTGCGACCGCGGTTGTAGCAGAGAATAGCGTGAGAAATCGCCGGGGTCGGCGTGTACTCGTCGCCCTCGGAGATCATCACGGTGACGCCGTTCGCGGCCAGCACTTCCAGGGCGCTGGCACCGGCCGGCGTGGACAGCGCGTGAGTGTCGATGCCGACAAACAGCGGACCGTCGATGCCTTGGGCCTCGCGATACAGGCAGATCGCCTGGCTGATCGCCAGAACGTGCCATTCGTTGAAACTCAGGTCGAACGAGCTGCCTCGGTGTCCGGACGTGCCGAAGGCTACGCGCTGGGTAGAGATGGCGGCATCAGGCTGGCCGGTGTAATAGGCCGTTACCAGTCGCGGGATGTCTACCAACAATTCTGCCGGTGCCGGTTTGCCCGCAAAAGGACTGAGTGTCATGCAAAACCTCTGAAATAGAGTGGTTCAGGAATAGGAACGCAGTTTACTGGCAGTTTGACCGCAGCGCGACGTTATCGATCCCGAGCAGAATGTTATCGATCTTCAAAGCCCCGGCCCTGCTCAATCGATTGATTCCAGGCGCAACGCATCGCCCAGCAAACCCATGGCTGCCGCAAGGTCGTGGTCGCCACCGAAGGTATGACTCAGGCGCAAGTGTTGCGCGTGCAACCCGTAGAGGCTGAACAGTTCTCCCGGTGCGATCACCACCTGATGCTTGAGCAGGCGCTGGAACACTCGCGGCACATTGACCTGGCGCAAAGACTGCACCCAGATCGTCGCACCGCCCAAGGGTTCGACGAAGTGCAAGGCATCGCCGAGACGCTCCTGCAGCAGCTGTGTCATCTGCGCCTTTCGGTCCTTGAGCAGCCGTCGCAATACCAACAGGTGCTGATCGATTCGCCCGTTGCTGTACAGCCGTGCAATGGCTTTCTGGCGAATCGGAGACAAGCGGAACGAACGCAATAAAAAATGCCGCTGCAGTTCGGTGCTCAGTTGTCGCGAGAGCAGGTAGCCGTAAGGTGCTTCAGGTCCGATGGATTTTTCGAAGGTGGAGAAAACGATCAGCCGATCAGGGTTCAACAGATCGCGAAACCGCAGGCCGTCGGGCTCGAATTCCAGTTCGCCGTAGCAATCGTTCTCCAGCACCCAGCTGCCATGCCGCTCCAGTAGCTGAGCGGTTGCTTGCCTGTTACTGCGGGAAGGCACGCTGCCGCGAGGCATATTGACGCCGGATGAAAGCATGACCAGCCGAACCGGTTCGGTCTCCAGCAGTTGCGTCAGTTGCTCAAGATGGAGACTGCCATTGGCCTGCAAGGGCAGCTCGATAACGTGCACATCAGCCTCCTGGAGCAAGCGCAGAATTGTCCAGTCACAGGGTGATTCGACGACAACCGTGGCGTCTTTCAGACACAGCACAGCGATCAGTATCTCCAGCACACCACGCAAATCGGCGCCGATATAGACATCATCGGCGTGCCAGCAACGCGCCGGAGAGGAGGTATAGCGTGCAGCCAGGGCGGCGCGCAGCTCCAGTTCACCACAAGGTTGTGAAGTCGGTTGTGGCTGGCGCGGGTACTGACGCAGCAGTTCTCTTTCAAGCAGCAATAACGGGCTGTCCAGCGGCTGTAACAACGCCGGCTCATCCGCGCTCAACACCAGCATTCCCGGACGCCTGGCGTTCACGTACACCGTCTCGAGCAGATCGTTGCCGCTGCTGAGCGGGCGAATGGCCGACACGGGCAGCGCGTAGTAGCCGGATTTGGCGACCGAATACACCCGCCCTTCCTTTTCGAGCAGTGAATAGGCGTACTGAATCGTCGAGATCGACACGCTCAAACGGTCCGCCAATTGACGCAATGAAGGAAGGCGGACTCGCGTGTCGCTGACCGGCTCGCTGATGAGGTTAGTCAGGTAACGATACACCGCCTGATATGCGAAGTCGGTTTCGCGGGGTCCTTTCATGGGCAATGACCGCTATGCGCGCGGCGGCGCTTATGGGGGAATCCTGTAAAACCAGGCACTTTCAGCGACCCGTTGATCGTTCGCCATTCGCGGCGGCGCCCGCATCGAGCCCCGACGCCTGCTCAACCGCCTCGTCGATTGCCGCGCCAGGTTCCTCGCCCCTTGCCACAGGCTCCATGCGATAGAGCGTGCCGATCAAACTGACGGGCAAGCCGCTGACGTCGACCATCCAGTGCTGAACCTGCTCAGGCGCCGGGCTGCCCTGCATCGCCCGGTGCAGATCGGGCAACGCGACAAGCATGCCGGGGTGGCATTGGCGCAGAAAACGCTCCAGCGAGGCGCCGTTATCGACGAAGGGCGCGAACAGTAGACACACCAGTTGGGCCTCGCTCAAGCCGAGGGTCGTCTGGGTCTCGGCCGTCGCCAGTACGCGCCGGTCGGACATGTGTGACGGGGAGCCAAACGCCTCCATTGCCTGCTCGCAAAACCGCTCGGGAAGCTGCTTGCGACGCATCATGACCAAGGCTCGCTGGACGTATTCGGCAACACCCGCTTCATAAGGGCGATCATGAACAAAACAGGCTTCCAACCCACGAACGTGCGCTGAAATCGAAAGGCCGACGAATTCGTTATCGCTGGGCTGCGCGGCCACTTCGTCAGGTTGAAAACCAAGGAAGTCGGTGAGCAGTGGCCAGCGATCTTCCAGATTGCTGACCAGCATGTCGTGAATGTCGATGAAGGTCGTGCGCCGACACGCCTCAAAACACTCGGCCGGCCGCCACTCGGCCTGGCCGTGCTCAGGATAAAACTCGCGGTAACAATCGCTGCCGATCTCGTCCAGTCGTGCGAACAGCTCCTCGTAACCGGATTCCGGGTAATTCGATGCCTGGAGTCCGGCCTTTTGGGCTGCCCTGTTGAATCCATCCATGAACTGCTTTTGCTGGCGAGGCGTATCGCTGCTGACCAGCGCATCGACGCCCCGGTCCCAGCGGGAGATTTGCCCATAAAACTCGCCGGCGGCGAGGTATCCGTCATCCCACAGGTCGAGCGGGCCGGTCCAGGTCCGCCGGTGACCCACCATCAACAGATTGAGACGATTCGACTCCCGGCCTGCTTCGGAAACCGGCGCCAGGTGACTGAACGGCAAGACTTCCCGGTTATCGACCATCAACACTTCCACGCGCGGATCGTCGTAAAGAAATAACGCACTGCAACTGTGATGGATGTTTTCAAGGGCGGTCGAGCTCGCCCAATTCGAGCGAAGGGTCGCCACTCGCAGCTGGAAGGTTGCAGGCGCCCGACCGGCGATGCTCAGTTGCGCCGCACGCAGCAAAGCAAGTGTGTAGCAGCTGTCGCGGGTCCCGGACTGGATCGCCAGCACCTTGTAATCACCGATACGCTCCATGCCACCTGCGGCGACGACCAGACGCTGAATCATCAACTGCAATGCGGTGCGTTCGGCGCGTGAGAAAAAACTCAGCAAGCGCTGCAGTACTTGCTGATAAACATAGTTCATTGCCTGTTCATGGGTATGGGTCATCATTGTTTACCTGTTACGCATAGGTTCGATGTCACGCAAACAACTGTATGCATTGCGCAAACGGCTGGCTGTCATGATTAAAGTGTTGTGCTTGATATCAAATGCTAACACTTAGTTTTTGGTAATTATTTGAAATGAATAGAGCTTGTTTGTGATTCTGTCGACGAGCGATCCCTGCAAAGGCCCGCAGAGCAAGCGTCCTGCGACCGATCGAGAAATCCTAGGAAATATCCGACAGCGTCCCACAGACATGTAGCACGAGAAATAAAGAAAGAAGTCGCCATTAATTTTTCGTCAATTGTTCGATAAGGCGTTATTTGTTGAGTTTGTATTGCCGGAGCGCGATGAAAAGTATCTGCCTGATACCCAGCCATAGCTCATTCCTTGAGATGAAAGTAATCATTCAATTATCAGGGCTTACATGATGATTAGAAGATACAGATTGAGAGCAAAAACCAGTTCAGTTGCTGAACTGCCCCGTCACAGGTTGACGGAACGTCTCGGATTTTCGGAGGGAGAATGAAAAAGTCCGTGCAGGCACGGACTTTTTCAGGGGCGTTACGCCGGTTCGACCTGGAGGGCGACCCGTTCGCGACACGGGCATTCGTCCATGTAGCGGTGCGCCTCGACAAACTCGGAAAACGGGAAGACCCGAGTCTTGAGCGGCAGCAGCACGCGGTCAGCGGTCAACTGGTTGATGTCGCGCAGGGCACGTTGCAGCGCGACCTGGTCCTGGATGATGCCCAGTTCCGGCTTGCCGGTGAAGTTGCCGATGCAGTGCACGAAGAACTGGATGTTCTTCTGGAACGCTGCGCAGGCCGGGAACGGCGTCTGGTTGCCGCCTTGCAGGCCGTACAACACCAGGCTGCCACGAGGCGCAAGCACATCGCCGAGCAGTGACATCTGCGGGCCGCCGAGGCCATCGAACACCACGTCCACGCCGCGGTTGTCGGTGATTTTGTTGATCCGCATGAGCAGATCTTCTTCCTCGGTGACGATTACTTTTTCGGCACCCAGAGACAGCAGGTATTCACGTTCTTCAGCCGTCTTGGTGGCGGCAATTACCCGCACACCCAATGCCTTGCCCAATTGCACAAATGAAGGACCGGCACAGTGGCTCGCATCAGTCACCAAGGCAAATTGCCCGGGCTTGACTCGTGCCAGATCGGCGTAAGCGAAGTAGGCGATCAACAGCGGCGTGTAGTGCACGCTGGCTTCAATCGGGCTGAGCACGTCCGGGTAGCGGGTCAGTGCCGAGCGCGGCAGGACAATCTGCTCGCCGTACACCGGATAGTCGTTGGGGCTTTCAGCCGGGAAGCTGGCGACCTTGTCACCGACTGCCAGGTCATCGACGCCCTCGCCGACCGCCGTTACTACGCCGGACATTTCATGGCCAAGGCCTGAAGGCAGACGAGCGTGGGACGAGGCCAGATTCTGGCGCCAGAGAATGTCATACCAGCTGATGCCAATCGCCTCGACGCGCACCTGCACTTCGCCCGGCGCAGGGAGAGCGGCCGCATGCTCTTCGCATTTGAGCACCTCGGCTGGACCAAACTTGTGAAAACGGATCGTGCGGGACATCGCAAACCTCGTCAAAGAAACCTCTAATGCCCTGAACTCTATCTGGGCTTTCTACCCAAGACTATCAGTGGCTATTAATAGTCGACATGCCTGTCATTGATTCCGCAGCATCCAAAGGATCAACGGTTGTCGTAAAAATATAGAGTAGCTGTTCCAGGGAAACTGAATTATTCGGTGCAGAGTAGCAGCCTTTCCCCGTAAGATTCATGCCGGCCATTGTTCTCATATGGCCGCTCTCGTCAAGCTTGATGACTCTGCCAGGACTCCAGATGAATCGTAATGACCTGCGTCGTGTCGACCTGAACCTGTTGATCGTTTTCGAAACATTGATGCACGAACGCAGTGTGACCCGCGCTGCGGAGAAATTGTTCCTCGGTCAGCCTGCCATCAGTGCGGCGCTCTCGCGCCTGCGCGGGCTGTTCGACGATCCGTTGTTCGTGCGAACCGGGCGCAGCATGGAGCCTTCCGCCCGCGCGGTGGAAATCTTCGCCCTGCTCTCTCCGGCACTCGATTCAATTTCCACCGCCGTCAGCCGTGCGGCGGAATTCGACCCGGCGACCAGCACCGCGGTGTTCCGCATCGGCCTGTCGGACGATGTCGAGTTCGCGCTGTTGCCGATGCTGCTCAAACGCTTGCGTGCCGAATCACCGGGGATCGTACTGGTGGTGCGTCGGGCCAACTACATCCTGATGCCGAGCCTGTTGGCCTCGGGCGAGATTTCCATCGGCGTCAGCTACACCGCCGACTTGCCGGCCAACGCCAAGCGCAAAGTGCTGCGTCGCAGCATGCCGAAGTTGTTGCGTGCCGATACGGTGCCGGGCCCATTGAGCCTGGATGACTTCTGCGCCCGCCCCCATGCACTGGTGTCCTTCGCCGGTGACCTGAGCGGCTTTATAGATGAAGAACTGGAAAAGCTCGGGCGCAAGCGTCATGTGGTGCTCGCGGTGCCGCAGTTCAACGGGCTCAGCACGCTCCTCAGCGGTACCGACATTGTCGCGACGGTGCCGGATTACACCGCTGATGCGTTGACAGCCGCTGGTGGCGTGCGGGCCGAAGACCCGCCGTTGCCGGTGCGCAGCTTTGAATTGCACATGGCGTGGCGTGGGTCGCAGGATAACGACCCGGGTGAGCGTTGGTTGCGGTCGCGGATTCAGATGTTCTTTGGGGACCCGGATAGTCTCGCGTGATTCTGTATGAAGGCTTCTGGCGCTATCGCGAGCAGGCTCGCTCCCACATTGGATCGGGGGGTGTTTACAAATCCCCTGTGGGAGCGAGCCTGCTCGCGATGGCCATAGTACGGTTTCAGGATTTTTCTTTGCACTCCCTGCAACACTGAATTGTCATGAATCCAATTGATTGCGCCTCAACGCAAGGCGCATGCTAGAGGGCTGGCTTCAAACTTATATCATTCCGAATGATAGTTACCTTCGCTTCATTCGATTCGTGCGACTTCCCCCCGCCGCTCATCATCCGCCCATCTCAATACATTGGCGGATGCATCCATGGAACAGTCACTCAAACATTTGCGCTTCCCGTTGGCCATGTTGGCCGTACTGGTGATGAGCGCTTGCGGCAAGGCTCCGGAGTCTGCCGCTACCATGCCTGCGGCGAAAGTCAGCGTCGCCAAGGTGCTGGAACAACCGGTCAACGAGTGGGACGAATTCACCGGCCGCCTTGAAGCGCCAGAAACCGTAGAAATTCGTCCACGGGTCTCCGGCCAGATCGATGAAGTGGCCTTCACTGAAGGTGCACTGGTCAAGAAAGGTGACTTGCTGTTCCAGATTGACCCACGCCCCTTCCAGGCTGAGGTTCGCCGCCTCGAAGCACTGGTTGCCCAAGGTCGCGCCAACGCCACCCGCAGCGAAAACGAAGCCCAGCGTGGCGAACGTCTGCGCACCAGCAATGCAATCTCTGCTGAACTCGCCGATTCGCGTACCAGCGCTTCCCAGGAAGCCCGCGCTGCCGTCGGTGCCATCCAGGCTCAACTGGACCTGGCCAAGCTGAATCTGAGCTTCACCCGTGTCACCGCGCCAATCAGTGGTCGCGTCAGCCGTGCGGAAATCACCGCCGGCAACCTGGTGACCGCTGACACCACCGCGCTGACCAGCGTCGTTTCCACCGACAAGGTTTACGCCTACTTCGACGCCGACGAGCGTGTGTTCCTCAAATACACGCAGCTCGCTCGCCAGGGCAAACGCGGAGCAACCACCCCGGTTTACCTCGGCCTGTCCAACGAAGACGGCAACCCGCACCAAGGTGTGATGAACTTCGTCGACAACCAGGTCAACCCGAAAACCGGCACCATCCGCGGTCGCGCTGTCTTTGATAACGCCGACGGACAGTACACCCCTGGCTTGTATGCCCGTCTGAAACTGGTCGGCAGCGGCACCTACTCCGCCGTGCTGATCAACGACGAAGCCGTCGGTACCGATCTGGGCAAAAAATTCGTGCTGGTGATGGATGCCGACAACAAGACGGCTTATCGCGCCGTTGAGCTGGGGCCGAAAATCGAAGGCTTGCGCATCGTGCGCAGCGGCCTGAACAAGGATGACACCGTCATCGTCAAGGGTCTGCAACGGGTTCGTCCTGGCTCGCCGGTCACGCCTGAAGTGATCCCGATGGCCAGCGAACAAACCCTCGCGGCACTCGCACAACAACGACAAGCGCTGGAAGCCAGCAACCTGCCCCAAGTCGCACCTGCCAAGGTCGCGCCGGGATCGGTTGTGAAACTGGCTGCTGCGACTCCACGCGGTTAAGGGACGACAACTCCGATGAATTTTTCCCAATTCTTCATTTCACGGCCGATCTTCGCAGCGGTGCTTTCGCTGCTGATCCTGATCGCCGGTGCCATCTCGCTGTTCCAGTTGCCGATCAGCGAATACCCGGAAGTTGTGCCGCCGACCGTTGTGGTCCGTGCCAACTTCCCGGGTGCCAACCCGAAAGTCATCGGTGAAACCGTGGCCGCTCCCCTGGAGCAAGCCATCACTGGCGTCGAGAACATGCTGTACATGTCCTCGCAGTCCACCGCTGACGGCAAGATCACCCTGACCATCACCTTCGCCCTGGGCACCGACCTGGACAACGCGCAGGTACAGGTTCAGAACCGTGTGACTCGCACCGAGCCGAAACTTCCAGAGGAAGTGACGCGCATCGGTATCACCGTGGACAAGGCTTCGCCCGACCTGACCATGGTTGTGCACTTGACCTCGCCGGACAAACGCTACGACATGCTCTACCTGTCCAACTACGCCTTGCTCAACATCAAGGATGAGCTGGCGCGTCTGGGCGGTGTCGGGGATGTGCAGCTGTTCGGTATGGGCGACTACTCGCTGCGGGTCTGGCTCGACCCGAACAAGACCGCTTCGCGCAACCTGACCGCTACCGATGTGGTGACCGCGATTCGTGAACAGAACCGCCAGGTCGCTGCCGGTGCACTGGGTGCGCCGCCTGCGCCGAATGCCACCGCGTTCCAGCTGTCGGTCAACACGCAGGGCCGTCTGGTTTCTGAAGAAGAGTTCGAGAACATCATCATTCGCTCCGGCGACAACGGTGAAATCACGCGTCTGAAAGACATCGCTCGCGTTGAGCTGGGCTCCAGCCAATATGCATTGCGCTCGTTGCTGAATAACCAACCGGCGGTGGCGATCCCGATCTTCCAGCGCCCAGGTTCCAACGCGATCGAGATCTCCAATGAAGTTCGCGACAAAATGGCCGAACTGAAGAAGAACTTCCCGGAAGGCATGGACTTCAGCATCGTCTATGACCCGACCATCTTCGTGCGCGGCTCCATCGAGGCGGTGGTTCACACCCTCTTCGAAGCGCTGATCCTCGTTGTCCTGGTGGTGATCCTGTTCCTGCAAACCTGGCGTGCCTCGATCATTCCGTTGGTGGCGGTGCCGGTTTCGCTGATCGGTACATTTGCGGTGATGCACCTGTTCGGCTTCTCGCTGAACGCCTTGTCACTGTTCGGATTGGTACTGGCCATCGGTATCGTGGTGGACGATGCCATCGTGGTGGTGGAGAACGTGGAAAGGCACATCGAGCTGGGAGAAACGCCCGTCGAAGCCACCAAGAAAGCCATGCGAGAGGTGACCGGGCCGATCATCGCGACGGCGCTGGTGCTGTGTGCGGTATTTATCCCGGCGGCGTTCATCTCCGGTTTGACCGGCCAGTTCTACAAACAGTTTGCCCTGACCATTGCCATCTCGACCGTGATCTCGGCGTTCAACTCGCTGACACTGTCCCCTGCCCTGGCCGCCGTGCTGCTCAAGAGCCACAGTGCGCCGAAAGATCGCTTTACCAAAGTGCTTGATAAACTATTGGGCGGCTGGCTGTTCCGTCCGTTCAACCGGTTCTTCGAACGCGCCAGCCATGGCTATGTCGGCACCGTAGCGCGGGTTATCCGGAGCAGCGGTATTGCCCTGCTGTTGTACGCAGGCCTGATGGTGCTGACCTTCTTCGGTTTCGCCCACACCCCGACCGGTTTCGTACCCGGCCAGGACAAGCAATACCTGGTGGCCTTCGCGCAACTGCCGGACGCCTCGAGCCTGGACCGTACCGAAGACGTGATCAAGCGCATGTCCGACCTGGCCCTGAAACAGCCTGGCGTGGAAAGTGCGGTGGCCTTCCCGGGCCTGTCGATCAACGGCTTCACCAACAGCCCTAACGCCGGCATCGTGTTTGTGACCCTCAAACCGTTCGACGAGCGCAAAGACCCGAGCATGTCCGCCGGTGCGATTGCCGGTGCATTGAACGGCCAGTTCGCCGGGATCCAGGAAGCCTACATGGCGATCTTCCCGCCGCCGCCAGTACAAGGTCTGGGCACCATCGGTGGTTTCCGCCTGCAGATCGAAGACCGGGGCAACCTGGGTTACGACGAGCTGTACAAAGAAACCATGAACATCATCACCAAGAGCCACAACGTGCCGGAACTGGCCGCCCTGTTCACCAGCTACACGGTGAACGTGCCGCAGGTCGATGCCGCCATCGACCGGGAAAAAGCCAAGACCCACGGCGTAGCCGTCAGCGACATCTTCGACACCCTGCAGATCTACCTGGGCTCGCTGTATGCCAACGACTTCAACCGCTTCGGTCGCACCTATCAGGTCAACGTCCAGGCTGAACAGCAGTTCCGTCTCGAACCGGACCAGATCGGTCAGCTGAAAGTGCGTAACAACAAAGGCGAGATGATCCCGCTGGCGACCTTCATCAAGGTCAGCGACACCTCGGGGCCGGACCGCGTGATGCACTACAACGGCTTCATCACCGCTGAAATCAACGGTGCAGCAGGCCCGGGCTACAGCTCCGGCCAGGCTCAGGCCGCCATCGAGAAACTGCTCAAGGAAGAACTTCCGAACGGCATGACCTACGAGTGGACCGACCTGACCTACCAGCAGATTCTGTCCGGCAACACCGCGCTGTTCGTGTTCCCGCTCTGCGTATTGCTGGCGTTCCTGGTACTCGCAGCTCAGTACGAAAGCTGGAGCCTGCCACTGGCAGTGATCCTGATCGTACCGATGACCCTGCTGTCGGCCATCACCGGTGTAATTGCTTCGGGAGGCGACAACAACATCTTCACCCAGATCGGCTTGATCGTACTGGTGGGACTTGCGTGTAAGAACGCGATTCTGATCGTCGAGTTTGCCAAGGATAAACAGCAGGACGAAGGCCTCAGCCCGCTCGCCGCGGTATTGGAAGCGTGCCGTCTGCGTCTGCGTCCGATCCTGATGACTTCCTTCGCGTTCATCATGGGTGTGGTACCACTGGTGTTCTCCAGCGGTGCCGGTGCAGAAATGCGTCATGCCATGGGTGTAGCAGTGTTCTCCGGGATGCTCGGGGTGACCTTCTTCGGTCTGTTGCTGACGCCCGTGTTCTACGTATTGATCCGTAACTTTGTGGAGCGTGGTGAAAAGCGCAAAGCGGCCAAAGCCCTGAAACTGGAGGCGCAACAATGAGTCTGAAAGCCTTCCTGCCGAGCCTGCTGGTACTGGCCCTGAGTGCCTGTGCCGTCGGCCCGGACTACAAGACCCCAGCCACTGAGCCGGCGAACATCACCAGCGCGACTGACGGCGCTGCCGGCCAGAAAAACTTTGACCGCACGCGTTTCGAAGGCATCTGGTGGCAGCAGTTCGAAGACCCGACCCTCAACCAGTTGGTGACTCAATCGTTGCAAGGCAACCGCGATTTGCGCGTAGCCTTCGCTCGCTGGAAAGCGGCCCGGGCAATTCGCGATGACGCCAGCAACGACGCCATGCCGACTATCACCAGTCGCGCCAGCAGTGATTTGGGCAAAGGCCAGATTCCTGGCCAGACCACCAAACGGGTCAATAGCGAACGCTATGACCTGGGTCTGGACATGGCTTGGGAACTGGATCTGTTTGGTCGTATCCAGCGCAACCTGGAATCCAGCGACG
The DNA here is from genome assembly GCF_051660785.1 of Pseudomonas sp. Classification (GTDB taxonomy): domain Bacteria; phylum Pseudomonadota; class Gammaproteobacteria; order Pseudomonadales; family Pseudomonadaceae; genus Aquipseudomonas. The sequence continues at coordinate 358,913 of NZ_JBOFQE010000058.1, forward strand.
CCGAACAGCAAGCGGCCGAAGCCGATCTGTACCAACTGCAAGTCACCATGATTGCCGAACTGGTGGACGCCTACGGTCAACTTCGCGGTGCACAACTGCGGGAAAAGATTGCCTTGGCCAACCTGAACAACCAGCAGGAATCGCGCAAGATCACCGAAAGCCTGCGTGATGCCGGCGTCGGCGATCAACTGGATGTGGAGCGTGCCGATGCACGCCTCGCCTCGGTCGAAGCCAGCGTGCCGCAGTTGCAGGCCGAACAGGTTCGGCAGAAAAACCGTATCGCCACCCTGCTGGGTGAGCGTCCGGACAAGCTGACCGTCGACCTTAGTCCAAAAGACTTGCCGGCCATTGCCAAGGCGTTGCCGATTGGTGATCCGGGTGAGTTGCTGCAACGTCGTCCGGACATCCTCAGCGCCGAACGCCAACTGGCCTCCGCCACCGCCCGTATCGGCGTGGCCAAGGCTGATTTGTTCCCTCGGGTCAGCCTCAGCGGCTTCCTTGGCTTCACCGCCGGGCGCGGTTCGCAAATCGGTTCCTCGGCGGCCAATGCCTGGGCGCTCGGCCCAAGCATTACCTGGGCAGCATTTGACCTGGGCAGTGTGCGAGCCCGACTGCGTGGCGCAGACGCCGATGCCGAAGGCGCTCTGGCGACCTACGAGCAGCAAGTGCTGTTGGCGCTGGAAGAATCGGAAAACGCGTTCAGCGACTACGGCAAACGTCAGCAACGGTTGATCTCGCTGATACGTCAAAGCGAAGCGAGCCGTGCCGCCGCAGACCTGGCCGAAATTCGCTACCGCGAAGGCACCGTGGATTTCCTCGTCCTGCTGGATGCCCAGCGTGAGCGCCTGGCGGCTGAAGATACCCAGGCCCTGGCCGAAACCGATCTGTACCGCGGCATTGTCGCGATTTACAAAGCCCTTGGCGGTGGCTGGCAACCAGAGACGGTCGCGAGCAAGTAAGTTTTCAAGAGCTCCTTTGGTTGGCCGCAACCAACCAGATTTTTTAGCCCTGCGCCTCATTCGGTCGCGGGGCTTTTTTTGCCTGCACAATTCTGAATACAGCACCGCTCCCACAGGGTTATCGGCGACCTCGAGATTGCTTGGTTTCCTGGACCGTCACCGTTGCTGTCGTCCCCGCCCGCAGCTTGTTTTTGCCGGCATAGTCGGCATCAATCCCGATACGCACTGGCACCCGCTGAGCCAGTTTGACCCAGGTGTAGCTGGGGTTGATGGTGGCCAGCAGGCGGCCACCGGGCAGGTTTTCCCGGTCGGCGATGGCGTAGGCAATGCTTTGCACGGTGCCGCCAAAGCGTTCACCACTCATCAATTCGATGTCGACCCGGTCGCCCTCCTCGATCCGCGGCAACTTGGTTTCTTCAAAGTAGCCGCTGACATAAAACGAATCACTGTCCACCAGCGCCATCAGAGCGCCACCCGCCGTTGCATAGTCGCCCTGACGGGTCAGCAGGTTGGTGACGAAACCGGTGACGGGCGACTCCACTCGGGTGCGCTGCAAGTCGAGTTCAGACTGAGTCAAGGCTGCCGTGGCCAGTTGCACGTTGGCCTGCGCCAGAATCAGGTTGGCCTGGTTGCGCAGCAAATCGGCCTGGGCCACCGAGACATCGGTGTTGGATTTCTCCCACTCTTCGCCGGAAATCGCCGCGCGGTCCTTGAGTGTACGGCGGCGGCGCTCCTCGCTCTGGCGCTGTTTAAGCTGCGCCTGACTGGCGACAATAGTGGCTTCGGATTGCCCGAGTGAAGCTTTCGCCACTTCTACCGAACGTTTGGCATGTTCCACCGCCAAGGCGTAACGCGAGGGATCGATTTCCAGCAGCAACTGCCCCTTCTCGACATGCTGGTTGTCCTGGACACCGAGGCTGACGATGCGTCCCGACACGTCGGCGGACAAGGTCACCACGTCGGCCCGCACCCGCGCATCCCGGGTCCAGGGCGCGCGGGTGTAATGCTCCCAGGCGAACCAGCCCAGCACAAAGGCCAGCAACACCACCGCAACAGTCGCGAGTCGGGCAAGGATCTTCTTCAAGGCATCAAGCTCCCATCACCAGGATCAGCGTTGCGCACACGCAGGCGTACAACGCGCCCTCGAACAAGGCCTCATGCCAGACGAAACGCAGCACGCCCACGCGTCTCATGATCCAGTCCAACAGTAGAAAAATCGGCAAGGCCAGCAACAAGGCCTGGGCGATCGGCGGAAGGTAGACGCCACCTATTTCCAGATCAATGGGCAAGGGCCGGCACTCCTTCCGGTTCTTCGGGTTGAAAGTGTCTGCGATGGCGCTCCAGAAACGACACCACGATCAGCAGTGCCACACGCATCCGGAACACCGACCACAAGTGTTCATGTACGACTAATTGCAAGTCGTCCATTTCATCGCCCAAGGTATGCAAATGCCCAAGTAGCCCGTCAACTTCAATACCGGGTCGCCCGGCGACAAACCTGCCGGTCTCCCGGACCGACGCCTGCAAACGGTTCAGTTGATCGGTACTGAGCAAGGTGTTGCTCTGCGCCTGTTGCCTGAGCTGGTTCAACGCCACACCCAGTGCCATGCACCCGAGGCTGACTTCGAACAGCTCGCTGGACTGCTTGTCGTTGGCGGCAGGCAACAGGCCCAGCATCATGGTCAGGCGATCGACCATGCGGCTTTCAAAGGCAAACTGCTGCTCATCGCTAGCCGGCGTCTTCAGCAAGGCGTAGACCTGTTCACGGTTCTCATTGAAAAGTCGACGCATCCGTAAAACGGGCCTGAACGGAAAGATCAACGCGTAGACACTGAGCGCCAGCGCGGCGGCGCAGATATAGGCACCAGCAAACTCGAACCACTGAATGGCCGTGTTTTGACCGACGCCTACGTTTTGCGGCCCCAGCAACAACATCGTTGTCAGTCCAAGGCCGATGCCCGTGCCGGTGGTGGCTGGGCTGGACAGCCCCACCGCGACCGCATACAGCAAAGGGACCAACAACAAGGCGAGCAGCTCGAAATGACTGATCATCGGGACCAGCATGAACAGATAGAACGCCGACACCACCAAGGCCAGGCCCAGCCCTCTGGCGAAGCTCTGTGCGGCCAGCAACGGCCGAGGAAACGTCGCCATCAGCGAACAGAGAATCCCCACCACGATCATCCCGCCACGAGCTCCGTCCCAGGCGGTCTCGATCCAGATCAGGCCGGCGACCATCAACGCAGTGAATGCCCGGATCGCGTTCATCGCCGCCAGGGTGAAGTCCAGATGCAGCGGGTTTTCCTGGCCCCGGAACACGCAACTGGCTTCACGGCCATCCTGGATCGCATCGCTCAACTCCATAATCTGCCCCAGTTGTTCCAACATCCGCGCTTGCTCCCAGCGCAGCGCCCAGGCCAGGGAACGCAGCGTGGCAGGCATGACCTCGGTGAGTTGTTCGGCCTTGTAGGCCTGGTCGTCGAAACGCTGTTGCAACGCCGCGAAATGGTGCCGCGCCTCGGCCGACAATGTGCGCCCCTTGACCGCCAGTTCATCGAGAAAGGCCAGCTCTTCGGCACGCAACAGCTGGATCTCTTCGGGCAACTCGCCTTTCCAACGCTCGGCCAGTAATTCGCGCTGGTGGCGCAACGCCGTCAACCGCGAAGTCAGCAGCACCAATTGATTGCCCAGCAACTGCACCAGGCCATTGGCGCTGCGTAAACGCGGCGCGTCAAAGTACAGATGCCGACGCAAGCCTTCGAGGGCACTGATTTCCCCCAGCAATTGCATTTGCCTGCGGTGGAAATCGCCCTCGCTCTCCTCGGTGCGAATGACCGCGGCCGCGTGAGTCGCGAGCAGCTTGATGACTTGATCGATCTTGGCGAAATAGCTCCGGGCAACGGCCTCAGGGCGTGCGGTCAGGAGGCTGACGACGCAGACGCAAGCCACCGCCAGGAGCGTCTCGGTGACGCGGGTGACCGCCAGCAGGAACGTACCATCCTGATCAGGTACCGCCAGCAATGCGACCACCACCGCCGTGTAACCACTCAGCACAAATGCCTGTGAGCTGGTGTAGCGCAGCAAGGTGCCGCCCGCGGTGCACAGCGCCAGCCACAAGGCGAGCGTAATGATGAAAGGCATCGGCGCCTGGGGGAAGATCGCCATGATCAATACCGCTACGACCGCCCCCAGGGTGGTACCGATGACCTGGCCGAAACTGCGGGCCAGGGCCATTCCACCCAATGGCTGACTGACAATGACCACCGCCATGATCGACCACTTGGGCTGGTCCAGGTCGAACAGGAAGGCCAGATACAGCGTCAGCAGCCCGGCCGCGATAGTTCTCAAGGCGAACAACAGCACCCCAGGTCCAGGGTTGAGCATTGCCTTGAAATACTGGATCAGCGGTTGCATGGGAACACTCTTCGGGTCATCTCCAGCAAGCGTAGTCACTGCTGCATGGCTGCGACGGGTTTCAATGTCGACAGGACTTGTAGGCATATTCGCCGACATTGAGCTGAGTCAGGGTTTGACTCACACGCCCACCTGACCGAAGCTGACAGCTTTGTGAAAGCCGCCAGCTTCCGGATTCCTGCATGCCCCAGTCCCGCCGCTATTTGCTCATCAGCCTGTGTGTCCTGTTCGCCTTCGCCCTTGCCTGGTTTTTCCTGCGCAGCACGACACCTGTGGTGCCGGAAGCCATCAAGCGCGGCTACAGCGAAGCGTTGACCCAGGCACGTGCCGGCCAACCGGGAGCCGCTCGGGTTCTGTACCAGCAGCTGGGTCGTCCTGACCTGTCGCCCAAGCGCCGTGTCTGGCTGCATGCCGAGCTGCCAAACTACCCGAGCCCGCAAGCTCTGAAACTGGCCGATGCAGACCTGCAAAACCCCTCTGCCGAGGTGCGCATCGCGGCGATCAAGAGTATCGGCGCACTGGTACCCAGCGGGCAGCGCAGTCTGCTGATCGGACCCTTGCTAGAGGACAGCGAACAACGCGTGCGGTCTGTCGCGATCAACGCGTTGTTAGGCCTGTCGCCAGATGACCTGGGCTTGTATTTCGGGCCATTGCAGCAAGCCATCGATGCCTGGGAACAGGCCCTGAAGAGTCAGCCGGAAAGCGCCGATACCCAATACCAGCTGGCCCGCCTGCACCTGCACAATGCCGAATTGAAAGAGGCGCAACAGGCGCTTGCGCGCACGGTGCAGCTCGATCCGGGCAATCTGCCGGCGCTGGTCATGCAAATTGAGGTGCTGGATAAACAAGGCCAAAGCGACGCCGCACGGCAATTGCTGGCGAAACAGTTGAAGGCTCAACCCGACTCGGCCTACCTGCAACATGCTCTGGGGCTCTGGTTGCTGCATCACGGGCAAAGTGAGTTTGCCCTGCTCGGTCTGTCCAAAGCGGTCGAGATTGAGCCGAACAACAAGGATTACCGCTACGACTTGGCGACCACACTGCACGGTGAACAGGAACTGGAAGCCGCGCAAAAACAGCTGCAGGAAATCGTTCAGCGCCACCCGGCCGATCGCAAGGCGCGGGTGCTGCTGATCAATTACTGGAAGGAAAGTGGACAACTGCAAAACGTGCAGATCCTTTTGGCGCAGTTGGAACAACTCAATCCTGATGATCCCGCATTGCAGCAAGGCTTGTAACGGCGCCCTCCATCCCGCCAGCAAAAAGGTTGAACCGTCGCATCGGCCAACGGTCAAGTGATCAGGCAGTCCATTCAGGCACTTCAGGCCTGCTGCCTCGCTTCCCCTAGTCATGAGAGGGTTTTTTTTGTCTACATCTAACGAGTTGTTCAGTGCAAAAGCCGCCACCGGCATCGAAGGTCTGGATGACATCCTGGCCGGTGGATTGTCTCGCGGCCATGTGTTTTTGCTTGAGGGTGAACCCGGAACCGGCAAAACCACCGTCGCCTTGCATTTTCTGTTGGCCGGCGCCCGTGCCGGCGAGCGCTCGTTGTACATCACGCTTTCAGAAACCGAGCGCGAACTGCGCCAAGGGGCGTTGTCCCACGGCTGGGAGCTGGATGAAAACATCCACATCTTCGAGCTGACCCCGCCAGAAAGTCTGCTCAATGCCGAGCATCAGCAAAGCCTCCTGTATTCCTCGGACCTTGAGCTGGGTGAAGCGACCAAACAGATTTTCGAAGTGGTCGAACGGGTCAAGCCGACCCGGGTAGTCCTCGACAGCCTTTCCGAAATCCGTTTGCTGGCCCAGAGTTCCCTGCGTTATCGCCGGCAGATCCTGGCAATCAAGCACTACTTCGTGCGCTACGACGCCACCGTGCTGTTGCTCGATGACCTGACTACCGAATCCCTCGACAAGACCGTCCACAGTGTGGCGCACGGGGTGGTTCGGCTTGAGGAACTGACGCCCAACTATGGCGCCGAACGCCGGCGCATCCGCGTGGTGAAGTACCGGGGTCAAAAGTACCGTGGCGGATTCCATGACTTCACCATCATGGGCGACGGCGTTCACGTGTTCCCTCGCCTCGTTGCGGCCGAACACCGCGGCGGTTATGTACGCCAGCAGTTGACCAGCGGCATCAATGAAATGGACGCCCTGCTCGGCGGCGGCATCGAGACCGGTTCCAGCACGCTGATTCTCGGCCCGGCCGGTACCGGCAAGTCGCTGATCTCGATGATCTTCGCTGCGGCCGCCGTCGCCCGAGGTGAAAAAGCCGCGCTGTTTATCTTCGACGAAGAGCTGGGCTTGCTGTTCGAACGCATGCAGAACATGGGAATCGACCTGCAAGCGCTGCAAGACACCGGCAACCTTTTGATCGAGCAAGTCGACGCCGCCGAACTGTCCCCCGGCGAGTTCTCCCACCGGGTTCGTCGATGTGTCGATGAGCGCAATATCAAAACCGTGGTCATCGACAGCATCAACGGCTATCAGGCCGCGATGCCCGAGGAAAACGCGCTGGTGCTGCACATGCACGAGTTGCTGCTGTACCTCAATCGCCGAGGCGCCGCGACGTTCATGACCGTGGCCCAACATGGGCTGGTCGGGGACATGCAGGCGCCAGTCGACATTACTTATCTGGCTGATACGGTGATTCTTTTGCGTTACTTCGAAGCCCTGGGCAAAGTCCGCCGGGCCATTTCAATTATCAAGAAACGCACCGGCAGCCACGAATCGACCATTCGCGAATATCGGATCGGCAGCACGGGCATGACCATCGGCGAGCCTCTGGATGCGTTCCAGGGTGTGTTGCGCGGCGTGCCGACTTATCTGGGAGCGAGCCAACCACTGCTCAAGGATGATGTCCGGTGAGGGTTGTTGAGGCGATGTCCGAGCGCGCGATTATTCTCGCGCCGCTGGGACGCGACAGCCAGATTGCGCTGATGATGCTCAACGAGGCGGGATTCGAAGGGTTGGTGACCCGGGACCTGGGCACGTTGTGCAGCGAACTCGCGCAAGGTGCCGGCCTGCTGGTGATTGCTTCGGAAGCCTTGCTGGGTTGTGATCTCGAACCGCTGCTGGGGTTGATCGAGCAGCAACCGGCCTGGTCAGACCTGCCGATCGTGCTGCTGACCCACCACGGCGGCCCGGAGCAGAATCCCGCGTCACGCCTCGGCCCGCAGTTGGGCAACGTCACCTTCCTCGAGCGCCCGTTTCATCCGGTGACGTTGATCAGCCTGGTCACCACCGCGCTGCGGGGGCGACGACGGCAGTATGAAGCCAGGGACCGGTTGATTGACCTGAGCCAAAGCGAACTGCGCTTGCAAAACACCCTGGAAACCCTCGAGCAACAGGTCGAGGAACGCACCGCCCAGCTGCGACACAACGAAGAAGCCCTGCGCCAGTCGCAGAAAATGGAAGCGGTCGGCCAACTCACCGGCGGCATCGCGCACGACTTCAACAACATGTTGACCGGCATCATCGGCAGCCTGGAGTTGTTGCGACGACGCCTGGCCCGTGGGCGCACCGAAGACCTTGACGGCCTGATCGATCTGGGGGTGACTTCCGCCAATCGCGCGGCGGGCCTGACTCATCGCTTGCTGGCGTTTTCCCGACGCCAGTCGCTGGACTCCAAACCCGTGGAAATGAATACTCTGGTGGAGTCCATGGGCGAACTCCTGGAGCGCAGCATCAACGAAAGCATTCACCTGGACATGCAGCTGAGCGAAGACCTGTGGGTGGCCGAGGCCGACCCGAATCAGCTCGAAAGCGCCCTCCTCAACCTCGTGCTGAACGCCCGCGACGCCATGCCCGAAGGCGGAAAACTGGTAGTCAACACCTCCAATCAGCATCTGGATCGCGGCTTCACGCAAGCTCACAGTAACCTGCAACCGGGTGATTATGTCGTGCTGCGCGTGACCGACACTGGCTGCGGCATGCCAGAAGGCACCATCAGCCGGGCCTTTGATCCGTTCTTCACGACCAAGCCGATTGGCCAAGGCACCGGCTTGGGGTTGTCGATGATTTACGGTTTCAGCAAACAGTCCCACGGCCACGTGGCCATCGAGAGCGAAGTGGGCAATGGCACGACAGTGAGTCTGTATTTACCGCGCTACAACGGTCTTCTGGTCGAGGAGACGCTGGTCGATATCGCGCACGCGCCTTACGCTCAACACGGCGAAACCGTGCTGATCGTCGAGGACGATCCGGCGGTTCGCGTGCTGGTCAGTGCGGTACTGAGTGAGTTGGGCTATGCCTTCGTCGAAGCGGGCGATGCCGATAGCGCGGTGCCGATTCTCGACTCCGGGCAGCGGATCGATCTGTTGATCAGCGATGTGGGGTTGCCCGGCATGAATGGCCGGCAACTGGCAGAAATCGGTCGGCAGTACCGGCCTGATCTGAAAGTATTGTTCATTACCGGTTATGCCGAACACGCGGCGGTGCGCGGCGGATTCCTCGACCCCGGCATGCAGATGATCACCAAGCCGTTCACCTTCGACCTGTTGACGGCCAAGGTGCGGGAGATGATTCGAATCTGACCTCGGCGGACAACTTGAGACGATAGTTCATTCTGACGGGCCTGCCTACCTGTCAGGTCTGACAGCTATTCAACTATATCCAACTGCTTTCAAATCCCTTCGACGACGCAATGTTTAACGCCGTTTAACCGGCATTGCGCGCAATTGAAGGGGTACAAAAATGAAGCAATTATTGATTCTTGGGCTTTGCGTCGTACTGGCCAGCTGCCAAACGGCTCCGCAGCATGAAGTATCTGTTCCTCCAACCGCTGATACTTTAACGCTCGCAACGCTTACAGCTGCGCCCAATGGCGCAGAAGTCGCTGCAGAACTGACTCGCCGTTATCTCGATGTGCGAATTAACTGCGGCAAAACCTCAATGCCAGCCTTCCTCTGCCGAGGCGTGATCCTGAGGTCAACCGTGCCTTCGAACGACTACTCAAGCTGGAATCCAAGTCCACACTCACAAAAGAGTGGCGGTACTTCTTTTTCATTCTTGAGTAGAGACATGAAGTTCAAGAACCTGGTGTTCGGCCAGAACAATGGCTTCATTTTCTACCCTGTATTGGCCAGGCCTCCTGGCACCCTACAGATAGAAATCCTTTGCGCCTACCCGAGTGATGGTGCGACTCAATTGAGGGATAAACCGGGTTGCGGTGCTCACCCCTATGCGCCCGACAGGAGTCGACGCTGCCAGACAATTGGAGTGACTACGGCACAACAGTGGATTGCGAACCGGCAGCAGAACATTTGGAACATATGCAGCTTCGATGTGCGCGATAGCATGAATGATCAAGCCGCCGACTCTTTCTATCAGACCATCCTTGCTCACAACCTGGGCAATCTGTTTGCCGGTGTATACGACTATAGCGAGCTGATTCTAGCCACTTGGCCGCAAAATATTCCTTCGCAGTTGCCTATCGAGGCTTTTTACTATCTGCCGGGAGGTCTGGCCGGCGCGCAGCATGATCAAAAGGACTATTTCGTCAAAACAGGAGGGAAAGTTATACCCATCATCAAGATGACGTTACCGGCCACACCCACCGAGGACGCGACTTTCGCTTACCTTCCGGGAGATCAGGTAAAGCCGTGAACCATCAATGGTTGAACGCGTGTCGGCGATTGGCCGACACGTTTGGTCAGGACAGCATTTCCTGCATGATCTCTTGCAACACATCCAGATCGAACGGCTTGCCGAGGATCGGCGCCTTGCGCGTGATCGGGCTGTCGGTCTCACGGATTTCCTGCGGATAACCGCTGATAAAAATCACTTTGAGTTCCGGTCGCAGTTTCACGGCAGGCTCGGCGATCTGCACGCCGGAGATCCCGCCAGGCAGGCGGAAGTCAGTGATCATCATGTCCAGGTGCGGTTTGCTCGCCAGTATTTCAAAGGCCTGCTCGCCGTTTTCGGCCTGCAGCACCCGGTAACCCTCACCCGACAAGTAAGCGGACAATACCATCAGAATCGAGGGGTCATCCTCGACAATGAGTACTACATCTTGTGCATCTTCACTCATGGGAAGCCTTTGTTCGGTCAATAGCTGCTGATACGACCATGGGGTCGATCAGAGGTTGCGTTTATCCGGCTGTTTTCCTACAGCGGCAGACAAACGCGAAATAAGGCGCCCTCGTTGATCCTGCTCTCGACGGCGATGGAGCCGCCATGGGCGGCGACGATCTGTTCGGAAATAAACAGCCCCAGTCCCAGCCCCGCGACCACGGTCTTGGCTGACACCCGTTCGAACTGTTGAAAAATACGCTTCTGGTTTTCTTCACTGATGCCAATCCCGCGATCCTGCACTTCGACCCGTGCCTGGCCCTCGTGACTGTAGACCCTCACATCGATCTGGCTCTTGCCACCATAACGCAAGGCGTTGGTCAGCAGATTTGAAATCACTTGCTCGATACGGAATTCGTCCCAGTTGCCGACCACTGGCTGTTCAGCCGTAAACGTAACGGAACACTCGGCGGCGTCGACCTGCGGTGCGAAGTTTTGCAACAGATTGTCGACCAGTTGCACGAGATCGAATTTAGTCGTCCGGATCGACAATTTGCCGGTGCGGATGCGTGACACATCCAGCATGTCTTCAATGAGACGGATCAGGCTTTTGATCTGCCGCTCGTCACGGTCGACCATGGCGTGCATCTTGTCGAGGGTGAACGCCGACGCGTTATCCCGGGCCAGGTGCATCTTGCGCAACTGGGTTTCGAGGATCAGCCCATTGAGCGGCGTACGCACTTCGTGGGCGACGATCGACATGAAGTCGTCCCGCATGCGCACCGCTTGTTCCAGCTCATTCTGGGTGGTCTGCAATTGCTTGAGCAGTGCTTCCTGTTCGCGGCGAGCCTGTTCCAGTTCTTCGACCTGTTGCTTCATCGCCTTGCTCTGGCGATACAAATCGACGAAGACGTTGACCTTGCTCTTGACCGCATGGATGTCCAGTGGCTTGTGCAGGAAGTCCACGGCACCGCTTTCGTAGCCCTTGAACGCGTAGTTCAGCTCGCGGCCCGCGGCACTGACAAACACAATCGGGATGTTCTTGGTTTTTTCCGTGCCGCGCATCAGCTCGGCCAATTCGAAGCCGTTCATGCCTGGCATCTGCACATCGAGAATGGCCATGGCGAACTCGTGTTGCAGCAGCAACGACAAGGCTTCGTCGGCGGACAAGGCTTTATAGACCATGCGGTCTTCACGCTTGATCAAGGCCTCAAGCGCCAGCAGGTTTTCCGGCAGATCGTCGACAATCAGCAGTTTGGCTTGGATGTTACTCAGCATGCTATTCGTTCCAGCTCGACAAGCAGACGGCCGATGCCGTGTATGGGGAGAATGTGGTCCGGGTGATGCAAATCCAGCGCTGCCCGAGGCATGGTCGCGACCTGGGCTTCGTCCGGGTCCTGCACGATGGTCAGGCCCCCGCGACGTTTAACCTGGGCCAGACCGCTGGCGCCGTCACGGTTCGCACCGGTCAGCAGCACAGCCGCCAGACTGGTTCCGTAGGCATCGGCGGCCGACTCAAACAGGAAATCGATGGCGGGCCGCGAATAATGCACGCGGTCCTCCAGGCTCAGGGAAAGGCTGCGGTCATGCTCCACCGACAGGTGATACCCGGGCGTCGCGAAATACAGCGTTCCGGCTTCGATCTGCGTCTTGTCACGGGCCTCCTGAACACGCATGGCCACGCGCCGGGTAAACACTTCTGCCAGGTGGCTACGACGCTCGTCAGGCAGGTGCAGTACCACAATGATCGGCAGCGCAAAGCCTTCGCGCAGAGGGCTGAGAATACTCAGTAACGCCTCCACGCCACCGGCTGAAGCACCGATCACGATAGCCTCCACAGAAGGCAAATCCGCTGCATTGCTCATGATTTACGGTAGATCCGTTCTTGTTTGACCAAGGGCTCAAATTGATTGCCGAAGGCTGAAAAATCCGGTGTTTCCTTACTGCCCAGGACCAGGAAACCGCGATGGCAAAGGGACTCATGGAATAAACCGAACGCTCGGTCCTGAAGCTTTTTATTAAAGTAGATCAAAACATTACGACACGAAATTAATTGGGTTTCTGAAAAGACGCTATCCGTCGCCAGACTGTGATCGGCGAAGGTCACGTTCTCACACAACGTCTTGTCGAAAATCGCGTAGCCATAGGCCGCTGTGTAGTACTCGGCGAACGAACGCTGGCCACCTGCCTGCTGGTAGTTATGAGTGTAGGCGCGGACATTCTCCATAGAGAAAATCCCCTGCTTGGCTTTCTCCAGCGAGCGTGGATTGATGTCGGTGGCGTAAATGATGGTGCGCTCGAGCAAGCCTTCTTCGCGCAGCAGGATCGCCATCGAATAGACCTCCTCGCCCGTGCTGCAACCGGCAATCCAGATCTTGATCGATGGATAGGTCTTGAGCAGCGGCACCACTTCCTTGCGGATCGCCAGGAAGTGCGAAGGGTCGCGAAACATTTCGCTGACCGGAATCGTCAACAATTGCAGCAACTGCATGAACGCGGTCGGATCGTGCAATACCTTCTCCTGCAGGGCGGAAATGGTATTGCACTCAAACTGCACCAACGCATGATTGACCCGGCGCTTGATCGAAGCGCCGGAATAATCGCGAAAGTCGTAGCTGTACTTGAGGTAGATCGCCTCGATCAGCAACCGCAATTCGATCTCGCTGCTTCGCTCAACTGAACTGATGCGTTCCACTAAATGCGTTCCATCTTCGGTAACCACACGCGAATCAGCGAGAACAGGCGATCCAGGTCGATGGGCTTGGCCAGGTAATCATTGGAGCCGGCTTGCAGACAGCGCTCCTGATCATCCTTCATGGCCTTGGCCGTGACTGCAATGATCGGCAGCTTGCGCCAGCGCGGGTCCTTGCGGATCTCGATGGTGGCTTCGAAACCATCCATCTCCGGCATCATCACGTCCATCAACACCAGATCGATGTCCTCGACTTCATTCAGTTTTTCAATCGCTTCACGACCGTTCCGGCCGATGACCACGACCGCACCTTTTTGCTCCAGCGCGCTGGTCAGGGCGAAGATGTTGCGTACATCGTCGTCTACCAGCAGCACTTTGCGGCCCTCGAAGACCTTGTCGCGACTGCGCGCGGTCTTGAGCATCCGTTGGCGTTCATGGGACAACCTGGATTCGACTTTGTGCAGAAAGAGTGTGACCTCATCCAGCAACCGCTCGGGTGAGCGAGCACCCTTGATGATGATCGAGCGCGAGTACTTGCGCAGCTCAGCCTCTTCGTCCCGGGTCAGGTTGCGTCCGGTGTAGACGATCACCGGCGGGAACGAGCAGATATCTTCGGTCGACATGCGCTTGAGCAGATCGTTGCCGAGCATGTCCGGCAGCTTCAGGTCGATGATCATGCAGTCGAAAATCGTCGTGCGCAGTTGGTCGAGCGCTTCCTGGGCAAAGCCGACGGCGGTGATCTCGATGTCTTCGTCACCGATCAGGCGCGCAATGCTGTCGCGCTGCAAATCGTCGTCTTCCACCAGCAGCACCCGCTTGACCTTCTGGGTCAGCTTGGCTTCGAGACGGGCGAACACGTCCTTGAGTTCTTCGCGTGTGGTCGGCTTGACCGCATAACCAATAGCACCCATGTGCATGGCCGCCTCGACCCGGTCTTCGACCGAAATCACGTGAACAGGAATATGGCGGGTTTCGGCGTGTTCTTTCAGACGCTGCAACACGGTCAGTCCGGAATGATCCGGCAGGCGCATGTCCAACAGAATGGCGTCGGGAATGTACTCTTTGGCAAGGTCGTAACCTTCGTCAGCACCATGGGCAACCAGGCAGTGGTAGCCCAGTTCGTGCGCCAGATCGAAGAGGATGTGCGCAAAATTCGGCTCATCTTCCACCACCAGGATGCATCGGGTGGCGAACGGTGCCTTGCAGCGGTCATCGTCGAAACGCGGGATATTGACTTCGGCAATCAACGGCACCAGCGCGGGCGTTGGCGCTCTCGGCGCCATGGCGACCGGCGAGGCCTGCATCGGTGCGACCGGCACATCGTTCGGTTCGACGTATTGCTGCGGAAGCACCAGAGTAAAGACACTGCCCTGCCCCGGCTCGCTGGTGACGCTGATCGATCCGCCCAGCAACGCGGCCAGGTCCCGGGAAATCGACAGGCCCAGGCCCGTGCCGCCATAACGGCGATTGGTGGTGCCGTCAGCCTGGCGGAAGGCTTCGAAAATACTTTCCTGCTGGTCGGCGGCGATGCCGATCCCCGAATCGCGGACGATAAAGGCGATGCCATCGTTTGGCTGGGACGCGACCGTCAGGCTGACGGTGCCTTTCTCGGTAAATTTCACCGCGTTCGACACCAGGTTCTTGATGACTTGTTCCAGACGCTGGCGGTCGGTGAACAGCATCATCGGCGAACCGGGCTGCAAGTCGACTTCGAACTTCAAATGCTTGTCAGTAGCCATCGGCTCGAACATCCCGCGCAGCCCTTCCACCAGACGCGCAACGCTGGTGTTCTCGGGGCGCATTTCCAGCTTGCCGGCCTCGACTTTGGAAATATCGAGGATGTCATTGATCAGATTGAGCAGGTCATTGCCGGCGGAGTAGATCGACTCGGCGAACTTCACCTGCTCGGCGCTGAGGTTTTCCTGCGGGTTTTCTGCCAGCAACTTGGCCAGGATCAACGAACTGTTCAACGGCGTGCGCAATTCGTGGGACATGTTGGCAAGGAACTCGGACTTGTACTTGCTTGAGCGCTGCAACTCTTCGGCGCGCTCTTCGAGCTGGACCTGGGCTTGATTGAGTTCGGTGTTCTTCAGGTCCATCGCGTCGCGCTGGTCGGCGAGGATCTGCGCCTGGTCAGCGAGTTGCTCGTTGGTCTGCTCCAGTTCGACTTGCTGGGTTTCCAGATGAGCCTGGGATTCCTTGAGAATCCGCGATTGTTCTTCGAGTTCTTCGTTGGCGGTCTTGAGTTCTTCCTGCTGAACTTGCAACTCTTCGTTGAGTTGCTGGGTTTCAGCGAGTACCTCCTGCAAGCGTTGACGATAGCGAGCGGCCTCGATCGACGTACCGATGTTGCCGGCAATCAACTCAAGCAACTCGATGTCACGGTCGTCCAAGGGGCGCAGGAAGCCCAGTTCGATCACACCGTTGACCCGGTCATCGTCACTGGTCGGCACCACCAGCACACTATGCGGCAAACCTTCGCCCAGCCCGGAGCTGACTTTGAAGTAGCCACTTGGCACGTGGTCGAGACGAATCAGGCGAGCCTGTTGCGCCACTTGGCCGACAATCCCTTCATCGCTGTAAATCTGCTGGTCGCGCTCTTCCTGTTCGCGAGAAAACCCGTACGACGCGACACGCCTCAGGCCCCCGTGTTCTTCACGCACATAAATAGCGGCAACGGCCGTGCCCAGATACTGCGCGCAAAACTGCAAGATGTTGCGCCCCAACAGGTTGAGCGACAGCTGCCCCAACACTTGCTCGGCCAGTTCGGTCTGGCCATTGCGCAACCAAGCTTGCTGCTCCAGGCGCCAGGCGCTGGCCTGTTGCGCGGCGAGGTTGGCGCTGTAGCTTTGGGAAAGGTTGAGCAAATCACGACGGCCGATATAGGCCAGCAAACCACTGATACCGAGGATGAATATCAGGTAGAGAGAGATGCTCCAGATCGTGGTACGGCGCACTTCCTCGTTGCGCGTGGTGCGCAACTGCTGCTCCATGTCGATCACGTCTTCGAATTGCTTGCGGATCTCATCGGTCAGCCGCTTGCCGCGTCCGGCCCTGACAGCACTGCGATAATCACCGCTGGCGCGCTGCAGATCGATCATGGATTGCGCGTAGTTCGCCCACTCCTCCTGTAAGGCCTGGAGCCGGTGCAGACGGTCGGTTTGAACCGGGTTGTCGCCGGTGAGATCGAGCAAGGTATTGAGCGCGACGGCGATTCTCGGCTTGGCTGTTTCGTACGGGTCGAGAAAATGCTCATCGCCGCTGAGCAGAAAGCCGCGCATCCCGGTTTCCAGATCAACGGTCAGCTTCACCGCTTCATTGGCGTTATTGATCACCCGGTCGGTGTGTTCGACCCACTGGATCACCGACAGCAGGTAGGTGATCAGCGAGACAAAAAACACCGCACTGAGCACACCGACACCCAACGGCAGGCTGATGTTGCGGCTCAGGAGTTTACGGAATCGTTGCTCATCAACCGAAGACGCAGGGGTCATGGGAAGGCCTTGTCGAACTGTTCAAAACCAGGGAGTTTGCCCCAAAACGGGCACATTGATCCATTTATATGACGTGTATACGGGCAAATCCCTGCATTTAGCTGTTCTCGGTCAAAGGACCGGTTATCCTGCCGCCTCTTGTACGGCTATTCTTTTTTGCACAGCGTTGGGAACTTGTCGGGTTCTGCCACTTACTCATGCTAGAGCCCGGCGATTTCGATTGACCGGCGACCCTGAATTCAACTTGAGAGTCCTTTTATGTCCTCCGAATCGTCCATCATCCTCGTAGTAGAAGACGATGCCATTGTGCGCATGCTGATCGTCGACGTTTTGGAGGAACTGGAGTTCAAGGTTCTCGAGGCCGATGGCAGCGAACAGGCCCTGGAATTTCTCAACGATGAAGATCAGCTCATCGATTTGATGATGACCGATGTGGGTTTGCCGGTGATGGATGGCCGCGAACTGGCCACCCAGGCGCGGATGCTGCGCCCTGAACTGCCGATCCTGTTCGCCAGCGGTTATGCCGAGAGCATTGATGTGCCGGCAGGCATGCAGGTGATCGGCAAGCCGTTTTCGATTGATCAGCTGCGAGACAAGGTCAAGGGCATGCTTGCCTGAGTCTCGTCGTCGCGCCCCCCCGTTTATCCCCTGCCCTCTACCCGCACCAAGGAATACCCGTTCATGAGTCAGCCCCGCGCAACCAACGTATTGGTCATTGGTTACGTCTGGCCCGAGCCCCGATCTTCGGCGGCCAGCGGGCATGTGATGCAAATCCTCGATACGTTCCTGCAACAAGGCTGGGACATCACGTTCAGCAGTCCGGCCGGTACCGGTGAACACCGCGCCGACTTGACGGCGCTGGGCATCCGGGAAGTGCCGATCGAGTTAAACAACAGCAGTTTCGACGCGTTTATCAGTGAGCTGGCGCCGGATATCGTTCTGTTCGACCAGTTCATGATGGAAGAGCAGTTCGGCTGGCGTGTAGAAAAGCACTGTCCCGACGCATTGCGGGTGCTTGAGACTTCGGATTTGCAAAGCCTGCGGCATGCCCGGCATCAACGACTCAAAGATCGTTTGAAAGCCAGTGATGACAACAATGATTTCAGCGATCTGTTCGCGCCGGCGTTGCGCGAAGAATTCGAATTGATGGCCGATACCGATCTGGCCAAACGGGAGATTGCTGCGCTGTATCGTTGCGACTTGAACCTCATTATTTCCGAGGTGGAAATCGAGTTGCTGGTCGAGCAGTTCAAAATACCCCGCAACCTGCTGCATTGGTGTCCGCTGATGGTCGAAACGCCGTGCGTGCCGCCGACGGCGTTTGAAGAACGCGCGCACTTTCTGAGCATCGGTAATTTTCGACATGCGCCGAACTGGGATGCGGTGCTCTGGATGAAAACGGCGATCTGGCCGCTGATCCGCGAACAACTGCCCAGCGCTCAGCTGCACATCTACGGCGCCTACACGCCACCCAAGGCCACCGCGCTGCATAACCCAGCCCAGGGTTTTCATGTCATGAACTGGGCAGAAGATGCCTTGCAAGTGATGTCGGCGGCGCGTGTGTGCCTGGCACCGTTGCGTTTCGGTGCTGGCATCAAGGGCAAGATTGTCGACGCCATGCTCTGTGGCACGCCTTCGGTGACGACACCCATCGGCGCTGAAGCCATGCATGGCAAACACCTGTGGCCTGGCGCCGTGACCCGCACCGCGCAGGCGTTTGCCGACGAGGCGGTGCAGTTGTACAAGAATGAGTCGCTCTGGACGCAGGCCCAGTCATTGGGGCAGAAACTGCTGGCGGATCGATATACCACCGCGGAGCATGGTCCTGCGTTGATCGAGAAGTTGTTGCAGTGCCAGCGGCACCTGCCAAAACTGCGTAGTGATAACTTTACGGGCAGTATGTTGCGCCATCATCACCACAAAAGTACGCAATACATGGCGCAATGGATTGAAGCTAAAAATCGGAATCCGCAGTAACTTGCAAGCATTACAAGCACATACTTTGCATCAGCACGATTATTGATTGCACTCTTCAGTAGCCTTATAAAGAGTGCGTCAAAGCAGATCATATAATTATGTTTTGACACTACCCATACACTCTATCAACCGTGCAAGGATGCATTAAATGGACAGCATTGTTCAGAACAACTACGACCTGAAAAACTGGATGGCCGCCACGCCGACTATCGATACATTATCGCTCAATGAATTAACATTGCCGGGCACCCATAACGCCGGCTGCGACTGGAAAGCGTCCTGGCCGCTGATCCCGGGAGCCCATTGGCTGGCCTGTCAGCACGATTCGTTCTACTCGCAACTGCGTAACGGCTCCCGAGCGCTGGATATCCGTTTGACGTACGACGCCGATGCGCCGGGGCTGGGGAAATTCCGTCTTCATCATAACGACTTTCTCAATTCCCGGACCTTGGGGCATCTTGTTACCGACGTTGAAAACTTTCTTACGGAAAATCCCGATGAATTCATCATCCTGGACTTCCATGATTTGAGCGATGACGCGTTTGATTTTAGGTATTTCAATAACATGATCACGCACTTTCTTGGCCATCGCATCATCCCCGGCAAAAACCGCTCATTAAGTTTGCGTCAACTCAAACAAATCAGCTCCTTACAAAGAATACTAGTCGCCGCCCCCTGGAGCAGTGCGCTTGACAGAAACATGTTCATTGAGCCGATCGAGCACCAATGGTCCGGAAACGGCATCATCAGTGCTACGGAATTGGAGCAGTACGTCAAAAAAGTGCTGCTGTACCCGCCAGGTACTTGGGCTCCGTGGTCCCTGTCGGCGACCAGTTATAGTGCGCTTGGCGGCCCGGTAGATATCCACGACAAACTTGATGTGTGGTTTGACCCGAGCAAGAGTAACTGGGCAATGCTGTGTAACATAATCAATGTCGACTTTATCGAAGAGAGCAAGATCGTTTCATATTGCCGAACCGCGAACCTGAGTAAAGCCGCCAATCGGCACAAGTAGATGCCGCGCCATTAAATGGCTATTTTTGTGCAAGTATTTCCGAGACTGGCATTGCTGTCACACGCTTCTATGCTGGGTCATGAGAACCTATCTACGCAGGCTAATAAAACGGATAAGGCACGCCGCCCTATTCGACTCACCGCCTCCACGATGGGGGCGTATCAACGACAAGGAACAGTCATGACCCGAAATATAGCAACGACTTTAGATAAACAAAGGTGGATGAGCAACGTACTGGATAT
Organism: Pseudomonas sp.; assembly: GCF_051660785.1. GTDB lineage: Bacteria > Pseudomonadota > Gammaproteobacteria > Pseudomonadales > Pseudomonadaceae > Aquipseudomonas. The sequence continues at coordinate 378,718 of NZ_JBOFQE010000058.1, forward strand.
CGATGTATTGAAGCTGACCGATGTTGTCTGGCCCGGTACGCATAATGCCGGTATGGACAAACAAGCGCCCAAATATGAAGTGCTCATTGGCAACTGGACCACCTGTCAAAACGGTTCATTTGCCTGGCAACTGTCAAAGGGTGCACGAGCCTTTGATATTCGTCTCGGTTACACCGAGGGCGTGGACCAATCGATTTTCTATTTTCATCACAACGGCTACCAATCTCATCGTGTCCTCGATGAGCTGATAACAGCCGTCCTGGCGTTTCTTGATCGTAATCCGGATGAGTTCATTGTTCTGGATTTCCACCAACTCGCCGACGGGGCCAAACCCTTCGACTACCAGAAACTCAATGATCTTCTGGTAAGCCGCCTTGGACATCGTGTGGTGCCACCCGACAACGCCACAAAAACGATCGGCGAGCTCAAGCAGATCAGTACTCGGCGCCGGGTTGTGTTGGCAGCACCCTTGCATCGGGAACTGGATGAGGATTACTTCTGGCCGCGCATCACACACAAGTGGCTCAGCAGGCGGTTCACCGACACCGAGGATCTGAAAAAGCATATTTCCAACACACTCAAGGATGCGCCGTACGAAACATTTCTATGGTCTTTATCGGCCACCAGCTACGCGTTTCTGGGCGGTCCTCAAGACATCAAAAGCCACATCAACGACTGGTTCAATCCCACCCGGGACTGGGTGACGCGCTGTAGCATCATCAATATCGACTTCTTCGACGAGTCAGAGATCGTGCGTTATTGCTGGACCGCCACCAGCATGAAAGCCGTTTACGGCCACGCCTTGCACAATCGAGCGCCGGCCTGACATCCGAAGTGTTGCACGCTGGCATTCGCGGGGTGGAAAGAGGCATGATCAGGGCGCAATGACAATAAAAAGCGCCCTGACATGACCCGAACCGCCAGAGTTACCGATCCTTCCTATGAACTGATGGACGACCATAACGGGCTGTCGATCATCTATCGCCAGCATGGTTTCCCCTGCCCATTGGTGCGTTGGCATTTTCACAAGGAATACGAACTGCACCTGATCGTCGCCAGTTCCGGCAAGGTGTTCATCGGCGATTACATCGGTAACTTCTATCCGGAAACCCTGTTTCTGACCGGCCCTAACTTGCCTCACAACTGGATCAGCCAGGTGGCTGAAGACGAGGTAGTGCCCAAGCGCGACATGCTGGTCAACTTCACGGATGAGTTGTTCGAAAGCGGTCATCAGGTATTCGCCGAACTCAAGACCCTCACGCCACTGCTGGAACGCGCGCAGTACGGCATCGAATTCCGATGCAAACGCACGATCCGCCAGGCCATGACGTTGATGCAACGCATCGCCGATACTCAAGGCGTAACCCGGCTCGGGCATTTTTTCATTCTGTTGGAGCTGCTCGCCGCTTCTGACGACTTTCAGTTGCTGTCGGGTGCCACCACGCCGCAACTGGCGGATGAACACAACGTTGATCGCACCAACCGCGCCGTGGATTACATCTTTGCGCATTACGCCCGGGATCTGCCGCTCGAAGAAGTGGCCGAGCACCTGGGCATGAAGCCGACTTACTTCAGCCGGGTGTTCAAACAGGCGACCGGTCGCTGCTTCATCGAGTTCGTCAATCGCCTGCGCATCAGCAAGTCCTGCGAGTTGCTCGCTGATGGTGACAAACCGGTGACCGATGTGTGCTTCGAATCGGGTTTCAACAACATTTCCAACTTCAATCGGCGTTTCCAGCAGCTCAAGGGCATGACGCCTTCGCATTACCGGCGGCTGGCGGTGCAGCGGTTGACTGAGCAAAACCTGGGTTAAAACACAATTCTTGTGGGAGCGGGCTTGCCCGCGATAGCAATCTGTCTGGCACATAAATGTTGAATGTGCCGACGCTATCGCGGGCAAGCCCG
>NZ_JBOFQE010000059.1:0-288455 GCF_051660785.1 Pseudomonas sp.
CGGATTCTTGCTTTTCCTTACCGGTCGACTAACTTGCGCACGGCTGCCACCCCCTCGTTTAGTCGCGAGATGGTTGCGGCCCCTATTACAAAAGGGAAGCATCTATGTTCAAAGTCACACCTAATCCACCAGACACCGATCCAGTCTCCCCATACGAACCCGATTCAAAAAAACTAAACGAAGCCGCCGAGCGGGCGCTCGACTTCCACTTCCCGTCGAACGCCGACATCAAGGCCACCCCTCGCACCCGCAGCACCCTGTTCTCCGTGGACCCCGAGGCCACAGCCGAAACCCTGGCGGTTTACCTGGTCGAGACGCTGGCCTCAGTCGATGTGATGGCCCATCAGTTGGTGGATCATCTGGAGGGTGAGTCGCGTTATGCGCTGCTGGGCATTTCCAACAGCATCATGATGGCGGAGATCACGGCGAACCGGGTGTTGGATAGAATTGATCTCAGCAAGTAGATGCGGATTGCAGGGACGAGGGGATAACTGAGGTAGGCCAGTGCAGCGGTGCCTTTTGGGGCCGCTGCGCGGCCAGTAGCAGCGAGTTCCACCAGCATATATATAAATCCCCCCTTTTTTCTACTGCCTCTTTTCTACTTAGAGTTATTCTGATTTACTCTAAAAACTGTTATTTATTACAGTAGTTGAATCCACATTTCCAGCCGACAATCTCATTTCAAATCTTCCACCATCTGTAGGATTTTAATGATGAGCAACCTGATACGCTCTTTTAACGATTACAATTTTGAGCATGAAGTCATGAGAACATCAGCAACGATTCTTGTACACTTCTCAGCCGAATGGGCCTCCCAAAGCAAAGCGTTAAACCATATTCTTGCTGACATTTCTACTATTTACTCCGGCCGGGCGATAATAGGCAACGTCGACACAAATGAACAACCAGACCTAGCTACAAGATTTCAAATCAGGAGCATTCCTTCAATACTACTATTTAAAGACGGAGCAATTGTGGAGCGAGTTGTCGGCACTTTAGAAAAAAATGCTATTGAAGAAATGTTGGACAAAGCAATACGGTGAATTGAGATGACATCCAACTGAACTATTGCTTTTTATCTCACCCTAGACAATCCTCTTGAACGAAAAACAACCATACCGTACACCCATCTACATTCAGCACCCATTGACATGGAATAAAAAATGGCTAATCGACCGGCACGTGTTGTTGGGATATTCGCGGTCAATCTCTTCGATCGTCAAAACTTTCCACATTTCCGACATCACGCCGGCCAACGCCCGTTCATTCGCCAAACGGCCATGACGTCATTGGAGGTAAATAAATGCGCCCCTTTTTTACTTCCATTCATCAATTCTGATAGGGCGGAGGAATTTCGACCCTTCCATCAGGAATTTGATCGTCTGGAACCACCCCTCTTACAATATACGTAAAGGGCTCTGACAAACTCTGTAAATCCCGTGTCCCATTACGTGCTAGTAAGCATGTAATAAAAGACCAAGCGCCCTTTTGCAAAGGCCCGACAGGAATTGTGAATCTTCCAGGCGAATTGGTAACAACTCTCCCGGCCTCGGCTCCACTGTTGGCATGCAGTGCTACCACAATCACACTATCAAGGTCTGAAGGTTTCGACTCACAGCCCCCGTTAATAAGCCCTATTTCGCCCGTATTATTGTAGGGCTCGATTGTATAAATCCTGGTCAAACTCACCATCACCATCTCCTTGAACTCAATCGAAGCAAACATTCTCAAAAGAGAAACCACCAACTAGAAGCGGTTGCTCCCAGTGCGCCACATGACAATAATACTCGTCGCTACGGGCCGGACAACTGTAAGAAACAACAGTTTCTTATAATTCTTCGTGATAACAACCCTTTAATGAACATTATTTGAGTGTTATTTAGGGGCAAGGAGGACGAATTAATTATTTGCTCGAACACGTTGGGCTCCTTGGCTGAGATCAATGCTGTCCATTCCTGAAATAGGTTTAACCCATTCAAGACTAGACGTCTGGCGCAAGCAAGTCCCCTCACCAAAGGTTTGATGCTTTACTAAAAAGACCCCAAAACCCTGCGAGCCCTCCAACATGAACCGCAACGACCTGCGCCGCGTGGACATGAACCTGCTGGTGATTTTCGAAACATTGATGTTCGAAAAAAACCTGACCCGGGCCGGGGAAAAACTGTTTCTCGGCCAACCCGCCGTCAGTGCCTCGCTGGCCAAGTTGCGCGATCTGTTCGACGACCCGTTGCTGGTGCGCAACGGTCGGGTGTTGGAGCCGACCCAACGGGCCTTGGTGATTCTCAAGGAATTGCAGCCGGCGATGGACACCATCTCCGGCGCGGTCAGCCGGGCCAAGGATTTCGACCCGGCCACCAGCCGTGATGTATTTCGCATCGGTCTGTCTGACGATGCCGAGTTCGGCCTGTTTCCGCCGCTACTCAAACAGATACGCGAAGAGGCGCAAAACGTCGTGGTGGTGGTGCGTCGGGTGAATTACTTGCTGATGTCGTCGATGCTCGGTTCCGGAGAGATTTCCGTCGGGATCAGCTACACCACGGAACTGCCGGCCAATGCCAAGCGCAAGAAGTTGCGGGATTTGAGTGTGAAGATCCTGCGCGGTGATGACCGTCCGGGCCCCCTGACCCTGGATGAATACTGCGCTCGCCCTCACGCGCTGGTGTCGTTTTCCGGGGATTTGACCGGGGCCATCGACAACGATCTGGCGCGCATCGGCCGCTCGCGGCGAGTGGTGCTGGCGGTGCCGCAGTTCTCCGGGCTGCGCGCCTTGCTGGCCGGCACCGATATGCTGGCGACGGTGCCGGATTACGCGGCGTGTGCGTTGATCGAGGGCAGCAGCCAGTTGCGTGCCGATGACCCGCCGTTTGACATTGTGCTGTCCGAACTGTCCATGGTCTGGAACGGGGTCAACGATAACGATCCGGCAGAACGTTGGTTGCGCTCGCGAATTGCCCAACACATGTCGGCTGAACTGCCGGTGCTCTGAGTCCGTTGAACTCCGGATCGGTCTCGCGCAGGAAGATCGGCATGTCGGTCATCGGTGGCATGGCCGGAATGTCGAAATACATCTGGATCACCCAGCCGCGGTGATAGCTGGCGTGATTGACCACGTGCAGCAGCATCGCGCCGGCGCTCATGGTGCCGCTTTCGCCCGAGACAAACGTGAACTCGACAGGTTTATCCAGCGACGTCTCGCTCTGCCGGGCGCTCCACCGGCAATACCAGTGATCGATCTCCTTTTGCGCCATGCGCAAATCAGCCAGGTCAGGATGCAGCAGATCGTGTGAGGTTTTGAAGCCGTGCCCTCGGCCTTCGAGGTGAGCCTGCCAGATGCAGTCCACGACGTAGATGTGGTTCAGGGTGCCGATCATGTTCTTGAACACCGATACCCGCTCTTTGTTGACCTCTCCCGGCGGCAATGCGGCCAGGCTGTCAAAGAGGCGCTGATCGGCCCATTGCTTGTAATCGGCAAGCATCCGGGCAGTGCGTACGTTGATCATCAGAGTTCTCCCATTACGATGGGCGCACTGGGAAGCATAGACCGCTCGGCGGGCGACAGCGCAACGGCTGATAACCGGCACTTCACCGCAACGCGGTTGGTGTAGCAGCTGAGTTGTGGCGAGGGGATTTATCCCCGTTCGGCTGCGAAGCAGTCGTAAAACCTGCGCACGCGGTTTATCTGATAGGCCTCAGTGCCTGAATTCACGACTGCTTCGCAGCCGAACGGGGATAAATCCCCTCGCCACAGGGCTGCTCGACAGCTGCTACAGGGGATGCGGGGTCAGATGGTTCAGCACTCGATCGGCGAGTGCCAGGCAGCTGGTGAGGCCTGGTGATTCGATGCCGAACAGGTTAACCAGCCCCGGCACGCCGTGCTCGGTCGGGCCGCTGATAATGAAGTCGGCGGCCAGTTCGGTCGGGCCGCTGATTTTCGGGCGGATGCCGCTGTAGGCGGGTTGCAGGCTGTCATCGGGCAATGCCGGCCAGTAGCGGCGGATCGCTTGATAGAACCCGTCGGCCCGGCGCGGGTCGACGCGGTAATCGATATGGTCGACCCATTCGACGTCCGGCCCGAACCGCGCCTGGCCGCCGAGATCGAGGGTCATGTGCACGCCCAGTCCGGCGTTCTCCGGCGCGGGATACACCAGATGCCGGAATGGCGCCCGGCCGCTGAAACTGAAATAGCTGCCCTTGCAAAAGCGTGCCTCGGGAACATGCTGCGACGGCAAGCCTGCGATCCGGCTCGCCACCTCAGGCGCGGACAATCCGGCGCAATTGATCAACTCGCGACAACTCAAGGTCATCGGCTGTGCGCCGCCCATGTGCAATTCGAAACCTTGCTCGGTGCAACGGGCGGACACCAACGGCGTATGGAAGGCAATCGAAGTCCCCGAGGCCTCAGCGTCTGCCTGCAGCGCCAGCATCAGCGCATGGGAATCGACGATCCCGGTGGACGGCGACCAGAGCGCGGCGACGCAGGACAGCGCCGGCTCAAGCGACTGCGCCTGCCCGGCGTCCAGCCATTGCAAGTCATCGACACCATTGCGCCGGCCCTGCTCCAGCAACGTCTGCAAGGCCGCGCACTGGCTTTCATCCGTGGCCACGATCAGTTTGCCCAGGCGCTGGTAATCAACGCTGCGCTCATCGCAAAAGGCGTACAGGCGTTGCTTGCCCTCCACGCACAATTGCGCCTTCAGGCTGCCGCTCGGGTAATAGATGCCGGCGTGGATCACCTCTGAATTGCGCGAACTGATGCCCACGCCAATGCCCTCGCCGGCTTCGATCAGGATCACTTCGCGCCCGGTTTGGGCCAGCGCCCTGGCCACCGCCAGACCGATCACGCCGGCACCGACCACCACGCATTCGATATCGACGTTCACCTGCCCTCCGCTCATTTCAAGCCAGCCCCCGCTCCCGATAATCGATCAGGCTGGAGAATATCGCCAGCAGCATGGCCATGACCACGAAGAAGATCAGCACCAGGAAATACGAGCCGGTGAACTGCACGATCAACCCGATCAGGATTGGCACGATCACCCCGGCCATGTTGCCGCAGAAGTTCATGGTGCCGGCCAGCACGCCGGTTTTCGAGGTGCCGCCGAGGATGGAGGGAATGCACCAGTACATGCCGCACCAGCGAATGAAAAACATCGCGACGCAGAGCAGGCCGATCGCTTTGCCGGCCTCATTGGTATACGCCACCGCCAGCATGCACAGGGCCGCGATCAGTGCCGAGCCGCTGAACATGCTGCGCATGACCAGGTTGGGCGAGGCGCCGCTGGTTTTCCATTTGTCTCCCAGGTAACCGCCCACCAGTTCGCCGACGAAACCGCACATGAAGATCAGGAAGGTCGCGCCGCCCATGCTCGAAATGTTCAGGCCATGGGTCTGGTGCAGGTAGCTCGGCATCCAGGTCAGTAAGCCGTAGAACACGCTGAGAATGCAGCAGTAACCGGCGAACATCGCCAGCACCGAACGGTCCTTCAACAGTTCTTTGAGGGGGATGCTGGTCACCGCACCGGGCTGGCTGACTTTGATATTGCCCTCGGTGATGTGCGCCAGTTCCGCCGCGTTGACACCGGGGTGTTCGCTGGGATGGTTGCGGATGTATTTCCAGGCCAGCACGCCGGCGAGCATGGTGCCGATGCCGGCGATCACGAAGGCGATGCGCCAGGAGTCGAACCAGCCGATCAGCCCGGCAATGATGATTGCGCCGAAGGCACTGCCCAAAGGTGCACCGCCATCGACCAGCACCGCGCCGCGTCCGCGCTCATTTGGGGTCAGCCAAGCGCCGTTGAGCTTGGCCCCGGCGGGCATGATCGGCGACTCGGCGATGCCCAGGCCCATGCGTGTGATCAGCAGCGTGATCCAGTTGTGAGCGCCAGCGGCCAAGGCCTGGAAAGCGCCCCAGGCGACGGTCGCGATAACGATGACGCGACGGGTTTGAAAACGGTCCAGCAGCATGCCGCCGGGAATCTGCATCAAGGCGTAGGACCAGAAAAACGCGCTGAGCATCAAGCCTTCCAGCGCCGGCGGGATCTGGAACTCACTGGAAATCAGCGGCAAGGCCACCGACAGCGAAGCGCGGTCGATGTAGTTGATGGCGGTCAGCAGCAACATGATGAGGAAGATCCGCCAGCGCACGCTGGTGGGACGCTCGGTGGCAGACGCGGCGGCGAGCCGCAGGGTTTCGGCACTCGGATTGTTCATGAGGGGCGCGCTCTTATTGTTGTGGATACGAGCCGCCTAATGCCTGTCAGTCAATGTTCTGAGTACCGCAATTCCCTGTGGGAGCCAGCCTGCTGGCGATGTCCGCAGACCATCCAACATTTATGTGACTGACCCACCGCTATCGCCAGCAGGCTGGCTCCCACAGTTTTTTGCGTTTTGACTGACCGGCATGAGGCAAGCGGCCCCACTCTAATCACCCTCCCGAGTGCTGAATAATGAGGGGATCTGATTGGGGGATCACCAACGGTCATCCCCCTTTGATCAGAACGTACCGGGGTAGCTGCCGCCGTCGAGCAACAGGTTCTGCCCGGTAAGAAAACCGGATTGGGCGCTGCAAATGAATGCGCAATAAGCGCCGAATTCATCGGGCTGGCCAAAGCGTTGGGCCGGTACATTTTTACGCCGTTGCTCGGCGATGCTCTCAACGCTGGTGCCGTTGGCTTCAGCGGCGGCGTTCAGGGTCTTGTGCAAACGCTCGGTCTCGAACGGGCCCGGCAGCAGGTTGTTGATCGTCACGTTGTTCCCGGCCAGCCGCGACTGGCGTGCAAGCCCGGCGATGAAACCGGTCAGGCCGCTGCGTGCGCCATTGGACAGGCCCAGCACATCGATCGGCGCCTTCACCGCACCAGACGTGATGTTGACGATGCGCCCGAAGCCCCGATCGGCCATGCCATCGACGCAGGCCTTGATCAGCTCAATGGGCGTGAGCATGTTGGCATCCAGCGCCTTCAACCAGTCTTCGCGCTGCCAGTCGCGGAAGTCGCCGGGTGGCGGGCCGCCGGCGTTGTTGATCAGGATGTCCACCTGCGGACACGCCGCCAGAACCTGCTCGCGCACCGCCGGCGTGCTGATGTCCCCGGCCACCGTGCGCACTTCGATACCCGGCGCCAGGCGGCGCAATTCTGTAGCGGCGGCCTGCAAGGTTTCATCGCCACGGGCGTTGATCACCAGGTTGACGCCCTCCTTCGCCAAGGCCCGCGCACACGCCAGCCCCAAGCCTTTGCTGGCGGCGCAGACGATGGCCCAGCGACCGGAAATAGCCAAATCCATGATGGTGCTCCTGTTGGTTGTGAGTTGAGGAAGACATGCGTTTTGGGTGAGGACGTGGTGTTTCTGGATTTTGTACCAGGCTTCAGAACCCGCCCTCACCCTAACCCTCTCCCGGAGGGAGAGGGGACTGACAAGGTGCTTGTTCAGGATGCGGCGACCTGAAAAACCGTGTCGTACACAGATTTTGAAAGCACTGAAGATCGGCTCCCTTTCCCCCTCTCCCCCGTGGGGAGAGGGCTGGGGTGAGGGGCTGGATCTTGGAGCCAACACATCCCCGCCGACAAGTGATGACAAACAGTGATCCCCAGATCAGACCTTTTCATTATCGGCCATCTCCCACGCTTATTACTGTCTGCGGACCAATAAGAACCGGAGAACCCCATGAACCCGTTTCAGTTTTATTTCCCCACCACGTTGAAAAGCGGCAACGGCCTGGTGCGCCAGGCCGGTGCATTGCTCAAGCCCCATGTTCGAAAAAAACTGCTGGTGGTCACCGATGCAGGGCTGATGGCGTCGGGCGTGATGGAAGGTTTTTTCGCCTCGCTGGCCGAGAGCGACATTGGCTATGAAGTGTTTTCCGGCGTTGAACCCAACCCCACCACCGACGTGCTGGAACGCGCCGTGGCGTTCCTGAAAAACCACGACTGCGACTCGGTGATCGGCGTCGGTGGCGGCAGCAGCATCGACACCGCCAAGGGTGTGGCGGCCATGGCCACCAATCCCGGCAACATCCTCGACTATGAGGGCTACGACAAACTGCTGCACCCGCCCCTGCCGATTTTCGCGATCCCGACCACCTCCGGCACCGGCAGTGAATGCACCGCCTCGACGGTGTTCACCAACACCAAGACCCTGTTTAAAACCGTGATTATCAGCCCGGCACTGTTTCCGAAACTGGCGATCCTCGACGCAGAGCTGACGCTCAAACTGCCGCCGTCTATCACCGCCGCGACGGGCATGGACGCCTTGACCCACGCCATCGAATCCTACGTGTCGAAGCAGGCCAACCCGGTCAGTCAGGCCCTGGCGCTGCAAGCGATCAAGATGATCTGCACGCACCTGCCCAAGGCGTTTTTCAGCGGCTCGGACCTGCACGCACGTGAACAGATGCTGCTCGGTTCGTTCCTCGCCGGCGTCGCGTTCGCCCAATCGAAACTCGGCAATGTGCATGCGATCTCCCACACTTTTGGCGGCGTCTTCAACATTCCCCATGGCATTGCCAACGCCACGCTGCTGCCCTACGTCATCGAGTACAACCTGGCGGCCTGCCCTGAGCTGTTTCGCGAGATCGCCATTGCCATGGGCGAAGACGTCGACGGCCTGAGCCCAGCCCGCGCCGGGCGCAAAGTCGTGGAGCACGTGGTGGCGCTGAACAAGGCCATCGGCATCCCCGACAACATCAAAGACCTCGGCGTGGACCTTGATTACATGCCGCAAATGGTCAGCGACTCGATGCGCAGCGGCAACGTGCTGGTCAACCCACGCCTGACCACCGCCGCCGACATCGAACGCATCATCAGCAACGCCTGGCACGGCACTCACTCCTGAGAGACGACTCCCATGTTTTACGAAATGCGCACCTACACGATTCAAATCGGAAAAATGCAGACCTACCTCAAGCACTTCGAAGAAGCCGGGCTGCCGGTGATCTCGCGCTACACCACGCTGGTGGGCTGGTGGTACACCGAAATCGGCGAGCTCAATCAAGTGATCCACATCTGGGCCTACGAGAGCCTCGATGACCGGATCAACAAACGCGCTGCGTTATATCAGGATCCGGACTGGCTTGAAGGCTTCGTGCCGAAGGCATTCCCGATGCTGGAGAAGATGGAATCGAAACTGCTGATGCCGGCGCAGTTTTCACCGATCAAGTAATCCCTGAGCTATCACAAAACCCTGTGGGAGCGAGCTGTGGCGAGGGGATTTATCCCCGTTGGGTGGCTCAGCCGCCCCAAAAAACTGGGCCTGCTTCGCAGTCCAACGGGGCGGTGCGACGGTTCGCTAAATCCCCTCGCCACAGTTCACTCCCACAGGGGACCGTGGTGGACCGTTGATTCTGTTAAAAACAAGGACAACCTCATGTGCGACCACAATACCGATAACACCGCCGCCGACCGTTCTCCCGACATCAAGGCCTTGCTCGAAGGCCTGCCCACCAACTGGGGAAAATGGGGCCCGGACGATGAAGTCGGCGCCCTGAATTATCTGCAAAGCGCTGAAATCCTGCGCGGGATCGCCTCGGTCCGCCAAGGCAAGACCTTCACCCTGCAAGTGCAGATCGGCCATCCCAAGGGCGAACCGCTGTGGCCCGGCAGGCGTCCGTCGATGCGGGTCAACGTGCTCGACAAGGGCCACTTCCTCGCTGGCAAGGCCCACTTCGACGGTCACGTGGAATACGCCGACGACGTGATCTTCATGCACCTGCAAGGCTCGACCCAATACGATGCGCTGGGCCATGTCTGGCACGACAACAAACTGTGGAACGGCTACGACGCCATGAGCACCATCGGCAGCATGGACAAGGCCAGCATCCTGCCGATTGCCGAGCGCGGGATTGTCGGTCGCGCGGTGCTGATCGACATGGCCCGCCATCCCGGCAAGTCGGTGCTGGACAAGGGCGAGACCTTCAATCACCTGGACTTGCTGGCGGCTGCGAAGGCGCAAGGCATCGAGATCCAGAAGCGCGACATCCTGATCATCCGCACCGGCTGGATCGGCTCGTTCTACGAGCGCGAACCAGAAGAGTTCTACAAGGACTTCGCCGAACCGGGCCTGACCTTCAGCCGTGAGTTGGTGGAGTGGTTTCACCAGATGGAAATCCCCAACCTGGTCACCGACACCATGGCCAACGAAGTGGCGGTCGACCCGACCACGGGTGTGCTGATCCCGTTGCACAACGCCTTGATGCGCAACCTGGGCGTGACGTTCACCGAAGTGGCCCTGCTCGACGACCTGGCCAGCGATTGTGCCGAAGACGGCCAGTGGCAGTTCCTCTATACCGCCGCGCCGCTGAAGATCGTGGGCGGGACCGGCGCTCCGGTGAATCCGATCGTGATCAAGTAATCAGGTCCTGCTTCAGTTCATTGATCAGCAGGGTCGCCGCCGGGGACAGGTCGGCGCCGGCCCGGCTGATCACGCCGTAAGGCTCGATCAGCGCGCGCATGGAGACCGGCAGTTTCACCAGCAAATCGTGTTGCTCGCAGAACCCGGCGACTTCCACCGGGATCACCGCCAGCAACGTCGGGTCTTGCTGCACCAACAAAATGGTGGCGAAGGTCGATGAGGTTTCCAGCGGATACCGGGGAATCTCCAGCCCCGCTTCGTTCAGTTCGCGCTCCAGCGCCTGGCGCATCGGCATGTCCTTGGGGTAGACAACCCAGCGGTAATCGCTCAACTGCGACAGCTGCAACGACTCGACACGGGCCAGCGGATGGTCCTTGCTGGCGACCACCGCCAAGGGCTCTTCGCTGAGTTCGATGCAGTCGTAGGCGTCCGAGCGCTGGCCGACGCTGGTGCGACAGATTGCCAGGTCCAGCCGCCCCTGATCCAGCAACCCAAGCAGCGTGGCGCTGGTGTTTTCCACCAGTTCCACGGACAGCCCCGGCTGCTTGAGCCGTAACTCGGTCAAGGCACGGGTCAGCAACGGCACCGCGCCCATGATCACCCCCACCGACAGCCGCCCGCCCTGGCCTTGCAGGATGCTGAGCATTTCCTCGCGCAAGTGCGAGACATCGCTGTAGATAAGCCTTGCGTAACGGATCATGCAGCGGCCCATTTCATTGGCGACCAGGCCTTTGGGTTGGCGTTCGAACAACGGCATGCCGAGCAACGACTCGACTTCGTGCAAGGCTTTGGTGGCGCCGGATTGGGAAATCGAAATGTGTTCGGCGGCTTTGTGCAATGAGCCGCGGTCATCCAGGGCGATCAGTAACCGCAGTTGTTTAAGGCGCAGGCGTGCAGCGATGCTGCAGAGCGAAGGGATCATATCCTTGTGTTCTCGCTTCAAAGGAAAATCGATGACTGATACAGCGCGCACTTGTAGCAGCTGGCGAAGCCTGCGTTCGGACGGAGCAGTCGTGAGACCTGTGCACGAGGTATTCCTGGAACACCGCATTGCCTGATTTCACGACTGCTCCGTCCGAACGCGGCCCGAGCCGAACGCAGGCTTCGCCAGCTGCTACAAAGTGTGCGTTACGGCTATGGGCGGTGGATCAGTGAATCGCCACCGGATTGATGTTGACCTGGGTCGAGCCTTTGTACAGCGGCTGGCCCAGCACGAACATGAACTCCCAGACCTTGTCCTTCACCAGTGCGCGGCTGTCGATCAGTTCAAGGTTGTAGATGCCGTTCTTGGCCAGCATGAACTGGTTGACCGGGAACTCCTGGGCGTCTTTCGCCGGGTAGATTTCCGAGGCCCAGGTGTCGCCACCGAACGCGACGATCTGCTTGTCTGCCAGCCATTTCGCCGCGTCCATGCCGATGCCCGGCTCAACGGCGAGGAATTTCTCATTGTCCTTGCCCAGCAGTTCCAGCCAGCCGGTGTTGAACAGCACCACGTCGCCCTTCTGAATGCTGATGCCTTGCAGGTCCAGTGCCTTCTGAATGTCGGCGACGCTGAACTCGGTTTTCTCCGGCACGATGGCGCTGCCGTAAATAGCGGTCATGTCCAGCACCACGCCACGGGTGACAATGGGCGGGACTTTTTCGATGCCGAGCTTCTTCACCCCTTCCACGGTCACAAAGTCGGCGGCACGGTTGCCGTTGTAGTAGACGTTGTCGATGCCGATGTGGCCGATGCCGTTGAGCTGGGTGCCGACGCCGGTCCAACCGACCACCAGTTCATCGTTGAAGGTAAATTTGTTTGGCCCCATGGTGGTACCGCCCGCCTCGCCCGGCTGGATATTGGTCAGGTGAAAGCTGCGGTGACGAAAGGCTGGCAGGGTTTTGTCGATGGGCACGGCCAACGGGTAGGTTTTGCCGGTCTTGATCAGTTTGGCGGCGTTGATTACCGACTCGGCATTCAGCAGATTCAGCGCGCCGATTTCATCATTGGCGCCGTATTTCGAGGGATACCATTTTTCGGCCTCCGCCGCGTGGGCGGCATTGAGGGTGAACAACAGGGCAAATGGCAGTACCAATCGATTGAGCATGAGGGGGTCCTTGTGAGGTTGCAGTGGACCCAAGGTACGCAGCCCGTCAGTGGGGAAACAGACAGGTACGGGCAATACATTTGTTCTGGATTGTCACGAGTGAGCCTGCTCGCGATGACGGCGGCACATTCAACCGATGCGCTGGCAGACAGACCGCTATCGCGAGCAGGCTCGCTCCCACATTGGATTGGGGGTCACTCCCGGCTTTTGCCAACGCCACTGAACCCTGTGGGAGCGAGCCTGCTCGCGATGACGGCGGCACATTCAACCGATGCGCTGGCTGACAGACCGCTGTCGCGAGCAAGCTCACTCCCGCAGGGAATGTGGTAAGCCGGAGGTGATTTAGGGGGCTGGCGGCCACTTCGTCGTTTGGCGGTTGATCTCTGCCGGCCGCAATGACATAAACCCCGGAAATCCGGCCGTTTGAATCGGCGTCGCTGACACCTAAGCCCATGAACGAAATAACCCGAACACCTCACCCCGATCAGCCGCGCTCTGTCGTGTTCGTCGCGTTCCCCGAGATGGGCCTGCTGGATCTCACCGGGGCGCAAACCGTGTTCTGGGCCGCGTCCAAAGCCTTGGCCGAGCGCGGTTTGCCGGGCTACCTGCGCCACACCGCGAGCCTGGCCGGCGGTTTGATTCATACCGCGGAAGGCCTGGCGGTCGAGACGGTACGTCTTAGCGACTTTGACGATCACTCGATCGATACCCTGATGGTCCCCGGCGCACCGGACATTCGTCAGGCGATGAATAATTCCCAGGCGTTGGTCGCCTGGCTGAAATTGGCGTCAGCCAACGTCAGACGCACTGCCTCCGTGTGCAGCGGTGCCTTCCTGCTGGCGCAAGCCGGTTTGCTCGATGGTCGACGCGCAGCCACACACTGGGCGATGTGCGACATGCTCAAGCGGGGATTTCCGGCGATTGAAGTCGACAGCGATGCGATCTTCATCCAGCAGGGTTCGGTGTGGACGTCTGCGGGTGTCAGCGCCGGTATTGACCTGGCGCTGGCCCTGGTGGAAGACGACTGTGGCCGTGATGTGGCGCTGGAAGTGGCGCGGGAGCTGGTGGTGTTTCTCAAGCGCCCCGGTGGCCAGGCCCAATACAGTCAATTGCTGCAAGCGCAAACCGGGGACAGTGCGACCTTCGACGACCTGCATGTGTGGATCGCGCAAAACCTCAGCCACGAAAACCTCACCGTTGAAGTGCTGGCCCAACAGGTGCAAATGAGCCCGCGAAATTTTGCCCGGGTCTACAAGCTCAAAACCGGCCGGACACCGGCCAAAGCCGTGGAAGTGCTTCGGCTGGAGGCTGCCCGGCGCCTGCTGGAAGACTCCGAGCGCAACATCGATCAAATCGCCCGGCACTGCGGATTTGGTGAGGAAGAGCGCATGCGCTTCACCTTCCAGCGCAACCTGGGGATTTCACCGCGGGACTATCGCAAACGGTTCTCACGCTAAGCGGTGTTGCCCCGCGTCGCCTGTCGCAAATCAATTTTGCTTGAAATGCACGAATGCCCGCCGTCGAAGCCGGGCAATATCCCACTCGCGCGTTTTATCTGTGTCCCGGATTCAGGTGGGGTTCAACAAGGCCTCGCGCAACAACCTGGCCGCTGGCGAGTCCGGCACACCTTTGCGTGAAACCAGCTCATACGGTTCGCTGCGCGAAGTAATGGGCAGCGGCAGCGTGGTGGTGAAACCGTAACCGGAGCAGAACTTCGCGACGTCGGTCGACACCAGCGCAACGAGGGTCGGGTTCTCCTGGAGCAGCGACAAGGTGGCAAACGCCGACGTGGTTTCCAGCAAGTGCACCGGGAATCGCAGGTCGGCCTCATGAAACTCCCGCTCAAGCAGCAAACGCATCGGCATGTTGGCGCGATAGACGACCCAGCGGTAATCCACCAGATCCTTGAGGGTCAATTGCCTGGCATAGGCGAATGGATGCTGGGTGCTGGCGATCACAGCCAGGGTTTCTTCAACGAAGGTCGAGCTCTCATACAGATAGGGGGTGTTGCTGATGGTGGTACGGCAGATCGCAAGATCCAGGCGACCGGCGTCGAGCTGGCTGAGCAGTGCGGCGCTGGTGTCCTCGACGATCTCGATCGACAGCTTCGGGTTGTCACCGATCACCCGGCTGATTGCCGTGGTCAACAGCGGCACCGCACCCATGATGGTGCCGACCGACACGCGTCCACCCTCTCCGCTCATGATGCCGATGATCTCTTCGCGCAGGTGCGCGAGGTCGGTCTGGATCAAGCGAGCGTAACGAATGACCGAGCGCCCGGCGTCGTTCGGTTCAAGCCCGCGGTTAGTGCGAGTGAACAACGCGGTGCCAAACGTGGTTTCAATTTCCTGCAGCGCCTTGCTCGCGCCCGGTTGTGTCAGGGCGACCTGTTTGGCCGCCCCCAGCAACGAGCCGTGTTCATCGAGGGCGATCAACAAGCGAAGCTGCTTGATGTGCAGGCGAGACATGATCGAGTTCAGTGATGGCGTCATCTGGGTTAACTAAAAGTTATAGAGGTATCGAAAGTTGTCAGTATCGAGGGTCGCCTCGACGGCCCTATAGTCCACCCCACAACCAGGCAATGCAATGGGTTTGACCCGAGATCGAAAGCTCTCCTGCCCCCGACCGATTGCAACAATAACAATCCTGTATAACTTGTGGTGAATCATGTCCCTCATCAATTACGTCACCAAAATCCAGTTCGGCTACGACAGCCTGGCGCATCTGGCCGCCGAAGCCGAGCGCGCCGGTATTACCCGGCCTTTGATCGTGACTGACATCGGCGTGCGCAACGCCGGCATCGTCGACAAGGTCGTCGCTGCCCTCGGTGCCGCGCGGACACCGACGATTTTCGATGCCACCCCGCCCAACCCCAACGAACACGCCGTGCGTGAAGCCGTCGCGCAATACCACCTCGGCGAGTGCAACGGCATCATCGCGGTCGGCGGTGGTTCCTCCATCGATCTGGCCAAAGGCGTCGCGGTCTGCGCCACTCACGACGGTCCCCTGCACAGCTTTGCGGTGATCGAAGGCGGACTGGACCGCATCACCTCGGCCACCGCGCCGCTGATCGCCATTCCCACCACGGCAGGCACCGGCAGTGAGGTCGGCCGGGGCGCCATTCTGATCCTCGACGATGGTCGCAAGGTGGGCGTAATCTCCCCTTATGTCGTGCCTCGCGTGGCCATCTGCGACCCGGAACTGACCCTGGGCCTGCCGCCGATGCTGACTGCCGCCACTGGCATGGACGCCATCGCCCATTGCATCGAGACGTTCATGGCGCCGGCCTTCAACCCCGCCGCCGACGGCATTGCCCTCGACGGTCTGTGGCGTGCCTGGGAACACATCGAGCGCGCCACCACCGAACCCGGTGATCGCGAAGCCCGGATGAACATGATGAGCGCGTCGATGCAAGGCGCGCTGGCCTTCCAGAAAGGACTGGGCTGTGTGCACAGCTTGTCCCACGCTCTGGGCGGCATCAATCCGAAGCTGCACCACGGGACTTTGAACGCGATTTTCCTGCCAGCGGTCGTGGACTTCAACGCCAACGCACCCACCGTACGCGATGAACGCAAGCTCGAACGCTTGCGCCATGCCATGGGCCTTGAAGCGGGTGCCAATATCGGCACCGCCATCGAAGACATGACCCGACGCCTGGGCCTGCCCACCCGCCTGAGCGAGATCGGCGTCGATGAAAGCCTGTTTGCCGGCATCGTCGAAGGCGCCTTGCACGATCACAGCCACAAGACCAACCCCCGCGAAGCCTCGCCCGCGGATTATCTGTCGATGCTCGAACAATCGCTGTAAGCAGCCGCTATCCAACAACAATAAATCAGGAGGCAACCGCAGCGCCGAACTCGCCCCACGAGCCTCGACGCCAGCGGAACAATCATGAAGCCCACCGTCCTTATCGAACGGCAAGACGCCATTGCCATCGTCACCCTCAGCCACCCGGGCAAAATGAACGCCCTGACCCTGTCCATGTGGCAGGACCTGGGTGATGTCATGACCGAACTGTCAGCCGATACCAGCGTTCGTTGCGTGGTGTTGCGCGGCGCCGGCGAGCAGGCCTTTGCCGCCGGCGCCGATGTCGGCGAGTTCCCCAGCGTACGCGCCAACCAGGCGCAAGCGCGGGTCTATGCCGAAGTCACCTCGAAGGCGATGCGCGCGGTTGCTGATTGCCCACACCCGGTGATCGCGATGATCCACGGCGTGTGCGTCGGCGGCGGCCTGGAAATCGCCGCCCTGTGCGACCTGCGTATTTGCGGTAGCTCCAGCCGCTTCGGTGCGCCGGTCGGCAAGCTCGGGCTGGTCATGTCCTATGACGAAATGGCCGGCCTGATCGCATTGGCTGGACGCTCGACCACCCTGGAAATCCTTCTCGAAGGCCGCATCCTCGATGCCAACGACGCCTACGTGAAAAACCTCGTGGCCCGCGTCGTGCCCGATGCCGAGGTCGAATCGGAAACCCTCGCCACCGCCAGGCGCATCGCCAATGGTGCGCCCCTCGTCGCGCGCTGGCATCGCCAGGCCGCACGTCAGCTTGAAGCGGGCGTTGCCCCCACTGCCGAGCAGATCGACAGCAGTTATTCCTGCTATGACACCGACGATTTTCAGACTGGCCTGAACGCGTTCATCGCCAAATCCAAACCACAATTCGAGGGCAAATAACATGGGACCGCTGACAGGAATGCGCGTGGTAGAACTGGCTCACATCATGTCCGGCCCGGTGTGCGGAATGATGCTGGCCGACATGGGTGCCGACGTGGTCAAGGTCGAGAAAGTCCCGGACGGTGACGATTCACGGCGCTTCTCGCCGATCATGGCCAGTGGCGAGTCCGCCTCGTTCATGGTGGTCAACCGCAACAAGCGCGGCATCGGCTTGAACCTGAAGACCGAGGGCGGGCGTGACGTGTTGCGCCGCCTGTTGATGGAGGCCGATGTGGTCACGGAAAACTACCGCGCCGGCACCATGGAGAAATTCGGCCTGGGCTATGAAACCCTGAAAACCCTTAATCCCGGGCTGATCTACTGCGCGATTTCCGGCTACGGCCGCAGCGGGCCGTTCGGTGAAAAAGGTGGTTTCGACCTGATTGCCCAAGGCATGAGCGGCATGATGAGCATGACCGGTGAAGCCGGGCGTGAGCCGGTCAAGGCCGGTTCGCCGGTGGCCGACATCAACTCCGGCATCCTCGCGGCGCTGGGCATTTGCGCGGCCTACGCGGCGAAGAAAACCACCGGCCTCGGGCAGATGGTCGACACCTCGCTGTTCGAAGCCGGCCTGCAACAGATGTACTGGCCGGCGGCGGCTTACTTCGCCGACGGCACCATCCTGCCGAAGATGGGTTCGGCCAACTCCACCAGCGCGCCGTATCAGGTGTTCCGCACCGCCGACGGCTGGATCAACATCGGTGCCGCCAACCAGGCCAACTACGAACGGCTGGTCGAAGCGCTCGCTGTGCCACAACTGAAAGCCGACCCACGCTTCGCCAGCAATGCCTTGCGCATGGAGCACCGCCTGGCCCTGGTGGAAATCCTCAACGAAGTGCTGGTCGCACGCACCACGGATGAATGGATGGTGTTGTTCGACAGCCTCGGCCTGCCTGCCGGGCCTGTGCTGGACATCGCGGCGGCCCTGGCTCACCCGCAAACCAAGGCACGCGGCATGGTCGTCGAGACCGAACACCCCACCGAAGGCCGGGTGCGCGGCATGGGCCTGCCGATTCACTTTTCCGACATGGACAATGCCGCGCCAACCACCAGCCGCCCCGCGCCGCTGTTGGGCGAACACACCCGTGAAGTGCTGAAGGAAAGCGGCTTTACGGAAAACGAAATCGACGAACTGATTCGATCCCAAGCCGTGGTGGCACTGGCCTGACGCAATCCCTGTGGGCGCGAGCCTGCTCGCGATTGCGGTGCGTCAGTCAACAAAGATATCGAGTCTGACACCCCCATCGCGAGCAGGCTCGCTCCCACAAAGAGCAGCGTTCGCTTAACCGAATCGCTGTTTTAAGAACAACTACAACAAAAACAAGAAGGTGAACATCATGAGCCGTATCTTGACCGAGGCTGTCAGCCGCCGATCATTTCTAGTGTCTGCCGGCGTCACCGTGGGTGGCGCCTTCGCCGCCAACCTGCTGCCTTCCGGCGTCTTCGCCGCGACCAAACCCATTGTGTTGCGCTACACCAGCAGCCTGCCCGACACCCATCCGTTGAACAAACAGATGAAGGCTGCTTCCGAAGCCATCAAAGCCGAAACCAACGGGGCCGTGGACCTGCAGGTGTACGCCAACGGCGCCATGGGCGGCGACACCGACATGCTGTCCCAGGTGCGCGCAGGTGCCATCGATTTCATTCCGTTGCCTGGCGCGATTCTCTCGACGCTGGTGCCGGCCATGTCCATTGAGAGCATGCCGTTTGCGTTCAAGGACTACGACACTGTCTGGGCCGCGCTGGACGGCAAACTCGGCGAGCACGTACGGGCCAAGACCGCCAAGGTCGGCCTGATCCCGATGGAGAAAGTCTGGAACAACGGCTTCCGCCAGATCACCAGTTCGACGCGGCCGATCAACACCCCGCAAGACCTCGCCGGCTTCAAATTGCGTGTGCTGGTCAGCCCGCTATGGACCTCCATGTTCAGCGCCTTGGGCGCCTCCCCCACCGGCATCAGCATCAACGAGACCTACTCGGCGTTGCAGACCAAAGTCGTCGACGGCCAGGAAAACCCGTTGGTGGTGGTCGAGTCCGCACGCTTCTACGAAGTGCAGAAATACTGCTCCATGACCGACCACATCTGGGGTGGCTTCTGGATCGTCGCCTCGGGCAAAACCTTTCCGAAATTGCCGGCGGACATACAGGAAATCGTCTCCCGGCAAATCAACGCTGCCGCGCTGATACAGCGCCAGCAGGTCATCGACCTCAATGCCAGTCTGGAGCCGTCCCTGACCGCCCATGGCATCACCTTCAACAAAGTCGACCGTTCATTATTCAGGACTGATCTGCAATCCAAAGGCTTCTACAGCCAGTGGAAGGAAAAGTACGGCCCGGAAGCCTGGAGCTTGCTCGAGCAGTACGCAGGTCAACTGTCCTAAGCCGGAGACAAGGTCATGAAAAGCGAACTACCAATGACGGATGTTTCTCCTGCTGAAGGACTCAGCCCACACCAGGCCACGTTTCGTCTCGGACGCGCACTCGACACCGGGTTGCGCTGGCTGACCGAAGGCAGCGCGGCGTTGCTGGTGATCATCGAAGTCACGCTGCTGTTTTGCAATGTGTTCTCCCGTTACGTGCTCAATCAACCCATCGTCTGGGGTGATGAACTGGCCTCGCTGCTGTTTCTCTGGCTGGCGATGCTCGGCTCAGTGGTGGCGATGCGGCGCGGCGAGCACATGCGCCTGACCTCGTTCATCGGGCGGTTACCGCTGGAAAAACGCGCCTTTGTCGACACCTTGGGCGCGGTGATTGTCATCACGTTTATCGGGTTGCTGTTCACACCGGCCTGGGAATACGTCAGCGACGAATGGATCATCACCACGGCCGCCCTGGAAATCCCCAACGCCTTTCGCGTATCGGCCATTGCAGTCGGCCTGAGCCTGATGCTGATGACCTGTGTCGCGCGGCTGCTGACCAGCGCGCGGTTGATCGACTTCTCGGTGTCGGTGGCGATGCTGGCCTCACTGGCCGCGCTGTTGTGGGTGGCTGAGGGCTGGATGCTGCTGATGGGCAACTGGAACCTGGTGGTCTTTTTCATGATTGGTGTGATGGCGATGATCGTCATTGGCGTGCCGATCATGGTCGCGTTCGGCCTGGCGACGGTGGCTTACCTGTCGACCATGACCAGCACGCCGCTGACCCTGGTCATCGGACGCATGGACGAAGGCATGGCGAGCCTGATCCTGCTGGCGATTCCGTTGTTCGTGTTTTTGGGCGCATTGATCGAAGCCATGGGCATGGCCCGCGCGATGATCCGCTTTCTGTGCTCGCTGATCGGCCATGTGCGTGGCGGTCTGTCTTATGTGCTGATCGGCGCCATCTACCTGATCTCCGGTATTTCCGGGTCCAAGGCAGCCGACATGGCGGCCATCGCGCCGGCACTGTTCCCGGAAATGAAGAAACGCGGTGAGGATGAAAACGAACTGGTGGCGATGCTCAATGCCTCCGGGGCGATGTCGGAAACCATTCCGCCAAGCCTGGTCCTGATCACCATTGGCTCGGTGACCGGCGTGTCGATTTCCGCCCTGTTCACCGGCGGTTTCATGCCGGCGGTGGTGGGTGCGATTGCGATGGCCGCCGTGATCTGGTGGAAGAACCGCAAAGGCGAAGCCTCCACTGGAAAACGCGCTTCCGGCAAGGAAATCGGACGTTCACTGCTGCTCGCAGTCCCTGCTCTGGCGCTGCCCTTTGTGATCCGCACCGCGGTGGTCGAAGGGGTTGCCACCGCCACTGAAGTCGCCGCGATTGGCGTGGCCTACACCTTTATCGTCGGCTTGCTGTGCTACCGCTGCTTTGACTGGCGCCGGCTTTATCCGATCCTGGTCAGCACCGCGTCGCTGTCCGGCGCGATCCTGATCATCATCGGCAGCGCAACCGCCATGGCCTGGGCGCTGACCCAGTCGGGTTTCTCCCACCAGTTGGCGCAAGTGATGTCGACAGTGCCGGGTGGCGCGATGGGTTTCCTGATCATCTCCGCCGTGGCGTTCATCCTGCTCGGCAGCTTCCTCGAAGGCATCCCGGCCATCGTGCTGTTCGGGCCGCTGCTGTTTCCGATTGCCAAGGCCATGGGCATCAACGACGTGCATTACGCCATGGTCGCGATCTTCGCCATGGGCCTGGGCTTGTTCGCCCCGCCGTTTGGCGTGGGCTTCTACGCCGCTTGCGCCATCGCCAAGGTCGACCCGAGCGGTGCCATGCGCCGAGTCTGGCCGTATCTCGGCGCGCTCGTCGTGGCCCTCGGGGTGCTGATTGCCGTGCCATGGATCTCCATTGGTTTCCTGCCCAACGCCTGAATCACTTTTTGACTGTCAGCACTCAAACACGAGGTTTCTCATGAATTTCTCCGCACTCGAAGCCGGCACCGCCACCGAACGCAAACTGATCGTGGACAGGGAACGCACCATCTCGTTTCTGGGCGAGGACTTGCGCATCTACGCCACGCCCCGCCTGGTGGATGACATTGAACAGACGTGCCTGGACTACCTGCTGACCTTCCTCGACGAAGGCGAAAACACCGTCGGTGCCGCGGTGGATATCCGCCACGTCGGCGCCACGTTGCTCGGCATGTCGGTCAGCATTGTCGCCACGGTCACCCGGGTCGAGGGTCGCAGCGTCACCTTCAACGTCGAAGTGCGCGATGACGTCGAGCTGGTGGCCACGGCGGCACATACCCGGGTGGTGGTGAACGTCGCCAAACTGCGCAGCCGGGTGCAGGCCAAGGCCGAGGCCGCTGTCGCGGGCGAAGTCGATGACGGCGTGCTCAGCCCCTCCCAATTCGCCGCGTCGCGCTGAGCAAGGGACGACGTCATGATCACGCTGCACGAACGCAACGGTTTGCCCAACCTGGCTGCCGAGGATGCGCTGCCGATCGTCGATGCCCATCACCACTTGTGGGACTTGGGCAACGGTCGATATCCGTGGCTGCAGGACGACTATCACGAGGATTTTTTCCTCGGCGACTACCGCAGCCTCTGCCAGGATTTCTTGCCGGGAAAGTTTCTCGCCCTGACCGAAAGACAACGGTTGGTCGGGACAGTGCATGTCGAAGCTGAACGTGCTCGTGATGAGCAGGTCGCCGAGACACGCTGGCTGGAACAAGTGAATTCCCGTTACGGCTTCCCGAATGCCATCGTTGCCCACGCCTGGTTCGACCGTGAGGACAGCGCCGAAATTCTCGCTGCCCAGGCCGCGAGACCACTGGTGAAAGGCATTCGCTCCAAACCGGTGACTTCGGCATCCCCAGATGTATCGATTGCCGGCGCACGGGGCACAATGCAGGACCCAAAATGGCTGGAAGGCTTTTCGCGTCTGGCTGAACACGATCTGTCGTGGGATCTGCGCGTGCCGCCATGGCACCTGGTGGAGGCTGCGGAAGTGGCAGCGATGTTTCCGCAAATCCAGGTCGCGCTCAATCACACCGGCTTCGCCTGGGATCGCAGCCCGCAGGGCATGGCCCGCTGGCGCAAAGGCCTTGAAGCCCTGGCCATGCAGCCCAACGTGCACATCAAGCTCTCGGAGTTCGGGCTGAAGGATTCGCCCTGGAATTACGACGACAACCGTGTCGTGGTGCTGACGGCGCTTGAGATCTTCGGGCCTGAGCGATGCATGTTCGCCAGTAATTTCCCGGTCGCCGGATTGCGTGCGTCCTACGACACGATTGCCGATGGCGTCGCCGCGATGCTCGCTCCCATGGGCCGTGCCGTGCAGGAAGCGGTGTTCGCCGGCAATGCACGACGCTTTTATCGTCTGGAGGAACAGCATGGATGACCGTGCGCGCTTTCTGGCCAGCGGCGAGGATGCTGACCTGCCCATCGTCGACGCTCACCAGCATTACTTCGATATCGAACAGCATTACTACCCATGGCTGAATGATCGACCGTTGCGGCCCTTTCGCTACGGCGATTACTCGTCGATCTGCCGCAACTTTCTACCCCGGGATTATCGCCGGCTCACGGGCAACCATCGCATCGTGCAAACCGTCGTCATCGAAGGTGAATGGGACCCGGCCACGCCCGCCGACGAGGTGAGGTTTGTCGAGTCGCTGGCACAAGACGAACCCACCCTGGCGGCGATGGTCGCGCAGGTCTGGCTTGATCGGGAGGCCGCCTCGGAGCTCTTGCGCCAGTACGGCGACCACCCGTTGGTGCGCGGCGTGCGCCACAAACCGTCGGTCACCAGCCGTGAGGCATGGCGCGAAGATTTCGTGGCGCCCGGCTCCATGCGTGATCCGCGCTGGCGCGAAGGCTACGCACAACTGGCAGAAAACGGCCTGCACTTCGAGTTGCAGGCGCCCTGGTGGCATCTGCCGGAAGCGGCCGAACTGGCCAGGGACTTTCCGGACGTGACCATCGTGGTTAATCACACGGCGCTGCCGGCGGATCGTTCGCCAGAAGGGTTAGCCGGCTGGCGTAAAAACCTCGCGTTACTGGCACTGGAGCCGAACGTCGCGCTGAAGATTTCCGGCATCTGCATGCCCGGCAAGGCGTGGCCCGTGGAGATGAACCGGATCGTCGTGAACGACGCGATTTCGATAGTCGACGTCAGCCGTTGCATGTTCGCGAGCAATTACCCGGTCGACGGCGTAGTGAACGGCATGAGCGAGATCTTCGACGGTTTCAAAACCATCACCGGCGACCGTCCCCTGACTGATCGGCTCGCCCTGTTTCATGACAACGCCCGGCGCATTTACCGGCTCACTTGACCCTCATTGAACAGCCCTTGGAGTTCCCATGTTTGAAGTTTCAGGCCACAACTACATTGCCGGCGCTCGTTCCGCACAAGGTTCGACCACCCTGCATAGCCACGACGCCAACACCGGCGAAGCACTGCCGTATCGCTTCCACCAGGCAACCGTGGAGGAAGTGAATGCGGCCGCCGAAGCGGCGGCCACGGCTTACCCGACATTTCGTCATCTGTCAGCCGCCCGACGTGCTCAGTTCCTCGAGGCGATTGCCACTGAGCTTGAGGCGCTGGACGACACGTTCATTGCCCTGGTGTGCCAGGAAACCGCCCTGCCCGCGGGTCGTATTCAAGGTGAACGAGCCCGCACCAGCGGCCAGATGCGCCTGTTCGCCACGATGCTGCGTCGCGGCGATTTCTTCGGTGCCCGCATCGACCGCGCCCTGCCGGATCGCCAACCTTTGCCCCGCCCCGACCTGCGCCAGTACCGCACCGGGCTCGGCCCGGTCGCAGTGTTCGGCGCCAGTAACTTCCCGCTGGCGTTCTCGACCGCGGGTGGTGACACCGCCTCGGCGCTCGCGGCGGGTTGCCCGGTAGTGTTCAAGGCCCACAGCGGGCATATGGCAACCGCCGATTACGTCGCCGATGCGATTACCCGTGCCGCGAAAAAAACCGGGATGCCCGATGGCGTGTTCAGCCTGCTCTACGGCAGCGTCGGTGAGGCCCTGGTCAAGCACCCCGCCATCCAGGCGGTCGGTTTTACAGGCTCGTTGCGTGGCGGTCGGGCCTTGTGTGATATGGCAGCGGCACGCCCTCAACCGATCCCGGTGTTCGCCGAAATGAGCAGCATCAACCCGGTCGTGTTGATGCCCGACGCACTCAAGGCGCGCGGTGACAAGATTGCGGCGGAACTGAGTACCTCCGTGGTGCTGGGTGCGGGTCAGTTCTGCACCAATCCCGGATTGGTGCTGGGCATTCGCTCGCCGGAATTCACGGCGTTCCTCGAACGTTTTACCGGTCTGATGGGTGAACAACCGGCGCAAACCATGCTCAACGCCGGCGCCCTGAAGAGCTATTGCCATGGTTTGGACAATCTGCGCGCACACCCCGGCATTACGCATCTGGCCGGTAACGGGCAACAGGGCAACCAGGCACAGCCGCAGGTATTCAAGGCCGACGTCAGCCTGTTGATCAACGGCGATGAGTTGCTTCAGGAAGAAGTCTTCGGCCCGACCACCCTGGTCGTTGAAGTGGCCAATCACGCGGAACTGCTGCAGGCCCTGCACGGCTTGCGCGGCCAATTGACCGCAACGCTGATCGTCGAAGACTCGGACACCGCCACCCTGGGCGACATTCTGCCGTTGCTGGAACAGAAAGTCGGGCGCGTGCTGTTCAACGGCTATCCGACTGGCGTGGAAGTCTGCGATGCGATGGTGCACGGCGGCCCCTACCCGGCCACATCGGATTCGCGCGGCACGTCGGTCGGGACGCTGGCGATCGATCGCTTCCTGCGCCCGGTCTGTTATCAGAACTGCCCTGACAGCTTGTTGCCGGACGCATTGAAGAATGCCAACCCGCTGGGCATCGCCCGACTGGTTGACGGCGTCAGCAGTCGCGATGCGCTGTAAGTCACCCGGCTTCAACTAACACCCACCGTTAGCGACAACTTCCGCGCCTGTTGAACAACAGGCGCCGGATTCGCTCGTCCCGAAAACCGCTGCACCCACACAACAACAAAAACAGAGGAAGCCTCATGCACGTTCAACTTCACCCGAAACACTGCCTGTCCACATTGATGTTGGCGGTGACCACCGCCTTGATGTTCAACACAGCGGCCATCGCCGAAACCCAGCCAACCGCGACGACAACACCCATGCAATGTGCCACTGAAGCCACACCGCGCTACACCAAGACCCCCACCGGTTACCTGATGGTGCTGCGCATGGGCGACAACGCCTTCAAGGAACTGACCAAGCTGGCCATCGCCGAAAAAATCCCCAGCGCCTCCATCAGCGGCATCGGTTTCGGCAATGTGAAATTCGGATTCTGGAACAAGGACAAAAAAGACTTCGACGCCAAGACCCTGAACAGCGTCGAGATGGCGAGCATCACCGGCTCCGTGGCGTGGAAGAACGATCAGCCTTCGATCCATATGCACGGCGTCGCCGGTGACGCCACCTTTCAAGCGTACGGCGGCCACATCCTCGACTTCGAGGTCACCACCGGCTCGATGGAAATTACCGTGATCGTCCATCAGCGTCGTCTGGAACGTGGCATCGACCCATGCATCGGCGCCAACGTGCTGGGTATTTAACTCAAGCGTCACGCTCCCGCAGACCGCCTGCCATGCCGGCAGCCGCGCCTGCGGGAGTGACTCTCCCCTATTCAAACTACAAAAAAAGGGCGATTTCGATGAGCAACACAACAACGGCGGTAACGATCGCACTGGGCGCCATTGCACTGAGCACCCAGGCGCACGCCGACTTCCTGAGTGACAGCAAGGCCACGTTGGGGATGAGAAATTTCTACTTCAACAACGACAACCGCGACGGCACGGCCACGCCTTCGAAAACCGAAGAGTGGGCGCAAGGTTTCATGCTCGATTACAAGTCGGGCTACACCGACGGCAGGGTCGGCTTTGGCGTCGATGCTTTGGGGCTGATGGGGATCACGCTGGACAGTGGCAAAGGACGGCATGTCGGCAGTTCCATGATCCCTTCGGATACGGATAACAGCGCTGTCGACGAGTGGAGCCGACTGGGGTTGACCGGCAAGGTCAAGGTGTCGAAAACCGAACTGCGCCTGGGCACGCTGATGCCGAAGCTGCCGATCCTGGTGTCCAACGACGGTCGTCTGCTGCCGCAAACCTTTGAAGGTGGCCAGATCACCTCGGGCGAGTTCAAGGATTTGACCTTTACTGGAGGGCGAATCGAACACGCGACCGGTCGCGGTTCAAGCGATCAGACCGGATTGGCCGCCACCGGTGGCACTCGTGAAAGCAACGCCTTCGACTTCGCCGGCGGTGACTGGAAAATCACCAAGGACCTGACCGCCCAGTATTACTACGCCAATCTGGACGACTACTACACCCAGCAGTTTTTCGGCCTGATCCACACACTGGCAATCGCGGAAGGTCAGTCGCTGAAAACCGACTTGCGCTACTTCAAGACTGATTCATCCGGTGAAAACAGCTCGGGCACTACCGGCTACAAAATCAGTGGCTACACCCAGGACAATGATGGCGAGATCGACAATAAAACCTGGAGTGCCGCACTGATTTACACCGTGGGTGGCCATGGCATCACCGCGGGCTATCAAAGCGTGTCGAGTGGCAGCAACTTCACGCAACTGAGTCAGGGCAATCTGGTCAAAAAGGGTGCCGGCGGCGCCAGTCTTTACCTGTATACCGACCGCCTGATTCAAACGTTCACCCGTGCGGGCGAACGCACGACCTTCGGTCAATACGCCTACGACTTCGCGGCCATGGGAGTACCCGGTTTGAAAGCCTCCGTCATGTACCTCAGCGGGGACAATATAAAGACGACATCCGGCGGCACGCAGAAGGAGTGGGAACGGGACATTGCCCTGGACTATGTGATTCAGTCCGGCGCTCTGAAAAACGTCGGATTTGGATGGCGTAATGGCAAGTCCAACAGCGAGGCGTCGCGAAACCAGGACCAGAACCGCTTGATTGTGAGCTACAGCATTCCGTTGCTGTAGCAGTCAGCGCAGGGAGCCGTGTAGCCCGCTGTCGAGTGAATCGAGGCTGCGATTCTTTTGATTTAGATTTTCAAGGGTGAGATCAAAAGAATCGCAGCCTCGTTTCACTCGACAGCGGCTACAGGGTTATGTGGTTCTTTGTGAGTTGCTCGGCATCCCAGCGCCTGTGCGATTTTGAGCGTCATCGCACACGGATAACGCATCAACAGGGAACTCCTGAGGGGCGCCAGGCATCCTAAATGATGAGGTACTTCCTTTTTTGCTTCACGCTTCAGAGGACACCGCTATGCGCCGCCTGATTATCATCTCCTTATTCATGTTGTGTTTGCCCTTCGGTTCGGCCTTCGCCGACGTGGACGCAGGCGATGTCGCCACCTCTGCCGGGGTTTCAGCATCGCTGTACTCGACGTTCAAGGACCACAAACTGGCGATTCCTGCCCGTGATGATGCCTCCAGCTTCGTAGCCAGTGGCGGTACGATCCGCGGTGTGTACCTGGAGTCGGTATTGAACCAGATTCGTCAGCAAAATCCTGGACTCAAAGCCAGCGACGAAGAGCTTGCCAGAGCCATCCTGATCCAGGAAAGCACCGCTGGCCAATGAAGGTTGCAAAGTTAACGGAAGAGCTCGCGACAGCCGGAGAGCGTGCAGCCCTGCCTTGCTTCACCCAGAGGACAAACGCGCCCATCCGGCCACTAGCTGGGCGCTGATGCTGACCCCGCCACACACCACAATCACCACGTCATGGGCCTCGGCGATCGCCGGATGGTCCAAGTACGCGATTGCCAATGAAACACCGCACGCCGGCTCGACCAACTGGCGCAGGTCGTTGGCGTAACGCACCACCCCCATGATCGCCTCGTCATCACTGAGCACCACACATTCGTGAGGAAAATCCGGGAGGTGCTGCACCGGCCACGCAGCGACTTTGGCAGCGCCCAGGGATGTTGCGACGGTGTCGATGCGCGCCAACCTGACGGGATGCCCGGCCTCGATGGCGGCAGCGAAGGACGCCGCGCCTTGGGTTTCACACGTAACGATCCGGCAATCCATGCGCTGGTGCCGGATCAATCCGGTCAGGATGCCCGCCAGCAAACCACCGCCGCCGACCGACGTCACCAGCGCATCGACCTGGGGACAATCCTCAAGGACTTCATCAATCAGACTGCTGTGCCCTTCCCACAATACGGGGTGATCGAACGCTGGCACGTATTCGGTATCCGCATCCTGTGAAAGCTCTTTTGCCCGTTGATTGGCCTCATCCCAGACTTTGCCGTGCACGATCACCTCGGCGCCGGTTTTCCTGATCCTGGCGCGGGTGGTTTCGGGGGTGGTGTGCGGCACGATAATGCAGGCTTTGAGCCCGAGCGCAACGGCGGCCATGGCGGTGGCAAAACCGGCGTTACCGCCGGAAGGACAGACGACTTTGCGTTTGCCTTGCGCCTTTGCCTGACTGCACAAAAGGCCCATGCCACGCATTTTGAACGAGCCACTGGGTTGCAGGTTTTCCAGTTTGAGCCAGATGCGCCGGGTCGGCGTGGACAGCCCTGGGTGGAGGATCAAAGGCGTTCTGATGTGAAGCATTGTGTGCTCCGTTTGGCAGCACCGGCGGGTCGGGTTTTCGACGAGCCGGTGGTGAACAGTCCTTATCCAAGCTTAGTTCACCCTGGCCCGCCGCTACCGTCTCAGCGATAACGCGGTGCCGGCGATGAGTGGCCAAACGACCCGGACAGCACCTGGCGCTGGGCTTCGTAGGCGTCCCATTTGTCGCCTTCGTGCAGGCCAGGGATGGTCACCACTTCTCCTTTTGCCAATCCTGCGAGCGCCGCATCGACCATGTCCTCGGCAGACATCACAATCTCTTGCGGCAGGTTTTCCACCGGATTGCCGGCCTCGCTCCAGAAGTCGGTGGCGGTTGCGCCGGGCAACACCGCCTGGACACGAATGCCCTTGTCGGCCAGTTCGTGATGCATCGACTGGCTCAGGCCCAACACAAAAGCCTTGCTCCCGCCGTAAACACCGTTGAGGATTTCCGGAGCGATGGCGACGATAGATGAAATGTTGATGACGGTGCCGCCGCCGCGTGCAACGAAGCCCGGTACCACGGCATAGGACAAACGCATCAGCGCAGTGACGTTGAGGGTGATCATGTCTTCCATGTCATCCACCGGGCTGCCGAGCAACGGCATCACGCCGCCAACGCCGGCGTTGTTGACCAGCAGTGTGATACTCGCATCGTTGCACAGAATGCTCTCGACCCGCAGCAAGTCAGCCTTGTCTTTGAGGTCGGCGACAACCACTTCCACGGCGCGGCCGGTTTCGTTGCTCAGGTGATTGGCCAGGGCGTTGAGTTTGCCTTGGCTGCGGGCGACCAGAATCAAGTCGTAGCCCTGCCGGGCGAGTCGGTCGGCGTAAACTGCGCCGATGCCCGAAGAAGCGCCAGTGATCAGTGCAGTGCCTTTGGATGAAAGAGCCATGTTCAATTTCCTTCACAGTGAGGCGATAAGGTCGCCGGGTGTGGACAGTTATAAATTGACTCACGCTCGTCTCAAATGACGTTTAAAGTACGTTTTTCGGACACAGGCTTTCGAGGGCTTGATCATGACTTCCGTGGCGTTTGTGGTTTTCGAGGGCTTCCAGTCCATGGCGCTGGCGGCGATGCCGGTGTTCGAGTACGCCAACTTCAGCGCCGGCGAAGCGCTTTATGAGGTCAGCGTCATCTCTGAGGATGGCCGTTCCCTGCAGGCTTCCGGTGGCCTGAGTGTGGGCACCCGAGCCTTTGATGAGCAGGTGTTCGACACCGTGATTGTGGTCGGTGGCGATTCGATCCTCGAGCAGGCGCCCGAGGGTGTGCTGGCGTATCTGCGCGACCGCGTGAAAACCGCACGGCGTACGGCGTCGATCTGTTCAGGGGCGTTCGTGCTGGCTCAGGCTGGTCTGCTCGACGGGCGGCGGGCCACCACTCACTGGGCCTATGCGCGGGAACTGCAAGCGCGGTTTCCCTCGATCAAGGTAGAAGAAGACCGCATTTACGTGGTCGACGGTTCCATCTGGACCTCCGCCGGCATGACCGCTGGCATCGACCTGGCGCTGGCCATGGTCGAAAAGGACCATGGCGCCGAACTGGCCCGGTCCGTTGCGCAGAAACTGGTGATGTATCAACGCCGGGCCGGAGGCCAGTCGCAGCATTCGGCACTGCTGGAACTGGAGCCCAAATCCGACCGGATTCAAACCGTCCTCGGCTACGCCCGGGAACATCTGACGTCGGCGTTGTCGGTGGAGCAACTGGCAGAAGTCGCACGCCTCAGCCCACGGCAATTCAGCCGCACCTTCCGCGCCGAGACCGGGCAATCCCCGGCCAAGGCCATCGAAAACCTGCGTCTGGAAGCGGCGCGGCAGCTGCTCGAACGCGGTCGCCTGACCCTCGATCAGATTGCCGCCGAGGCTGGCTTCACCGACCGTCGTCGGATGCGCGAAGCCTTCCTCAGGGCGTTCGGCCAGCCGCCACAGGTGATTCGGCGTAATGCCCGGTCGCAGATGACGGCTTGAGTATTACCGCGCGGGAAGCGCTGCCTTCAGATGGATCCTGGCCCTGACGGTGGCATGGCCGGGCTGGATGAACAGATTCGCCAGCGCACCGGTGTTCCGGTGGTGGATGGGGTGACAGCGGCGGTGACCATTGCCGAGTCGCTGGTGCGGTTGGGCTTGTCGACTTCCAAGGTGCGGACTTATGCGACGCCGCGGCCCAAGAACATCATTGGCTGGCCGGGGCGGTTTGGCAGGTAGACCGAGTCGTCCCCATCGCGGGCAAGCCCGCTCCCACAGGTTTTGCGTTGTTCACATCACCGTGGGACGACACAAAACCTGTGGGAGCGAGCCTGCTCGCGATAGCGATGGCACATTCAGCATAGATGTGACTGAGAAACCGCTATCGCGAGCAGGCTCGCTCCCACACTTTTAGATTTTCGTCAGGCGGATAAGGTTTTCGGGAGCCGGTTGCACTGAAACCAGCTCGTAACTGGCCAGGGTGGCATGCTGTGTCTGAATCGGATGGTCATGGGTCGAGGTGATGATCATGAGGCCTGCCCCAGCCGCTTCTGCCGCAAGAATCCCCACGGCGGCATCTTCAAAGATCAGGCAATCAGTCACTGCAAAACCTAACCGTTGAGCCGCCAGTCGGTAGCCCGCAGGGTCCGGTTTGCCGGCGCTGACATCTTCGGCGGTGACCATGACACCCGGCTCGGGAATCCCCGCCGCCGCCATCCGGCGCAACGCCAAAGCCCTTGGCGCAGAGGTGACGATCGCCCACTGATTCGCCGGCAAGGACCTGAGGAAATCTGCCGCGCCGGACACCTCGACAATCCCCTCCACATCCTCGATCTCCGCCTCGGTTATCCACTTCGCCTCGGCCTCTGCATTCACCCCGGGCAACGCCAGGCGATTGATGGTGTCGATGGCACGGGCGCCGTGAATGGTCGGAAGAAAGGACTCGACATCCACCCCGTGGCGCAGGGCCCAGGTGGTCCAGATCCGCTCGGCGGCGGCGATGGAGTTGAGGACGGTGCCGTCCATGTCGAACAGGAACGCGCGATACGGCGTATTAAAAACGGATTCGTGGGCAGACAAGGATGAATTTCCTTTGTGTGTCAGGCAGGTTCGTCAATGTACACGACCTACACAGGCCGCCGCGACTTGAAGGCCCCCTCGACACAATCAAGCAGTTGCCCCAATGCCCAGGGCTTTTTGATAAAGGACACTGGATGCTTAACACCAGAGGTCTCGGGGGTTTCGTAACCGGACATGATCATGATCGGCTTGTCCGGCCAGCGATCGCCAAATTTATTGGCCAGGTCCGCGCCGTTGAGTTTGCCGGGCATGGTGATGTCCGTGAGCAACAGACCAACCTTGTCGGCGTGCTTTTCGAGATATTCCGATGCGGCATCCGCGCTGACTTGCGGTTCAACCTTGAAACCTTCCTCCTGAAGAATTTCGCAGAGGAATTCCAGAATCAAAGGGTCATCTTCAACCACCAGAATCAACCCGCCAGGAAGCTGCTCGCCCGCCATCGTTGTTGGACACATAACCTTGCCACTCCCTGATTGCCTAATGATTTCGCGGGCTCAAATCCGCTGCCTACAGGTATGAGCAGCGGACTCGGCGGAAATTCATTTTTGATACATGCGACTTGAAAGTTGTGAGTACCTCCCGACCATCGCAGCCGTTCGCAAACCCACAATTGTGTAAAATGCCGCCCCCCTCAAACTGCTGGCCCCTGCCCGATGAACGCTGACGCCCTCTCCATCCTTCACGACCATTTGCTGACAGCCCTGGCCGATGCACCTGCCGAAACCCGTCGGTTGTTCCATGGCCGGGGCCGTTGCTGGCCGGGGCTGGAGCAGTTGACCGTCGACTGGCTGCAGGGCGTGGTGCTGGTGTCGCTGTTCAAGGAGCCTGAAGCGGCGCAGCTGGAAGATCTGAAGCAGTTGCTGATGGCGATCACTGAATCGGCGCAGTGGCAAAAATCAGGCGCACAGACTCTGTTGCTGCAACACCGCTACCTGCTGCAAAGCACCACCGAATGGTTGCTGGGGGATGCGATCGAGGAATTGATCATCACCGAGGGCGGCTTGCGGTATCGCGTGGACCTGGGCCGCAAGCAGAACACCGGGTTGTTCCTCGATATGCGCTATGGCCGTGATTGGGTGCGGGCGAATGCCGACGGCAAACGTGTGTTGAATCTGTTCGCCTACACCTGTGGCTTTTCGGTCGCCGCCATCGAAGGTGGCGCCGAGCATGTGGTCAATCTGGACATGTCCAGCCCGGCCCTGAACCGGGGTCGCGACAATCACCGGCTTAACGGCCACGACATGAGCAAGGTGAGTTTTCTCGGCCATGACTTGTTCAAGTCCTGGGGCAAGGTGATTGGCAAAGGGCCTTACGACCTGGTGATCATCGATCCGCCGTCGTTTCAGAAAGGCAGTTTTCTGCTGACCAAGGATTATCAGCGCGTGTTGCGTCGGCTGCCGGAGTTGCTCAGTCCTGAAGGTACGGTGCTGGCTTGCATGAACGATCCAGCGTTCGGGGCGGACTTCCTTATCGATGGTGTGATGCGTGAAGCGCCGGGTTTGCGGTTTGAGCAACGGCTGGAGAATCCGCCGGAGTTTCCGGATGCGGATGTTGAATGCGGGTTGAAGGCGTTGGTGTTCAAACTCGGGAGCTAAGTGCTGTTCACTGTGGGAGCGGGCTTGCCCGCGATGAGGCCGTCCGTTCCAACATTGATTTCGTCAATTACACGGCCATCGCGGGCAAGCCCGCTCCCACAGGGATCTATAGCGGACCCAAGATAGGTAGGCGGCCTCGGATTCAACGCGGTTGCAAGACCAGCGCGAACAGCTCGCCGTGACCGTTCACGTTGAGCTTGTGATAGAGATTGCGTCGATGCACTTTCACCGTCTCCGGTGAGATGCCCATTTGCTGGGCGATCGCCTTGCTGGAGAAGCCCTGGAGAATCAGTCGCGCCGTTTCGACTTCACGCACGGACAAGCGCGCGTCGAAACGATCCAGCAGGGTTGCCAGATCGCCGGCCACAGGTTCCGCAACCGGACCTTCCGGCGGCATCAACTGCAGATGCCGGCGCATTGCCGACAGCACCCAATCGCGCACACACAGCAGACGACCCTGCTCTTCAAGGGTGAACCGCGTCGAACGCCCCAACGATAAACCGAGCACGGCGCCGTCGACGTTGACCATGAACTGCAACTCGTCACCGCCCACCACCGAGCGAAAGTAGCTCAGGTAATACTCGCTCCGCTGAAACTGGTCCGGGGCTAGCGAATCAAGGCTGTGCAAGCCATCGGCAATGCCGGCGCAGGCCGCCTGGTAAAACGGATCGAGCAGGTACATGCCGGCGCTGTAGTCCGCCAGTTCTTCGTGCTCGGCGGCACCCCCTTTCGAGTCGAAGTCGATCAGCAAGCGCGGCACTCGCCCGGTCCGCATCACCGCGACCAACGCGTTATCCAGCGGCACCAGCAGCCGCAGCGTGTCGACCAGCGCGCGCCAGAAACCGTCCTGGCCCAGTGCGCCAAATACCCGCGCCAGCCCGTGGTGCAGCGGCAACTCTTTCAACAACGCGTCCACGCACTACCCCTTTCGAGTAACCCATGATGGGAATGGGTGTGTAACCCGCCTGCCGATACGCTGCAAGCACCTGTTCATCACCGGCCTGCAGCAGGCCAGGAGTGCCGCATCATGAGTCGTCCCCGTCACCAGATCAATCTTGGACTGAGCGTCTGTTTGTGCGTTTCGCTGTCGGCGGTTGCGGCCGAGGGTCCCACGGTTCATGTCTACAACTGGTATGACTATATCGGCCCCAACACCCTGCACGACTTCAAGCGCGACACCGGTATCGAGCCGGTTTACGACACCTTCGACAGCGCCGAAGTGCTGGAAGGCAAGCTGCTGACCAGCCGCAGCGGGTACGACGTGGTGGTGGCAAGCAACTTCAGCCTGCCGACCCTGATCAAGGCCGGCGCCCTGGCACCACTGCCCCGCGCGCAGATGCCGGACTTCAAGAACATGGACACCGACCTGTTGGCGAAACTGGCCAACAACGATCCGGGTAACCAGTACGCCGTGCCGTACCTGTGGGGCACCAACGGTATCGGCTACAACATCGACAAGGTTCGCGCCGCTTTGGGTGACAAGGCGCCGGTGGATTCCTGGGCGCTGGTGTTCAACGAAGAGAACCTGGCGAAGCTCGGCCAGTGCGGCGTGGCGATGCTCGACTCGCCAGCGGAAATGCTGCCGGTCGCCCTGCACTATCTGGGTTTGCCACCGAACAGCACCAACCCTGACGACTATAAAAAGGCCGAAGCGCTGCTGCTCAAACTGCGTCCGCACATTGCCTACTTCAACTCGTCGAAGTTCATCAGCGACCTGGCCAACGGCAACATCTGCGTGGCGGTGGGTTGGTCCGGCGCGATGCTCGAAGCCAAGACCAATGCCGAGCAGGCCAACAACGGCGTGAAGATCGCCTACAGCCTGCCGAAGGAAGGTGCGCCGGTCTGGTTCGATACGCTGGTGTTGCTCAAGGACGCACCGCACCCGGAGCAAGGCCTGGCCTTCATCGACTACCTGATGCGGCCTGAAGTCATCGCCCCGGTCAGCGATCACCTGTCCTACCCCAACGGCAACCGCAGCGCGACACCGCTGGTGGCCGAAGCGACCCGCAACAACCCGGCGGTTTACCCGTCGGCCGAAGCGCTGGCCACGTTGTTCACTCTCCAGCCCTTGCCGCCGGCCACCGAACGGGTGCGCACGCGGATCTGGAGCAAGGTGAAGAACGGGCAGTAATCCCACGAGACCTGTAGCAGCTGGCGAAACCCTGTGGGAGCGAGCCTGCTCGCGACAGCGGTGTATCAGGCAACACAAATGTCGACTGACACTACGTCATCGCGAGCAGGCTCGCTCCCACAGGGCTTCGCCAGCTGCTACAGGGACCGCGTCTGCCACGCATTTTTTGAATAAATAGAAGATGAGAGAAACGATGAAACCACGTGCCCGCGATTTGAATATCCAGTTCGGCCAATTGCAACCCGGCCCTCTCAACGCCATCACCGATGTGCCCGGTGTGCGCGTCGGCCACAGCGATGTGCGCGGCCGCACCGACAGCGGCCGCGACATCCACACCGGCGTGACCCTGATCGAACCGCGTGCCGGTTCCACCAATCAGCAACCGTGTTTTGCCGGTGTCCATGTGCTTAACGGCAACGGCGACGCCACCGGTCTCGAGTGGATTCGTGAAGCAGGACTGCTGACCAGCCCGATTGCCTTCACCAACACCCACAGCCTGGGTGTAGTGCGTGATGCGCTGATTGCTTTGGATCGTCAGGCCCAGCCCGATGACGGACGGCTTTACTGGAACATGCCGGTGGTGCTGGAGACCTTCGACGGCCTGCTCAGCGACATCAACGGCTTTCATGTGAAGCCCGAACATGTGGCCGAAGCGCAACGCAATGCCGTCGGCGGACCGGTGACGGAAGGCGCGGTGGGCGGCGGCAGCGGGATGATCTGTCACGAATTCAAGGGGGGCATCGGCACCTCTTCGCGCCAATTGAGCAAGGCTCAGGGCGGCTGGACCGTCGGCGCCATCGTCCAGGCCAACCACGGCATTCGCAATGAGCTGCGGGTCGATGGTTACCCGGTCGGGCGCTATATGGAACAGGCTGATTCACCGTTCCTCAGGGCATCGCTGCCGTATCCGGGAATGGGCTCGATCGTCGTGTGCCTGGCCACCGATGCGCCGCTGCTGCCGCATCAATGCACGCGTCTCGCGCAGCGCGCCAGTCTTGGACTTGCGCGCACCGGCGGCGGCAACGAAGACCACAGCGGCGACATTTTCATCGCCTTCGCCACCGGCAACCAACACGTGCCACCGGCGGCTTATGAAGGCAAAGGTGCGCCCACCTGCGACAACCTGAGCATGGTCAACAACGACCACATCAGCGAGTTGTTTCTGGCCGCGACTGAAGCGGTGGAGGAAGCGATCATCAACGCTCTGCTGGCCGCTGATACCACCGAAGGCAATGGACACACCGTGCCGGGACTGGACGCAAAAACACTGCTCAATGCGCTGCGCCAGGCCGGTTGGCCTGGCGAAACTGTCGCGATCTGAGGACGCTGTTTAACGATGACGCCCGATGAATTGCATCGGGCGGCTATCGCTTACTTTTCCAGGATCAACAGCGGCGTGTCTTTTTTCACCAGGTAAGTTGCCAGCTCCGAGGCCTTGCCGTCACCGACGTTCTTTGCGACATGCGCGGTGCCCGCCGGGATGTACAAGGAGTCACCGGCTTTGAGCGTGATCGGCGCCCGACCTTCGAGCTGATACTCAAACGTGCCCGAGATCACGTAAGCGACTTCCACACCCGGATGGGAATGCTTGGGGGATGTGACGCCCGGATCGAAATCGACACGAACCTGAATCACTTCACCCTTGGAAATGTCGAGGTCCTGGCGTACCAGGTCCGTGCGGTGCAGTCCTGTCTGCCAGCTTTTTGCCGGAGTGGCTTGTGCGGGCGCCTTCACTTCTTCAGCGGCAAAGGCGTTGAATGATACGGCGGCAGCCAGGGCGATGCCGAGCAGGCCTGCGGTGTGACGGGATTTGATACGGGACATCGCAATTCTCCAATGAATGCCGCGGTTGCGGTGGCTTCATTAGGAGGTTGCCGTGTATCGCGCAGGTGTCGAGAAGAGCACGGTTTTGTATGCCCAGGTAACTACCGGTGCCGGGGATACGTTCGGATACAACCGCAGGTACGCGTCAGTGCGGCACGCCCAGTCTGGTCACGATGTCTTCTGGTTTGAGCGGTCGTCCGTCCGTTGAAACCAACTGCAGTTTTTGGATCGGCTGGCGATCCTTTGCATCGACCATGACGGATCCCGCTTCCCCGGGCTCATACAAAAACTCGTTGCCCCACTGTGACAGGGCAATGAGGACGGTCTGCAACGCCCTGCCCTTTTCGGTCAGCACATACTCTTTGTAAATACTTCCGTCAGCCGCCGGCTCCATGCGCATCACGCCTTCCGTCACCAGACCTTTGAGACGGGTGCTCAAAATGTTCTTCGCGACATTCAGGCTTTTCTGAAAATCACTGAAGCGCTTCTTGCCAGAAAGCGCATCACGAATGATCAGCAAGGACCACCAATCACCAATCAGATCCAGGGATCGAGCGACCGGACAGGGATTGCCCTGCAAGCTTTTGCGCTTCACGTAGATGAACCTCCATAAAAAGTGTGCCGACGCTGATGCACATTTTTCACCCGGCATGTGGTTGCATAATACAACCAATGCGGGTAAAAATCACAGCACTTGGTTTCATAACAAAACCAGTAACCCGTTCTCTGTGCCATACGCACAGTCATTTTGTCATCAATGGTTGCATGATAAAACCGTAGGAGATTCCCAATGAAACTGGCTGGAAAAACTGCATTCATCACCGGTGGCAACAGCGGCCTCGGCCTGGCCACCGCCAAACTGTTCATCGCTGAAGGCGCAAAGGTAGCGATCACCGGTCGCAGCCAAAAAACCCTGGATGTAGCCCGGGAGGCCTTGGGTCCAAACTTGCTGGCGATCAAGGCGGACCTGACCGACGTGAAAGAAATCGAGCGCGCCGTAGCAGAAGCCGTCGCGGTGTTCGGTAAACTGGATATCGTCTTCGCCAACGCGGGCATTGCGGGTTTGACCCCGGTCGGCGGCACCACGCTGGAAACGTTCCAGAACATCATCAACACCAACCTCACCGGCACGTTCTTTACCGTGCAAGCGGCCGAACCGCACCTCAACCCGGGTGCTTCGATCATTTTGAACGGCTCGGTACACGCCGAAATGGGTTGGCCTGCCTACAGCGCCTACGCCGCCACCAAAGGCGCCGTGCGCTCGATGACCCGAGTGATGGCCGCAGAGTTCGCCCCGCGTGGTATTCGCGTCAACCAGATTACGCCCGGGGCTGCGCGCACGCCGGTCTGGAACCCTCACGCCGCCAAGGTCGGGAT
This sequence comes from Pseudomonas sp., assembly GCF_051660785.1. Classification (GTDB taxonomy): domain Bacteria; phylum Pseudomonadota; class Gammaproteobacteria; order Pseudomonadales; family Pseudomonadaceae; genus Aquipseudomonas. Next base: position 39,094 of record NZ_JBOFQE010000059.1, read on the forward strand.
GGACGCGCTGGAGGAAAAACTGAAGACCACTATTCCGCTGGGTCGCATCGGTGAAGCCCATGAAGTGGCGACCGTCGCCTTATTCCTCGCCTCCAGCGACTCTTCAAACGTCGTAGGCGCAGAGATTGTCGTGGATGGCGGTGCAACCAGCTCGCCCTTGGGCGCACCGGCTCACAGAATAAACTGGCAGGCATGACGGATTTGTATCGTCGTGTAATTTCGCTGGCGATCTTACACGGCGTTACACAACCAGTGGATCAGGACACATGGGCACTACATAAAAGTGGAAAAGTGGGGCCTTCACCCGTTCGACCATACACCCGGCGACCTCACGGGTGACGCCCCCAACCCTGAGCAGGAACCCCGTCATGATCAATGAAATCGACACTGTGCTTTATACCGGCAAGACCCACACTATCGGCGGCCGCGACGGCGAATCGAAGAGTTCGGATGGACGTCTGGACGTCAAGCTTTCCCCGCCTGGCTCATCAGGGCCCGGAACCAATCCGGAACAGCTGCTGGCAGCCGGCTGGTCAGCCTGCTTCATTGGTGCGATCGGCAAAGCGGCGGCCGCGTTGAAGGTGACATTGCCGGGCAACGTCGCCGTTGATGCGGAAGTGGATCTGGGCAAGACCGATAACGCCTTTTTCCTCCAGGCGCGCCTCAATGTCAGCCTTCCGGGCCTGGATCCTGTTGTTGCCCGGACGTTGATCGATGCCGCGCACCAAACCTGCCCGTACTCCAAAGCGACCCGTGGCAACATCGACGTCACCCTCAATCTGGTCTGATTCCGGCACCGGGTTCGCCTGCCTTCCCCGACAGGCTGAACCCGGTTTTTTTCCGATAGCAGTTTTCCATCCTGCCGCGTTTTCCCAAGGACGAAATCGGTCTAAAAAGCCCGGTTTACGTTTCGCAGCCTTTGCTATTCTAAAACCTGTAGGTGAAGACGCAGACTGATGCGCAAGAGGATAGCGAGGAAGCGTGGGGCGCGCTCCTAAGGGTACACGGTTAGAAAGATCTCCGAGGTGAGGTCCAGCCCTTATGCCGTGTGAAGCAGGACAGCACAAAACTGTTCTGTCAGAAGCCTGATAAATCTCGTAAGCCAGAGACCAGCACTGGCCACCTACTCGATTTCGAAGCCCGCCCTGTGCGGGCTTTTTCATTGCGCGGAATCGGGAGTCGGTGTCACCTCCCCATCACTCGACCATTCGTCGCCAAGTCCTCCTTCCCCCTCTTGACTTGGATTGGCGGCTGCGAGAGTATTATTTCAATCGCATACGATACAAACGTATACGATACACAACAAACCCAATTGTACCTTCGAGGATTCACCCCATGAGCAAGATCGAAAAAGTCCTGGCCTCCGGCAAGACCCACACCACCATGAGCCGCACTGGCACCACTTCGCGCGGCCACAACGGCAGCCTCGACATCGTGCTTTCGTCGCCCGGCAATACCAAGCCGGTGCATGAATTCGAAGGCACCCAACCGCACCCGAAAGCCGAGCAATTGTTCGCCGGTGCCTGGTCGGCCTGCTACATCGCCGCCGTCGGTCTTGCCGCCAAACAGCGTAACGTTGAGCTTCCAGCCGATTTGTCCGTCGACATCGAAGTCGACCTGGGCCAGACCGGCGACGCTTACTTCCTTCAGGCACGCCTGACCCTGCGCGCTCCAGGCCTGGATCACGGTGTGGCCACAGAAATCGCCCATGCCGCCGACCAGATCTGCCCGTACTCGAAAGCAACGCGCGGCAACATCGACGTGGCCCTGAACGTTCTCACGGCCTGAAATACCGAAGCTGCAACACTCTTTGATATATAGAAGCACCATATATGTCGCATGCGATGTAAGCGCATACGAATAACAACCCTAGATAAACATTCAGGTAATCAACCATGAGCAAGATTGAAAAAGTACTGGCCACCGGCAAAACACGCACCACCGCCAGCAGCACCGGCAACACCTCGCGCGGCCATAACGGCAGCCTCGACATTGCACTTTCGTCGCCCGGCAACGCCCAGCCTGCGCATGTCATCGCCGGCACCCAGCCGCACCCGGCCGCCGAGCAATTGTTTGCCGGCGCCTGGTCGGCCTGCTATACCGCCGCCGTCGGACTGGTGGCCAACGACCTGAACGTGGTGCTGCCAGCGGATATGTCCGTCGAGATCGAAGTCGATGTCGGCCAGACCGGTGAGGATTACTTCCTTCAAGCTCGTTTGACCCTGCGCGTGCCCGGGCTGGCAGATGACATCGCGAAGACACTGGCGCACACCGCCGACCAGATCTGCCCGTACTCGAAGGCAACCCGAGGCAATATCGACGTGGACTTGAACGTCCTCACGGCGTGATGCGTGCACGGCGGGTTCGACACCCTTGCGTCGAATCCGCCCCTGCCGTTGATCACATCAGGACTTACAGCACTTACGACACCATCGCACACGAGGTATATTTCGCGCAGGCGACAAAGCCGTCTTTGACGAATGAGGCGACACATGAAATCCACTACCGACAAAGCGGTACCCGAAGACCTGAAGCTCTCCGACTTCCTGTGTTTTGCGGTCTACTCAACCAACCTCGCGTTCGGCAAGGCGTACAAGCCGATCCTCGAACACCTGGGCCTGACCTATACGCAATACATCACCATCGTTGCGCTGTGGGAGCAGGATAATCAGACCGTCGGCAGCCTCGGCGAGAAGCTGTTTCTTGAATCGAACACGCTCACGCCGATCCTGAAAAAACTCGAGGCGATGGGCTACCTGCAACGCCAGCGCGATCCTGAAGACGAGCGCCAGGTGCGTATCAACTTGACGAAACAGGGCAAGGCGCTGCGCGAAGACCAACCGGAAAACGGCCTCGCCGGCGCCACGGGCCTGACGCAAGACGAGTTCACGCTGTTGCAGAAGGCAATCGTGACCTTGCGCAACAACCTGATCAAATCAATGAACACTGAGGAGTAAGCGCTATGACCACGCACACTGAAACCGCAATCCTGGCCGGTGGCTGCTTCTGGGGCATGCAGGATCTGATAAGGAAACAAAAAGGCGTGCTGTCGACGCGCGTCGGCTATACCGGCGGCGATGTGCCCAATGCGACGTACCGCAACCATGGCACCCATGCCGAAGCGATCGAGATCGCGTTTGACCCGGCGATCACCAGCTACCGTCAGATCCTAGAGTTTTTCTTCCAGATCCACGACCCGTCGACCGCCAATCGTCAGGGCAATGACATCGGCCTTAGCTACCGCTCGGCGATTTTCTATCTAAACGAAGAGCAGCAAGCAGTGGCCGAGGACACCGCGGCCGATGTGGATGCCTCAAAACTCTGGCCCGGCCGGGTCGTGACCGAAATCGTACCCGCCGGCCCGTTCTGGGAGGCAGAACCGGAGCATCAGGACTATCTCGAAAGACTGCCGACCGGTTACACCTGTCACTTCATTCGGCCGAACTGGAAACTGCCGAAGCGCGCATGACGCGGTCAAGCCTGGGTTCCAGCCACGGAGCCCAGGCATCGTTGCGTCAGGTATTGGTTTTCAACTTGGTCCACAGACGTGTGCTCAACCGTGCAATCGCCGCAGGCAGATCCTCGACGGTGAACAGTTTGTCCATCACGCTTTTCGGCGGGTAAATCGCCAGGTCCTGCTTCACCGCCGGATTGACCAGCGTGTCCGCCGCCAGGTTCGGGTTGGCGTAGTGGATGCTGTTGCTGATGTTGGCGATGACGTCAGGCTTGAGCAGGTAGTTCATGTACGCGTAACCATCCTTCTCGTGGGGCGCGCTCTTGGGCATGACCACCATGTCCAGCCACAGGGTCGAGCCTTCGTCCGGGATCGAATAGGCGATCTCGATACCGTTCCTGGCCTCCTTGGCACTGGCCGCCGCTTGCACCACATCACCGTTGAAGCCGATCACCGCGCAAATATTGCCGTTGGCCAGGTCGCTGACGTACTTGGATGCGTGGAAATACTGGACGTAAGGCCGGATCTTGAGCAGCGCCTGCTCGGCTTTCTTGTAATCCGCCGGCTCATGGCTATGGGGCGGCAGGCCCAGGTAATTGAGGGTGATCGGCAGGATTTGCGTCGGGTTGTCGATAATCGCCACGCCGCATTCACTCAACTTCTTGATGTTGTTCTCATCAAAGATCAGGTTCCAGGAATGGGTGACGTCGGTGGTGCCGAAGATCGCTTTGATTTTCTCGACGTTGTAGCCAATACCCGCCGTGCCCCACATGTACGGGTAGCCGTACTGGTTGCCCGGGTCATTGACCTCGAGCTTTTTCAGCAACGCTGGATCGAGGTTTTTCCAGTTGGGCAGCTGGCTTTTGTCCAGCTTCTGAATGGCGCCGGCCTTGATCAATCGCGACAGAAAATGGTTCGAAGGGCTGACCACGTCATATCCGGTGTTGCCGGTCATCAGTTTTGATTCCAGCACTTCGTTGCTGTCGTGAATGTCGTACGTCGCCTTGATCCCGGTTTCCTTGGTGAAGTTGACCAAGGTGTCGTCGGCGATGTAGCCGTTCCAGTTGGAAATGTTGACCTCTTCGGCCGCGTGAGTGGCCGCCGAAAACGCCGTGAGCGCAACCATCAGGGAAATAGTATTGACCTGCATGTTCAATCACCTTTTTGTTCTTTTGTGATAACCGGAAACTAGATTTCTGTCCTGGCCCGGACGGCTTCGACGCGCATCCGAAACATCGCGCCGATGTCGAGCAGAGGTCGCGGCGGGAGCCAGCCGGGCTGCGCTCGATCCATCACGGAGTCGAGCAAGGGCGAGCCGACACCTGACGCCAGCTCGGCGAGCAATCGTCCCCAAAGGGTGCCGCGCGCCACGCCCGAACCATTGCAGCCGGCCACCGCAAACACGCCCTCTTCCACCCTGGAAAAAAACGGCTGCCCGGAGCGCGAGGCGCTCAGGTGTCCGGTCCAGGTGTGCTGGATATCGCGCTCGGTCAGCCACGGGAAACGCCGCTGCAAACCCACTGCATGGTGCTGGCGACGGACCGCCAGTTCATGATCGGACAAATCCCGCGAGCGGTATTCCGCGGTGTTGCGGATCATCACCCGGCGATCGGGCGTCAGCCGCACCGTGGCGCCAAGCGGACGGGTGGACAGCACGCCCCAGGGCTCGACACTGCCGATGTTGCGAAATTCTTCGGCACTTAGTGGCCGCGTGAGGCTGGCGCTGAGCTCCATGGCAAAGGTGCCGCTGTCCTGGATGCCGGCACGCGGCACGAAGGCATTGAGGCAGATCAGCACCTGCTTTGCCTCGACGCTGCCATCGAGGCCGTTGGCCCGCAGACGCCCTTTACCCAAACGTTCGAGGCCGGTGATGTCGGTGTTTTCGTAGACGGTGACCGTTTCCGGCAGCGCCGCCAGCAAGCCTTTTACGTACTTCGCCGGTTGTAGCAATGCGTTGCCCTTGCCGCACCAGATGGCGGCGCGGTAATGCCGGGTGCCGAGTTTTTGATTCAGTTGCTCACCTTCAAAAAACTCCGCAGACGCACCGAGCGCCCGCAAGGTGCGCAGCTTCTCGTCAATGTGGGTCAGCTTGCCGGGATCGCTGACGGCAAAGAAATAGCCCGAATCCCGGAAGTCGCACTCGATAGCGTGCCGGGCAATCACCTTGCGCACTTCCGCACTGGCGGCACGTGAAATCGTTGTATCCACTTCAAACCCGGTGAACCCGCGATTGCCGATCAATTCATCATGGGCGGGGTGTTCATGAGCCACCACAAACCCGGAATTACGTGCTGAAGCGCCCTGCGCCGCGCGCTGCCGGTCGACCACCACGATACGCGCCTGAGGGTGCAACTGCGCCAGCGCATGGGCGGCACTCAGGCCGGTAATGCCGGCACCGATGATCAGCCAATCGGCTTTTTGCACGCCAATCAGACGCTCGCGCAACGGCGCACTTCCTGCTTGTACGATCCAGCCACATTCATCATTCATGCGTCACCTGCCCAGACTGTCGTTCTGCTAACCGTCACATGCAGTAATTGCATGGGCAATCTGCGATGGCGGCAGCCAGGGCTAGAATCTATTAGGTCTTCGGTGATACAACCAACGTTATAAATTCATTGAGCCATTCACAGAACGCATGGATAAAATTCGTCACGTCCCTTCTCTTCAAGCCATGCAGGCGCTGGTGGAAGTTGCTGATTCGGGCAGCTTCACCCAAGCGGCGAGTAAGCTCTGCCTGACCCAAAGTGCCGTCAGCCGGCAGATACAGCAGCTGGAAAGTCATTTCGGCGTGGCGATGTTCATCAGGAGCAGCCGCAGCATTCGCCTGACCCCGGAAGGCGAACAGGTGTTGGCCAGCGCGCGTTCTATCCTGGAACAACTGAAAACCCTTGAGGATCGACTGTCTCCACAAAAACGCCCGTTCCGAATACGGATGCATGTGTCGCTGGCGGTGCGCTGGTTGCTGCCGAAACTGAGCGATTTCTATCGCTGCCACCCGGACATATCCTTGGCTATCGAAACCGTGGCGACGGAGATCGTCGAGCCGGCCAGTGACAGCGACGCCTACATCCTCTACCTGCCCGAACCGTCCGCCGATCCTGCCTGCCTGACCCTATTCTCGGAAGCGCTGGTCCCGGTGTGCGCGCCGGGCCTTGCCACTGCGACCGCGCCATTGGCATCGGTGGAAGATCTGCTGCGTTTCCCGCTGCTGCATCGTTCGGCCGACCAGCAAGCCTGGATTGAGTGGCTGGCGGCCAATGACGGCCAACCGCTGGAAGACTATCGGCACATTCCCTTCAACCTCGACGAACTGGCGCTCGATGCTGCGGCCCGCGGACTTGGGGTGGCGGTGACCGACCTGACCCTGGCGCAGGAATCGATTGATCGCGGGGTGCTCGTCGTCCCGTTCGGGCGTCCGTTGAAGACGCAGGGTGTTTATTCGCTGTGCGTGCAAGCTTCGGCGGCGTCTCATCCGGCGTGTGCGCTGGTTATGCAATGGTTTGCCGGGCAGGCTGAACAGCAAGCCGAATGAAGTCGATACCAATACCCATTGCTGGAGCGAGCTCTGGTGGCGAGGGGATTTATCCCCGTTCGGCTGCGAAGCAGTCGTGAAACCATTGTTTGCGGTGTATCTGATACACCGATGTTTTCTATTTCGGGGCCGCTTCGCAGCCCAACGGGGATAAATCCCCTCGCCACAAGGCTCGCTCCCACAGGTATTTGCGTCAGGCTTCTTGCTGCACCACGCCCCGCTCCTCCAGCAACCGCACAAACATGGTCAAACTCTGCGACACCGTGCCTCTGCGCCACACCAGCCAGGTGCGCAAATACCGGAAGGATTGCGACAACGGCCAGACGCTGACGGTGGTGCAGCCCGGCATGCTTTCGAGCATGCTGCGCGGCATCAGCGCCAGGCCGGCACCGGCGCTGACGCAGGCCAGCATGCCGTGATAGGACTCCATTTCGAATATTTTGCCGGGCACCGCCGCGTCCTTGGCGAACCAGCTTTCGAAGTGGTGGCGGTAGGAGCAATTGGAGCGGAACGCATAGATGTTTTCGCCGTTGACCTCACGCGCACGATGGATCGGCGAATGGTTGAGCGGCGCGATCAGCACCATTTCCTCCTCGAATGCCGGCACGCCTTCCAGTGCCGGGTGCAGCACCGGGCCGTCGACGAATGCAGCGGCCAGTCGGCCCGACAACACACCGTCGATCATGGTCCCGGAAGGTCCGGTGGACAGGTCGAGCTCGACCTTGGCGTGTTTCTGGTTATAGGCGGCCAGCAGCTCGGGGATGCGCACCGCCGCCGTGCTCTCCAGCGACCCCAGCGCGAAGGCACCCTGGGGTTCTTCACCGGCCACCGTCGCCCGGGCTTCGTGCACCAGGTCGAGAATGCGCCGGGCGTAATCGAGAAAACTCCAGCCGGCCGGCGACAGGCGCAGGCGACTTTTCTCGCGGATAAACAGGTCCACGCCCAGGTCCTGTTCCAGCTGCTTGATCCGCGTCGTCAGATTCGACGGCACCCGATGGATGTGCTGGGCGGCCACGCTGATGCTGCCGTGCTCGGCCACTGCCTTGAAAATTTCCAGCTGAACCAGATCCACAGTCATTCTCCAAACGTGAACGATATGCTCAGCATTATTCAGTTTCCAGAAAACAAACGCCACCGTAACCTGAGCGCATTCCCACCTAGCAGGACGGTGCCATGACCCACGTTTCCAGTCTCACCCACGCCATTTCGATCAACCCCGCCACGGGCGAGCAGATCGGCCACTACCCTTTCGAATCCGTTTCGGCGCTGCAAGCTGCGCTGTCCCGTGCTGCTGCCGGGTTTCGCGTCTGGCGCAGCACCGCGGTTGCGCAACGCTCGCAACTGTTGATCACTCTGGCTCAGGCATTGCGTGACAACGCCGCAGCGATGGCCAGGATGATTACGCTGGAGATGGGCAAGCCGATCACTCAGGCGCGCGGTGAAATCGAAAAATGTGCGCAGCTCTGCGAGTGGTACGCCGAACACGGTCCCGCCATGCTGACCGCCGAGCCGACTCTGGTGGAAGGTGGCAAAGCTCGCATTGAATATCGCCCGCTCGGCCCGATTCTGGCGGTGATGCCGTGGAATTTCCCGATCTGGCAGGTGCTGCGTGGCGCCGTCCCCGCGCTGATTGCCGGCAACACCTACGTGCTCAAACATGCGCCGAGCGTGATGGGCAGCGCTTATATGCTGCTGGAAGCCTTCAAAAAAGCCGACTTCCCTGAAGGCGTGTTCGAGGTCATCAACGTCACGCCGGAGGGTGTTTCCACAGCCATCGCTGACCCGCGCATTGCCGCGGTCACCCTCACCGGTAGCGTGCGCGCCGGCATGGCCATCGGCGCACAGGCCGGTGCGGCGTTGAAGAAATGCGTGCTGGAACTGGGCGGTTCGGACCCTTTCATCGTACTCAATGACGCCGACCTCGACGAAGCGGTCAAAGCCGCCGTGATCGGCCGTTATCAAAACACCGGGCAAGTCTGTGCAGCCGCCAAACGCTTGATTGTCGAGCAAGGCATTGTCGAAGAATTCACGCGCAAGTTCGTCGAAGCCACACGCAAACTGGTGGTCGGCGATCCACGGGCCGCCGACACCTACATTGGCCCGATGGCGCGTTTTGATCTGCGTGATGAACTGGATCAACAAGTGCGCGACACCCTGGAAGAAGGCGCGACGTTGCTGCTGGGTGGCAAGAAAGCTGAAGGTCCGGGCAACTTCTACGAGCTGACCGTGTTCGGTGATGTCACCGACCAGATGACCTCGTTCAAGCAGGAACTGTTTGGCCCGGTAGCCTCGATTATCACTGCCCGCGATGCAGCCCATGCGCTGGAACTGGCCAATGACAGCGAATTCGGCCTCGCCGCGACCATTTACACCGCCAACGTGGAGCGTGCCCAGCAGATGGCCGGCGAACTGGAAACCGGTGGCGTGTTCATCAATGGCTACTGCGCCAGCGACCCGCGTGTCACCTTTGGCGGCGTGAAGAAAAGCGGTTTCGGACGCGAGCTGTCGCACTTCGGCGTGCGCGAGTTCTGCAATGCGCAGACGGTGTGGCTGGATCGTCGCTGATTGCCTGCGGTGGCCTCCAACTGACTCATCCCACCTGAAAAGTCTAGCACCGGGCCCCGGACATTCTCGGGCGGCGGCTATGTGGGTGAAGGCAACTTGTCATGAGGCGATATCGCGAGTGCGCTCAGCCGACGATATCGATCAACTGCTCACGCTGCGCACCGGTCAGCATCGGCCCGAAACCCGCGCCGGCATTGTCCGCCATGTAGCGCGGGTTGCCGGTGCCGGGAATCACGCAGGTCACCGCGGAATGCGACAGCAGGAACTTCAGCGCCATTTGCGCCCAGCTGCTGACCCTCACATCCGCCGCCCAGCGTGGCAGGGGTTTGTCCTTCAAGCGGGTCAGCAAGTCACCGCCGCCAAACGGGCGATTGCAGATCACCGCCACGCCGCGCTCGCGACACAGCGGCAGGATGCGTTTCTCGACGCTGCGATCATCGAGGGCATAGTTGATCTGCAAGAAATCCAATGGCTCAGCCCTGAGCACCGCCTCCACTTCTTCATACGCCGAGGCCGTGTAATGGGTGATGCCGATGTAGCGGATGCGCCCTTCTTCCTTCCACTTGCGCAGCGTCGGCAGATGGGTTTGCCAATCCAGCAGGTTGTGAATCTGCATCAGATCGATGCGATCGGTTTGCAGCAACTTGAAGGACTGCTCCATCTGCGCGATGCCTTCTTCGCGACCCCGGGTCCAGACCTTGGTGGCCAGGAACGCCGGCGAACGAGGCTCATGAATCGACAGCAATTCGCCGGTCGTCTCTTCGGCGCGGCCATACATCGGTGAGCTGTCGATCACCGTCCCGCCCTTCTCGAATAACGCGCGCAGCACGGCGGGAAGCTGTTTGTAGGCGGCGCTTGAAGGCTCGACATCAAAACCGCGATAGGTGCCCAACCCGACGATGGGCAATGGCTCGGAGCTGGAAGGAATGGCGCGGGTCAGCATGTTCTTGCCTCCTGTTTCCTTCGACGGCGTGGTTTCAGCAAAGGCCGGGGCGAAGGTGAAAACCGCCGAAGCACCGGCAGCCAGCGTGAGTATTTGGCGACGCGTGTACCCATCAGTGTGGCTCATGGAATGACCCTTCCACATTTTTGCTCTGCGCCCGTTGTTCCTGGTGCCCGGCCAGCCACAGGCATAACCAGCCCCACAGCCCGGCGAACGGCACGATCAGCAGCGCCACCAGACCAAACCCCGCGCCCAATGCGGTCAACCCGACCGACAACCAGCCACTGGCGGCATCTCCGCCGCGATACACCAGGGTTTCGATCACATTCTTGGCCTTGTACTTCTCCTCGCGGCTGACCACGGTCCACAACACCTCGCGCGCCGGACGCACAATGGCGAACTCGACCGCACGACGCAGCCCCTGCGCCAGTGCGACGGTGGCTGGCACGGGCGCCAGGGCCATGGCGGTAAAGGCCACGATGGTTGCCAGTGGCAACGCCGCCAAAGCCCCGCCGACACCGATCAAACGAATCAACGGCGCTGTCAGCAGCAGTTGAAAGATCAAGGTCAGCGCCGACACGATCAGATCGACAACCGCGAAAAATTGCGTGCGGCTGGCCACATCAGCATAGCTACCCGCCACAATCCGTCCCTGCTCGAAATACAACAAGGTCGCGGCGCTGGTGTGCAGCAGCATGAACAGCACCAGCCCCAGCAGATAAGGCGAACGAACAATCAACGTGATCCCGGCCAGCATGCTGCCGCCCATGCGCCGGTCATCCAGCAACCGGCGGCCGGACTGCGATTGCGTCCGGGACAGTAACGCCCGATAGCAGCGCACCGCGACTTCGAGCAGCAGCGCCGCCGCGACGGTCAGGGCCACCGGGCCCAGACGTGTGGCCATGGTCGCCGCCAGCAACGGCCCGATGAACGTGCCCAAGGTGCCGCCCGCCGCGATAAACCCGAACAGACGGCGTCCTTGTTCACTGGAAAACCGGTCGACCAGCACGCTCCAGAAAATGCTGACGATGAACAGGTTGTAGATGCTGATCCAGACGAAAAACACTCGTCCGACGTTCACCGGCGCAACGCGGTTGGCAATCAACACCCCAAACACCAGCATCGACCCGGCGATCACGCGATAGATCAACGGCACAAAACGCGTGGCCGGCAGCCGCGACGCCAATGCACCGAACACCGGGACCATCAACAGCATCACCACGAAAGTCGCGGTGAACAGCCATTGCAGTTTGTCGGCACCGCCCTCAAGACCCAAGGCATCGCGCAGCGGTCGTACCAGGTAATAGCTGGCGAGCACCCAGAAATGAAACGCAAATCCCAACATCAGGGCCGTTTTTTCGCCGGGCTGGACGTTGAGCCACTTTGCAGCGATGGGCATGGTCGCCCTCCTCTGTAGCCTGGTTCGGTGTGCCCGGCTACCGATGAACTAAACTCTGGCTCCGGTCCAGTGGATTGGGTACCTCACCCAGAGCAGTCGATGTCGCCCCCTAAAGTTAGCCGAATGCCACGAACCCTGGTGTTAATCGTCGTCATCCTTGCAGCGTTGTACCTGGCGCTGTGCGCGGCGTTGTTCGTGTTTCAGCGCGCGCTCATCTACTTCCCGCAACCCAGCGCCATCGAGACGCCCGATACGCTGCTCACGCTGACAGTCGACGATGCGCAGGTCGGGGTGTCGGTCAGGCCCCACGACGGACCGAAGGCGTTGATCTATTTCGGCGGCAATGCCGAGGACGTTTCTCGCAACCTCCCCGGGTTCGCCCAGGCCTTCCCGGACCATGCGATCTACTTGTTGCACTACCGAGGCTTCGGGGCAAGTTCGGGGTCGCCTTCCGAAGAGGCCATTCAGCGTGATGCCATGAGCTTGTTTGACAAGGTCTACGACACTCATCCGCAGATTGCCGTGGTCGGGCGCAGCCTCGGTTCGGGGGTCGCCATTCGCCTCGCCAGCCAGCGCCCGGCTTCCAGCCTGGTCCTGATCACGCCCTATAACAGCGTGGAAGACCTCGCCGTGCGGCAGTTCCCCTGGTTTCCGGTGAAGTGGCTGCTACGGGAGCGGTTCGAATCATGGAAGTACGCGGCGCACATCACGATACCGACACTGCTGATCGCCGCGGAGCACGACGAAGTCATACCGCGCTCAAGCACGGAGCAGCTCTACACCCATTTCGCCAAAGGCGTGGCCACGCTGCGCGTCATACCGGGTGTGGGTCACAATTCGATCTCCGACAGTCCCGAGTACCTGAAATGGCTGGGCGATGCGTTGTGAGCAAAACTCGACGACACACCGTGTCCTGTAACAGCTGTCGAGCAGCGCGAGGCTGCGTTCGGCTGCGAAGCAGTCGTCAAACCAGAGTTCGCGGTGCATCAGTCAGACCACGGAAACCGGGTTTACGACTGCTGCGCAGCCGAACGCAGCCTCGCGGGCTCGGCAGCTGCTACAACATAAAGGTGTGAGCAGCCATAGAGCGCATCGATCATTCGGTCATTAGCAGTGATTGGACGCATGGCCCACAGGCTCTTAGCCTGCGCCCGATCTGAATCACCCGTTTTCACCGTAGGCGGAACACCATGATCGTCAGACCGAAACCTAACTTCCTCAACATCATGAGTGCGATAAAAGGCTCAATCGCCAAACGGATTGCCCTGCGTTGCTTGATGGTGACGCTGCTTGCCTCGGTCATCGTGCTCGTCGAGACATGGCACCCGAGTTACTTTTCCAAGGTCAGCGCGACGCCCTTTACCCTGCTGGGTTTGTCGCTCTCGATCTTCATGAGTTTTCGCAACAACGCCTGTTATGACCGCTGGTATGAAGGCCGCAAAGCCTGGGGCGACGTGATGGTTGCGGTGCGCTCGATGATTCGCGAAAGCCGGGTCATCAAGGACGAAAATGAACGCCGGAAAATGCTTCATCATTTGTGCGGGTTTGCCCATGCGCTGAACGCCAGGCTGCGCCTGGAAAATCAGCGGTCGGCCAGCAGCCGCTGGCTTGACCCGATGCCGGAGGACAACACACCTGATCTCAGCGGGCAAATTGTGCAGCAAGTCGGCCAGCAGTGTTCAACGCTCAGCGAGTCAGGGGTGATCAACGAATGGCGCTACACGATCATGACCAATCATCTGACGCACCTGACCCAGGCCCAGGCGGTCTGTGAGCGCATCAAACACACGCCGCTGCCCTTTGCCTACACCCTGTTGCTGCACCGCACCAGTTACCTCTTCTGTTTCTTGCTGCCCTTCGCAATGGCCGAACCACTGGGCTGGCTGACCCCGATTTTCACCGCGATTGTCAGCTATACCTTTTTCGGTCTGGATGCGATCGGCGATGAGCTGGAGGACCCGTTCGGTCGCGACGAAAACGACCTGCCCATTGATGCCATCGTGCGCACTATCGAGCGGGACGTCCTGGCAGCACTGGGGGAAACACCACTTCCCCCGGCACTGGAGCCGGTGGATTTCGTCCTGGGGTGAGGCCTGAGGCTCAGACCTGATAGAAGTCGCGATACCACTGCACAAACTGCCTCACGCCGGCCTCAACCTCCACGTGGGGCGAGAAGCCGACCCAGTCTGCCAGCGCCGACACATCGGCCCACGTCTGGACGACATCGCCCGGTTGCATCGGCAAAAAGTTGCGCTGGGCTTTTATGCCCAACGCCGATTCCAGGCATTCGACAAAATCCAGCAACGCGACCGGCTTGCCCCGCCCAATATTGAAAATCCGGTTGACGCCATTGGCACCCTTTTCCGGGACAGGTGGCTTTGGACACAACCGGACAATGCCTTCGACAATGTCATCCACATAGGTGAAATCGCGCGCCATCTGGCCATGGTTGTAAATATCAATCGGCCGGCCCTTGAGCATCGCCTCGGTAAACGTGAACAGCGCCATATCGGGACGTCCCCAAGGCCCGTACACGGTGAAAAAACGCAAGCCGCTGGCTCGAAGGCCATAGAGGTGACAGTAGCTGTGGGCGAGCAATTCATTGGCGCGCTTGCTGGCAGCGTACAGCGAAACCGGTTGGTCGACTGCGTCATCGACGCTGAACGGGAGCTTGCTGTTGGCGCCATACACCGAACTGCTCGACGCGTAGATCAGATGCGCAGGCCGATAGTGTCGACAGGCTTCCAGCACATTCAGAAAACCCACCAGGTTCGATTGTGCATAGACATCCGGGTTATCCAGCGAATAGCGAACGCCCGCTTGCGCCGCCAGATGCACGACCTCGGTGAAGCCCTGGTCCTCGAATAATCCCAACAAGGCTGGTTTGTCGACAATATCCATGGTCTGAAAACGGAAACCGGGTAACTCGCTCAATTGCTTGAGCCGCGCATGTTTCAGTTCCACGCTGTAATAATCATTAAGATTGTCGATACCAACAACTTCCAGACCTTCCTGACACAATCGTTTGACCGTGTGATACCCGATGAAGCCTGCCGCGCCCGTCACAAGAATGGTCATAATGCCTGCCCCCTTGTTCGACTCCAGGGAGTTAGTTATAGCGTTGCAATTGCCGAGGGTCCAGATTCGATTACAAGCGCCACGATTGCGACATCAGTGTTTCGATTGTCTTGATGGTGCACGACTATAAAGCGGCCGAAAAGTTTTAACCGTTCGACGGAAATAAAATCATGCGCAAAAACAAATAGTTACCTGCTAGTGAATGCACTATTGGATCAAAGGCATGTTTTTTGACAAGGAACGTTTGACAGGCCGCCGAGACTGGTCAATAACTACACGGGTCTGTTGGAACAGAATACGAGTGCAGTTTGTCGGTTTAACCGCTGTTCCTGAGGCAACTTCTGAAGCCCCTGTTTTTTACGGTCAACTGGTACGGACCGTGCGGTAGCTTTGTCTTCGACAAATGCCTGGGGCTTTATACCGAACAGCCTGTCACATATAACGCAAACTCATTATTCCATTGTTTCATCAGTGCAACACAGGGTGATTCATTATTGATACATCGTTACCTCCCTAACATAAAAATAATAACTCTGTCTGGCTTAATACTTCTCGGGCCTCTATAGAGCCACTGCCTGCCTAAACTTTCGATATTCACGGAGTTTACCAGCATGCCAGCAATCAGCTCCGAACGTTCCAATTGGTACCTGTTGCAATGCAAGCCTCACCAAGACGAACGCGCCCACATCAATCTGCTTCAACAAAACTATGTCGTATTCCACCCTCAACTGTTGAGTGCGCGCGTGATTCGCGGCAAACAACAGCACGTGCGTGAATCCCTCTTCCCCGGATATCTGTTTATCCATCTAGGCGGTAACGACAATTGGACGCCCATACGATCGACTCGTGGCGTCAGTCGTTTTGTCGAATTCAATCATGGGCCTGCGACGGTGACCGAGCACGTCATCGAGCATTTGCGTGCGCGCTGTTTCGAATCGACGTATTCACCCGACGACCCGCCCCTGACGCCCGGCGATCACCTGCAGGTAATCCGCGGCCCGCTGTCTACACTCGAAGGGGTTTTCATCGCTTCGCACGGTTCTGAACGCGTGATGATCCTGTTGCAGTTTCTTAATCGGGAACAGGCTATCTGTATGCCTTTAAGTGACCTCGAACGTCAGCAAACCACGGTCCACACAACTCTCTGACACTCTGACTTTCATGCTTTTTCCAGGAGCCTAGATATGGCCTTGAAGTCACGCTGCCCTTTTGCACTGATCATGGCCTCTCTCTACCCTGGAATGGCCTGGAGTATCGATCCGGCGCCTATTGATGTTTACGGATTCGATTTCACTCCAACCTTTTTGTTTTCAGAAAGCTATGACGATAACTTTCGAGAACTGGAAGACGATAAACAGTCGTCGATGATCACCAAACTGGCGCCCTCCTTCGAACTCAAGGCCGAAGATCGCAACAGCGCCACCCGACTCTACTGGCAGCCCATCCGCTACATCTATCACGACGAGTCGGATGCCTCGTACACCTCACAACGGGTACGGGCGGACAGCATCATGGAATTCACCGACCGGCACCGTCTGAAACTCGAAGCCGAATACCGCAAATTCGAGCGCACGGAATCCACGGCCGTCGAAGGCGTCAATGACAAGCTCAACAACAAACGGGTGGCTGGCCTTTATACCTTCGGGGCCAAAAGTGCTGACAATCAGATCGATTTCGGCGCCAGCTACGCGGAACTTCGCTACGACAATGCCGACGGTATCAACGACGACAAAGAGCGCAATACCGCCGGCCTGACCACCACCTGGTATCACCGCATCGGCAGCAATACCCGTGGCCTGCTCGAATATGACCACACCAATTTCGATTACCAGCAACCCGATAGCCCGCGCAGCAGTAAATCCAATGCCGTGCTGGCCGGTGCCGTCTGGGACATCACGGCAAAGACCACCGGCAAAGTCCGCGTCGGTTATGAGAAAAAAGACTTCGACAACAGCGAATCCAAGGACCTCGACAACCCCACCTGGCAAGTGGACCTGCAATGGAAGCCGCGAACCTATTCAACGTTCACCTTTGTGGCTCGCCAGGCCCTTGCCGAAGGTGACGATGGCGCTGATGCCGTCAAGTCCACCTTCACCCAGGTCGGATGGCGCCATGGCTGGACCGAACGAATTACCACAGTGGCACAAGCCGGGTTCGGTCGTTATGTCTACGAAGGCCAAAGCCGCACGGATGACCTCCAGGATTACAACCTCGCCGTGGTGTACGCGATGCGCCGGTGGCTGGATATCGAACTGGGCTATCGATTCCGCGATAACGACTCGGACGCAGACAACGAAAGCTTCACTCGCAACGTGGTTCAGATCAGCTTTAACGTAAGCCTTTAAGAGGGTTTCGATATGAACTCGCACACCCTTGGGTTGCTGCTTGCACTGGTGGTGCTTCCCGACACTTATGCAGCAGACCCCGCCACCCAATACAAACTGGAAGCCGGCGATGTCTTGCGCATCATCGTGTTTGGCGAGCCGGAGTTGAGCCTGAAAAAGATCCGCCTTAGCGATGCCGGCACCTTTTCCTACCCCTTTCTGGGTGAGATTTCCGCGAAGGGACTGACCCCCGGCCAAGTCGAAAAACTCATCGTCGCCGGACTTAAACAAGGGTATCTGAACGACCCGAAAGTCAGCTTGAGCCAGATCGAATACCGTCCCTTCTACATCAATGGCGAAGTGAAAAAACCCGGCAACTATCCCTTCATACCCGGGCTGACACTGGAGAAAGCCATCGCCCTGGGCGGCGGCTTGACCGAGCGGGCCTCGATCAAACGCGTGACCATCGTGCGCGGTGATGGCAGCGCCACACTCACCGATGAAGTCACACGAAACACCACGATTGCCCCCGGCGACACCATTTCCATTGCACAAGGGTTTTTCTGATCATGGACAACAGCCCTAGCCCCTACGTCGAACGTCCTCTTCAAGCGCATCTGCAGCAGCAGTACAGCGAAGACCAGGACACCATTGACCTGCTCAAAATCTGGAGGGTGATCTGGCGTGCCAAATGGAGCATCGGATGGTTTGTGCTGTTTTGCTGTGCGCTGGCGATCATCGCGGTCAGCGCCATTACCCCGCAGTACATCGGCAGCACCACCCTGCTGTTCAATGATAAAACGCCGCCGCTGATGTCCTTCCAGCAAGTCAAGGATTCAGGCAGCAACGCCACCGAATACTTGCAGACACAACAGGCGCTCTTGCAATCGCGGGACCTTGCCGAACGCGCAGTGAAGAAACTCGGCCTGACGACCAACCCGGTCACCGACCCGCGCCAGCAACCGAAACCGTGGTTCACGCCGCGCAAATGGCTGGCGGACCTTGACCTTGACCTTGACCAATACCTGCCAGGGCTGGGCACGTTGATACCGGTGAAAGGCGCGCTCAAAGAGGAAGACGTCTTCAACCAGGTCACGCAGAACCTCATGCTGCACACCAGCGTCAAGTTCGTCGGCAAAAGCCAGCTGCTGGAAATCGAGGTCGAATTGCCGGACCCCGTCCTCGCGGCGGCAGCGGCCAACGCGCTCGCCCAAGGCTTTACCGATAGCCAGCTCGACACCAGCGAGAAGTCCTCGCTGACCACCACGGCATGGATGAACACACGGTTGGTCAAGCTGCGCGACAACCTGCGTGCCGCCGAGAAAAAACTTCAGGGCTACCGGGAAGAGCAAGGCCTGGTCGACGTCGGAGGTGTTGCCACGATCAGTGCCAACGAACTGGAAATGACCGGCAATCGCATGGTCGACGCCCGGCGTAATCGCGCTGAAGCCGAGAGCGAATACCGCCAGGCCAAGGCCCTGAGTAACGGTGACCTGAGCCGGCTCTCCAGTGTGCCGGCGGTCTTGAGTAACCCGCTGGTCCAGCAATTCCAGGCGGATCGGGCCAAGGCACAAGCCAAGGTCGATGAGCTGTCGGCACGTTATGGCCCGAAACACCCGAGCCTGATTTCCGCACAGTCCGAATTGCGCGCCGCCACCACCAGCCTGCAGTTGCAGGTACAGCAGGTGGTCGCCGGGATTGAACGGCAATTCCAGCTTGCCTCGGCCAGTGAAGCCTCGCTACGTCAATCCTTCAACAGCAACAAGGCGCAGATCCAGGATATTGCCCGCAAGGAATTCCAGTTGCGCGAGTTCCAGCGTGAAGTCGACAGCACTCGCGCACTGTACGAAACCTTCGTCACCCGCTTGAAGGAAACTGCGGCGACCGCCGACATGGACTCCACAAAAGTGCGCATCGTCGACCCGGCCATTGTTCCTGCGGAAGCGAGCAAACCCCGCAAGACATTGATTGTCGGGATCGTCGGGTTAGTGGCGGCGCTGGTCGGCATCGCGCTGGCGTTGCTCCTGGACAAACTGAGCAACACCTTCAAGACCGACGAGTCGATCGAAAGCACGCTCAACATTCCGCTGCTCAGCGTCATACCGTTGGTGACGAAGAAAACCCGTCGGCAACTGGCGCGGTTGTTCGAGGACAATGAAAACCCGCGCTTCTGCGAGACCATTCGCAACCTGCGCACCTGGCTGATGCTGCAAGGCAGTGATATGCCGTCGCAGGTGGTGCTGGTCACTTCGACCGTTGCCGGTGAGGGTAAAAGCACGATTGCCAACAACCTGGCCAGCTCACTCACCCCGCTGGAGCGTGTGCTGCTGATCGACGCCGACATGCGTCAGCCGACCCTCTCGCTGAATTTCGATTTCCCACCCGATAGCCCGGGGCTGGTCAACGTGATTGCGGGCACTGCGCGGCTCGAAGACTGCATCGTTTCGGTGGGCAACCTGGACATGTTGCCGGCCGGGAGTATCGCACCCGAGCCGCTGGATCTGTTCACCGCGCCGCGCCTGCCTTCCCCGGCGGACAAACTCAGTTCGGCACGTCAGCCACCCCCACAGGACCTGCTCAGTTCGCCGCGAATGGCACGCATGCTGGAGGCACTCAAGTCGCGCTACCGCCACATCATCATTGACTCCCCACCTTCGGAGATGATCAGCGACGCGCTGTTGCTGGCCAGGCATTCCGATGCCGTGATCTACGTCGTCAAGGCCGACAGCACGCCGATCAATCAGGTGCAGAAAGGCATTGCCATGTTGCAGCAAAGCCACGTCCCTGTATTTGGCGCAGTGCTCAACCAGGTCGATCTGCGCAAGGCGCGCAAGTACGGCTACAACCATTCCCGAACGTTCTACAAATACGATTTCGCGCCCAGGTAAACCCGGCGCGACTCGGGTCGCTGCACCTCTTTCTGCCCTCACACCACCTGCTTCACCTCCGCCGAGCTACACAAAGGCCTGCGGGAGCCACGCCGTGTCTACCGATCAGTGCCGATGGATCACTCCTGTTTCGAGGTCAAGCCCATGACTCCGCTATACACCACGCAAATGACACACCGCCGAGGCCTGACGTTCTGGGGGCAGTGGTTGTGCGCCATGACGCTGGCTGTCTCGCTGCTGACGCTGCTGGTGTACTGGCGCGTCGGCGACCTGACCAGCGAATACCGAATCCTGATCATCCTGACGGTGCTCGGTTCGGTGCCGATCTACAGCATGATGCAGGTCTATCACAAACGTCATGGCCTGCTGGTCGGGCTCGGCCGATTGCTGGCCGGCTGGTTGATCCTGCTGGCGGTTCTGGCGGCCATTGCATTCATCACCCAGACCAGCGCGATTTACTCGCGCCAGGTCATCATCCTCTGGACGGTGCTGGGTTTCTTCATCCAGGCCGCCAGTTTTCTGCCCCTGCACTACTTCGCCCGACTGCACTCACGAATGATCTGCAACGAACGTCGTTCGGTGATCATCGGCACGTGCCCGACCGCTCATGAGCTCGCGAAAAAACTGTCCAGGCCGAACCGCGCGCTGGTACTGGGTTTCATCGCCGCCGCCGACGACAGCGGCCCGGCACCGAGCATTCTGCCGCTGCTGGGTCATGTCGACGCGATCCGCGAGATCATCACCCGCCTGGACGTGCGCCGGGTCTACATCGTCCTGACCATGACGCATGCCGCGACCATCGAAGCGCTCTACATCGATCTGCTGGACATGAACGTCGACGTGGTATGGATCCCGGACTTCGGCAGCATGGTGCTGCTCAACCATTCGATTTCCGAAATAGAACGCATGCCGGCCATTTACCTCAACGAGAGCCTGATCAGCTCGCATCCCGCCAGTCTGTTTTGCAAGGACCTGTTCGAACGCAGCCTGGCCGCCGTCGCCCTTATTGTCCTCAGCCCTCTGCTGTTGACCGTGGCGGTCGCCGTCAAGCTGACCTCCGCCGGCCCAGTGCTGTTCAAGCAAAATCGCCACGGCTGCAACGGTGAAGTGATCAAGGTCTGGAAGTTTCGTTCGATGCGCCTCCACGATGATCGCGAGGTGCGCCAGGCCACCCGTGACGATGATCGCGTCACGCCGCTCGGACGTTTTCTGCGCCGCAGTTCCATCGACGAATTGCCGCAGCTGTTCAACGTTTTATTCGGCCAGATGGCCCTGGTCGGCCCCCGCCCTCATGCCGTCACCCACAACATTTACTACACCGGCAAGGTTCGCGCCTACATGGCCCGGCATCGCCTCAAACCCGGGATTACCGGCTTGGCCCAGATCACCGGGCATCGGGGCGAAACCGAAACGGTGGAAAAAATGCAGCTGCGCGTTGCCCAGGACCTCAACTACATCAACCAGTGGTCGCTGTGGCTGGACATCAAGATCCTCATCAAGACGCCCTTCACGTTGTTCTCCAAAAACACCTACTGACGCCCTGCCCCATCGTTGATCTCTGTCACGACGGACCGAGGTTTGATCATGAATGTGAGCGTATTCGGAATTGGTTATGTCGGCCTTGTCCAAGGCGCCGCGCTGGCAGACGTCGGCCATAACGTCGTCTGCGTGGATGTCGACGCCGCCAAGGTGCAAGCGCTCAAGGATGGCACGCTGCCCCTCTATGAGCCGGGCCTCAAAAGCCTGGTCCGCGACAATTATCAAAGTGGACGACTGCAGTTCGGCACTGACCTTGCCAGCGCTGTCCACCATGGCGACGTGCTGCTGATCGCGGTCGGCACGCCGCCTGACGAAGACGGTTCGGCAGACCTCACGCATGTGCTGAGTGTTGCGCAAACCATCGCGCTGAACATGGATCGCCATCAGATCATCGTCGATAAATCCACGGTCCCGGTGGGCACCGGCGACCGCGTTCGCGCCCATATCGAGCAGGTGCTGGCCGAGAACGGACGCAGCGACCTGACCTTCGATGTGGTGTCCAACCCCGAGTTTCTCAAGGAAGGGTGCGCGGTGGAGGACTGCATGCGCCCTGACCGGATCATCATCGGCACCGACAGCCAGCGCGCCGAAGCGGTCATGCGCGAACTGTACGAGCCGTTCAATCGCAACCGCGAAAAAATCATCGTCATGGACATCCGCAGCGCCGAGCTCACCAAATACGCCGCCAACTGCATGCTGGCGACCAAGATCAGCTTCATGAACGAAATGGCCTGCCTCGCCGAAAAGCTCGGCGCCGATATCGAGAAGGTGCGTCACGGCATCGGCTCCGATCCACGCATCGGTTATCAATTCATCTATCCGGGCCTGGGCTACGGCGGCTCGTGTTTCCCCAAGGACATCAAGGCGCTGATCCAGGTCGCCGCCAGCGTCGACTTCGACGCCCGGGTGCTCAAGGCCGTGGAGTCGCGCAACCACGAACAGAAAGCCAGCCTGTACGCGAGGATCTTCAATCACTTCGACGGCGTCCTTCGCGGCAAGACCTTTGCCCTGTGGGGGTTGAGCTTCAAGCCCAACACCGACGACATGCGCGAAGCGCCCAGCCGGGTATTGATGGAAGCGTTGTGGCACGCCGGCGCCAGCGTCCAGGCGTTCGATCCCAAGGCCATGGAGGAGGCCCAGCGCATTTATGGCCCGCGCGATGACCTGACACTGGCGGGCACCAAGGAAGCGGCACTGAAAAATGCCGACGCACTGATCATCGTCACCGAGTGGCAATCGTTCCGGGCCCCGGATTTCGACCTGCTCAGCCGGCAGCTCAAGCAGCCGCTGATTTTTGACGGGCGCAACCTGTTCGACCCGCAGCGCATGAGCCAACGCGGCTTTACCTACGTCTCCGTGGGCCGGCAGACCCACCCGGTCCTCTGAAAGGAGTCGCGTCATGATCAGGCTGCAAATACTCAGGCATTACTCACCGAAATTGCTGGAAGCCAACCAGGCCTATTCCTTTATCAACTTCGCGTCCATCAGCAGCTTTTTCGAGCAGACCCCAGGCACCGTCACCTATTTTTGCGACGGCATGCTGATGTCGGCCTTCATGTCCCGCGTGACCGGTCGCACGATCGGCCGGGTCAGCTTCGACTTCACGTCGATTGCCGACGCCGTCCTCGGCAGCGCCGAGCAACAGGGCAAACGCGTGTATTTCGTCGGCGCCCGGCAGGCGGAACTGGAGCTGTTCATCAGCAAGATCAAGGCCCTCTATCCGCAGCTGACCATCGCCGGTTATCACAATGGCTACTTCGATGCGGCCCAGGCCGAGCGCATTCAAGCCGACATCTGCCACAGCGAAGCGAACATCCTGATCGTCGGCCTGGGCGCCGGGCGGCAGGAGCAGTTCGAGCACGATGCGTTTCGCGCCGGCTTTCGTGGCGTCGCCTTCACCTGTGGCGGGTTCATTCGCCAGGAAGCCATGGCCACGCGCAGTTATTACCCCGCAGTGATCAATCACCTGCATATGCGCGCGTTTTATCGGATGTATCGCGAGCCCCATACGATCAAACGCTACCTCATCGACTACCCGAGCAACTTTTTGCACCTGTTGACGCTGATCGTTCAGCGCAAAGTCGCCATCAGCGTTGGGGAATGACCATGCATATCCTGTTTATTCTCAAGGATTTCAAGGCGGGCGGCGGCATCGAGCGCGTCCAGCAAAGGTTGTCCGAACAGTTCCTCAAGGACGGCCAGCGTGTGAGTTTTTTCGTCATGAACGGTGACAAGCCGGACACTGAGGGTGTGCAACATCTGGACGGCGTTCACGGCAACGGCATCGTCGGCCTGCTCAAGTCCATCGTGCAATTGCGCCGGCACATTCGCCGTGAGGGCGTCACCCACCTCATTGCCGCCAAGGAACAAGCGAACCTCTGCACCTGGTTCGCCACGTTGGGTCGTTCTTGCAAAGTCATTTACAGCCGCCACGCGGCACTCGATTGCACTGAACAGAAGACTGGCCCCTCGAGCCTGCGCCTGCTCTATGCGTTGTACCTCTGCGGCAGCGGCAAAGTGGTAACGGTCTCCACTACGTTGCGCCAGTCCCTCGTCGATTTGCTGCCCTGGGGTCGGCAGCGAATCCGCTATTGCCCCAACGCCGTCGTTACTGAACAACTGCTGCAAGCCTCACAGGCGCCTTTGTTCGACGGATTACCCCGCGACTACTGGTTGAGCCTGGGCCGGCTGGTGGAGCCTAAAGGTTTTCATCTGTTGCTCGATGCCTACGCCTTGGCATCGCGCAGCAAAGCGCTGCCGGATCTGGTGATTGCCGGCGACGGCCCGTTGCTCGATGCATTGACCACTCAGGCACGCCAACTGGGCATCGCGCAGCGGGTGCATTTCACCGGTTTCCTGAGCAACCCCTATCCACTGCTCAGGCACGCACGCTTGTTCATCCTGAGTTCCGTGCAGGAAGGCATGCCGACCGTACTGATCGAAGCGCTGGCGCTAGGCACGCCCGTCCTGGCGTGCGACTGCGAGACCGGGCCCAGGGAACTGCTGGACAACGGCCGGCTGGGCCAACTGGTGCACGTCAACGACGTACCGGCGCTGGCCAGGGGAATGCTGCAAAGCCTGACTTC
Organism: Pseudomonas sp.; assembly: GCF_051660785.1. GTDB lineage: Bacteria > Pseudomonadota > Gammaproteobacteria > Pseudomonadales > Pseudomonadaceae > Aquipseudomonas. The sequence continues at coordinate 63,905 of NZ_JBOFQE010000059.1, forward strand.
ACCGGGTGGCGTCGCGCCAAACGCAAAAATGCTCAGCGACGCCATCCATCCGTACACCAGCCAGTACGCCGCGCAGGCGTACTACCAGGTATGGAACCAATGAAAAAGTTGCTGATTATCCTGCACGACCTCAGCGCGGGCGGGGCTGAAAAAATGATGATGCGCCTCGCCGGGGCACTGGCAGACGCGGGCAATGACGTGACCTTGCTGATGCTCACCGGTGGTGGCCTTCATGCGGCGCACCTCGACCCACGCGTAAGGAAAGTTGAATTGCGCAGCCCTCGCACCGCCCGTGCAGTGCCGGCACTTGCGCGATTTCTGCGGGCCAATCGCTTCGACGCGCAACTGGCGGCCCTCACCCACGTCAACGTGGTGGCCATCGTCGCCGCGTTGCTCTCAGGAACGCTGGCACGGTTGCACGTCAGTGAGCGCAATGCGTTTTCCCATGACAAACACGTCAATCCCGACTTCATGGTGCGGCTGGCGTACTGGGTGGCGCCGCTGCTGTATCGGCTCATTCCCAACCCGGTGATCTGCGTCTCGCGAGGCGTCGCCCAGGATCTGATTGACACCACCGTTGCGCGCCGCCAGGACGTTACCATCGCCGACAATCCTGTCCTCGACGACGACTTCCGCGACAAGCCGCCGGGACTACCGAGCCACCGCTGGCTCCTGGACCATTCCAGCCCGGTGATTGTCGCGGTGGGTCGGCTGGCTCCGCAAAAAGGTTTCGACACCCTGATCAGTGCCTTCGCGACGCTGGCGGATTCCAGCGCCCGCCTGATCATTTTTGGCGAGGGCGCGCTCAGAGCGCAGTTGCTGGAACAGGCACGTTCGCTGGGCGTGGCTGACCGGTTCGACCTGCCGGGCTACACCAACGACCCCAGAGCAGAGGTGGCCGCAGCCAGTTGCTATGTGCTGTCGTCACGTTTCGAGGGCAGTCCCAATGTTCTGGTCGAAGCCTTGTCCACCGGCACGCCGGTGGTGTCGACCCGCTGCCCCCATGGCCCGCAAGACATCCTCATCGGCGGCCTGGTCGCGCCGTTGGTGGCTGTCGACGACCCGATCGCTTTGGCGCAGGCCATTACCCAGCAGCTCTCGACACCGCGAGAGTTGCAGCGCCAGTCCCGCATCGATGCCGCAGCGCGGTTCATGAATGCCAGCGCGGTAGAAACCTACCTCGCCGCGTTACTCCGGAGGTCATCGCCATGAGCTCACTGGAGGTCAGATATTCCACGTTGCGCGACGCCTTCACCTTGTTCGGCGTGCTGTTCTACATCCAGGTGATTACGTTTGTCATCGGGCTGGGCGGTGCATCAAGTTTCGGCGACATCGACAAAGACCTCGAAGGCAACGTCGTCAACCAGGTGTGCGGCCTGATCACCCTGCTGGTGCCGTTGTTCTTCTTCATCCGCAACAAGGTGTTCCTGAGCAAAAGCTTTTACCGCAACAACGTTTTCCTGTTGGTGTTCCTGCTCTGCGTGGTCGCCTCCATCGGCTGGTCCCACGACCCGCTCCTGAGTTTCAAGCGGATTATCGCGATGCTCAGCGTGGTGTTTTTCGCCGGTTTCATCGCCTACAACTACAGCCTCGAAAAGATCACCTTCATGCTTGGCTGTGCCATCGGCGTGGCGGCGTTGATTGGTTTGATACTGGCCGTGGTCATGCCCAGCGCCGCGTTCGTTTCCGGTGGCATTCGCGAAGGCGCGTTCAAGGGAATTTTTTCCGAGAAGAATGCGGGTGCACGCATCAACGCAATCGCCATCCTGCTGTTGCTGCCGATGATTCGCCAACGCAACCGCTGGGCACTCTTCTGCTCGTTTTTCTCGCTGGTCGCCATTCTGCTCGCCCAGTCGGCCACCGGGGTGGCGCTGATCATTTCCGGCACGGTCAGCTACGGCTACTTCCTCACGCTGATCCGTTTGCGCATCAACCGCTCGCAATTGGCGTTCCTGGCTTGCACCCTCCTCTACCTGCTGGGCTGCCTGTTTCTCTACAACAACGTTGCGGTGCTCCTGGAAATGGCCGGTCGTGACCCGTCACTCACCGACCGCACGATGATCTGGGAGCTGCTCGGGCCGTTTGTCGACGAGCAATTGCTCAAGGGTTACGGCTTTGGCGCTTTCTGGTCCAGCCCCGATGCCGATGTGTTCATCCGGCGCTGGGGCTACATCGGCAACGCCCACAGCGGCTACATGGAGACGCTGCTCAACGGCGGCACCCTTCAACTGACCGCGTTGGTGCTGCTGTTTGGCGAGGCACTGCTCAAACAATACCGCGCCGTGACGGCAAACCAGACGGCCCGGTTTCGCGCCAGCGCCCTGGTGATCATTGGTTTGTTCGCCGTCACCAACTATGTGGCGTACGTGATTCCCAACTACCGCTCTGCCGAGTTCCTGGTGTTCTGCACCCTGGCCCTGTCCTTTCGGCATCACCACGCAACCGTCCCCGAGTGGTCACCGGCAACCCTGCGTCAGCGTCCGTCTGGCGAGGCATTAACGCGCGATTCAGCCAAGGCGTAAAAAAAGGAGAAATACCCGTGCCAGATCAAGCCCTTCCCTTAGCGCATTCAGTGTGCGTCGTGATCCCGATGTACAACGGTGCCGACAGCATTGAGCAGACGTTGGTCTCCCTGGCCGGGCAGACCCGCCTGCCGGATCACGTCATCGTCGTCGACGACGGTTCCACCGATGACGGGCCCCAACGGGTCAGAGACTTTGCGGCACCGTTTCGCCTGACGCTGTTGCACCAGGCCAACGCCGGACAGGCCAGTGCGCGCAATCGCGGGTTGCAGCACAGCGAAGAGACGTTTGTGGCGTTTCTCGATGCCGATGACCAGTTTCGTCCGCAAAAACTCGAGCAACAACTGGCGCTGTATGACGAACTCAGTCGGCAGGGCCGGCCAGTGGGGCTGATCGACTGCTATACGCAAGTCAATTACAGCGACGGCAGGCGGCAACTGGACAATCACTACAAGAACGGCCGGCATTTCTACGATTTCATCCACGCCAACGTGCTCAATGGCGTCTCCACTGCGCTGGTCAAGCGCGAGGTGATGATGCAACTCGGCGGCTTCGATGCCAGCCTGCGTTATTCCGAAGACCGCTTCATGTGGACCCGGATCGCCGAACACTGGGAAATACACACGGTGCCGCAGGTACTGCTGGAGCGCACGGTCAACAGCGGCAACATGACCGCGCAACCGCGAAAGTACTACCCGGAAAAAATCCGCTTTATCGAGGTCTACCTCGCCCGCTACGGCGCGCAACTCAGCAAGCAGCAACGAATCGATTTCGTGCTGGGCAACCACACCGACTTTCTCAATGCGTTTTCCCGACTCGGCGACCATGAGGGGGTGATCGGCGTGTATCGGCGAATGCTCGACTGTTCCTGGCAAGCGCTGATCTTCGCCAACGGCAAACCGACCTTGCGCTACCTGTATGCGTGCGCCCGTTCGTTGCGCAAGGCAACGGCGTCAACCACCGCTCATTGAACCGGTACCCACCATGGCCAATCACCGTCTGGTGACATTGATCTGGATCTTCACCGAAAAATTCGGCCTGATCTTCCTGTCGATGATTACCTTTGTCGCGTATGCGAGGCTGTTGTCGCCCGCCGAGTTGGGTGTGGGCACGGTGATCATTGCCATCGTCGAGTTGATCGGCCTGGTGTATTCATCGGTTCTGGAAGACCCGCTGGTACGGCTAGAACGGCTGGAGGACAAACACATCACCACCGCCTTCTGGGCGGCGGTGCTGGTCAGCCTGGTGTCCATCGTCGTCATCTCGGGCGCGGCGATGCTGTACACGCCCGACCCGGTGTTGCAATGGATGACGGCGGTGGCCTCGGTGAAAATCCTGTTCACCATGATGGCGCGGGTCTATGTGGCGCAAATGCGCCGCAGCGGCAACTTCAGGATGCTGGCGTCGCGCACGTTACTGGGCAAGATCTGTGGTGGCATCGGCGGCATCGCTGTCGCGCTTTGGGGATTCGGGGCCTGGGCGGTCATTGCCCAGGCACTGATCATGGAGTTCGTGTCCATCATCGTATTGATGCGCGCAGACCCGCGACGCATGGCCTTTCATATTGACGTCCCGTTTCTGCGCGAACTGTTGAAGGCCGGTGCTCCGGTTGCCATCAACGCGCTGAGTTCGCAGACCCTGCAGCGCGGAGTCAACGTGGTCCTGGGCATGACGGCCGGCACCAACGCGGTGGGCATGTTCAACATGGCGATGCGCATCATCGATCTGCCGCGCACGGCGATCTATCACGGTCTGATCAGCTATGCATTGCCGGTGTTTGCCCGGCGCAGTGCCGATCCGTCACGCTTGCGCGCGATCATCGGCGATTCGACCGCCGTCAGCGGCTTCCTGCTGACGCCTCTGTTCATCGGCATCGCCCTCACGGCGCACGACCTGATTCTGTTGATCTTCGGCGCCAAATGGACCGAAGCCATTCCCCTGCTGCAAGTGCTGGCATGCACCGCAGCCATCGGCAATACCGCCATGTACGCCACGACTGCGCTGGTGGCCGTCAATCGCAGCTACCTGACCATCAAGGCCGAAGTGGCGACCACGTTACTGGCACTGGCGCTGGTTTACTGCTTCGCCGGCCTGTATGGCGGCATGGCCGCCGCCCTCGCCCTGCTGGCCCGGATGGTGATCATCACGCCACTGCAAATCCGCGGGTTGAACAGCGCCATCGGCTATCGCTGGCGGCTGTTTTTCGACACCAACTATCGCAGCGTGGCCGCCTCGCTCGTCATGGCAGCGACTGTCCTGATGGTCTCTTCACGAATCGGGCTTGAAGGCTACCCGCACCTGATCTGCAACATCCTGGTTGGCGCCCTGAGCTATGCCGTGGCGTATAGCGTCATGCACCCGCGCTGGCCACAGGAATTCAAATCGGTTTTCACCACCCGCTGAATTCAGTCCCGAGACAGGAACACCTCACTATGCACAAAACTACGCTGATCACTGGCGGGGCCGGCTACATCGGCTCCCATACCGCCCTGACGCTCATCAACGCCGGACACCATGTGCTGGTGCTCGACAATCTGTGCAACAGCTGTCGAGAGTGCATCACGCGCCTTGAGTTGCTGACGCATACCCGGATCGATTTCATCAATGGCGATATCGGCGATTCGATCTTGCTCGACAAGATTTTCAGTCGCTACGACATCGATGCCGTGGTGCATTTCGCCAGTCTCAAATCTGTCGAAGAAAGCATGCGCAAGCCGCTGGATTATTACGCCAACAACGTCGCCGGCACGTTGAACCTGTGCCGGGCGATGGCGAGTCATGAGGTGTTCAAACTGGTGTTCAGCTCCTCCGCGACGGTGTATGGCGAGCCTGCGCAAACGCCGATCGTGGAAGACATCGGCACCGGAAAACCGGTCAATCCCTATGGCCGTACCAAGCTCATGATCGAGGAGCTGCTCACCGACGTGGGCAACGCTGATCCGCGCTGGAGCATTGCGTTGTTGCGCTACTTCAACCCGATTGGCGCCCACGAAAGCGGGATGATCGGTGAAGACCCGTGCGGTCGTCCCAACAATCTGCTGCCGTGCCTGACCCAGGTTGCGATCGGCCGCATTCCCGAACTCACGGTGTACGGCTGCGACTACCCCACGGTGGATGGCACCTGCGTGCGCGATTACATCCATGTGGTGGATCTTGCCCACGGCCACCTCAAGGCGCTGGAAGTGTTGCAGGGCAAAGGGGGGGTGCATGCCTGGAACCTGGGCACCGGCATTGGCTACAGCGTGCTGCAGATCATCCACAGTTTCGAGGACATTACCGGCATTACCATCCCGTTCCGGTTCGCCCCGCGCCGGGTCGGCGATATCGCCAAATGCTGGGCCGATCCCGCCAAGGCAGGACGCGAGCTGGGCTGGAGCGCGCAACGCGATCTGGAGCAGATGATCGTCGATACCTGGCGGTGGCAGTCGCGCAATCCGCTGGGGTATCAGTCGTCCTTCGACATTCCGGCCTTGATGACAGCGAAGTAACGCAGATGCTGAAGAAATGCCTGCTGGTGCTGCTGTTGTCGGTTTCACTGACCTGCATGGCGGCGCAAGCACGCTCCCAACCACCGGCCAGCGGGCTGGTGCTGTGGCTCGACGCGGCCGATGCATCGACCATGACCGTCGATGCACAGAACCGCGTGCAGCGTTGGCGCGACAAATCCGGCCAGTCCAACGACGCCACGACAGACGATGCCGCCATGGGGCCGCAGCGGGTGGCGGACGCCCTGAACGGTCAATCGGTGGTGCGTTTCAGTGGTGTTTCGGGGTTTCTGGGCAAAAGCATCCGCAGCGCACCAGGGCCGGCGACAGTATTGCTCGTATCCCTTCGGCCAGCAGAAGCGAACGTTGATCCCTGGCAGCGGCTGTTCAGTTCGCGACCGCAGATCGCCAACAACGATAACGTGTTGCCGAATTTCGCGATCAGCCTGCGACAGACCACTGCGTATGCGCCGACCATTTCCGTGCTGGAGATTTTCGATGTGCCGATCGGTCCGTATGCGGTCGGGCGCAACGTGGTCGGCAAATCTGAAAACTTCCGCGGCGACATCGCCGAAGTGCTGGTCTACGACCGCCCGTTTGCCTCCCTCGCCGAGCGGCAACAGGCGTTTGAGTACCTGGCGGACAAATGGTCCATTGTCGTTCCCAAACAGGCCGACACCTGGACCCGGGTCGGACCGCTGGGCACGGTGCCGGTCCATACCAACCCCAACCTGCCACTGTCCGATCAGGCCAATGCGGGCCAGTGGACGCTCGACACGCAGCTGTCCGACGACTTCAACGGCACCGCCCTCGACCCCGCGCGCTGGCACGTCAACAATGCCATAGGGAACGAATCGCTCGGACGCAAACCGGCGCTGTTCAAGCCGGCGAACGCCAGCGTCCACAACGGCCACCTGAACATTGTCTTTCGCAAGGAAACCCTGCCGCAAAAGTACGTCCAGCTTGGCTTCAAGGACTACTCCTCGGCAATGGTTCGCACCCATTCGCGCGCACTCTTCGGGTATTACGAGGCGCGCGCCAAACCCATGGACTCGGCAGGCTCCAGCGCCTTCTGGCTGGCCTGGACGGGCATGGCCGACAACGCCACCGAAATCGATATCTTCGAAATCGGTGGCAAGACCAAGGATGCTGCCTTCGACCGGCTGTACAACATGAACGCCCACGTGTGGGCCACGCCGCAAAGCACCGAGCATGTTGCCAATGGCAGCAACTGGGTCAGCCCCTGGCGCCTGGCGAGTGACTTTCATGTCTACGGCTTCGACTGGCAGCCCGACACACTGCGCTGGTACGTCGATGGCGTACTGGTCAGGGAATCGAAGAACACGAATTTCTTCTTCCCGATGCAGATCATCTTTGACAGCGAGGCCATGTGGCAGTGGTTCGGCGTAGTGGACGATGCTGACCTGCCCTCTACCTTCAGCGTCGACTACGTCAAGGTGTGGCAACGCAGTCGATAGCCGCCACACCCAATCGACAACCGTCCGGTTCAAATCTCTATCGGCAGATGGTCAGTTATCAATCAGCGCTAACACGTCTGGAGCGCATTCAAATGATCAAACGCCGGCTGAAAGAACTGGATCTGCTGCGCTTCCTGGCGGCGATCGCAGTTGTGTTTTTTCACTACGCTTTTCGCGGGTACGCAAAGGGCGACATGTCGACTATGCCCTACCCGTTATTGGCTGAGCCTGCCAAATACGGCTACCTGGGTGTCGAGCTGTTTTTCATGATCAGCGGATTCGTCATTCTGATGACCGCTTCGAGCAATAATCTCAGAGTGTTTTTCATATCCCGCGTCGTCCGTATCTGCCCGGCTTTCTGGGTGTGTTGCACCCTCACTTATCTGATCACGCTCGCCATCGGACAACCACGGTATACCGCTGATGTTTATCAATACATCGCGAACATGACATTGCTGAGCGACTGGATGGGGGTCCCGCCAATAGACGGCGTGTACTGGTCTCTGTTTGCAGAAATCAAATTCTATCTGATGATCTCCATTGTGCTGGGCTTCAAGAAAATAGAGAAAATCGAGACCTACCTCGTGATCTGGCTGCTGGTCTCTGCCTTAGCGGAAATATTCATCTGGGAAAAGATGCGCTCGATATTGGTGACCGACTACGCGGCCTATTTCATAGCAGGTGCAACGTTCTACATGATATGGGCCAAGGGCATCACAAAAGCGCGAATGCTCCTGCTGGCCGGTGCATTGGCGCTGGCCTGCTACACCGCCATTGTCTGGGCCCTATTGCTCGAATCAAAATACGCGACCGAATACAATCTTCTGATCGTGTGTAGCCTGATTGTCCTGTTCTTCATCACGTTTTTGCTGGTTGCAACCAACAAAACGGCAGCCATAGGGGCATTGGACTGGACCGCATTAGGAGCGCTGACCTACCCGCTTTACCTGATACATCAAATGATCGGCTTCATGATCTTCAACATTGCTTATCCGGCAGTGAACCCGCACCTGCTGCTGTGGGGCACCATCGCCTTGATGATTGCTGCGTCTCATGTCATCCACAAAAAAATAGAAACCCCGATTGCCAGGTTCATGAAAAAACTTCTTTCAATGTCCTTCAAGCGTGTCGAGGTTAATAAGCCATGACAGAGCGTCTCAAGCCCTGAGCGCTCATGCCGATCAACAGGCCCTCGCCCAGGCTCGGCATGCCCTCGCAACGCGAGGCAGCCTTCGGGCCGACCTGGCTCTTCGTTCGTATGCACTTACCCCGTGGGAGCTAGCCGGCTAGCGATGGACGTTAACGATTACGCGTGCGATCTGAATGAACGCAGTGTCTGAACGTCAATCGCCAGCAGGCTAGCTCCCACAGGGGATTTTTTGGCGGGCATGACATGAGTGTTCACTGCCGATGACCTTGGCGACTACCGCCACAGCACCGCGAGGCAGCCTTCGGGCCGACCTGGCTCTTCGTTCGTATGCACTTACCCTGTGGGAGCTAGCCTGCTAGCGATGGACGTTAACGATTACGCGTGCGGTCTGAATGAACGCAGTGTCTGGACGTCCATCGCCAGCAGGCTAGCTCCCACAGGGGATTTTTTGGCGGGCATGACATGAGTGTTCGCTGCCGATGAACTTGACGACTACCGCCACATCACCGCGAGGCAGCCTTCGGGCCGACCTGGCTCCTCTTTCGTATGCATCCCCCTGAGCATCTCCGTCAACCCGTAGCTACCTCCACCGGACACCTTCAAATCATCGGCGAAGCACTCACCACCCGCAGCGCCAATCCTTCATAGGCATCCAGCGTGATAGTGAAGTCCCCCTCAGGCGTCAGATCCCCTTCAACCCGCTCGTTGATGATGTCGACCACCGGCCCCGGCGCGATATTGGGCAGGTGCAGGGTTTCGGTGATCGGCGTCGAGCCGAAGTTCAGCGCGGTGATTTGCGTGCCTTTGCCGGCCGGCAATTCGTGGACCATGATCAACAGTCCCGGGTGCTGCACATCCGGAATCAGGATCTGACGACTGGCGGCAATGTCATAGGCGCGGCGCGCGGCGAGGATTCTTCGCAGTTGCGAGACGAACGAATCCGGGTCCTTCAATTGGCTGGGCAGGCTGCCATACAAGGTCTTCGGACGCGGCATCTGACCCGCGGACAGTGGCGCATCCGGATTGAGGTCCACCAGATCGTAGGCCCCGCGATGAATCCAGCGCGTGTCGCCGTCGCCCATCAAGTGCTCGACCTGTTCAGCCGGCAACGGCAGCGCGCCGACCAGATCCCAGCCGGATAACGCGAACACGCCCGGCTGCATGGCGTTGTACATCACCAACAGCAAATGCACCTGACGAATCTGCTGGATATCCGCCGTCGTGATCGCGTCGAGATCACGAATCCCCAACGCCGCCGTGATGATGCTGGCAGTGGTGCAAGACACGCCGTTGGTAACGAATTTCAAGTTGTAAGGCGCGTGCTCGCCCGCCAGTCGTTCGTACATCTGCTCGCGTATGTGTTCACGCAAGATGCTGCCCGGGAAAGTCTGGCCTTGGTAGAGGTAGGTGTCATGGGCGTGCAACGTCCAGAAATGCACCAGTTCCAGGGTCAGTTCATCGTGGTTCTGCAAGGCATGGATCAGCGAACCCGGGTCGATGCCCAGGGTGTGCATCTGCCGCAGCATCAAGCGCAGGAACTCGGTATCGCCCATCAGCAACGCGTGCTGGTAGGCCGGTCGAGTGATGAAGTCATACGAAAGATCGGCGCCGCCGTGGGACATGTTGGCAATGTCGTCGACGGTCAGGTTGAGTTCCTGGAAACTGAAACCACCGGCCTTGCGGATCGCCCCGGCCAGCAACTGGTTACCGGTGATCGATAACGGGTGACTTTCAGACCAGGCCGTGCCGTCAAGCTTGCGCTCCACGCCGAGGAATCCGTTGGCGTCCAGGCGCAGGATTTTCGCGCCCATGACGTCAATGGCGTGCAGGGCATCGCCGATGATCATCTGCTGCGCGGCGAACGTCGGGTCCAGCCAGTTCAGTGACGGCTGCCCTTCCTTGAAGTAATGCAGATACACCCAGCGCCGTGGCTTGCCATCGACGCCGATCACGATTGGTGTCGCGCTCCAGTCGGTTTCCTTGACCCCCGGCTCGAAGAAAATCACCCGCTGCAACTGGCCGACGATGTAGTGCTTGTCCCGGAGCACATCGACCTGCAACGGACTGAGGTTTTGCGCATCGCGGCCGTCGGCAATATCGGGTAGAAGCGGCCAATCCTCTTCGCGGATTTCGACCATGTGGTAGAGACCCGGATAGTCTTCATACGCCATCTCGGCCAGGCGGAAATCCGCGCCTTTGCCGGTATGCGACGGGATCACGTCATCGATGATCACCGCATTGTGCGCGGCCGCCATGCGCACCAGCGCCTGAAGCTGCGCCTCGGTGCCCAGTTGCGGGTCGATCTCGAAACTGATGCGGTCGAAGTTGCCATCAATGGTAGGCGTGCGTTGGGTGCCGGTCAGGCCGCCAGACATTTTCAGCGGACCATTGTGAATGCCCTGGATGCCGATTTTCGACAGGGCATGCCATAAGGTTTCATCCCCCAGCGCCTCAAGCACGCTGCCGTCTTCGCGGGTGACGATGGACGCCGGGTAGGCGGTGAACCACACCGACGCCAGGGCTGAAGCATCTCGGGGCCGGGTGTGGGCATATGGCTGTTGCCACAGCCGCCCTTGCCCCGAGTAGAGCTTGGCGCGCTGCCTTGCGGCATGCAGCATCGATTGTTCAACCAGCCAGGTCACATGATTCTTGTCAGCCGCGGTCATAAAAACAGTCACCTGTTGTCGGGGTAAATTTGCGCTCGGCCATCCCATGCGTACCTGCACCGGTGGACCCGTCCTTTTCATATGAGGCCCTGAGACGGCATTCGTTGCATCGACGCCTGGATTCAGAACACGCTTCCCGTGGCAAGTCATACCTGGGGATGGGTCGTTAACACCTAGATGTCCCCGCGAGCAACCTAGGCATAAGTGACGCGATTGCGCCTCTCTTTAAGATACAGCGATCAAATGCCAAGGCTTGATCAGACCAGAAACTTTCCGGGTTCACGTCAATTCGACGATGCCTCACGGACAGCTGCATTCATGCAAAGCCCCTTGGCGTTTGAACATCCCCTGATCAAATAAGGACAACAGGATGAAAACTCCAAGCGTTGTATTGGGCATTGCCCTCCTCGCCACAACAGGCTTGTTAACGGCGACAACTCACGCAGCCGAGCCTCGTGAGGGTGCCGCCAGTGGAAGCCGCACAGGCGGAGATCGGGATGCGGCTGCGCCCTTGGTCCAACACGCCGCGGATAAACCAGCCAAACCATACGTAGCCGAAGGTGGCGCCGATCGCCTGAAAGAACGGCAATTGGCATCGGACGGTTCCGACCACCTCAAGCAGAATCGTGTGGCCGAAGGTGGCGCTGATCGACTGAAGGAACGGCAACTGGCGTCGGATGGTTCCGATCACCTCAAGCAGAATCGCGTCGCCGAGGGTGGTTCGGATCGTCTGATCGAACGACGACTGGCGTCGGACGGTTCCGATCACCTCAAGCAGAATCGCGTCGCCGAAGGTGGTTCGGATCGTCTGATCGAACGACGACTGGCATCGGACGGTTCCGATCATCTCAAGCAGAATCGCGTCGCGTTCGGCGCCAACAGCCGGATGCGCGGTACGCGTGTCGCGGAAGGCGGCTCCGATCGTTTGATACAGAACCATGTGGCGGACGGAGGCTACGATTCCGGATCGGACATTAATGCCGAGTTCTGCTACGCCTGCCGCTGATCGAGCATTGATTCAGTGCTCGGCTGACGGGTTCACCAACAGAAAGCTCCTTCATGAGGGTCATGCGGTTCACTTAAGCGCAGGTACCCACCTTTGTGGCGAGGGGATTTATCCCCGTTGGGTCGCGAAGCGGCCCCCAGCGTCCGTTCAGACAGACTAAGTTGCCTGCTCTACGACTGCTTCGCAGCCGAACGGGGATAAATCCCCTCGCCACAGGTGCTTGCTCGTCTGAAGGTTTTCTTAAGTGAACAGCATCACCTCCACGAGGGGCTTTTTTTGTTCGCCAACGCTCAGGACGATTTTGGCGGAAATTCAGGGGTTTATGTCCTATTGAAGGGCAAACGATTGCTTCTAGGATAGGCCCCCTGCTCCGCCCCCCGACACCAGGAATGCACGACCGAGATGAAAAACAACAGGTCTGCCAATGAGCGCAAAGTCTTTGCATTTTTCAACAGCGCCAATGGCAAGGGACTACGCACACCCTGCGAACAAAGCGTAAACGCATCGATTTGCATCAGTTCAAACCCGTTGATCAACGCATTGGGATGGCTGATCGGACTGGTGGTGGCCTGCGGCATCGTGATAATCAATTCCGAGACGCACACCGACCTCGCTCCGACGATTCTGTACATCACGCTGCTGCTGATGGCGGCCAACCTGTTTTCAATCAACGTCGTGATTTCAATCGCGCTGGTCTGCATGCTGCTGCTGACCGCGACGTTTCTTTACAACGGCGGCTATCAACGGTGGGAGTCGACAACAGGGTTCTTCCGCTGCCTGACCGCACTGTCGGCGATTACCTTCTTGGCGCTGCGCAGCAAATATGCTGCCGACCGACTGCGCCATAACGAGGTGTACCTGATCGGCGCCCAACGTCTGAGCCAGACCGGCAGCATCGGCTTTCGGGCCGGCAGCGAAGCAATCTCCTGGTCAGATGAATCGGCGAGGATTTTCGAGTACTCGCTGACCCAAGCCCCGACCTTCTCGATGGTCCTGGCCCGTACTCACCCGGCTGACCTTGCGCTGGTGCATGAGGTCTTTGCCAGGGCGACACGCCATGAAGCGCTGATCGAGGTCAAACACCGCTTGCTGATGCCGGACGGACGTATCAAGCATGTCCATATGATCGCGAGTCCCTTGTTCACCCAGCACGAACGCTCCAGATACGTCGGGGCGCTGATGGATATCACCGCCAGCAAGCAAGCCGAAGAGGCCCTCTTCTGCGCCCAGGCGCAACTGGCACATGTGAGCCGCGTCACGTCGCTGGGCGAACTGGCGGCGTCCATTGCCCATGAGGTGAACCAGCCGCTGACGGCCATCACCAGCAGCAGCGAAGCCTGTCGTCGCTGGCTCGACCGCCCCGTCCCGGATCTGAACGAAGCGATGGCATCACTGGATCGCATCATCGCCAGTTCGTGCCGCGCCAGCGATGTCATCAGCCGGATCCGGACGCTGTCACGCAAGTGCGGTCCGCAGCGCCAGAGCGAGTCGCTGAACGACATCGTCAGCGAGACGCTGAGCCTGGTTCAACAAGAGTTGGCTCACCACAAAATCAGTCCGAAAGTCGATCTGGTGGCGCGCTCGGGACGCATCCATGCGGATCGGGTGCAGCTGCAGCAAGTGATCATTAACCTGATCATCAACGCCTGCCATGCCTTGGCCGAGGTCGAGGTGTGTGAGCGGATTCTGCATGTGCGCACGTGGGTCAAGGACAACGAGGCTGTGGTGGAAGTGGCTGACCTGGGCTCCGGCATCGCGGCGCATGTCCTGCCATCCCTGTTTACCCCCTTTTTCACGACCAAGGAAAACGGCATGGGCATGGGCCTCTCCATCTGCCGCTCGATCATTGATTTTCACGGCGGGAGAATCTGGGCCACCAGCGCCATTGGCCACGGCACGTCGTTCAAGGTCGCGCTGCCGCTGCTCGTCACCCTCGAAACCGCCTGATTTACCAGGACAACTGCTCACAGGGAAGCTCCATGAACAAGCATCACCCCATGAACAAAGTCAGCAACAGTGAGCCTCTGGTCTTCATCGTCGATGATGATGCGCCGCTGCGTGAGGCGGTCGGCAGCCTGCTGCGCTCCATCGGCCTGCAGGTCGAATTGTTCGGCTCTGTCGCCGACTTCATGAAATACAACCGACCGGACATTCCCAGCTGCCTGGTGCTGGATGTACGACTGCAAGGCAGCAGCGGACTGGATTTCCAGCAGGAGCTGGTGGCGGCCAACATCAACCTGCCGATCGTATTCATGACCGGGCACGGCGACATCGCCATGACGGTCCGTGCGATGAAGGCCGGCGCGGTGGATTTCCTCGAGAAACCATTTCGCGAACAGGACTTGATCGATGCGGTGTCCGCTGCCCATGCACGCGACAAGGCGCGGCGCGAGTCGGAGCGTGGCAACGACGAGTTGCGCAACCGCTATGCAACGTTGACGCCCAGGGAGCAAACAGTGATGGCACTGGCCGTATCGGGGTTGATGAACAAGCAGATCGCCGGGGAAATCGGCTTGAGCCAGATCACGGTCAAGATCCACCGCGGCCAGGCCATGCGAAAAATGTTCGCACGCTCTTTTGCCGACCTTGTTCGAATGGCGCAAGCGCTGGGAATTGACCGTCCTCAGTGACGTGGCTATACGCAGGTATACTGTGCCGCGCTTCGGGATTGCGTATCGTGCAGTGATGGCGGGCACTCTTTATGGGCTACCCGATATCACCCAGGTACTTAAATGTCCCAACCATTTATTATTTCCGTGGTCGACGATGACGAATCGGTCCGTAACGCACTGGACAGTTTATTGCGTTCCAACGGATACACCGTCCGGGTATACGCCACTGCCGAAGAGTTCCTCTCAAGCAATGGCCCGCAGACCACCTCCTGCCTGATCTCCGATGTACAAATGCCCGGCCTGTCGGGCATTCAACTGTATGAAGAACTCTCCGCCCGGGGCATTCACCTTCCCGTCATCTTCATCAGCGGCTACCTCGATTCACTCCCTCAGGCCAGCGCAACGACCCTGAAACCCATCGCGTTTTTTCCAAAGCCATTCCCCTGCGGCGAACTGATTGCCTGCATCGAAGGCATTCTCGTTCGCCACGCCTGATAGCGCCCTCCTGCGGTCAGATCACGAGGTCTGCGCGCTCTAATGTTTCGCCCTCTTAATACATGGGTATGCCTTGCTCATACTCAGGCGTGTTTACGCTGACCTCAGGTAGAAGTGTCCTGCCCTCCCCCCGTCGATAACATCTTCTGCGTCTTCAGGAGGATTGCGGTGATCGACATGTATGGCTTTTTTGAGAATCCGTATCGAGTGTTGAAGTTGTCTCATGTGTTGTTGATCGGCGGGCTGATCATGCTGCTGGTCGGCATCATCCTGGCATACGGCTGCGACGCCTACCTGACACTGCCGGCCCTGGTGGGTGCCCATGCCATGACGATTCTGGGCCCGACAGCGATCAAGCTCGGGTATGTCATGCGCCTGCTGGCCCATAACCGCCTGCGCCTCAATCTGAAGTCGCCGTTGAACGGCGCCGCTGCCTGATCCGCTTTTTTTTACGACCCGGCCAGCTCCCTCCTTGCTGAACCGGCGATTCCCAAACGCCCGCCAACCCGTTTTTTTGGCGGGCTTTTTTTTTCATCGGATTTACGCCACCGCGCGTTCACGTTTCAAGGCTGGCAACGCGATGGCGAGTGCCAGGCCAATCAGCCCCGCCGCGACCGCAAAGGTGATGGCCATGCCACGGGCGACTGCGTCCGGGGCTGCGGCGGTGACATCGGTCGTCGATGAAGCCAGCGCAAACACTGCGCCCATGACCGAGGCACCGGTCATGAGCCCGAGATTGCGTGACAGGCTGAGCAGGCCGGAGACAACGCCGCGCTGATCCGTACTGACGCCCAGCATGATCAACGTGTTGTTGGCCGCCTGAAACAGCGCATAACTGGCCGTGATCACAGCGATGGGCCCGAGGTAGCCAAGGACGCCAAAACCCGTCGGCATCAAGGACAGAACACAGGCCCCGAGCGCCATCGCAACAAGCCCGGAACGGGTCATGCGTCGTGCGCCAAAACGGTCCACCAGGCGGCCGGCGGGCACGCCAGTCAACGCGGCAACCAACGGGCCGACTGACAACGTGAGCCCGACCAGCGCTGCATTCAGTCCGAGCGCGCCCGAGAGGTAGAACGGCCCGACGACCAACGTCGACATCATCACCGTCGAGACCAGCATGCTCATGGCCAGGCTCGCCCTCAATCCCGGATCACGCAACAGCGCCAGTTTGATCAGGGGCGATGCAACCGTCGCTTCGATGAACAGGAAAACGCCGGTACCGGCAACTGCGATCAGCAATAACGCGAGGTTGAGCGAACTCCAGACACCGCCACCCAACGTCATTGCCAGCGCATACGCGCCGAGTGTCAGCGCCAGCACCAGCGTGCCTGAACAGTCGAAACCACCGCGCTGGGCCTTCGGCATCTGGCGGTCTGCAGGCAAGTAGAGATACGCGAGTACACCGTTCAAAACACCCAACGGCAGGTTAACCAGAAAAATCGCCTGCCAGCCGAAACCGGACATCAACACGCCACCGAGCGATGGCCCCAGCGTGGTGCCGATCGCTGACATCGTGCCGAGCAATCCCATGGCGCTGCCGGTCTGCGCCTTGGGCACCGTTTCCCCGACAAACGCCACGGTAAGCGCCAACATGATCGCCGCGCCGACGCCTTGCACCGCCCGGGCGGCGACCAGCCACCACAGCGACGGCGCCAGGCCACAGGCCAGTGAAGCGAGTGTGAAAATGGCGATACCGGCCAGCATCAAGCGCCGACGGCCGACGATGTCGCCCAAGCGTCCAACGCTGACAATCAACGTCGTGATCGCCAGCAGATACGCCAGGACGATCCACTGCACTTCCTGGAAGGAAGCATCGAGTGCCTTTGCCAAGGTCGGCAAGCCTGCATGGGCGATGCTGGTGTCGAGTGAAGGCATCAACATCGACAGCGAGAGGCTGGCTAGTGCCCATCGGACCGATCCGGAATGCGTGATGAGTTTCATGGTCTGGCCACTCAGGGAAAGTTGACCTTCAGCGTATGCCCGCGCGGGACATGGCGTAAGACGCACCACTTGCACTTGATACCTGCACGCGACGCCATGTCATCACTCAGCCGTGCTAACGTTGACGCATGACGACTCCCGACCTGAATTTGCTGATTACCCTCGATGCGCTGCTCGCTGAAGGCAGTGTTGCGCGTGCCGCCCAACGCTTGCGGCTGAGCCCGTCGGCGATGAGCCGGGCGCTGGCACGGTTGCGTGAAACCACTGGCGATCCGCTGCTGGTCCGCGCAGGACGCGGCCTGGTACCGACACCCAGGGCCCTGGAACTGCGCGAGCAGGTCAGCCAACTGGTGCAGCACGCCGAAGCGGTGCTGCGACCCGCCGAGCAGCTAAACCTCAAACAACTGGTGCGAACCTTCACCCTGCGCACTAGCGACGGTTTTGTAGAGAACTTCGGACCGGCACTGATTGCTCGCCTCAACGAAGAAGCACCCGGCGTACGCCTGCATTTTCTGCAGAAACTGAACCAGGACAGCACGCTGCTACGTGACGGCACGGTCGATCTGGAAACCGGCGTTGTTGCCGACACCACCAGCCCGGAAGTGCGCACCCGCGCGCTGTACCAGGATCGCTTTATTGGTGTGGTACGCCCGGGTCATCCGCTGAGCAAGGGCAAGATCACGCATGCCCGGTATGCGGCCGGCAGGCATGTCCTGGTCTCGCGGCGCGGACGGGACAAAGGCCCGATGGATGACGCCCTGAAACCGCTGGGACTGGCGCGGGAGATTGTCACCATCGTCGGCGGTTTCTCTGCGGCGCTGGCGCTGGCCCGGGCTTCGGACCTGATCGCTACGGTGCCCGAACGACACACCCACAATCTGCGCGCCGGCCTGCACAGCTTTCCCCTTCCGGTCGCCACGCCAGTGATCACCATTTCACTGCTGTGGCACCCGCGAATGGACGCCGACGCCGCGCACCAGTGGTTGCGTGGATGTATTCGGGAAGTGTGCGCGGCGCCCCTGGATTAGCGCTTATCGGATGCTTTCGCACCCTGTGGGAGCGAGCTTGCTCGCGAAGGCGTCGTGTCAGCCGACAATAATCTTTAATGACACACCGCATTCGCGAGCAAGCCCGCTCCCACAGGTTCTGCGGCCAAGTCGGCGAACCGGGACTAGACTCAATCCGTTGCTTCGGGCCACACCGGTCGGGCCAGTGATCTGGATATGAGGGAACAGTCATGAGCGACAAAGACAATCTGCGTAAGTACTCCTCTCAAGTGGTCGACGGCGTCGAGCGTGCGCCCGGCCGCTCCATGCTGCGAGCCGTGGGCTTCACGGACGAAGACTTCAAAAAACCGCAGATCGGCATCGCCTCTACATGGGCGATGGTCACGCCGTGCAACATGCACATCGACAAGCTCGCCATTGAAGCGGAAAAAGGCGCGAATGCCGCCGGTGCCAAGGGCGTCATTTTCAACACCATCACTATTTCCGACGGCATCGCCAACGGCACCGAAGGCATGAAGTATTCGCTGGTATCGCGGGAGGTGATCGCCGACTCCATCGAGGTGGTGGTCGGTTGCGAAGGCTTTGACGGTCTGGTGACCGTGGGCGGTTGTGACAAGAACATGCCGGGGTGCCTGATTGGCATGGCGCGGCTGAATCGCCCGTCGATCTTCGTCTATGGCGGCACCATCCGCCCGGGCGCCGGCCACACTGACATCATTTCCGTGTTCGAGGCCGTGGGCCAGAATGCTCGCGGCGATATCAACGAGATTCAGGTCAAGCAGATCGAAGAAGTGGCGATTCCCGGCCCCGGCTCATGCGGCGGCATGTACACGGCCAACACCATGGCCTCGGCTATCGAGGCATTGGGCATGAGCCTGCCCGGTTCCAGTTCCCAGGATGCCGTCGGCAGCGATAAAGCGTCAGACAGCTTCCGCGCCGGTCAGCAGGTCATGGAGTTGCTCAAGCTGGACCTCAAACCCCGCGACATCATGACCCGCAAGGCCTTCGAGAACGCCATCCGCGTGGTGATCGCCCTCGCCGGCTCGACCAACGCTGTGCTGCATTTGTTGGCCATGGCGCATGCGGTGGACGTCGAGCTGACGCTGGATGATTTCGTCGAGCTGGGCAAGGTGTCCCCGGTGGTGGCCGACCTGCGTCCCAGCGGCAAATACATGATGAGCGAGCTGGTGTCCATCGGAGGCATCCAGCCGCTGATGAAACGCATGCTCGCTGCCGGCATGCTGCATGGCGATGCGATGACGGTGACAGGCAAGACCCTGGCGGAAAACCTGGAGAACGTGCCCGACTATCCCGAAGGTCAGGACGTGATTCTGCCGTTCGACCAGCCAGTGAAAAAGGACTCCCATCTGGTGGTCCTGCGCGGCAACCTTTCGCCCACGGGCGCGGTGGCCAAGATCACCGGCAAGGAAGGCTTGCGCTTTGAAGGCACGGCACGTGTGTACCACGGTGAAGAAGGTGCGCTGGCCGGGATTCTCAATGGCGAAGTCAAAGCCGGCGACGTCATTGTGATTCGCTATGAGGGGCCCAAGGGTGGGCCCGGCATGCGCGAAATGCTCTCGCCGACTTCGGCGGTCATGGGCAAAGGGCTGGGCAAGGAAGTCGCGCTGATCACCGACGGCCGCTTCTCCGGCGGTTCCCATGGTTTTGTGGTCGGGCACATCACGCCGGAAGCCTTTGAAGGCGGGCCGATTGCGCTGATTGAAGATGGCGACAAGATCACCATCGACGCTGAAACCCGGCAGATTACGGTGGATATTTCCGACGCCGAACTGGCCGATCGCAAGACTCGCTGGGTGCGCCCGGAAACCAAATACAAACGCGGAGTGCTGGCCAAGTATGCCAAGACTGTGTCCAGTGCTTCAGAGGGGGCGGTTACGGATAAATATCTTTAGGGAACGGGGTTCTGTGTTGTCTGACCTGACGCAATCGCGAGCAGGCTCACTCCCACCTGGATCTGCGGTGAACACAAATTCTTTGTTCAGTGAAGATCCAATGTGGGAGCGAGCCTGCTCGCGATGAGGCCCTGACAATCACCAAAAATCAAATGATCGGAACGCCATCCTCAAAGCCGAAACCGATCCACCGACTGCGACAGCTTACCCGCCAAAGTCGACAGCTCATCAGTCGTCGAAGCAGTCTGCCCAATCACCTTGCTGTTGCCTTCCGACATACCGGCAATCATGTCCACCTGATGGGCGATTTCATTACTGGCCAGGCTCTGTTCGCCGATCGTACGGGTGATGTCGTTCACCAGTTCGGTGGTATTGAGCGTGGCCTGGAGAATTTCGCGGATGGCGCGCTCGACGTCGGCGGTCACGGCCATGCCCTTGTCGACCTGAGCAACGCCCGCCTCCATGCTGGTCACCGCCTCGCGGGTGCTTTGCTGGATGCGCGAGACCATGCTGGCGATTTCCTGGGTGGAGGCGCTGGTACGTCCAGCGAGACTGCGGACTTCGTCGGCCACCACGGCAAAACCTCGGCCTTGCTCGCCGGCACGCGCGGCTTCGATCGCAGCGTTGAGGGCCAGCAGGTTGGTTTGATCGGCGATGCCCTTGATCACCTGGATGATGCTGAAAATCCCCTCCGACTCCTTGTCCAGCGTGCGGATCACCTGCGCTGACTGCTGCGCCGAACGCGCGATGCCGTCCATGTCGTTGACCACCTGATGGATCACGCGACCGCCATCCTTGGCCAGTGCCTCGGCCTGATTGGCCATGTTCAGTGCGCGTTCGGCGTGGCGGGTGATTTCCTCGATGCTCGCGGTCATTTCACTGGCGGCAGCGGCCATGGTGCTGGCCGCGACGCTTTGCTGCTGGCTGCTGTCGGCGACCTGATGGCAGCCGCTGCTCAACTGCACACTCATGCCACTCACGCCATGGGCATTGCTGCGAACCACCTCGATCATGCCGCGCAAGTCCCGCTGCATGGTGGCCAGGCTGCGGATCAAGGCGCTGGCTTCGTCCTTGTGGGTCGGTTCGACGATAGGTTCGCTCAGGTTGCCATGGGCGATGCTTTGAGCAATACGGCTGGCGGTCTGCAGCGGACCCATGATGCTCGAAATCACCCAGCGCCCCTGAATGACCAGCAAAAGCAGGCTGGCGATCAGCACGATACCCAGCGTGAAGTTGGCGCTGCTGATGGCTTGCTCAGTGCCCTTGCTGGTCTGTTGGGTGTTGGTTTCGATCACTTCGCTGAGGGCCGCCATCTGGTCTTCCAGTTGGCTGAATGCGGTATTAAACGTGCCCAGTTCCTTTTGCGCGGAGTCCGGATTTTCCAGCGCCAGACCGACAATGCGCTCGGCCGCACTGATGTAGGTATCGAGGCTTGGCTTGACCTTGTTCAGGCCGGTCTTGATGGTGTCGTTGACCGGCAACTTGAGGTTTTCGCCCAGCACTTCACGAAAATGCGCCGCATGTTCCTCGATGGAACTGCGCACCTCGGCCTTGCTGCTGGTGCTTTTGCCCAGCCCGACCACCATCGCAGACAGCACATCGGCGCGCAGTGCGTCATGCATCATGTCGGCTTCGAGATGATTGCGCAGCGCGGTCATGCTGACCTCGTTGTCCTTCACCGCTTCCGCCATCCGGGTGTTTCCCACGTAACTGACCAGGCTCACGATCAATGCGGTGAGCAAGCTCGTACCAATCAGCAGCAGTAATCTTAATTTTATAGACATGGGGTAACCCTCTTGGTACGTCGCTTTTATGAACACGTTATCGGCTGCGCCGGCCACTCTTTGAAGCCTGACGCCGGACTTTCGGTGTTTTGCGACATGCGGTAGGTGCACTCAAGGGTTACGAATCGTCCAAAGGCGTCACGCGCCAGTTCTGCTGCAACTGCGGCTCTTCGCTGTTCTGGTCTGATTCGAAGGGGGCGTTTTCGGAGTGGGTTTCGATAGCGATCGGTACGCTGGATACGCCTTTTCTGGCGTTGAAGCACAAACACTCTTTTATTGAATCGAAAGCCTGTTGGTACGAAGTGGATGCAGTAAAGGACTAGCGCTTGCGCGCCAGGCGCTTCTGCCAATTTCCGCCATTGGCACGCTGGCATTGCTCTTCAGAATCAAACAGCACGTGGGCCGAGACCGGGCTGAGGGGCACATCTGCTTCGCTTAACGCGATGGCCGTCAGTTCGACCATGCGCTCGCCCTGCCCGCTGGCCAGTGCCTGATCCTTGTTGGCCCGGGTATCGAAAACCCAGACAATCCTCAGGCTGGAAGGAAATTGGTCGTAATCGACTTCGTGGGTCAGCCATTCAAATCCGACGATTTGTGCTTTGGCCGTTTCGCATGCGTCGGTCAGGGTGGCAATCAGGCGACGCTCGATGTGTGCCTGATCGCGTTTGCTTAATACCATGGGGAATCCTTGTGTTGTCGCAATTCTAGACCGCTATCAATCGTGCACGCCTTCGGACACTTGATGCTCCCTGCAAATCAAATCGATTTCGCCGGACTCCAGGGGTTCCTGGGTCAGTCCACAAAAAGCGCTGCCTGCCTTTGTCTGATGGAAGCGGCAGCTTCGGCAAAGCCCGAAGCTCGGTACATTTTCCCCTTGCTGGATATTCCTCAACAGTTCCAGCAGCAGCTGTTCCAGGTCCTCTGAACGAGCGCCCATGCGCTGGGCGGCAGCGACCAGAAAATCCGGTGGCATCACGGCGTCCAGCAGGGCTCTGGCCGGCGCGGTCAATTCCAGGTGCACGCTGCGTTTGTCTTTGGCGTCCGGGGTTTTGATCAGCAGTCCGTTGGATTCCAGCGCCTTGAGCGATTGCGACACCGTGCCCTTGGTCAGCCCCAGATACTCGGTCACCGCCAACGGTGTGTTGGAGTAACGATTGCAGCGGCCCAGATACATCAGCGCACTCAATTGGATCGGCTGCAGATCCGTCAATTTCGGGTGCTCGCGAAACCAGACGCGCGTCAGGCTCGACAGTCTTTCCAGCAGATCGAACAACACGTGGAAATTCCAGATCAATAGGGGTGATAAATAGTATCGGATAAAAACCATATTGACAAAAAGCGTCCTTGTCGTAGGCTTGGTATCGATTCGAAACAACCACTGCCTGGAACTGAAGGAGAGCAAATGATGAGCGTAAAAGTGTTCGATACCCACGTGCGCACCAAAGATGGCCGCTACTTGCATTTCGATGTGTTGATCGACAGCAACGACCCTGACCTGGCGAAGTCCTACGCCCGCCGCTTCCTTGATGAACAGGGCGTTCAGGACGAAGATATTACCCAGAACGTTTGCCAATTCTGCCACGTCGAACCGACGAACCCGGTGGTCGCTGAGGCCATCAGCAAGCAAGGTCACTTCATCATCAAACTGCAAGGTTGCCAGGAGTAACGAGATGAACGCGTATCAGCCTTTGAACTGCGATCTGCACGATTATCTGGAGATCGCCTGCCTGCACGGTTATCGACTGGATATCGAGCTGAACGACGGCGCACGCCTGGTCGCCAAGGCGCTGACGACGCGAACTTCCAGCGACAAGGAAGAGTTTCTCTGCCTTGAAACGACTGACGGCCCGCGGGAAATCCGTCTGGATCAACTGCTGGCCGTCACGCCGCTGGACGTCGACGCACAATTTGGACGGGTGGAGTTTCAGGGCGCCGTTTGCAGTTTTTGAGCATCAGATGGGTGTTTCAATACAGCACGGCCCCCGCATCACGCATGAAAATTTCGATGGTCTTGGGCCCGACCCCTTCGAACGCCGCCAAGCGTTTTTCAAACGCCTGGCGGTTTTCACTGGCGCGTTGAATGTTGCCGATCTTCCCGGCGTATTCGTCGTGCAGTTTGGCGCTCAGCTTGAGCAATCGCCGGGCCGTGGTCTCGTCATACCGCACGTAACGGGCTTCGCCCAACATGCTCACCAGTTGCCGATGCGTACAGTGCCCAAGCTTGAGCGCGGAATCCCTCGCATGTTTTTCAACAATGACGCGGTACGCCTGTGCGGCGATTTCCGCCTGAATCCGCTTGCCCATCAGGAAGCTGGCGATGAACCATTTGAACAGGGCACTTTCGCCCTCGTGCTTGAAATCGATACCCAGATCGGCGGCGCTGATGGTTTTGTTCATGCTGTTGAACCCCGGCTCACTCAAACGGGATCACCGAAATCTTCCCGTTGCGTTCAATGATGGCAAATTTGATTTGATCGATACTGAGCACGCCCTGGCTCGAACGGGCCGCCTCCAGGATGTCCTCTTCCACCAGACGCGCATGGTGCATGCGTTTACGCAGCAGATGGCCGTTTTCAACGATCACCGTCGGACCGCCATCGACCAGCCGGGAAAACCAGCTGGAGCGCTGTTTGACTAACGAGAAACCGACGTCGATCGCGATCAGCGTGACAATCACCAACACGGCATTGGTCAGCGAAAAATCGTCACCCAGCAGCGCTTGTTGCGTCGCTTCGCCAATGACCATCAGCAGCACGAGATCGAAGGTGGTAAGCTCCGCCAGCGAACGTCGGCCGGCGATTTTGAAAAGCACCATCAAGACCAGATAAATCGCAACGGCCCGCAGAACTGAGTCCATGGCATCACCTAGGGATAGATGAACTGAGTCACCTTCAGCGCCTTGGCACCGGGGGTGACGACCTGGCTTTCGTACAGCCCCAAACCGTCACTGCGCACCGTCAGGTAGAGCGTGCTTTTGCCAGCGGCGTCGGCCTGCAACCACCATTTGATGCCTTGGTCTGCGGTACTGGAGCGCAACGGGTCGGGCTGCAGCGTGTCGATGCTGAACCCTTGTAGAAAATCGCCGGTAATCTGCAGTTCGACCGTTTGATGGGGGTTCGCCTGGACATGAATGACCATTGAACTGGTGGACCCGCTGCGATGAAACAGCTCATGTTCAATCATCAGCTTCTGGTCGGGAGAAACCAGGGCACGACTACTGAGTGGCCCCTTGGAAAACAAACCCGCCAAGGTCAGCAGAACAATCAGCACCAAGGCGTACCAGCCTACCCGTTCGAAGCGCCAGACTTTGCGCTGGAACGCCATGTCCTCGTTGACCGGGAAATTGCGCGAGCGGAAATCGTCCTCTTGCCGGTCATTCATCTCCTAGCCTCGCTCGCCGTTGAGCATGGCCTGATGAAGCGCCGGCAGTTCTTGCAAGGCATACAAGGACGCCTGCCGGAGTACGGAATCCCGACTGCCGGAAAATCGCTGCTTGCGGCTGAACACCGCCATTTGCTGTCCCGCCATAAAAGCCCAGGCGAAACAAACCGTGCCTGCCGGAATGCCATCGACATCCTCCGGCCCCAACAGACCCGTTGTGGAAACCGCTACGCTGGCGGGACTGTCGCGCAGCGCGCCGACGGCCATTTCCCGGGCTACTTCGCAGCTGGTGAGATTAAAGGTCTGGATGGTGTCTGCACTGACACCGAGCAAACGTTGCTTGGCTTCAGGTGAGTACACAACGTACCCGCTTTCAATCAGTTCACCGCTGCCGGGAATTTGCGCCAGCAGCGTGATGATGCTGCCCGCCGTACAGGATTCTGCGGTGGTCAGTCGCAAAGCGTGTTGACGCAGATAATCGACGACTGTTTCAACGATCGACATCGCAGTTAACCCGTTGGCCGCGTTTAACACCCCATCGAACTTCAGCCTGAACTGTGCGCCGGCGAAGCCCATCAACCGCTCTCCTTTTTCAGCGCCCGGTGATAATCCTCACCCGCGATGGCGCGCAGGTATGCCTGGTCCGCCTCAAGCCTGAGGTCGCGCCATTCCTCCCAACTCACTATTCCCAGGCGATCCATCTCGTCCGACTGACGAATCAGTTCCTCGTGCCAGGCGTCGGGACACTCCATGCGCAGCCTCAAGTCATCCAGCGCAAGATGCCAGGTATTGAGTGCACGCAGTTTTTGCTCTTGCGCCAGAGTCAGCAGATTGGCAAACGAATGCATGGCAGCGCTTCCCGAAAGTTCTTTCAGAATGGATCAACCCATTGTGAATCCGGTTCAGACACACCGACCAAAGGCAGGTTTTTCGTCACAGCGCCTACGACGTAACCGGGCATGGGCGCCATGGGATTCTAGATTCGGGGATTCGGGGATTCGGGGATTCGGGGATTCGGGGATTCGGGGATTCGGGGATTTTGTAGCAGCTGTCGAGCAGCGCGAGGCTGCGTCTACGGTTTTCCTGAAAAAATATGGTCGCAGGGTTTGCGACGGCTGCGCCGCCGAACGCTGCCTCGCGGTGCTCGACAGCTGCTACAGGGGGGGACGATTACAATCCCCGGGGCTTGTGGTGGCAAGACTGCGCCCCGAATGGTGAGGCGCAGCGATTGCTATGCCCTACTTCGCGTTAAGCAACTCAACCGTTTGCGCAGTGCTCCACAAGGCATTGGCGATGTAGCGATAGTTGATCAGCGCAGCAAGGTAGCCATCGCCTTCGGGGGTTGTCGGGCCGGCAGTGGCGTCTCGGACCACGGCCACTTCAAAGCCAAGCTCCAGCAGTTCACGCAGGTGCGACTCGACGCAGAGGTTCGCTGCCATGCCAGCCAGAATGATTTGCGACACACCGTGCTTGCGCAGCTGCAACGCCAGGTCGTTGGTTTCCGGGCCGTAAACCTTGTGCGGTGAAGCGATGATGGTTTTGCCGTCGAGGATGTAGGGCTTGTACTCGGGCATGAAGTCGGCGCCGGAGTTCTCGAAACCTTCGAGGGTCAGCGGCCCCTTGCGATCAAACATGCAGATGCTGTGCATGACCTTTTCGAGCGGTCCGCCGAAATGCCAGTCGTGGTCGCACGGATAGTAATAGTGCGGCGAAACGGCAACCGTGATGCCCGCGCCCTTGGCGGCAGCAAACAACTGGCCGATGTGCTTGACGGTATCGTGCTCGACGATGCTTTTGCCAAATACGCCCCAGCTCACGCCTTCAGGGCTGAGGAAGTCGATTTGCGGATCGATGACCACCAGCGCAGCCCGCGAGAGATCAAGCTTCATGCCGGGATCGGGCAGCGCAGGCTCTGCCGGGTCTGCATACTGGGGTGCGATGCGATTTGAATCGTGGCTCATGACAGTGGACTCCGGTCGGTAACAGGAAAATCGATCTGCGCCATGGCGCCCGGGTGGGGCGTTGTCTACCATCGGCGAGAACTTCATCCTATTGCCCTGCCTTGCGCCGCTTTTGCCAGGACGTGCAGAGTCTTTACCCGGTCGTCTCTATCATGGATATCCTGTCCGAATTCTTCGAACGCACCAACCTTCAGGGCAGGCTGTTCTTCTCTGGCCGGGTCGATGGCATGCTGGTCCTCGACAAGCCTCCCGGCATGGCGTTCATTCATGTCATCAGCCAGGGCGGTATCGACATGGTGCAACCCGGCCTGCCGAAGATTTCGATCACCGAGCCCAGCGTTTTGTTTTGTCCGAGCAGTTGCCGTTACCAATTGCGCTCAAGTACGGCACAGGGCGCTGAGCTGATTTGCGCCTCGTTCCAGTTAGGGCGCAACGCCCTGCAGCCCTTCCCGCTCGGCCTCAAGGAAACACTGGTTTTCACCTTCAGGGAACTGCAAAACCTCACCCCCGTGATCGGCTCATTGCTCGGCGAATTCCAGGATCAGGCTCCCGGCAGAATCAAGGCGCTCAACCTGCTGCTCGAATACATTTTCGTGGTGTTGGTGCGCCGCTCTGTCGTCGAGCAAAGGATTTCCAGCGGCCTGCTTTACGCCCTTCAGGACGGGCGCCTCGGGACGGTTTTCTCGCGCATCCATCAGGAACCCGAAGCGCTGTGGACTGTGGAGAAGCTGGCAAGCCTGGCGAACATGTCTCGCTCGAAATTCTCTGCGTATTTCACCCAGATCATGGAGACATCGCCGATGGGTTACGTGACGGCCTGGCGGATGAAGGTGGCCCAGGACCTGCTGCGCGACGGGGTTCAGATCAAAGTGATTGCCGCGTCGGTCGGGTACAGCTCGCAAGCTTCTTTCTCCAGAACGTTCCTCAACATGATCGGCTGCCCACCGGCTGAATGGCAGAAGCGCGATGCCGGTGGGGATGTTCCCGTGGTGACGGCACATGTGCAGCGAACCCGGGCGGATGATCCGGGGTTTGAATCGGCGTGATCTTGCCTTTTTTGCGTCGTCGATCTGCCTTGAGTTTATATTCCATCCCTGCTGCCGATAGACCGGGGTGCGGTCTCTACACCTCTCATGGAAGACGTCCGCTCACGACCAATCAATCGAATGGAATCCATCACAATGAGTTTCACCGCTATACGTAAAGTGTCCACTCAAGCCTGGTTGGCCCTGGCGGCGCTGGTTACCGTTCTAAGTGGCATGGCAACGATTTACGCGACTGTTCACGATGCCAATCCCAACAACCCGCGCTTCATCGGTCGCTGGGCGACTGATTACACCTATCCGTACACCAACGGCACGTTCAAATTCAAAGGGATGACCGAGTACTTCCGTAGCGGCCGGTACAACGTCAATGGCGTTGTCATTCTGAACGGGACCGTTGAATCCCAACCCTACCAGTTCGAGTACAGCGTCAACGGAGCTGGCAGTTGGACTGCCGACTCCAGCCTGCTTTCGTTTACGTTGGCGGATATGAAGTCGACTCCCAAGTCTTACGTCATCAACGGCACAACCATTCCACCCTCGCTGGTGGCCAAGTTCGCTGGGGCATCCATGCCAAGCTTCAGCGACGGCTTAGCGTCCGGCGCTTCCGACGAAGCCAAAATCCTGTTGATCAAGGACGATGAGATAACGCTGGAAAGCAAAGACCCGGCAGGAAAAGCCTTCACCATACAAACGTACCGACAGCCCTGAGCTTCAGCGGTAAACAGGGGACGAATCTACGGGTGTAAATAGATACGTCCCCTTTTCGCGTCGCGCTTTTGCGTCCCTTTTGCAGGGATCTGATCGGGAAGCTTTGGTGTTTGTGCCGGCCTTTGCGACCGACGGCGAAAAATCTCGGCAGCCCAGCAAAATCCCTCTAGCCCGGTCGTCTCAGCCACTCGGTTAACCTTGGCGTGTCGCCATCGCAGGAAGTTACAAATACTTGCTTACAATTTAGTCAATCATAAAACACGATCGTGTACTACGGAGTGTTACGTTGAGCGCCTTATCGGGCCATGAGATGCCAACAGTAGTCATGCGCATCAAACTTCCCACTATTCCTGCTCTCCTTGCCTACCTCGCACTGTCCTGCCTTTTTGCGACCGCGTGGGTCATCAATCCTGCCAACACACATTCTTCCTTTGCCCTGATCAGCCCGGTCATGGCGGTGGCTGACCAAGTGGCCAAGCCCATCTATACCAGCCGTTTCGCCTCCTCCGGGCTGGTGGATTTCGTGCATTCCTCGGCCGTCACCGCCATGCCCGACGGCAGCTTGATGACGGTCTGGTTCGCCGGCTCCCGCGAAGGCGCGGCCGATGTGCAGGTGCGCTCCGCCCGGTTCGACTCGAAAACCGGCGAATGGGGCGCCGAGCACGTTTTGGCGACCCGGGAATCGACGCAACAGGGCACTCGAAAATACATTCGCAAGCTGGGCAATCCCGTGGTGGCCCTCGCCCCGGATAATCGCGTGTGGTTGTTCTACGTGTCGGTGTCCATGGGTGGCTGGGCCGGCAGCGCGGTCAATGTGATGGTGTCAGACGACTTCGGTGAACATTGGTCCGCTCCGCGCCAGTTGATCACCTCACCTTTTCTGAACATCAGTACGCTGGTCCGGTCGGCCCCGGTGTTTCACGCCGACGGCTCCATCGGCCTGCCGGTCTATCACGAGTTTCTGGGCAAGTTTGCCGAATACCTCTACCTGAGTGCAGACGGCGAAGTGATCGACAAATTCCGCATCAGCCACGGCATGAATTCCTTGCAACCTACGGTGGTTCCGCTGGACGGACAGCGCGGCATCGCCTTGCTGCGTTATGCCGGCAACACCCACCACCGTGTACTGGCGACCCGCACCGAAGATGCCGGGCAAACCTGGAGCGAGCCCTACCCGCTCGATCCCTCGAACCCGAATTCCTCGCTGGCGGCCGTCGCGACACCCGAACACGGGTTGCTGGTGGCGCTCAACGACTTGCAGGAGGGGCGCTTCAAGCTGAGCCTGTATGGGACCGATGCCAAGATGGACGATTGGCGCTCGTTGCGGGATCTGGACAAATCGCCTGATCCACAAGGCGCTCCGTTTTCTCCCGAGGCCTACAAGGAGATCATCGGCAGAGAGTTTCGCGGATCCAGCGGCGCACTTCGCCAGCCACTGGAAGCGGAGTTTCTGGATAACCTCGACAACCGCGTCTGTAAAAACCAAGGGTGCGAATTCGAATACGAATACCCGTACTTCATCCGCAGCCCCGACGGCATGTATCACTTGGTTTATTCCTGGAACAATACCTTCATCAAGCACGTTACTTTTAACGATGCGTGGCTCAACGAGCGTCTCAAATGATCAGCCTGTGGCAAGCCCATGTCAGCTTCGCAATGATCCTCTTCCTGTTGCTGCCGTCGTTCGGCTTGTCCAGGACCTGGCGGATCGCGCTGCTGGCAGCGTTGCTGGCCGTCAGCTTCATATCGCTTGAAGGGTTGTCTCTGGCCGCGTATTTGCGCAGCTATATTGATGACCTTGCGATCACCACCCTGGTGTTCATGACGTGGGGCTGTTTGCGGCGCCTGGACATGCTGCCGCCGGCGCGGGGCAAGACCGGCGTGTTGATGCTCTTTGCCGCGATGGCCGTGGTGCTGTACCCGGCCACCCTGGGCATGAGCGATCTGGACCCCTATCGACTCGGCTACAGCCCGCGTCCCATGTTGATTTTCTTCGCAGTGCTGACATTGGGCCTGTTTTACCTGCGCAATGGCCTGGCCGTCTTGATGCTGGCGAGCGCGACGCTGGCGTTTATCGCCGGGATCAAACCTTCGCAAAACTATTGGGATTACCTGATCGATCCGTTGCTGGGTCTGTATTGCTGCGGCGCGCTGCTGATGCTTGCCGTACGCTGGACGTATCGTCGCTCAAGCAAGCGGCGTGGTGCGATGGGCGACGAATTCAAATCCGCTTGAGATACAACGACTTTTAAACAGGGGAACAGGGATGGGCTGGCTGCACTCGAGACGTTTACATTACTGGCTAGGCGCTACAGCGATTGCGTTTGTGCTGTTTGCACTGCTGAGGGTGGTGTTCTTCTTCGGTTTTTCCGGCTTCGAACCCAAGGCCCTGATCGAAACAAACGGCGTCTGGGAAACCCTGAACATCGGCTTTCGTTTCGATCTGCGCCTGGCCATCCTGACGATGTTGCCGCTGGCGTTGCTGGCCTGGATCCCACGCTGGAACCTGATCGGCAGCCGCCTGCTGCGCCGGATCGCACGCGTCTATCTGGTCTCCGTCCTGAGTGTAATGCTGCTGATCTACATCATCGACTTCGGTCATTACGCTTACCTGGGCGTGAGGATCAACGCCACCGTCCTGCGCTTCATCGAAGATGCGCAAATTTCCCGCGACATGGTCTGGCAGACTTACCCGGTGATCTGGATCTCGCTGGGTTGGCTGGCAACGGTCGCGTTCGTGACTCTGGCCCTGGTGCGTCTGGAGCGCGTCACGCTGGACCGCCCTCGCAAAGTCATTCACCCGCTCTCCGCGACGTGGGGTGGCGCGTTGATGGTCGTGGTGGTGCTGCTGGGCATTTTAGGTCGTGTCGAAAACATGAACCTTGAAAACCCCGTCCCGTTGCGCTGGAGCGATGCGTTCTTTTCGGGTAATAACCAGATGGCTGCGCTGGGCCTGAACCCGGTGCTGTTCCTCTACGACACGGTCAAGGTCGGCCAGTCGCGTTACGACGAAGCGCAAGTGCGTGAACATTACGCGGTCATGGCCAATTACCTGGGGGTTGAAAAACCCGATCCGCAGACCCTTGATTTTGTCCGGCACCAAGCGCCGCAACCCTACAAGATTCCGGGCTCGCGTCCGCCGAACGTGATGTTCATCATGCTCGAATCGCTGGGCACCAGTGCCGTGGGCGCCTACGGCAACCCGATCAATCCGACGCCCAATCTCGATCGCCTGGCCACGCAGAGCTGGTTCTTCGAGCACTTCTACGTGCCCGTGACAGGCACCGCGAAAACCGTCTGGGCCAGCATCAGCGGCGTGCCTGACGTCACGCGTCAGGAAACCGCGACGCGCAATCCGCTGATCACCAAGCAAAACACGCTGATCAACGCCTTCACCGGTTACGAGAAGATCTACACCATCGGCGGCAACTCCGGTTGGGCCAACATGAATGCCCTGATCCGGCAGAGCATCGACGGTGTGCGCTTGTTCGAAGAGCGGGACTGGAAATCGCCGGTGGTGGATGTCTGGGGCATTTCCGATCTGGACTTGTTCAAGGAAACCGACCGGATCCTGCAAGCACTTCCTCAGGACAAACCGTTCTTTGCCTATGTGCAGACGGCTGGCAATCACCGTCCGTTCACAATCCCCAAGAGCAATGACGGCTTCGAGGTCAAGCACCCTACCCTGGCCGAAGTGCAGGCCGCCGGGTCGCGCAGTGTCGAGCAGTACAACGCGGTGCGTTTGCTGGATTTCAACCTCGGACGCTTGGTGGAAATCGCCAAGGCCGGCGGCTGGTACGAAAACACCATTTTTGTGATGTTCGGTGACCACAACACCCGTATCGCGCAAATCCCGTTCCTGGCACCGGCCTATGAGCAACTGGGCCTGGAAAGCAACGCGGTGCCGATGATCATCCACGCGCCGGGCCTGATCGGGACGCGCAAGGTCAAGGAAGCGGTTGGCCTGGTGGACTTGCTGCCTACCGTGGCGGGGATGGCCGGCCTTGAGTTTCGCAACAGCGGCATGGGCCGTGATATTCAGCAGCCCGCCCCCGAGGGTGAACGCGTGGTGCCGCTGGTATTGCGCGAAGGTACGTTCCCGCTGATTGCCGGCGTTACGCAACACTACATGGTGCAAATGGAGCACGATGGCAGCTCGCCGACCCTCCACGACCTGGCCTCGATGACCCCACTGGACAACGTCGCCGAGAAAAACCCTGATGAGTTCAAGCGCCTGTCGGAGCTGACCCGCGCCATGCATGAAACCTCCAGGCTGATGCTGTACCAGAACGTGCAAAAGTAACCGTTCAGGCCTGCAAACCCGCGTCTATGCTTCAGATAGACGCGGGTCCTCCCCGCGACAGCCGTAAAAGACTCTGCCTATTACCCCGCAATACTCCACCTATTAGCTGACTTCCAAACTGGGGTCTAACCTTTATCCTGCGCTGGCGGAACAAGCTGGCCGGTTTAGTGCTGATAGGGAGACAGGAATGAGTCCGAAGCTTGACTAGGCCACCCGTGGGCCACCGCCGCTGTGCAGATTCCCGTGTGGTCCAGACAAGACAATCAGTTGATCCAACTGTTGGCCCTGCAGCCTATGTCATTGGTTTCGCTCGTTGCTATCTAACGCCCACCCCGGGCCGATAGCCGGATGAACACGACCAAAGGTAGCTCGCACATGGCAAATGAATCGAAATGCCCGTTCAATCACGCCGCAGGCGGTGGCACGACGAACCGCGATTGGTGGCCGAACCAACTGAATCTGAAGATCCTGCACCAGCACTCGTCCCTGTCAGACCCCACGGACGAGGGCTTCAACTACGCCGAAGAATTCAAGACCCTGGACTTTGAAGCGGTCAAGCGCGACCTGACGGCGCTGATGACCGATTCCCAGGACTGGTGGCCGGCGGACTTCGGTCACTATGGGCCGCTCTTCATTCGAATGGCCTGGCACGCCGCAGGCACGTACCGCACGGGCGACGGTCGTGGCGGCGCCGGTTCCGGTCAGCAGCGTTTTGCGCCGCTCAACAGCTGGCCGGATAACGTCAGCCTCGACAAGGCGCGCCGGCTGCTTTGGCCAATCAAGCAAAAATACGGTCGCAAAATTTCCTGGGCAGACCTGATCGTCCTCACCGGCAACGTCGCGCTGGAGTCCATGGGCTTCAAGACCTTTGGTTTTTCCGGCGGTCGTGCGGACGTCTGGGAACCGGATGAAGACGTGTATTGGGGTTCGGAAAACAAATGGCTGGGCGGTGACACCCGCTACGGCAAAGAAAACGAACCCATGCAAGAGCCCGGCGAAGGCCCTCTTGTTGCTGAACCGGGAGAAAACGAGGAGAGCCGCACCGAGCAGGGACGTAACCTGGAAAACCCGCTGGCCGCCGTGCAAATGGGCCTGATCTATGTGAACCCCGAAGGCCCTGAAGGCAACCCGGACCCCGTCGCTTCGGCCAAGGACATCCGCGAAACGTTCGGGCGCATGGCGATGAATGACGAAGAAACCGTGGCGCTGATCGCCGGCGGCCACGCCTTCGGCAAAACCCACGGTGCCGGACCTGCCGACAATGTCGGTGCCGAACCCGAAGCCGCCGGCCTCGAACAACAAGGCTTTGGCTGGAAGAACAGCTTCGGCACCGGCAAAGGCCCGGACACTATCACCAGCGGCCTGGAAGTGACCTGGACCACCACGCCCACCCGGTGGAGCAACAACTACCTGGAAAACCTGTTCGGCTTTGAGTGGGAACTGAGCAAAAGCCCCGCCGGCGCGAACCAGTGGGTTGCCAAAAACGGCGCGGGCGCCGGCACCATTCCAGATGCACACGACCCGTCGAAACGGCGCAATCCGACCATGCTGACCTCGGACCTGGCCCTGCGCTTCGACCCGATCTACGAACCGATCTCACGGCGCTTCCTGGAAAATCCGGATCAGTTGGCCGACGCGTTCGCCCGTGCCTGGTTCAAGCTGATCCACCGTGACATGGGCCCACTCTCCCGCTACCTCGGCCCGGAAATGCCACGTGAGGAATTACTGTGGCAAGACCCGATTCCAGAGGTCGACCATGCCCTGGTTAACGACAGTGATGTCGAATCGCTCAAGAGCAAAGTGCTTGCCTCCGGCCTGTCGGTCTCGCAACTGGTATCAACCGCTTGGGCAGCGGCTTCCACCTTCCGCGGCTCCGACAAACGAGGCGGCGCCAATGGCGGTCGCCTGCGTCTGGCGCCGCAGAAATTCTGGCAAGCCAACCAGCCTGAGCAACTGGCGAATGTGCTGGCGAAACTTGAGGGCATCCAGAGCGAGTTCAACAACAGCGGCAAGAAAATCTCGCTGGCAGACCTGATCGTACTGGCGGGTAACGCCGGTGTGGAACAAGCGGCGAAAAATGCCGGTCACAGCGTCTCGGTGCCTTTCACGCCGGGGCGGATGGACGCCTCGCAGGACCAGACGGATGTCGAGTCTTTCGGCTTCCTCGAACCCATCGCTGATGGCTTCCGTAACTACCTCAAGTCCCGCTACAGCGTGTCGGCCGAGCATCTGTTGATCGACAAAGCGCAACAACTGACGCTCACCGCGCCAGAAATGACCGCGCTCGTGGGCGGCCTGCGCGTGTTGAACACCAATGTCGGGCAATCAAAACACGGCGTGTTCACCCAGCAGCCAGAAGCATTGACCAATGACTTCTTCAAGAACCTGCTGGACATGGGCGTGGAATGGAAACCGACCTCGGAGGCTAACGAAGCGTTTGAAGGACGCGATCGCAAAACCGGCGAAGTGAAGTGGACCGGAACCCGTGTTGACCTGGTCTTTGGCTCTCATGCGCAGTTGCGGGCGCTGGCTGAGGTTTACGCGAGCAGTGACGCGAAGGAGAAATTTGTGAAGGACTTCGTGGCGGCGTGGACCAAGGTGATGAACCTGGACCGATTCGACGTGAAGGGAAGCAATCATTGAATCCATGAGGCTTGAATGGACTACCCCGACCCGGTGATACGGGTCGGGGGAATCCCTCGGAACTCACCTGCCTATATAGGCGGCTGAGTCTTCGCGGTCAGAATGCGCTTCCAGTATTTCGATAGCCTGCGCAGTAAAGCAGTAACTCTTGTCTGCCGCAAAAACAATGACACCCTCTTCACTAAGGCGCTTGAGCACTTCCCGCACGCTGATAAACGATAAATCGGCTGAGAAGGATTGCAGATAGGCGTGCACTCCGCGCACACCGATGGGCGTT
This sequence comes from Pseudomonas sp., assembly GCF_051660785.1. GTDB lineage: Bacteria > Pseudomonadota > Gammaproteobacteria > Pseudomonadales > Pseudomonadaceae > Aquipseudomonas. Next base: position 100,286 of record NZ_JBOFQE010000059.1, read on the forward strand.
CCTTCCCTCGCCGCGACCAGCAACGCGTCAATCACCTTCAAGCGGATAAGGCTGGTGCGCAATCCGTAATAGCGCAGCAACGCCCGGATATGCTCGTTGCAACTGCGTTCAAATTCGAATGCCCGGTGAGCAGGCGTCGATCGGAATTTCAGGGGTGCGTGGGTCGCCGATGCTGAGTGGTTTAACATTCGAATACTCCTTTTCAAAAACTTTCAGGCATCAAGAAATGCAGACGTGGTTATTCACCAAACGTTATCGCCGACGACCCGCTTGCATCAGAAATCGACCGTAGCCGACAGCTGCAGCGTCCGCGGATAACCCGGTGAGAACGCACCATACGAGGCGACGCCGGACCAGTACTCTCGATCGAAAACGTTCTGCACCGTCGCGCGGAACGTCGTCGGCCGGCCTTCGATCTTGGTCGTGTAGCGAGCGCCCGTATCGAAGCGCGTCCAGGCATCCAGCTCCTGAGTATTGGCCTGATTGACGTATTGGCTGCCGGTGTAGATCGCACCGCCAGTGAGCGTGAAGCCCTCCAGCCACGGCGTGTCCCATTCGGCCCAGAGGTTGGCTTGTACGTCGGGCACGCCCACCGGTTCGTTGCCCCGGTTAGCGGCTGTGGCGGAATCCGTCAGTTCGCCATCGAGGAAGGTCACGCCGCCCATCAACCGGGTGCCCGGCGCGACTTCGCCGAACATGCTCAGCTCGACGCCACGGTTGCGTTGCTCCGCCTGCACCGAGAACACGTTGCCTGCGCCGATTTCGCCACTGGGCTTTTCAATCTGGAACAACGCCAGGGTGGTCATGAACGTGCCATGTTCATATTTGACGCCGATTTCGTGCTGCTTCGATTCGTAGGGTGCGAACGTTTCGCCGGAGTTGGCCGCGGTGCCCGGTGCGATATCACCTTTACTCAAACCCTCGACATAATTGTAGTAGAGCGAAACGTCCTCCCAGGGTTTGACGACCACACCCACCAGCGGGGTCGTGGCGCTGTCGTCATATTTGGAGCTGACCGAACCTGTCGCGCTGTAGTTGCGCGACTCGATGTCCTGTTTGCGTACGCCCAAGGTCAACTGGATGCGGTCGTCGAGCACGGAGAGAGTGTCGGTCAACGCCACACCGGACAACTCCGACTCGGAAATGCGCAGCACCTTTGGCGCCCTGATAAATTGCTCGGGCACATCCACTGGGTGGTAGAGGTTCGAATTGATGGCCGTGCCGTTATTGATCCCCCGGGACAGTTCGTCCTGATACCGGGTCGCCATCAGCGTGGTCGTGTGGGTGACAGGCCCGGTGGCGAATACGCCGCGCATACCCACGTCGGCCGTCGAGCGATCGACGTTGAATTTGTAGTAACCGGGAATGTTGCTGGTATCGCCTGCGTCGTTGAGGATTCTCGGCACCTGGTCGGACTTGCGCTTGACGTCTGCCTTGCCGCCACCGACATGGGCGAAAACGGTGACCGCGCCAGTCAGGTCATATTCGCCGCCCAACAACGCCGATTGCTCCTTGGTGTCGGACCATCCCCAATCCTGCGTGTTGTTGGTACGACCGTTGGGTGCAGAAGGAACATCGATACCCGGCGCCACCGTGAAGGGCCGCGAAGGTGCCTCGAAGCTTTCTTTCTGGCTGATGAAGTCAAGGTTCAGGCGCAGGCGCTCTCCTTGGTAATCCAGCGCAATCGCACCGATATCGACCGATCGTTTCTGGTCGTCAATAGCGGTATCGCCACCCTGGAGGGTGCCGTTGAAGCGCACGCCGAACTGATTTTCATCGCCGAAGCGACGGCTGAGATCCAGATGGCCGCCTGCTTGCGAGTCCGACGCGTAGCTCGCGGTAAAGCGCGTCAGGTCTTCGGCCAGTGGCCGCTTGGGAACGATGTTGATCACGCCGCCGACACCGCTGTTCGGCGAGATCCCGTACATCAGGGCACCCGGCCCCTTGAGCACTTCGACGCGCTCGGCATAGTCGGTGAACACCCGGTAGTTGGGCGCCACGCCATACACGCCGTCGAAGGCCAGTTCGCCCAGGTTGCCTTCGCCAACCGGAAAGCCTCGGATGAAAAAGGAGTCGACGATGCCACCCGTCTGCCCCGTGGAGCGCACCGAAGGATCGCGCTCCAGCGCATCGGCGACGGTCACTGTCTGCAAGTCGGCCAGGGTCTTGGCGGTGTAGCTGGTCACGCTGAACGGTGTGTCCATCACATCCTTGTTGCCCATCATCCCCAGGCGAGCACCGCGAGCGACCTGGCCACCGGCAAGCACTTCCGGCAATGCGGTCGGACCACTGTAACTGGCGTTGATGTTGGTCGCGCCGATTGTCAGGCCATCGGCATTCGGGTTTGCCGAAGCGTCAGGCGTCTTGGCGACGTCAGCATCCTGTTGCTGTGGGGCGGCGGCCCAGGTGTTGGCGCTTCCTGCGACCAGGGCAAAACTCAGCATGGCGGTACGAATGGCCTGCGTTAACGCGCGCTCACCGCATGGTCGACTGGAAACGGGCATGACGTAAGGATCCTTTTTGGCGAGAGAAAATGGTAATCACTCCTATTGCCAGTCGACCTGCGAAAAAGTATCACCCTCTCTTCGAAAATTTTTGAGCCCCTCGGCCGTGAAGCCGAGGAGCCTGCCCGGTCAATCACGCGTACAGGCAGTCCAGTGGTATCGCGATCACCGGCAATGCCGGGTCGAACGCGTGTCGGGTGGTCTTGTACGGAAACAGCTCGCCGCGTGCGATCGTGGTGAAAATCCGTGCCACCTCGAACGTTTGGCCGGTCTGCCAATGCCGCACGCAGACTCGCGGGTCGGCGTAATCGAGCTGGATGCACGGGACCCTTTTCAATCCCAACTGCAACGCTGCGTTGAACCGGTGATTGCCGTCCATCACGATGCCTTTCGAGCGCTCGACGATGATCGGTTCCAGCCAGTGCCCGGCCCGGATGATGGCCTCGCGAAGCAACGCCACATTGGCTGGATCGACCTGCTCGGACTGCAACACCTCGCACAATGGCCGCAGCGCAATCTGATAACCGTGCCCCATGGTTTATCTCCTGTTCGACGGCGGTTCAGCAGGCATCTGCCTTGGCGGCCAACGCGTATCGGCTGGCCACGTCCAGCAGGCGTTGCGCATGTTCGATGAGAGGCAGATCGACCATTTCACCATCGACTTGCACCGCGTGACTGCCTCCGGACACGGCACTGAGCACCCGATCCGCCCAGGCCAGCTGCCGCGCATCGGGCAGGAAGGCACGCTGGACGGTGCTCAACTGCGCGGGATGGATGCACAGCTTGGCGCCAAACCCCAGGGACCGGGCGTAATGCGACTCCTGCGCAACCACGGTCATGTCACTGATCGCCGGTGTCACGCCATCGATGGGTGCCGGCAAATCGGCGGTCCGCGACGCCAGCACAATGCGGTTTCGCGCGAACAGAAACGCCTCGGGGATCTGGCTGCAATTGATGTCCAGGGAGAAATCCAGCGAGCCAAAGGCCAGGCGTGCCAGCCCGGGTATGGCAGCAATCGCCTCGACCTGTTGCAAGCCTTTGGCGGTCTCGATGATGGCGACGATCTTCAGTTCGCGATTCCATGCCAACAGCTGCTCGACGACCCGTGACAAGTCCTCGGGGCTTTGCGCCTTGGGCAGGAAAATGCCCGCGCAACGCTCGGGGTAACGCATGTCTTTGAGCCAGGTCAGGTCCTGGCGAAACAGCGAACTGCCGACGCTGTTCAGACGGATGTAACGCTGGCAGCGAACAGTCGGCGTGCTCTCTTGCCAAGCCCAGATAGCGGCTCGCGCGGCGGCTTTGCTGGCGGGATGAACGGCATCCTCGAGGTCCAGAATGATTGCGTCCGGTGCGGCATCGACCGCTTTGGAAAAACGCTCGGGACGATTGCCCGGAACGAACAGGTAGCTGATGGGGAGCGTCGCTTGGGTGCTGAGATGATCAGTGGTCATTGAATCTCTCCTTGGCATGCATCAGTCGTGGGTTTTCAAAAATTTTCGGGTCTGCGGCGCGTAGGATTTTCGGCCCCGGAATTGGCGAGTTGCATCAACCCTTAACGCCTTGTTCATCAAGGTATTAAGGTTTTTTTTATGCAGAAACGAGTGCTTGCAAGAGTGGGCAAATAAACGCTTCTGCACTCTCGTTGAACGAGTGTTAATTCAAAATATTTGAAAACCTTACTTGATAATGGTTCGCGTTAGCAATATGGTTCTCGCCGCCAAGAGAAACAATTCACGTATCAAAGCAAGCGTTCATGTTCACGGGAAATACAGCGAAGTGATGTCATTTGAATGTCAGCTGCTGGCACTTTACAGAGGGTTGGGCGATCAACTAATGGCCCCTCAATCTGTCCGTACAAACCTTATGGAATGGGGTTCTCATGCCATTGTTTTGTGAAGTATTTATTACGCTTATAACCCCTGATTCATCTTCAGGTTTTGTATGGCATCCGCCTCCAAAATCGGTAAGCGCTCGCCACTGACGAGCAGAAAGATCACATCTGTCGATAACGCTTAGTTATCGAAACAGGAATGGCGACGTTTTCGATGCCAGGGGTTACTTATGCCTATTACAATTGCACCGACATTGAACGAGCGGATAGAAGTTCATCAACCAGAACTGCTTAAACCGATGCTTGACCCTATTGTGGCTCGACTGATCGACCAGTATCCGCAAACACTCCTGGAACTCGTGTCTCAATACGGATCACCCTTGAATCTGGTATGGCCGCATGCCTTTGAACTCAACACTCGCGCCCTGCAGGCGGTGTTGAAACAGCACGATGTGCAACACGTTATTTTTTATGGCGCCAAAGCCAACAAGTCCCAATGCGTGCTGGGCGCGGCGTCAGATGCTGGCATCGGTGTCGACGTTTCAAGCATCCACGAGATGGACGCGGCGCTGCGATCCGGCACGCCAGCGGAACGATTGTGTGCGACGGGACCGGCCAAAACCACAGTGTTTCATCGGGCGTTGGTGCAGGCCGGCTCACTCATTTGTGTGGACTCGCTGGAAGAGTACGGTCACCTCAGAGCGCTGGTCGAATCCATGCCGGAGCCCGTGAAGGCCAGGGTTTTACTGCGTTACAGACCGCAGAGCAGCCCGACCAGTCGCTTCGGAATGGGTGCGAACGAGGTGCTTGAATGTCTGCAACAGCTCACGAAACAACGCGAGACTTTCCACTTTGAAGGTTTCCATTTTCATCTCGGCGGCTATGGATTCGAAAGTCGGGTACAGGCCTTTCGCGAGGTGAGCGGATTCGTCGAAGCGGCGCGGGAAATGGGTTTGAACCCAACCCTGATCGACATTGGCGGAGGCCTGCCAATGCGTTATGTCGAGCCACAGGCCTATGACAGTTTTTTGGAGAACGACAATAAGCCGAGCCATTATTACAACCATGTTGTTCCTGACTCGTTCTACCCGTATGGCAGTCGCCTGACGGCCTGCCAATGGCTGGCTTTATTTCTCGAAGCCGATCATTCACCAGGATTGTCCATTGCCGGTTACTTGAAAATTCAAAACATGACGCTGGCACTGGAACCCGGCCGAAGTCTGGTGGATCAGGCCGCTATATCAGTATTTCGTATTACACGGAACAAACAGCTGGCCGACAACAAAACCGTCATTTTTGTCGAAGGCAGTAGTTTCAGCGCCTGCGAAACCTGGTTCTCATCCGAATACCTCGTCGACCCGATACTGGTCAGCACCCGACAACTACCGCACCACCCGGTAAAGGCCTATATCGCCGGCCACAGTTGTCTGGATGACGATGTGATTACCCACCGCCTGATCAATTTCAGTACTTCACCGCAAGCGGGCGATTTATTGATTTACGTCAATACCGCCGGCTATCAGATGGACTTGCTGGAGAACGAGTTTCATCGCCATCCCCTGCCCCGGCGATTGATGGCGACTTGTTGTACGCAAGGTAACTACGCGTTTTCACCGGACTATTAGAGGGAATACTTCAAATGATATTGAATAAAGTCTCGGACCTTATTGGCAATACGCCGATGTTGGGTATTGATGTCCCCGATACAAACGCCAGACTGCTGCTCAAGATTGAAAAGAACAATCCCGGCGGCAGCATAAAAGACCGCATGGCACGCAACATGGTGTTGGCTGCGCTCAAGTCCGGACGACTGAAGCCTGGTGGCGTCGTCGTCGAATCGTCTTCCGGCAACACCGGCATCGGCCTGGCCATGGCGGCCGTCGAGTTCGGCCTGCATTTCATCGCCGTGGTCGATCACCACGCCGCTCAGGACAAGATCGCCGTGATGAAGGCATTGGGCGCTGAAGTCCGGTTTGTCGCCGGGACCTACCGCGAAGATGAAGTCGCGGTGGTCGAGCGCCAACGATTAGCGGCCGAACTCGCGTCGCAGATTCCGGGCGCGGTGTTCATGAACCAATCCGACAATGCCGCCAACGCCGGCGGGTACAGCGACTTCGTGCGCGAGACCATTGCCCAGGCCGAAGGTCGTGTAGGTGCCTACGTCGGTTGCGTCGGCACCGGTGGTTCGATGACCGGGATCGCTCGCGGGCTGAAACTGCACAACCCCGACACCGTCACTGTCGCGGTCGAACCGGCCGGTTCCATCGTCTTTGGCCATCCCGGCTATCCGTACTATCAATCTGGCACCGGCACCCCGGCCGGGGACACCGTGGGCTTGGTGCTCGACTACAGCTGCATCGACCTGGGCGTGCAAGTCACCGATTCCCAAGCCTTCGAAACGGCACGCTACATCGCTCGCAACCTGGCCTTGCTGGTCGGCGGATCCACCGGTGGCGCGATCTTCAAGGCACTGGAACTGATCCACAGAGGCGTGCTGACCGGCAACGTCGTGGTGCCGATTGCCGATGGCGGCGAAAAATACCTGCACACGGTATTCGACGATCAATGGCTGGAAGAGCGTGACCTGCTGGACCCGAATGTCGCGCCGCAGCTGGATATCTGGCTGGGCAAGACCCAATGGCTGGACTCGGTCTCTACACCTCTGCAACTGAGCGTCGCATGACGCGCCTCCCACACAGGAACGCCTCTCAATGAAACCGCTGAAAGTCGCCATCTGTGGCGGAGGCAGGACCGGTCACCTCAATGCCATCCTGTTCAAACAGCTGCCCAATGTTCAGGTCTCGATGCTCACCAGCAACCTGGAGATCGTCGACCAACACGCTCGCGATACGCCAATGCAGGCGTTGATGCCGGACGGCTCGACGCTGAGCGCCCGGCTGGATCGGGTGACCACGGACGCACGCGTCGCCGTCGAGGAGGCCGACATCGTCATCATCACCGTGCCGGCCCATGCCCGACCGCACACCCTGCAAGCCGTTGCTCCACATCTGAGTTCAAGCAAACCGGTGTACATCGGCGCGATTCCCGGCTTCTGCGGTTTCGACTGGCTGGCCGAAGCCACGCTGGCCGACCGGCCGAACCTGGTGATCTGGGGCATGAAAGATGTCCCGCACACGGCGTTCGATCTCAAGCCCGGGCTGTCGATCAAAATGGGCGGCGGCAAAAGCCAGCTGTATGTGGCGACCCACGCCCGCGAATCGCAAGCGTCCCGTCAGCACCTGCAAGCCATGCTCACCGTGCTCTACGGGCCCTGCGTGACGATGCTCGACAACTACCTCGAAATCACCCTCACCCCGGGCAACCCGATCATGCACAGCTCGGTGATTTACGGGCTGATCGGGCCCTACGGCCAATGGCATCGCAAGATCTTTCCCCAGCGCATGTGCTGGTGGACCGAATGCCCCGAACTGGGCGCCTATTTCCTCGAGCGCATGGATCAGGAAAGTCAGGAGCTGTGCGCCGTCATCAGCCAGCGAATGGGCGTCGACCTGTCGTCGGTCAAATCCCTGAAGCAGGAAATTGTCGAGGCCTACGGCGAACAGATTCGCGACCAGAGCAGCATGCTGTCGATCCTGCGCACCAATCAGGCCTACAACGACATCCTCGCGCCGATGGTGCCCGCCGATGACAACCGCGCCGGTTACGTGATCGAACGCGAGAGCCGCGCCTTCAACGAAGACGTCGCCTACGGCCTGGTGCTGCTGGTGGAAATGGCCAGGCGTTTCGAGCTGAAAATCCCCTACATCGAGGAAGTCCTGCACTGGAGCGTTTCCTACATGCAAGGCCTGCGCGACTCGGCGCTGGATTACTTCCCAAGCCATTGGCCGCGCACGGCATGAGTCGCGCCCTCGCCTCTTCATTTACTTCTCGACGAGCAGATAGCTGATATGGATGACCTCAAGACACTGATCGCCTACTCCCGCCAAAACGCCCTGCGACGGTTGATCCGTTGCTTGTTTGCCGAAAACATTCTGGACCGTTCGGCCCTGGTTTTTTCCGCCGAGGGGAATCAGGCCACCTACCCGCTGAAAAACGCCCGTGCCCACGTATTTTTCACTGATATCGCCATGGGGCCGGCTGACACGCTGGTCAACGATGGTGACGTGGTGCTGGTGACCGATGAAGGCGTACGCCAGCTGATTCACAGTCATCAGGACTTGCTGGATGTGCTGCGCGACAGCTTCGACTTCGAACCGACCGACGAAGGCATGGCCGGGCTCAAGTCGGACATGGAAAACAGCCTGCTGAACGATGCCCATGCGCGCCAGTATCGCCAGGAATGGAACGCGCGCCTGGCCGACGCCGCCAAAAGCCACGGCCTCGACAGCCTCACCGATTATCTTCGCCAACACGCCAGCACCAAGGACGCGGCTATCCTGCTGGACCAATGGGGTTCGCTGGAAGGCCACCCGTATTACCCGACGTGGAAATCCCGTCCGGGCCTGAGTGACGCCGAAGTCGAGCAACTGTCGCCGGAATTCAACGCCCAAGTGCCGCTTCGCATTGCAGCGTTGCGCGCCGACATGGCCAAAAGCGAAAGCATGCCGCACGTCACCAGCTACCACGCCTGGTTTGCCAGTAACTTCCCGGCGCAATGGGAGCAATGGAAAGCCTCGCTCAACGCCAAGGGTCTGAATGAAACCCAGTGGTTGCCACTGCCCATTCACGCCTGGCATTTGCAGGCCTACGTCCTCAAGACGTTTGCCGCGGAAATCGAAGAAGGCATCCTGATCACTGACGGTCCGGACATCCAGACCCTGCCGACCATGTCGTACCGCACGATGATGCCAGTGCTGGACGAATCAGCGCCGCTGATCAAGCTGCCGATCGCGTTGTGGATGACCAGCGAGCTGCGCAGCCTGCAAGCCAAGTCGATTCACATGGGGCCGCGCATCAGCACGGTGATCACGAAGATTCTCGCCGCCGAAAACGGCTTCGACCGGCAGCTGGAAATCTTCCCGGAAGAGATCGGCGTGCGTTACAAAAACGCGATCACCCAGGACGATGCGCCGGGGCGTCATCTGTCCGTGGTCTATCGCGCCAGTCAGCAGGCGTTTGAACGCAGCGACGATTGCCTGCCGATTACCGTGGCGTCATTGTTCACCCGCTTGCCCGGCAGCGGTCGTCCGCTGTTTACCGAGTTGATCGAGCGCGACGGCGTTCGGGCCAGCGCCGACACGGTCGAGCGCTGGTTCCGCCAATACGCCAGCGTGGTCACCCATCCGGTGGTAGCGATCTATCTGCTGTACGGCATCGGGCTCGAAGCGCATCAGCAAAACACCATGGTGCTGTTTTCCCCCGATGGCAAAGCACGTAGTCTGCTGATCCGCGATTTCGGCGATGGCAGGACCTATGCTCCATTGCTGGAGGAACGCGGCTATACCCTGCAACCGCATGTCCAGCCGGGCATCTTGCCGACGGTGTTCGTCGAGGATATCGAGCCGGTGCGCATGTTCGTGCTGGACGCGGCGTTCCTCACGCACCTTCACGAAATGGCCCTGTGGCTGACGAAGGAATACGCGTTGGACAACAATCGGATGTGGGAGGTCTTGCGTGAGGAAACCGAGAACGCCTTCGCAGCCGTGCGTGACCGGGTCTCGCCGGCGCTTTGGGAAGTCGAGCGCAAAGCGTTCGTTCAGGACCCATGGCCAACCCGCTCGTTGTTGCGAATGCACTTGATGCAGTACTCCAACTATCGTTTGCAGCACACGCTGACCAACCCGCTTGATGCCGTTTAACCACCGAGGCTGACTCATGTCCCATGCAGGTCCCATCCAGGGTTCGCGAGTAAGAATCCTGATTTACCTTCTGTTCGCGATCCAGCTCATCTCCATGGGCGCGATGGAAATGAGCGGGCCGTTCTGGCCCGTCCACCTGCGTGGGCTGACCGCTTCGGAATCGGTATTCAGCTTCGCCAGCATCGCCGTCTACGTCGGTCCGATGCTGGGCATTATTCTGACCAGCGCCTTCTGGGGCCGTATCGGCGACCGCTACGGCCACAAGCTGATGATGATCCGCGCCCTCGCCGGTTTGTCGTTGACCCAGCTGGGGCTGGCCCTGTTCAGCGACATCTGGGTGATCCTGGTCCTGCGCTTCCTGCAAGGTGCGTTTGCCGGGTATATCGCCCCGGCCCAGGCCTACGGCGTCAGCATCGAAGCACCTTCGCGACGGGCACGGTTGTTCGCGATCCTGCAGATATCGACCAACGTCGGTTCGTTGCTCGGTGCCGTCGTCGGTGGCTTGATCCTCGATTACGCGACCTTCTTCTGGATCAACATCATCGCCTCGGTCCTGTGCGCCATTTGCACCGTGGTGGCGGCCGTGACGTTGCCGGATGTTCCACCCGTAAAGAAAACGCCAGCCGTGGACACGGCGACGCCGGTCAGTCGTTCAGGCAGCGTCTGGCAAGGCACTCCGCTGTTGTCGCTGCTGGGCGTCATGGGCATTTTGCTGTTGGCGCGGATGCTGCCGCAAACCTCTTTCTCGCTGTATGTCAGCTCGGTGTTCGAGGTCAGCAACTCGGTGGTCGGCCTGTGCTACGGCTTGCTGGCGCTGGGTTTCATCCTCTCGGCCACGGCGTGGTCGCGCTACTTTGAGCACCGCACCCAACAGGAAACCCTGCACCGCATCACCTACATTGTCATCGGTTGCGTCGTCCTGACCGCCATCGCCGGTGTCACACGCAACCCCGCCGTGTTTGTGATTGCCTATTTCATATGGGGCGTTCTGCTGGGCGCCACCACCCCGGTGCTGATGGCGCTGATCTCGAAAACCGCCGACAGCTCACAACAGGGCTACGTGCTGGGGATTGCGCAAAGCACCACGCAATTTGCCTCGATTGCAGGCATTTCGGCCGGTGGTTTGCTCAGCCAGGTCTATGGTTTGCAGTACACCTACCTGTTCGTTTGCCTGGCCTACGTGGTTGCGCTGATCCCCATCGTTGCCCTGCGCTACTGGCCGGTGGTCATGCAGCCGAGCCAGGCGCCGCCCGGCGACTGATCAAGGAGTCTGCTTTTGAACATTGAACAACTGCGCGCCGACACGCCCGGTGTCGAGCAGCTGATTCACTTCAACAACGCCGGTGCGTCTCTGATGCCTGACCCGGTGATCGACGTCGTGACGCGCCACCTGCAACTTGAAGCGCGTCTCGGTGGTTATGAGGCAGCCGGCCTGCGTGCGCCTGAACTGGACAATGTCTACGGCGCCATCGGCCGTCTGATCAATGCCGATCCGGACGAAATCGCCGTCATCGAAAACGCCACCCGCGCCTGGGACATGGCCTTTTATTCATTGCCGCTGCGACCCGGTGATGTAGTGCTGACCTCCACCACCGAATACGCCGGCAACTTCATTCCCTATCTGCAACTGAAACAGCAGCGTGACATTGAGATCCGGATCATCCCCAACGATGAACAGGGCCAGGTTTCGCTTCCCGCCTTGCAGGACATGCTGGGCGATGATCGCGTGGCGTTGGTGTCGTTGCCGGTGATCGCGACCAACGGCGGACCGGTGCAGCCCATCGAGCAGATTGGTGCGCTGGCCCGGGACGCGGGCGTGCTGTTTTTGCTTGATGCCTGCCAGGGCGTCGGGCAAATGCCGATTGATGTGCGCAAGATCGGCTGTCACCTCCTCGCAGCAACCAGCCGCAAATACCTTCGAGGTCCCAGGGGCATGGGGTTTCTGTATGTTGAAAAGTCGCTGTGCCAAAACCTCGAGCCGGCGTTTCTCGACCTGCATGCCGCATCGTTGCTGACGCCCGATACGTTCAAGATTCGGGACGATGCACGACGCTTCGAAAACTGGGAGTGCAACGTGGCCGCGAAACTGGGCCTGGGTGCAGCGGTTGAATACGCACTGGCGCAAGGCATCGAGCCGATGTGGCAGCGCATTCAGCAACTGGCCCGCCACTTGCGTCAGAGACTGGCCGAGGTGCCTGGCGTCACAGTCCGAGACAGGGGCGCCCTCACGTCCGGCATCGTGACGTTCACGCGCCAGGGAAGCAGCGCCGCAGACGTACAGCAATGGTTGGCGGGACAAGGCAAACGGATCAACGTCAGCACCTCGACCTTCCGTTCAACGCTGCTCGACATGCAGCAACGGGGCTTGCAGGAAGTCAGCCGTGCCTCGGTCCACGCTTACAACACAGAAGCCGAAATCGACACCCTGATTGAAGCGCTGATGCACATGCCGCGAATCTGAAAACGGGATGCAGAATCACCCTTGCGCCGGAGCGTCTTTGTCAATTAGCATTGGGAATACTTCTCAATTGCAAAAGCCGCCGCCATGAGCGATACCCTTCCCGCGAATAACAGCAATCATCTGCGCGCGATCGAAGCGCTGTACAGCGGCCATCACGGCTGGCTGTACGCCACGCTGCGAAAAAAACTGGGTAACGCCATGGATGCGGCGGATCTGGCGCAGGACACCTTCACTCGCATACTGGCCTCCCAGGTCACGGTCATCGAGCAGCCCCGGGCCTACCTGTGCTGTGTGGCCAAGGGCATTCTGGTCAATTGGTACCAGCGCAAGGCGCTTGAGCGCGCCTACCTTGATGCCCTCGCGCACCTGCCCGCGCCCGAAGTGCCGTCACCGGAATTGCGCTTCATGGTGCTGGAAACCCTGCACGAGATCGACGCGATGCTCGACACGCTCCCACCGCTGGTCAAGCGCGCGTTTTTGCTGTCGCAGATCGGCGGCCTGAAATACGACGACATTGCCGAGCAGCTGAACGTCTCGCTGATCACCGTCAAGCGCTACATGAAGCAGGCCTTCGTGCAGTGCCTGATGCTGGTGGAATGAATGCTCACTCGTCGCAATGCCCCCCAACTCGACAGCACAGTGCTCGAAGAAGCGGCCGAATGGCTGATGCGCTTGAGTGAAGGCGAGCTCAGCGACGCCGAGCGTGCTGAATGGGAGTGCTGGAAGGCCAGTTCTCCCGAACGTGATCGTGCCTGGTCTCGTGCGCAATTACTGCAGAGCAAGCTCGGCGGGTTGCCATCGTCCTTGGCGATGTCGGCGCTGGATCGCCCGAGCAATCCCGAACGTCGCATGGCGCTGGGCAAACTGGCCCTGCTTCTGGCGGTGCTGCCTGCCGGCTGGGGTAGCTGGAAACTGCTGGAATCGCAGCAATGGTCCGCCGACTACCGCACGGCTGTAGGCCAGCGCCGTGAGTTGACCCTGGCCGACGGTTCGCAGATCACCCTGAATACCGACACCGCCATCGATGTGATCTTCGACGCCAATCAGCGGCTCATCAACGTGCGCGAAGGCGAAATACTGGTGCAGACCGCGCCCGATATTTCACCGCTGGCACGCCCCTTCCTGGTCAGCACACGCCAGGGACGGATGCAGGCATTGGGCACGCGATTTACGGTTCACGAACTGCAGTCCCGTACCCATCTCGCGGTACTCGAAGGCGCAGTGAGAGTCGAATTGGCGGATAGCAGCCAGACGGCTCCGTTGATCATCAACGCCGGGCAGCGCACCGATTTTTCATCCCGCACATTTGGCCAGGTGAACCCGACAGATCGTCACGTCGGTGCCTGGATCCGAGGCATGCTCATGGCCGACAAGATGCGGCTCGCGGATTTCGTCGCCGAGCTGGCGCGTTACCGCAGAGGCTTCGTACGCTGTGATCCGGCCATTGCCGAGCTGCGCATCTCCGGCGCCTTTCCCATCAGCGATACCCAGCGCACATTGAACATGCTGGTGCAAACCTACCCGGTACTCGTCACCGGCCACTTGAGCGGTTACTGGGTGACGCTCTCTCCCGCCTGACCTCGCGAAAAAAAATAATTCGCTGCCGGTGATACTTTTTTTGATCTCAACTGGCAAAGAGAGGAATAACCTTTTCACCTTCCATAGGTCATCCATTCATGCTCGTCGCGCGGCCCTCACGGCCGGACCGTCCGCTCAAGCCAGTGATTCGCCGTGTGTTGCTCAGCCTTGTGTTGGCCGGTGCCGCGAGCCCGCTTGCCTTGGCCGCCGTACCGGCGCAACGGGACGCTGCTGTTGTCCATGCTTACAACATTGCCCCCGGGCCGCTCGGCGCAACCCTGTCGAGCTTTGCCGTGGATGCCGACATTGCCCTGTCGTTCCAGCCCTCGATCACCGAAGGCTTGATCAGTCCAGGGTTGTCCGGCACTTACTCCACGCAGGACGCAATCACACGCTTGCTGGCCGGCAGTGGCCTGGAAATGGTTCTGCGCGACGACGGCAGCTACACCCTGGTGGTACGCCAGTTGACCCTGGATGAAACCTCGATCAATGGCACCGACCGACGTACCGACAATTTGCCCCCCGTGTATCCGGGGGGCCAGGTCGCCAGCGGGGGGCGCCTCGGTCTGCTGGGCAATACCGATGTGATGGACGCGCCCTTCAGCATCAGCACCTACACCTCGACATTGATCAAGGATCAGCAGGCGATCACCGTCGGCGATGTGCTGGAGCGTGACTCCTCAGTACGCTCCACGGGCCAGACCGGAGGCATCGTCGATTCGTTCTTCATCCGTGGATTTCCCGTCGGTGAAGGCAATCTCGGTGAGCTGGCGTTCGACGGCGTGTACGGTGTGGCCTCCAACTACCGGGTGTTCACCGAGTACGTCGAACGCATCGAAGTGGTGAAAGGCCCCGGCGCCCTGCTCTACGGCATGTCGCCCAACAGCGCGGTTGGCGGCGTGATCAATGTCGTGCCCAAGCGTTCCCTCGAAGAGGACTTGACTCGGTTCACCGCCAGTTACGCCATGGATTCGCAGCTCGGTGGCCACCTCGACATCAGTCGGCGGCTGGGCGAGGAACGCCGATTCGGCGTACGGATCAACGGCAGTGTCCAGCAAGGCGACACCGCCATCGACAAGCAATCCCGAGACATCGACATCGGCGCCATCTCCCTCGACTATGAGGGCGATCGCCTGCGCACCACCCTGGACCTGATCAGCCAGAAAGAACAATTCGACGCCGCGTCCCGGCCGTTTCTCATCGCTCCCGGCGTACCGATTCCCTCTGCGGCCAACGGCCGTACCAGCGTCAGCCAGGACTGGGGCTGGTCAGAAACCCGTGACCAGTCGGCGTTGCTCGGTGGCGAATACGACCTCAACGATGCCCTCACCGTATTTGCCCACGCCGGTGGCGGCAAATCGGAGGTGGCGCGCATGTCCGATCAGACCCCGACCATCATCAACGCGGCCGGCGACACGTCCTCAATCCCCGGCTACTACAAATTCGAAGTCCAGCGTTACACGGTCGACGCCGGCGCCCGCCTGCGCTTCGACACCGGACCGGTGAGCCACAGCACCGCCCTGCAAGTCACCCGTTATCGCGATGAGTTGTCCCGGGGCATCATTTCCGGCCCGGCGATCCTGTCGAATATCTACCACCCGGTCGACCGTCCAGAACCCTTCATCGCCAAACCGGACACGCCGAAAATCTCCGAGAGCGAACTGTCAGGCGTGGCCCTGGCCGATACCCTTTCGGTGCTGGACGAGCGTTTGCAAGTCACCGTCGGCTTGCGCAATCAGAACATCAAATCCGATAACTACAACGCGGCCGGGACGGTCACGACCTCCTACGACAAAAGCGATACCACGCCGCTGTTCGGCGTCGTTGCCAAACCCTGGGATCACGTGTCGTTCTACTACAACTACATCGAAGGCTTGAGCAAGGGTGACATCGCGCCGTCCGCCGCCTCTAACGCCGGGGAGATTTTTTCACCTTACATCTCCCGGCAACAGGAAGTCGGGGTCAAGGTCGACTACGGCAGCTTCATGTCGACACTGGCGCTGTTCCAGATCAAGAAGCCCAGCGGTGAATTGGCCTCTGGCGTGTTCTCGGTACAAGGCGAGCAACGCAACCGCGGTGTAGAGCTCAATGTATTTGGCGAGATTGCCCCAGGCACCCGCCTGCTGGGCGGCGTGACCCTCCTCGATGGCGAACTGACCAAGACCGGTGTGGCTGCCAACCGTGGCAATAAACCGGTCGGCGTCCCTGACGTCCAGGCCAACCTCTGGGCCGAATGGGACACGCCGTGGGTCGAGGGGCTGACGCTGACCAGTGGCGCGATCTACACCGGCCGCCAGTACGTGAACCAGGCCAACACCCAGGAGCTGGATGCCTGGACCCGCTTCGATGCCGGGGCACGTTTCGCGACCCGCATTGCGGAGCACCCGACCACATTGCGCGCCACCGTGCAGAACGTGTTCGACCGCGAGTATTGGTCGGGTGTCGCCTCGTACGGGGCTTTCTCCCAAGGTTCACCCCGCACCCTGCTGCTGTCGGCCACCGTCGATTTCTGAACCGTCCGGTCCGGCGACTTGAGTCGTTGTCCGATCTGACTTCTGCAAAGGAATACACCATGGTTACCCGCTTCCGACGACCTCAAACCTTCGCTACGCTGCTGCTCGCAGGACTGCTGGGCCTGTCGCTGTGTTCGCTGATGCCACGCCACGCACTCGCCGCCGACCCGGATCCCGCGCTCGGCACGGTGACTGATTTGCTGGGGCGCAAGGTCAAGGTGCACCTCCCGGTCAGGCGAGTCATTCTCGGTGAGGGCCGCCAGTTGTACCTGGTCGCTGCGCTGGATACGCAAAACCCCATTGAACGCATCGTCGGCTGGCGCAAGGACCTGATCCAGTCGGACCCGGACACCTACGGCGCCTACCTGCGCAAGTTTCCCGCCATCGCAAAGATCCCGACGTTTGGCGGCTTTGAAGACGGCACGTTCGACATCGAGCAGGCGATCTCCCAGCAACCCGATGTGATCATCCTCAATATCGAGGCGCAGCACGCCACCGAAGATGCGCGCTACATCGAGAAACTCGACGCCTTGGGGATTCCGGTGGTGTACGTCGACTTTCGCAATAACCCGATGCAAAACACCGAGCCGACCATGCGCCTGTTCGGCCAGTTGTTCGGCAAGGAACAGCGCGCCGAGGCCTTTATCGACTTTCGCAACCAGCAGATCCATCGCGTCACCGACGTCATCGAGGCGCGCCACCCTTCCCGCCCCAGCGTGTTTATCGAGCGCATTGGTGGCTACACCGATGATTGCTGCCTGAGTTTTGGCAACGAGAATTTCGGCCTTTTTGTCGACATGGCCGGTGGCAACAACATTGCCCGAAGCATCATTCCCACTACCTTCGGCCAATTGAACCCCGAGCAAGTCATCGTCGCCAACCCGGACCAGGTGGTTGTCACCAGCGCCAACTGGGAAGCCTTTGCCCCCGGTGGTCATTGGGTCGGCGTCGGCCCGGGGGCGGACATGACCCAGGCCCGGCACAAACTGGCGTGGTACACACAACGCCCAGCCTACGCGGGCATCAAGGCTCAGGACAATCAAGCCTTTCATGCCATCTGGCACCAGTTCTACAACAGTCCCTACCAGTTCGCGGCCATCCAGCAATTGGCGAAATGGTTTCATCCGACGCTGTTTGCCGAGCTGGACCCGGACGCGTCATTGCGCGAACTGCATGAGCGATTTCTGCCGGTGCCGTACGAGTCCGGATACTTTGTCAGCCTGAACAAGCCTGAGGCCAAACAATGACCTCACTGAACGAAGCAATGGTCGTTCAGCGCGACACCTACCGTCGATTGGTGCTGCGCAAACGCCTGATCCTGGGCGGGTTGGTGATACTACTGATTTGCAGTGTGCTGCTTGATCTGGCCCTCGGGCCGGCGAGTTACAGCCTGAATGAAGTGCTCGGCGCGCTGTTCTCGCCGGATACCGCGTCAGCGCAAGTACGGGTGGTGATGTGGGAAATCCGCTTGCCCGTCGCGCTGATGGCCGTTGCGGTCGGTGCCGCGTTGTCGTTGGCGGGCGCGCAGATGCAGACGATCCTCAACAACCCGCTGGCCAGTCCGTTCACGCTGGGCATTTCCGCCGCTGCCAGTTTCGGCGCTGCCATGGGCCTGGCATTCGGCGTGGCGCTGTTCCCGCTGGCGGCGCAGTACATGGTGCCGGTGAATGCGTTCATCATGGCCATGCTGTCAGCGCTGCTGATCCACTTCCTGAGCATGCGCCGCGGGGTCACCGCCGAGACCATCGTGCTGCTCGGCATTGCCTTGGTGTTTACCTTCAATGCGCTGCTGGCCCTGGTGCAGTTTTTTGCCACCGAACAAGCCGTGGCAGCCGTGGTGTTCTGGACCATGGGCAGCCTGACCAAAGCCACCTGGCCGAAACTGGGGGTGATTTGCCTGGTGATCCTGATCACCCTGCCGATCTTTGCCAAACGCGCCTGGGCACTGACGGCCCTGCGGTTGGGCGATGACAAGGCCGCCAGTTTCGGGATCAACGTGCGCAGCCTGCGTTTCCAGACGCTGATCATGGTCAGCCTGCTCGCTTCGTTCCCAGTGGCTTTTGTAGGCACCATCGGGTTTATCGGACTGGTCGGCCCGCACATCGCACGGATGCTGATTGGCGAGGATCAGCGATTCTTCCTGCCAGCCTCTTTACTGACCGGCTCGCTGATCCTGTCCGCCAGCTCGGTGGTCAGCAAAACCCTGATCCCGGGCGCGATTTTCCCCATCGGCGTCGTCACGTCACTGATCGGTGTGCCGTTCTTCATATCTCTGATTCTCAGCGGGAAGAAAAACTCATGGTGAAGATCCAGCTCGATAACCTCGGCGCTCGTTACGGGCAGCGCGAGATCATTTCAGGCGTCAGCACCGCCTGCTTCTCGGGCGGTCAGGTGGTTGCCGTGGTCGGGCCGAACGCAGCGGGTAAATCCACCTTGTTTAAACGCATGGCCGGGCTGATTGACGGGCCGGGCCAGGTCATTCTGCAGGACTCGAAAAAGGGCCAGCAGGGCATCAGCTACATGCCGCAGGGCCTGAATGCCAGTGCCCGCCTGACGGTCTACGAATCAGTGCTGCTGGCGCGCAAGCAACTGACACCGGGCTGGGTCGTCCACGACGACGAATTGAGACTGGTCGACGAGATTCTCGGCGCACTCGGGATCACCGAGCTGTCCTTTCGCAACCTCGGCGAACTCAGCGGCGGCCAGCAACAGCTGGTGTCCATCGCCCAAACGCTGGTGCGCGAACCGGAGATCCTGCTAATGGACGAGCCGACCAGCGCGCTGGACATGCACCGGCAGGTGCAAGTGCTGAACTTCATGCGGGCACTGGCTCGTAAACGCGAGGTGATCGTGTTCATCGCTATCCATGATCTGAACCAGGCGTTGCGCTTTGCCGACCAGGTGTTGGTGATCGCCAACGGAACAACTCAAGGCAGCGGACCGAGCAGCGAGGTGATTACCGAGCTGATGCTGCGCAACGTCTACAAGGTCGAGGCGCGAATCGAAACCTGCAGTCGGGGGCAACACCATATCTTGATTGACGATATCGTTTGATTTCGTGAGGGGAATGCTCTGACGATGGAGCTGCCCCCTCATTGCACCAGCAGCGCCTCATGGATTTCTATAGAAGGCGTCACGCCTGCCTGACGCTTGTTGTCGAGCCAGCTTCTTGTTCTGCTCACATCGAAAATCTGCCCCTGATCCATCAACGCCAACACGAGTTCGTCCGCCACGCGATAGCGTCCGCAGTCCGGACAGTTTCTTTCCTCCCAGGGGCCAAGGCACTCAATACGCTCTGCGGCCCCTACGCAAATAAGACAATTCATCGTTATCACCCTTTTTGTAGTGGTGCCGGATCGGTCATGGGGTATTCACGATCCGCGGGTGCGTTTGAGCGCCGGTGAGCGTGTTGTTTGATCGACAGGCAAGTTCAAGCGAAAGTTCGGGAACATGGCGTGATCAGCACAAACATGTCGTATATGCGCAGCCAATCGGCCCCCTTCGCCAGCGATTGTTGACTTCTCTCCCCTGGTCATCGAATTTGGACATACACTCATACCCTGACTCAGGGGGCGTCGAGACGAGGACTCCGGTGATCTGACCCGTGCTATTTCAATGACTGAATCCAGGGACTGACGCTTTGGAAAAATCACGCGCGGCAACCGCAGAACGCAATGGACCCGCACAGGCTCAAGAGCACCAGAGTTGGTGGCGAATGTTTGTGTTGCCGGGAAGCATCCTGCTGACCGGAGTTGTGCTTTCCACAACCTTGGGCACCCTGGATTCGCGGGAGGCTTTACACGAGGCCAAAACTTCAGTCACTTCTCGATTAGCCAATGTACGGGCGCGGGTTGAAAGCGAAATACGCTCCACTTTCGATGTAACGGAAGGCATTGCGCAGCTGCTCAGGCTGGACGGTGGAATCTCTCCCGAGCATTTCGACGGGATGTCGAAGTTGGCGATAGCCTCACAACCCCATATCCGCCATATAGCACTTGCGCCGAATGATGTGATTCGCAATGTTTTCCCCCTTGAAGGAAACCTGCAAATCATCGGCCTGGACTATCGAAAAGTGCCTGAGCAATATGAGGCAGTCGTGCGGTCTCGCGAACTGAAGACGCCTCTTTTGGCCGGGCCGGTCGAGCTGATTCAAGGTGGTAAAGGATTTATCCATCGACGTCCGGTATTTGTCAGTGATTCGGACGGTAATGATCAGTACTGGGGCAGCGCTTCTGTGGTGACCGATGTCAGTCAGCTATTGGATGCCGCTGGCTTGAATCATGTTGCAGGCCTGCAGATTGCCATACGCGGAGAAAATGGTTCGGGCGCCGGTGGGGGCATGATTTTCGGCAGTCCTCAACTGTTTCAGCAAGAAGCAATGACCACTGTGGTCGATGTGCCGGGGGGCACCTGGCAGCTCGCTGCGATCCCTGAACACGGTTGGCCGGCCAGTTCCCTTTTTAATTCCGCGCTTTTTCTCGTTGCCCTGACGTGCACTGCGATTTTCACGTTCTTTGCCGCGCATCTCAGTAAAAGCCACAGTCTTATCCGCCAACGAAACACTGAACTGGCCCGGGAAATGAAAGACCGCCAGGCCGTGGAATTGTCATTGGGGCAAAGCGAGGCTCGTTTTCGTGCCCTTTTCGAACGCTCTCCCGATCCCATCTGGATATTGCGCCGGGGCGGCGTTTGCACCGATGCGAACGCAGCAGCAATGAAAGTCTTCGGTTTTCACGACCTGACGACCTTCAACAAGATCATGGCTACCGATATTTCTCCCCCGTTCCAGAGCGACGGGCAATCAACGACGATCAAGGCAAAAGCCATGCTGGAAACGGCACTGGCGAACGGTGTGCACCGCTTCGAGTGGCTGCACAAGCGAGCGGATGGCACTGTATTTCCGGCTGAGATAACCCTGTGCGCCGTCAGTCTTTCCGGGGAGTCCATGCTTTACGCGGTAGTGCGCGATATCTCTGACCGCAAACAGGCTGAAGAAGCCTTGCTCACGCAAAAGGCCCTGTTGCTGGACATCGTAGATAATGCCCCTTCACTTATTTATGTCTATGACACCGAGGGGAAACTTCGACTGTGCAACCGAATGTTCGAGCAATCAGCCGGTTATAAATTCGAAGAAATGGAAGGCAAGTCACGGGAAATCTACCTGCCCGCCGATGAGGCATCAATCCTTCGCAAAAACGATAAAAAAGTGCTGTCGACCGACGGCGTCCTTCGCTTCGAAGATCAGGTACAGCAACAGGGCCAGACGCATACTTACCTGACAACAAAGTGCGTGTTGCGCGGAGCCGATGGCCAGCCCACGGGAATACTGGGGATCTCCACGGACATCACGGAGATCAAGCAGAGCCATGAACAGCTGCGCCTGGCCGGCATTGTGCTGGACCATACGGCTGACGGCGTGATCATCACCAATGCTCGCGGCCTCATACTCTCCGTAAACGCTGCCTACACGAAAATCACAGGGTTCAGCACCGAGGAATCCATAGGCCTCAGACCCAACATTCTGATGTCCGACAAACAAGGCAGGTCGTTTTATCGAGACATACTCAGAACGCTGAAACTCAATGGCTTCTGGCGGGGTGAGCTGTGGAATCGAAGAAAGGATGGAGAACTGTATCCAGAATGGCTGACCATCAACACCGTCTACAACGACACCGGCAAGCTCATTAATTACGTGGCGGTATTTTCAGACATCTCCGCCATCAACCAATCGCAGTCCGATCTTGAGCGAATGTCGCATTACGACCCAGTGACAGCGTTACCTAACCGGTCGCTGTTCCACGAACGACTGCAGCATTCCCTCGACCTGTCGCTGAGCTACGATCAAGCCCTGGCCGTTGTTGTATTAGACCTGGATGGCTTTAAAACGGTAAACGACAGTCTGGGTCATTCGATGGGTGATCTGCTTCTGCAACAGGCTGCGAGCCGCTTCCTGTCATGCGTGCGTTCCGAAGATACCGTTTCTCGCCTGGGTGGCGATGAGTTTGCGTTGATTCTCAATAATCTGGTTCACCCCACCGACGCCATTATCATCGCGAAGAAACTCCTGCACTCGCTTCAAGAACCTTTTGACCTGAAAGGCACGTCCACTTTACTGACAGCCAGCATCGGAATTTCAGTGGCGCCTCACGATTCCGAAACACCTGAACAGTTGCTGAGGCAGGCTGACACGGCGATGTACGGCGCGAAAGAAGGTGGACGCAACGATTACAGATTTTACCAGCCCGAGATGACCCTACGGGCCCAGGAAAGAATGAACAGCGAGCGCCTCTTGAGGGGTGCCGTGCAAAAAAACCAGTTCGAAATCTGGTACCAGCCGAAGATAGATCTTTTGAATAACCAAGTCGTCGGAGCCGAGGCTCTTCTTCGCTGGCGTGATCCGGTACGAGGGCTGGTACCCCCAAACGATTTCATTCCCCTGGCGGAAAGCACAGGGCTGATCATTCCAATCGGCGAGCACGTCGTCGATATGGTGTGTCGCGACATAAGACGCTGGACTGACCTTCACATTCCCCACGGCGCCATCGCTGTCAACGTGGCAGCCTTGCAAATTGATCGAAGCGATTACGTCGAAACGATCAGGAGCACACTGGAGAAGTATGATTTGCCTGCCATCGTGCTCGAGGTGGAGGTGACTGAAAGCCTGATGATGGCCAGTCCCGAACACTCCAGGGAGGTGCTGAGCACACTTCAAAGCCTTGGGATAACGACTGCCATCGATGACTTCGGAACGGGATATTCGTCCCTGGCTTACCTCAAGCTTTTGCCCATCAACAGCCTGAAGATTGATCGTTCTTTTATTTCCGATTTGCCGCACGACAAAAGTGATGTCGCCATCACCAGGACGATCGTGGAGTTAGGCCACGCGCTGGGTTTCAAGATCATTGCTGAAGGTGTTGAAACCGAGGAGCAGCACCAGTTTCTGAAGCAGACAGGATGCGATCAAGGGCAAGGCTACCTGTACGGACGCCCGATGCCTGCAGCAGATTACGAAGACTGGCTCCGGACTCACCTGCACAGCGGATTTCAACCGCTCGGATAGGTCAACCCTGACGCCCGAGCAGCGAACTCGCCAGCAACGCCTGCAACCCCATCGGTTTGGCGAAATAATACCCCTGAGCCTGCCCTGCGCCCATCTCGCGCAGCAACTCCAGTGTCGCTTCATCCTCGACGCCTTCGGCCACCACACTCAGGTCCAGTGATTCGGCCATCCGCACGATTGCTCGAACGATCGCGCGACTGCGCGGACTGGTAGTCAACTCGAGGATGAATGATTTGTCGATCTTCAAGCCGCTGAAACGGTACTGATGCACATAGCTCAGGGATGAAAACCCCGCACCGAAGTCATCGAGCACCACCGACATGCCGTTGTCGGCCAACTGCTGCATGGTCCGTCGCGCAATGGCCGGTTCAGCGACCAGCGCACCTTCGGTCAACTCCAGGCAGATGCGCGACGGCGCGACCCGGTGTTGGGCCAGCAATGCAAGCACATCACTGGCGAAGTCCGGGCGCGTCATGCTGTAGCTGGAACAATTGACGTGCACCGGTGGCCAGTTGGCGTGCTGGGGTTGGGCGAGGATTACGGCAATGCTGGTGAGCATGTACAGGTCCAGTCGGCCGATCAGGCGCAGACCCTCGACGTCGGGCAAAAATTCGCCCGGTGCGATCACCCGACCGCCCGGCTGATGCCAACGGATCAGCGCTTCGAGGGCCACCAGTTCGCCACTTTCGACGCTGACAATCGGCTGGAAATACGGCAGCAGTTCGTCGGTACGCTTGAGCGCGTTGCGCAAGGCCCCTTCTCGCTCGACCTGGTCCGAGACTTCACGGCGCACTTCCTGGTTGAACACCGCGTAACTGTCGCGAC
Organism: Pseudomonas sp.; assembly: GCF_051660785.1. Taxonomy (GTDB): domain Bacteria; phylum Pseudomonadota; class Gammaproteobacteria; order Pseudomonadales; family Pseudomonadaceae; genus Aquipseudomonas. The sequence continues at coordinate 124,817 of NZ_JBOFQE010000059.1, forward strand.
CGGCACTCTTGACCCGGTACATCGCCGCATCGGCATCACGCAGCAAGTCGGCGGGTTCATGATGGAACTGCCTGTCGGCGCTGACGATACCGATGCTGCAGGACGAAAAAACCTCATGCCCATTGATTAAAAACGGCAAGTCAAACGCCACCAGGATCCGTTCGGCGATTTCGATCACGACGTCCAGCGGTGCCTCGGGAGCGAGCACCGAAAACTCATCGCCCCCCAGGCGCGCCAGCATGTCGGTTTCGCGCAAACAACCGCGCAAACGGTGGGCGGCCTGCATCAACAGCAGGTCGCCAAAATGGTGGCCGAGGCTGTCGTTGACCATCTTGAATCGATCGAGGTCGATGAACATCACTGCCAGCGGCCCGCCTTCGCTGCCGAACCGCGACCAGGCCAGATTGAGGCGCTGTTGCAGGTAGGTACGATTTGGCAGCCCGGTCAGCGCATCGTGGGAGTTTTCGTGTTGCAACTTGGCATTAGCGTGATCGAGCTCGCGGGTGCGGTTCTGCACCCGCGCCTCAAGCTTTAGGTTGGCGGCATGGATCGCCTCGGCGGCCGTGCGTCGCGATAACGCCGTGTCGATGTGTCGCGACACGAACGTCAGCAGTTCCTGGTCACGCAGGGTGTAGCGCACTTGTGAGGTGTAGCTTTGCACCGCCAGCACGCCACGCACCACATCGCCATCGAACAAGGGAATGCCCAGCCAGGAATGGGATTGCAAATACGCATCGGCCACTTCGATTTCACCGTGCGCAGTCAATCGCTCAGCTTCGTCGGCGTCTATCAGGCAAGGTCGACGCTGACGGATAACGTACTCGGTCAAGCCCCGGCTCCCACGCCGTGCCACCGGGCAAGTCGTCTGCCGCTCATCAACGTAATACGGAAAGGTCACTTCACCGGTCGCGTCGTCGAACAGCGCGATATAGAAATTCTGCGCGAACAGCAGATCGCCGACGATGCCATGCAAGGTTTCAAACAACTCAGCCATGTCGCCAGGCTGGCTCGACAGCTCAGCAATCTGGAACAGCGCGCTCTGCAGGTGTTCGGCACGCTCTCGCTCTGCCACTTCCTGCCTCAATGCGTCGTTGAGTGCCGAAAGCTCAAGGGTGCGACGCATCACCGTCGCTTCCAGGTCCTCGCGGTGCAGAATCCGGTCCAGCGCCATGGCCACGTGGCGGGCTACTACCAGAAACAGCGCGCGGTCCTCAGCGCTGTAGGTACGCGAAACGTCGTAGACCTGCATCGCAAGCATGCCGAACACATCGTCCGAGGCGTTTTTCAACGGTGCGCCCATCCAGAACTCGGGACGATCACCCACGCAGTAGAAACGGTGCTCGGCCTGAGCCGCAAGAATGCCGGCGGCGTCGATCAGCAACGGCTGGCCACTGGTCAACACCTGGCCGGTCAACGACAGGTGCGTAGGGTCTAGGTATTCGTAGTGTTCGGCCTCGACGGCATCAACGTCGATGATGTCGACGTAATACGGGTAGTCAATCTTGCCGCTGTGCGGGTCATACAGCGCGAGGTAAAAATTCTCGGCGTCGATCAGGCTCGCCAGCAGCCGATGAACCCCGACCAGGAACACTGAGCGGTCACGAGTCGAACTGGCCAGATAGGTAATTTCGTACAGCACACGCTGCGTTATCTGCGCGCGCGCAAGGGTATTGGTCTGTTCCTGAATGCCCAGGCTCTGGGCGAACTCGGCAAGTGCCGGATGCGCAGCATCACTGGCTGGCGCAAGTAGCCAACCCAGCACACTTTCGCCCATGCCGGTCGGCCAGCGGTGCAAGTGCCGGGTCAGGCAAAAGGCTTCGAACTCTTCATTCGCAATACTCGACGGCCATTGCGAACCCGGGTCGCCCTGCCCGACCCGATACATTTGTTCACCGGCACGGTAAACCACCCACGCAGTGGTATGAGCCCAGTTGCGCGCTGAGTCCAACAGTCGTTCGATAGTGTCCTCGTTGCCGGCGCAAACCTTGCCGACAATATCCGAGTTCCCTTTCAGTTGAGATGAGAAAACATTCCAGTCGTTCGATTGCCGCGGTGAGTCGGTCAATGGACGAAAACTCATCAGCGCTCCCTGAGCCAAAAACTGGCGATACTCGCTTACTGATTGCTAGCAATGTGCCGGCGTGCCCTCCATTTAAAGCTTATATAAGTTTTTTTCAACGGGTTTGTTCACTTTAGTGCTCGCTGCCCCCCTGGCTCGTAAACCTTCCTAAACCCCAGCGAGAACCGCTGCAACTCCCGAGCGCCAGACGTTGTCGAGCGTGACGTGTCTAATCAGCCAAATCCCGCCCTGCCTCCCGGCTTTTGCGGCAGGCATGAAATCGGAAACGGCATCAAGCATCGTGCGTGCTTGACGCTCCACGCCATTAAGTGGGAAAACGTGCGGGGGCCAAATGGAAGCGTTGGCGAACTACACGAATCAAGGAAGACTCATGAAAACCCTGTTGTGTTTGCTGATCGCCGCCGGCGTCGGCACCGTGCTGCAACACGCTGGCATCCCCCACGGCTTGTTGCTGGGCTCGATCCTCGCGAGCGCGTTGATTGCCAGCAACTTGCGATTCTCCCCCCCACTGCCGTTCGGCCTTGGTTACGTGCAAATCGTGCTGGGGATCGCGACCGGTCTGATGTTCACCTCGTGGAACAACCAGACAGTGGCGGCCATGTTGCCCAGCCTAGGTTTCATGCTGCTGTGCCTGGCGGTCCAGAGCACCGTGGCCGGATTCTGGTTGTTCAGAGTCTCGGGCTGGAACCTGAAAGATTCGCTGTTATCCGTGTATCCGGGCGCACTCGCCGCTGTCTTCGACCTGATCGAGTCCGAACGCGCGTCCAGTAAAGTGATTGTCGTGCACCTGGTCCGGTTGTTGTCGATTACCTTGCTGGTCAGTTTTTGCATTCCCGGCCACCTCGACGTCGCGCTTGCCCAGAGCGGTCCGCTGGACTGGAGCACGACGCTGACCCTGTTGTCGCTGATCGCCTTGTGCCTGTTGCTCGGCCGCCTGCTGCTGAGCGTCGGCGTACCGGCACCGTTCATGCTCACCGCGATCGTGCTCACCGGCGCCTACATCAAGCTGGGCTACCTCCAGACATTCCACCTGCCGCCGTGGAGTGTCGACTCTGCCTCCGTCCTCATTGGCGTGCTGATTGGCTCGAAATTCAAGGACATCACCTTCGTCGAACTTGTCCGCCACGGCCGCGCCGGGCTGATCGCCGTCGGCCTGATGCTGGTGATCGCAGCGGCGTTTGCCGGCGTGGCCGGGCGGGTGCTCGGCAACGATCCCTTGTCGTTGTGGCTGGCGTACATGCCGGGCGCGATCGAAACCATCGCCATCGTCGCGTTCAGTGGCGGGCTGAATGTGGTGTTTATCCTGACCCATCACCTGATGCGCATGATCGTGCTGCACTTTGCGCCAGCGTTGATCGTGCAGGCGCGGCGCTTGCGGGAAGATGTGTGATCAGCGTCAGTTTTACCCGCAAACCCGCAACGCCTCCCAATCTGGAGGCGTTGTGCTTCTTGCTGGGAAAGGACGGAACTAAGCGGGGGAGATTGTGGCCAAGGCACCGATCAAAATGGTTAACACCAGAAATCCACCGAGGAAAATTGCCATCTTGCCCATAGGGCCTCCTACATTATGAGTTTACGGTGCAGTGACTGCGCGAATGCGGACCGTGGCGTCATTGTGAGCTGCAGGCCGGGTACATTACAGATGCAGATGGCGAAGGAAAATACGGATCAGAACGCGTGACGGGTAGCTGCTGCCGAGCAGCGCGACGCTGCGTCCGGTTCGGGCCGCGTTCGGACGAAGCAGTCGTAAGATCAGGCGTATAGGTCTTGCAGGAATACCGCGTTTGCCGGGTTTGCGAGGACTTCGTCCTCGGACGCAGCCTCGCAGGCTCGACAGCTGCTACATCGGGATTTATGCAGGTTTAGTGGTCGAGGGCGCGTTCGGCGGCATCGTGGAGTTTTTTCGAATTGACACATTCAAACGGGAAACGCCACCCGCACTATTTATCGTCATCGTGACCAAAAAACTTGGGATCGAGCACCAACGCGCGTAATGGCTTCAGGCGTTTTTCGGCGAGATCGGCCTGGTGGGAGCATTCAGTGGCGTCCCCGGCGGCGCCCACAGCCGTTGCCTGTTCAGCCATTTGGCGCAACAACAGGATCCTTTCCTCCACCGCCCTTAATGTGTCCCAAAGCCCGCTGTCGATCGCCTCATTGACCTCACAGATGAGCGACTTCACAGAGAAGGCATGGCCGGTGTGGCAACGAAACCTGACGATGTTGCCCTCCTCGATTTGCACGAGGACGCCATGACAATCCGGACAGGTGAATTGGGACATTTTACCTAAGCCCATTACGCCGGCTTCGAGGCCGTTCCCTTTCAAGGAGATCACGTTCTCGATGACATGTCGGGCTCTTACATCGTGTGTGGGTTGGCCGTCTATCAGGCTGCCAACCGCTTTGGAGAGTTCGGCGGCGAGCACTGCCGTTGAGCCAATCAGGTCAATGTCCACGTGCTCAATTGCACTGTCGGGCATCGAACTCAGCATGGCTTCGGAAGGATCCTGCACATAGGTCAATCCACCGCGGTCCTTGACCGCCCACATCCCTGCTGTGCCATCGTCCAGTGCACCAGACAGGATGACGCCGATGACCCGAGCGCCATAGTGAACGGCGGCCGAGCGAAACAGCACATCGACTGCTGGCCGGGCACGACACTCCTTCGGTCCACGCGTCAGTCGTATTCCATCCTCCGTCAACATCAGGTGGCGATCCGCAATGGCGACATAGACTGTGCGCGCTTCAATCCGCTGGCCGTCTTTAGCCGCCACAACCCGCATGCTGGTCACTCTGGAAAGAATGCGGTGAAGGACGCTGGGTTCATGGGCGGGAATGTGCAGCACCACCAAAAAGGCAGCGGGTACATCGGCGGGCAGATTTTCAAACAAGGCGATCAGTGCCTGAACGCCACCTGCCGAGGTGCCGATGACCACGATGTTTCGCACACTTGCATCCAGTTCATCGGTCACGGGGCGCCTCCAGCCAGAGAAAACTCAAACTCGCAGGACACCTCAGGACCGAGCGAATCAGGCCCGCAACTGGCGAGACGAGCAATTAAAGATTAGCCCGGCGACTGAACTTCCACTTTCTTCCTGTCGATTCACCCCAAGTCCCTTTTTCGGGAATCAACAGGACGCCTGCTCAAAGGATCGCCTGTGGCGCTTTTCGCATGAAAATGACGCAGACAAAATCAAGCCCCGAAAAATCGGGGCTTGACGGCGTCAGACGACATCAGGATTTACGACCTCCCCCTCCGCTCATCCCGCCATCGTTGCGTCCTGTATCAGAGGACTTGTCGCGATCATCGGCAAGATTGCCGGTGCGCCCGCTTTGCCCACCGCCGGACGACTGATCAGCCTTGTTGGCTTGTTGTCCGCCTGAAGCCTGGCCGCCTTTTTGGCCGGGTTTGGACATGTTTTCCTTATCGTCGGCAAATTCGCCGCCGCGATTTGTACCTTGCCCGCCTCCGGACATGCGGTCGCGATCGCGCGATGGCTGTCCGCCGGAAGCTTGACCACCTTTCTGGCCTGCTTCAGACGCCCGTTGTGGATCATTGGCGAAATTTCCGCCGGAGGCTCCTCCGCCTTTCTTGCCGGCTTCAGAAGCCTTGTCCGGGTCGTTGGAAAAATTGCCTGGATTTTTATTTCCTGTATTGGCCATTTTGATTCACCTCTACATCGTTAGCACGAGCATGGGCTCGTCTAATTCGGAGGATGCCCGCATCAGAAAGTTTGAACCAATAGTCGGGGCTCGCGACGAGCGGATTCGGGCATTTGGTTCCATCAAAAAGATGCGCATTCGACTGACGGCATGTCCTTTCCATCGGGGGGACCTTACGCCGCCTTTTCACACCGGATGTTCGATGTTTACTAGACTTGATAACGCATATACGCCCTCCAGGCACTGCACTCAGGAGGTCAATCGATGACTGAACACATTGTGCATTTTCATTGCCAGATCGACCAGGCAACGGCAGAACGCTTCAGGGATACCTGCCTTGAGGCCATTGATCAGGGCGCCACCTCCCTTCTCCTGAACCTGTCCACTTGTGGGGGGAGCACCAATTTCGGCTTCACGCTCTACACGTTCCTGAAGTCATTGCCCGTACCGCTTTGCGCAATCAACGCCGGCAACATCGAATCCATGGGAATCATCATGTTTCTGGCGGCAGGTCGACGCATTACATCACCTCATGCACGCTTCCTGATTCACCCGATGAACTGGTACTTCAGCCAAAAATCCGTCGACCATCAACGTCTGCGCGAATACCTGTCCAGCCTCGATAACGACCTCGCACGCTACGTGCAAATCTTCATGCTCGAAACCGCTGACGCCGCGACCAAACTTGATATTTTTCATTGCTTGTCCGCGGAGGAAAAAGTCATCGCCGCCCACGAGTCGCTGGCCTATGGCATTGCTCATGAGATGAAGCAGATGGTGTTTGCCGATGACGTCAAACACTGGAAAGTCAGTGGTGGATGATCGATCTGAAAAACACTTGTCAGCCTTAGCGTCACGGTCCGAATTCCGGACGTAAAAAAGCCCCCTGAACGTCACCGGTTCAGTGGGCTTTTTACGGCGCGTCGCGTTTGAACAACGCTCTCACCTACTCCTGCGGATCTGCCTGATCCAACGCCCCCGATTTACCGCTCATTTCGATTTGGCACCAGAAACGCGAACATCAACTTTTGATGAACGCTAGAAGATCCGGGTTGATCACGTCGGCATGGGTGGTGCACATGCCATGGGGCAAGCCAGTATAGGTTTTCAGTGTGCCCTGTTTGAGCAGCTTGATTGCCAGGTGTGCCGAGTCGGCGATCGGCACGATCTGATCGTCTTCGCCGTGCAGCACCAGGGTCGGCACATCGATGTTCTTCAAATCTTCGGTAAAGTCGGTTTCCGAGAACGCTTGAATGCAGTCGTATTGCGCCTTGACCCCACCGCTCATGCCCTGGCGCCACCAGTTTTCAATGATGGCCTGGGAGACGTTCGCGCCCGGGCGATTGAAGCCATAGAACGGACCCGTGGGAAAATCCCGATAAAACTGGGCGCGATTGTCAGCCAGGGCTTTACGCAAACCATCGAACACTTCGAGAGGCAGGCCACCGGGATTGTTCGCGGTGCGCACCATGATCGGCGGCACAGCACCGATAAGCACCGCTTTGGCGACGCGACCACGACCATGACGCGCCACATAGCGCGCCACCTCACCGCCACCGGTGGAGTGACCGATATGCACGGCATTTCTGATGTCCAGATGCGCCATCAGTTGCGCAACATCGGCGGCATAGGTATCCATCTCGTTGCCGACAGCGGTCTGAGACGAGCGGCCATGGCCACGGCGATCGTGAGCAATGACACGAAAGCCCTTGCTGAGGAAATACAGCATCTGTGCATCCCAGTCGTCACTGGACAGAGGCCAGCCGTGATGGAACACGATCGGCTGTCCGGTGCCCCAGTCCTTGTAGAAAATCCGCGTGCCATCCTTGACCGTGATCATCCCCGTGCCACTGGCATCGCTATCGCTTTTGCTGCCCGCTGGCACGGTTGCCTGAGCCGGCTGCGCCGCCAGCGCAGGAATCGTCACGGCCAGGGCTGCGGCCATGGCGCCGGTCGTCATCAATGTTCTGCGGGTGGTTCCGCTCGTTTCATCAGTCATTTTCGACACCTCATGTGAGTTCTCAAGGTAGCGCCTGCAAGGCCTGAGACAGTCCGACCGACGACGGCACCGCCCCTCGGCAACTGAGAATCTATGAGCAAACAATGGCAGTGACCACTGGACATGGGTTTTTCAAATTAACGCTTTGGTATGAGTGGCGCCCGACACAAAAACGCCTGTACTCTCACATTGACATATCGGGAAATGCCGATATTATCGGCGCATGGAATTACTCGAAATATTCAAAGCTCTCTCGAACCGTACACGCCTTGAAATCTTGAAAGGCTTGAAGGATCCCGCCAAGAACTTTCCTCCGCAGGACGAAGGTGACGTTCTTACGGTGGGCGTCTGCGTCAGTAGTATTCAGGAAGGCGTCGGGCTGTCGCAGTCAACGGTTTCTGATTATCTTGCAACGCTGCAACGAGTGGGTTTGGTCGACGTCACGCGCATCGGTCAGTGGACCTACTACAAGCGGAATGAAGCAGCTATCGCTGTTCTGGCGGAGATCATAGGAAAAGAGCTGTAAAATTTTTTACCCTACCACATCGAGAATTCCCGATATCCCTTTTTACCGAAATGAGGATTAGCCATGAAATAACACACGAGTCGAGTCCGTCCGAGCGAATGCACATCGGCCAGGATTCTCGGCGTAGGGACAGAATTGTTAATTTTTTTACCCTGAGATATCGAGATTTCCCGATATCCCTTTTTATCGAAATGAGGATCGAAAATGAAAGCGATGATACTTAAATCATTTGGCGGGCCTGAAGCATTCGAACTTTGCGAGGTGCCCAAGCCAGTGCCGCATACGGGACAAGTCCTGGTCCGGGTCCACGCAACCTCCATCAATCCGCTGGATTACCAGGTTCGACGTGGCGACTACCCGGACCTGGTGCAACTGCCTGCCATTACAGGGCATGACGTATCGGGCGTCGTCGAGGCAATTGGGCCGGGTGTGACGTCCTTCGTTCCCGGAGACGAAGTCTGGTACACCCCGCAAATATTCGACGGGCCAGGAAGTTATGCCGAGTACCACGTTGCTGCCGAAAGCATTATCGGGAAAAAGCCTGCCTCGCTGAGCCATCTTGAGGCGGCAAGCCTGACCCTGGTTGGCGGTACGGCGTGGGAAGCACTGATCGTGCGTGCGGCGCTCAGAGTGGGAGAAAGCATCCTGGTACATGGCGGCGCGGGAGGAGTCGGTCATGTGGCGATCCAAATGGCAAAAGCCATGGGAGCAAAGGTGTTCACGACCGTGCGCGAAGCGAACGTCGAGTTTGTACGAAGCTTGGGGGCCGACGTGATCATCGACTATGAAAAGGAGGATTATGTCGACGCCATCCTGCGGGAAACGGGTGGCCGCGGAGTCGATGTTGTGTTCGACACCATCGGCGGCAATACGTTGTCGCGCAGCCCCGACGCGCTCGCACAACTAGGCCGCGTGGTCACGATTGTGGACATTGCACAGCCACAAAACGTCGTTCAGGCCTGGGGCAAGAACGCCAGTTATCACTTCGTTTTCACAAGACAGAATCGAGGCAAGCTCGATGAGCTGAGCGCACTGATAGAGCGCGGTCAACTACGGCCACATGTTGGCGCCGTCTATTCGCTTGCCGACCTTGCGCTCGCCCATGCCCGGCTGGAAAGTCCAAATAACGGTATCCAAGGAAAAATCGCCATTGCAATCGAGCCATAGGCGGAACTTGTCAGTGCGTATTTTTAACCGTTGAACTCACTTATAGGCACGCCATGATTTATGAAATCGCTCTGCTCCCCGTCCACAAAGAACAGATTGAAACGTTCAGACGCGCATTTGCCGAGGTCGCTCACTTGCTCAGCCGCGCAAAGGGCTACGGTGGTCACCTGCTCGCGCAAGGCATCGAAACACCGGAGCTATTCAACCTGATCGTGCGATGGCAATCACTTGAGGATCACACGCCAGGCTTCGAAGAGAGTGAAGACCATCGGCTGTTCATGAAGGGCTTACAGGAATATTTTTCGGAAGAACCAACGGTTTATCACATTGAGGGGGCCGCTTTTGCTACTGGCGAACATGATGAACCTGACAGTGCCGTTGGCATTGGTAAAACCAGTAATAAAGGTTTTTGGCTTTAGTTTCATTTAGCTCGGAGCAGCTTTGGGTGCGCAGGTTCTGTGCGCCTCAGCCCAAAGCTGTTTTTCATTTTGGAACACGTCAATCAGTTAGAAATGGGGCTACTCCGCAGCCCGGCGGGAGCAAGCTCCCTCGCCACAGGGGGGCAATTTCCATGTGCGTTGGTGTCCTTCGTCAATCGGTCACACAGAATATCAAGGCATCATGGTTGCGTCGGCTCGACGATTGCTTTGTCTGGCTCAGCATCCACACAGAGCAGTGACCGTATCACCATTTGCTGCAGGCCTTTAATGAGTACCTCGGTCCGAAAATCATTGCTGAGCGTCCCCAGCACCGCGCCATCCAGCATGGCCTGCACGGCTGCTACCGCGATATCAAGGTCATCAACCTGAAACCGTTTTCCCGCAATACCCAATGCGATGATGTCTCCCAGAATCTGCGCCTGTTTGCCGCGCAGCGCATCTATTTTTGCCCTTTGAACGGGCTCCAGACAGTAGCTCTCGCGCCTGGACAGTATGTGCCACTGACGCCATGGCAACGCGAACCGCAGATACGCGCCGAGATAATGTTCGAGTGCAGGTTTTGGATCAAAACGCGCGAGGGGTAGTTTGCTGACGCAGTGAAGCAGGCGATATTCATGTTCCTGAATGAAGTCGAAAAGCAGGCTATGTTTGCTTTCGATGTAGTGATACAGCGAACCCGCTTGCAAACCCGCTTGCTCGGCAAGTTGACGCAGGCTGACGGATTGATACCCCTCATTGACGAACATGCGCAAAGCGACACTACGGATAGCCTCTAACCTGGACGCTGAAGCGTTGCTGACAGGTGTACATGGAGTTCTAGTCATTGTGATTACCGTTGCCCCGCCGCGAACACGGCCGGGGCTGTAGTACGGAAGCCCTTGATGGAGTTCGAAGTCAAAACAAGGCAAGCGTGTAGGACATCACCAGTCGCGTCTGATCCTGGGCACCGTCGCTGGGCACTCCACTTCGAAGCATCGCATTTCTGAGGCCGAACCCGACCCCCTTGAAGCCGCCGCTTTGAATGATGTAATCGACAATGATGTCGCGCTCCCACTCTTGAGCATCCGGGGCACCCGATTGTTTGATCTGGGCGCCTCGGTAATAGCCGACGGACGCAGTGAGGCCGGGCAATCCTGAAGCCACGAAGTTGTAGGAATACATGCCGAACGCTGTGTCCTCTCCCGCCCGCAGGAAACTCGAGGCAAATCTGTCTGTAGGCAGATAAGTGCTGGCACCCGCAGCACCTTCGCCGGTGCTGGCCTGGTTCAATTGAGTGAAGTTGCTGCCGGAGGACACCCTCTGATAGCCGACCATCAGCGAATGCCCGCCCGCACTGTAAGTGAACATTGCTGCCCAGGTGTCATTGTCGATTCGCCCCGGCGTATCACCGTAGCCACTTAAGGTGTAACCGGCCGCGCGTCCTTGAGCGCTATCGTTTTCACCCTCGGCCCGGGTTCGGAAGTAGCGTAAATCGGTTTTGAATGTTTGCCCTTCGGTAACGGGGAAAGTGTGTACCAGGCCAAGAAAGTCTTGATCGTAATAATCTTCGAGTCGGGCATGGTAGTACTGTAGAAAAAGCTGTTTGTTGAATTGGTAGTCTGCGCCGGCGAAGGAGAAGTTATTACTTTCCCGTCGTCCTCCAGCAACGGCCAGCCCCGAATCGTTAGTCGATGCTCGCCCGGTGGTTTTGTTCAGGCGTCCCCCCACCAGCGTCAGGCTGTCGAGTGGTTTGGAAGTCAGCATTGCGCCTTCGAATGTTTGCGGGAGCAGTCGGCCGTCGTTGGAAATCAGGATCGGCAGTTTGGGGAGCAGCGTACCGACCTTGAGTTCGGTGTTTGATAGTCGGGCCTTGGCGGTGACGCCAAGCCGGCTGAACTCATGGACCGCCGCCCCGTCGCTGTCATCGGGAAACATCGAACTGCCCCGATGATTGCCTTTGCCGCCGTCCAGACGTACACCCAGAGTACCAAGCGCATCCAGCCCGAAGCCTAATGCGCCATCGGTATAGCCTGACTTGAGATCCAGCATGAAGGCATTACCCCATTCGCGTAGTTTGCTTTGTCCCTGGGGGCCTGGCTGATCTCTGTAATCGTTATTGAAGTAGAAATTGCGCACATTCAGAATTCCCTGGCTGTCCGCTATGAAGTCAGCGAATGCAGTTCCTGGGCCGGCCAACAAACAGCCAATCGCCCACAGCACTACCGTGGAGGTTCTTCTCATTTTTATTCGCTCCAGTTGTTTTTTTAGTTGTTGTTTTTCAGGCGCGCAGATTCTTCCGAGACGAGTTCAGCCTGTCCCTGACAGTTTCATCAGGGAGGACGTGGGCCTCGGTTCTCAGGCTTTACAATTAACTCGGAAGTACCGTCAGCTATTTAAACGGTCTGGGCGACAGGCGCCGGACGCACGTGGTAAACGAGCAAGCCAAGCACGCCACCAACGACCAGTATTGAAGCCATGATGTACATTGCCGCCTGGGTATTACCGGTCATTTGAGTCAACCAGCCCGCGACAATCGTGCTGAAGAAGCCGGCAATATTGCCCAGTGAGTTAATCAGCGCTACGCCAGTGGCTGCGGCTGCACCACCCACCACTGCGCTGGGCATGCCCCAAAAAACCGGCAGGCTGCTGACCATCGCCGCTGTGCCTATGGTCAGGCCGATCATGCCGAGCAACGGGTTGTCGCCGAAGTAAGTGCCGAAGGCGATGCCCAGTGCGCCGATACCGGCGCAAATTGCCAGATGCCAGCGGTACTCTCCACGCCGGTTCGGAACTCCGTCCCACCAGCACCATAGTGATGGCAGCGGCCGCATAGGGAATGGCACTCAGCACACCGATAACCGCTGGTTGTTGCACGCCACTGTTTCGGATGATGGTCGGCAGCCAGAAGCTGATCACGTACTGGCCCAGCACCAGGCAGAAATACACGGCGCCGAGCAGCCAGATCTGTGGATTGAGCAAACCGTCGCGCAGGCGATGGCTCTGCTTCTGCGAGGCTTCACGATCGATGGCCGCCTGCATGCCTTGTCGTTCTTCAGGCGTCAGCCAATGAGCGTCGGCGATTCTGTCGCGCAGCAGGAAGAACACCGCGGCCCCCAGTGCCACTGCCGGCAGCCCTTCAATCACAAACAGCCATTGCCAGCCAGCGTAGCCAGCCACGCCGTCGAGGTGTTGCAGAATGAACCCCGAGACCAGCGCGCCAAGCATGCTGGAGATCGGCAAGGCGGTAATGAACATGGCGGTCATCACCCCGCGTCGATGGCTGGGAAACCAGGTGGTGAGATAGAAGATGATGCCGGGAAAGAATCCCGCCTCGGCAATACCGATCAGTAAACGCAGCGCGTAGAACGCCATTGGGGTTTCGATGAACATCATCGCTGCCGACAAAAGTCCCCAGGTCACCATGATGCGGGCGATCCAGCGGCGAGCGCCAAACCGGTGCAGCGCGATGTTGCTGGGGATTTCGAAGATCAAGTAGCCGACGAAGAAAATGCCCGCGCCCAAACCATAAACGGCGTCGCTGAATTTCAAATCGTCGAGCATCTGCAATTTGGCGAAACCGACGTTGACCCGGTCCAGATAAGCCACCAGATAACAGACGATCAGCAGCGGGATAATCCGCCAGGCTGTCTTGCGGTACGCTGATTTCAGGGCATGGTCGGGCATCACGCCCGTTGGGAGTGGAGGTTGGTTCATGTCTAGCCTCTTTATTGTTGTTGTCGAAGCGAAGATGAAACGCTTGTTCAGGCAGCCGGCAGCAGGCGTGTCGACGGCCATTCGCCGGATCGGCACATGTCATGCACGACATTGCTTATCAACTGTGCAATCAAGGTCCGCAGGTTACTGGGCGGTCGCGTTCCGCAGGTGCAGATACCCAGTGTCCGGAACACCCCGGGCGCAGAGAAAGGGTGGGCAACCAAACGTCCTTCGGCCACCTCACGCACCACCAGATTGAGCGGCATGATGGTGGGCCCAATGCCAGCCTCGACGGCACTTTTAAGGATGTAAACCGAGTTGACTTCCATGGCCACTGCGGCGGGCGCTCGTTGTTCCTGTTCCAGTGCCCGGTCGACGACGGCGCGGGTGCTGTGGCTGTGGGCCTTGCTGGGGAAGACCAGCGGCCGCGCCACCCCTTGGGCCAGGGTCACCTCGCCTGGCGGCGGCGCCTCGGGGTCATTGGCGCGATGGATCAGGTAGAGGTCTTCTTCGATCAGTGGCGTGAAGCTCACTTCCGCAGGCAATCCCGTTGGCGTGAACAGCGCGATGTCGACACTGCCCCGGATCAACTGGTCGACCAGATTGCCGGTCAATTCTTCATTCAGTTGCAGCTCCACCTGAGGGTAGATCCGCCCAACTGCCTGCAACAGCGGCAGAGCAATGATCGGCGACACGCTCTGGGGCAGCGCCACGACGATGGAACCCGTCAGCACCCCATGCCCCGGCAAGACCGCCGCCTTGGCATCACGCAGTTGCTTGAGAATGCCCAAGGCGTACTCATAGAACACCTGGCCTGCCTCGTTGATGGCGATACCGCTATTGCCGCGATGGAACAGCGCCACACCCAATTCGGCCTCCAATGCACTCATCTGCTTGCTCAACGCCGATTGTGCAATAAGCACCTTGCGGGCGGCCGCTGAAAGGCTGCCGGCATCGGCAACGGCGATGAAGTATCTGAGCTGACGGATTTCCATACGCGAACCTCCTGCAACGGGATTTACGCTACGGGTGTCCCACGGGAAAAAATCTTCCCGGGGTTCATCAATTGCTGCGGGTCCAGCGCGGCCTTGATGGCAGCCATGGCGTCTATCGAGTTCTGACCGAATTCCGCCAGCAGGAATGATTGCTTGGTCAGGCCGACGCCATGTTCTCCAGTACACGAACCGTTCATGGTGATGGCGCGGTCCGCCAGACGGTGCGCGACAGCGGCAGCCCGTTCAACTTGCTCCGGATCATCCGGGTCGATCAGGATTACCGCGTGGAAGTTGCCATCGCCAACGTGGCCGAATATGGGTGCCAACAAATCGTGCTCTTGCAGATCGGCGGCAGTCGCCTCGATGCATTCAGCCAGCCGCGAGATAGGCACAACCGCATCGGTCGTCACCGAGCGGCATCCCGGGCGTAGCGCCAGTGCGGCGAAGTAAGCGTCATGCCGTGCCTGCCACAGCCGGGTGCGATCTTCAGGATGGAGCGCCCATTCAAAGTCCCGACCACCCTGCTCGTCGGCCAGCATGCGCAGCGTTTCCACTTGTTCCTTGACGCTAGACTCGGAGCCATGCAGCTCGAAGAACAGCGAAGGCGCTTCTTGCAGCGTGGTCTTGCTGTAGGCATTCAGCGCGCGAACCGTCAGTGCGTCGATCAGCTCGACACGCGCCATCGGTATGCCCAACTGAATGGCCTGGATCACCGTGCGCACCGCTTGATCCACACTGGGGAAATTGCAGACCGCCGCCGAAATGGCTTCAGGAATCGGATGCAGTTTCACTGTGAGTTCGGCAATGGTGGCCAAGGTGCCGCCCGACCCCACCAACAGGTGGGTCAGGTCATAGCCCGCCGACGATTTGCGTGCCCGGCCGCCGGTCTGCACCGTACGACCATCAGCAAGAACCGCCGTCATGGCCAGGACGTTTTCGCGCATCGTTCCGTAACGCACCGCGTTGGTCCCCGAAGCTCGAGTGGCCGCCATGCCACCCAACGAGGCATCAGCACCCGGATCGATAGGGAAGAACAAGCCAGTCCCGTGCAAGGCGGCATTCAACTGCTTGCGGGTCACGCCCGGTTGCACCGTGACGTCCATATCGTCGATACGCACTTCGATGATCTGGTTCATGCCCGACACGTCGATGCAGATGCCGCCATGTACCGCATGCAGCCAGCCTTCCAGCGAGCTGCCGCTGCCGTAAGGAATAATCGGCACTCGATGGTGATGGCAAGCCTTCTGCACGCTGACGATCTCGGCAAGGCTGTTCACAAAGGCCACGGCTTGCGGCGGCATGGGATCAAGGGCAGAAATGTCACTGCCGTGATGCTCACGAACACTTGCCGATGAACTGAACCGGTCACCCAGCAGGGCAGTCAGTTCTTCGAGCAGCGTTGACGGCAACGATTTGAAATCAAACGTACGGATCGCAGGGCCTTGCATGCAGGGATCTCCTGTTGTTTTTTTCGTACCGGGCAACGTCAGTGGACGAAGCATTCCAGTACGGGGGTGGAGTTGCCATATCTTAGTCGCATGGCCGGGCTTGCGGTTGTGCAGAATTGAGATGGCCCTATCCCCGGGGCAGATGACGTCTCGATTGATTCGGGACGTGGAGCATCAGGTGCGCTGACGAATTTGCTCCTTGAAAAACACCGCCCACAAAAAAGCCCACTGACCGTCTCCGGTTCAGTGGGCTTTTCCAATCAAGCTTCTACTTACAAAGCCATATCACTAGCCGCATTAGCCTTCGGCGCCTTCGCTTTATCAGCATCAGCCGGAGCAGCAGCCGGAGCTACCACCTGACCAATCGCCGGTGGCGGAGTCAGCTCCAACACCTTGGCGGTGTAAGCCCACTCCTGCAGGTCGATGCGCCCGGCGATGCGCCCAGCAGGCCGGCGATCGAGCCGTCAGCGGAAGCAACGATCTCGGTGCCCAGTTTCAGCACGCCACCCGCCGCTTCATCACGCTTGATGATTTGCACGCGTTGGCCGGCTTGCCACAGGCGCCAGTCTTCGGCCTTGGCGTTCGGGAAGTATTCTTTCAGAGCGTTGAGGCGGTCTTCGTCAGACAGCATAAGCAGAGTAGTAAGGGTTTTTGCCATCGGTTTTACCGCCTATGACTTGAAATTGGCCACAGATGAGTCAATCAAGCAAAATAGCGTCAAACCGATCTCTATTGAGGTAGTCAAGCAAGCTGGAGGTTGGGGCGCCGCGATCGCGGGCGGGCGGATAGGTCTTGCAGTTGGCGCAGCTGTCGGTATTGAAACGGGCCCCGGAGCAATTGTTAGTACAGCTGTCGGTGGAATCATTTTCGGTACTGCGGGTTACTTGGGTGCAACCTGGCTTACTGATTACGTACAAGACTGAGGTCTGGCCATGAGCTTTTTTAGTCGTTTAAAATCTTTAATCAAGAAAGAACCAGAAGAGCAAATCGCAGGTTATTCTGTAACCGAGCTCAAAACCATTTTCACTAGCTCTTTTACAAACATAAATAGCCGCCTGCCCGAGTATCCGAAATCAACGTCTTTGGAAGGCTTAGGCATTCCGGCCTTTTATTCTTCATTTTTAATTGACAACAAAGACATTCAAATTTTTTTGGCGCTTACCGAATCAAACTTCAAGTACAAGTCTGAAAAAATATTCAATGGACTACCTGCAAAGCAGTATGTTAGCGAGGAAATAAAAGAGCAGTTAGTATTTTTTACGTCCACCAGAGAATTCAACTCCACAACCGTCCGAATGGTTACGAACAGCGTTGACTTCATGAACATTATTTCCCGTGAAAAACTCGTTGTACCTCCACCGTGGATAGCGTTCGAGGGGTACAACCCGTCATGGTGGGGGGGCGATATGCAAGGCGCTCAGGGTTACTACAATGACAACTACTTCCTTCCCTTCTTCACTCAATTGAGTGACTTAGAAAAAAAGGAGTATTACGCAAGATTCGAAGCTGCAGATGAATGGATAGAAAGCTTGAATGTGATGTACGGCGATGAGTGAATCTGACGTGTTCAGGTCTGCTCTGCAGCCCAGCAGGAGCAAGCTCCCTCGCCACAGGAGCGATGTCAGTCTCAAGATTTGCGCAGCCGGTAATGGCTGAATTCCGCCCACAAAAAAGCCCACTGACCGTCTCCGATCCAGTGGGCTTTTTCTGATTACGCTTCTACTTACAAAGCCATATCACTAGCCGCATTAGCCTTCGGCGCCTTCGCTTTATCAGCATCAGCCGGAGCAGCAGCCGGAGCCACCACCTGACCAATCGCCGGCGGCGGAGTCAGTTGCAGCACCTTGGCGGTGTAAGCCCACTCCTGTGCAACCTTCTCAGGACTGCCATTCAGCTGAGTGCCGTAGCTCGGCACGATCTGATGCAACTTTTCCTGCCAGGCTGGCGAAGCAACCTTGTCCTTGAACACTTTCTGCAGCACGGTCAGCATGATCGGTGCAGCAGTCGATGCGCCCGGCGACGCGCCCAGCAGGCCGGCGATCGAGCCGTCTGCGGAAGCAACGATCTCGGTGCCCAGTTTCAGCACCCCACCGGCAGCTTCATCACGCTTGATGATCTGCACGCGTTGGCCGGCTTGCCACAGGCGCCAGTCTTCGGCCTTGGCGTTCGGGAAGTATTCTTTCAGGGCGTTGAGGCGGTCTTCGTCAGACAGCATAAGCTGGCCGGCGAGGTACTCGACCAGCGGGTATTCCTTGATGCCGACTTTGGTCATTGGCCACACGTTGTGCGTGGTGGTGGTGGTCAGCAGGTCCAGGTACGAGCCTTCTTTGAGGAACTTGGTGCTGAAGGTCGCGAATGGGCCAAACAGGATGACGCGCTTGCCGTCCAGGACACGGGTGTCCAGGTGCGGAACCGACATGGGCGGTGCGCCAACGGAGGCTTTACCGTAGGCCTTGGCCAGGTGTTGCTCGGCGATGGTCGGGTTCTCGGTCACGAGGAACGAGCCGCCAACCGGGAAGCCTGCGTATTCCTTGGCTTCAGGAATGCCGGACTTCTGCAGCAGGTGCAGTGCACCGCCGCCCGCGCCGATGAACACGAACTTGGCGTCGGTTTCAGACTTGCTGCCGTCTTTCAGGTTTTTGTAGCTGACGCGCCAGGTGCCGTCTTCGTTCTTGGTGATGTCCTGCACTTCGCTAGACAGTTTCAAGTCGAACTTCGGCGTGGTTTGCAGGTGCGCAACGAACTGGCGGGTGATCTCGCCGAAGTTGACGTCGGTGCCGATCGGGCTCCAGGTGGCCGCGATTTTCTGGTTCGGGTCGCGCCCTTCCATCATCAGCGGAACCCACTTCTTGATCACAGCCGGGTCTTCGGAGTACTGCATGCCGGCGAACAGCGGGCTCGCTTGCAGGGCTTCGTAGCGCTTCTTCAGAAACTTGATGTTGTCATCGCCCCACACAAAGCTCATGTGCGGCGTGGAGTTGATGAACGAACGCGGGTTTTTCAGCACGCCTTGCTGAACCTGCCAGGCCCAGAACTGACGGGAAATCTGGAACGCTTCGTTGATTTCAACGGCTTTCGGGATCTGTACGTTGCCCTTGTCGTCTTCCGGGGTGTAGTTCAATTCGGCCAGGGCGGAGTGACCGGTGCCGGCGTTGTTCCAGCCGTTGGAGCTTTCCAGGGCGACGCCGTCGAGGCGCTCGATCATTTCCATCGAAGTGCCGGGTTCCAGCTCGTTGAGCCACACACCCAAGGTCGCGCTCATGATGCCGCCGCCGATCAGCAGTACATCGACTTTCTTTGCCTCTTCCGCGTTAACGGACGTGATCCCCATCGACAAAGCCAGCCCCAGCAGGGCCGTGTTCATTTTCTTAAACATCTGTAACACCTATGATAAAACGCCATCCGCCCCTCCATCCTCATTCACGAAGCCCTTGGTTCACGACATTCAGGCAGGACGTCGTGGGTGCTCGTACACAAGAATCGAAGGGTGGGCACACAAGGCCGACGTGTCTCCATCGACCTCAGTTATATGTCCCTACTGAACTGACTTTTTATCATTATTGGCTTCAGCTACTTGAGCGACATTGATCCTGTCGGCACGTCTCGAGGACGGGCAAACTGAATAGGTCAAACCAAGTTGGCGCGCAGAATATCATGGCTGGACGACCGCGCGCTCCCAAAAGGACTTATGAGTCTAGTCCAGACGGGGCTCGTTCGCCGCGTCCCGGCCCAAACGATTCAGCACAAACACCTTGGCGTTGTGGGTCATTTGGTCCAGATGCCGGTCGCGTTGCTTTTCAGCATCGACCATTGCGCGCTTTCCGTGTTTTTGCAGCAAGTAGGTATGTATCTGCCGGACCTCTAAAGAACTGTAGATAAATGTGACATCCAGCAGTCCCATCAAGCCTTCACTGCTGTGGTCGCAAGTGTTCATCAGCACCTGCGTGCCGCGCACGCCCAGCACTTGAAAACCCATCGATTCGAACCAAGGCACCTTGGCGACGGTGCAGGTCAGTTCGGCGTGCGGATAGCGGCTGATCATGTCTTGCAACATGGATCGCGCGACGCCTCGGCGACGATGGCCTGCGTCGACCGCCATGTAGGCCACGCCGCACGCTTCGGGATCGTCCTTGACCGGCAGATACAGCAGAAAGCCGATGACCTTTTCAGGGTCTTGATCGTCGGTGGCGACGATCAACTCGACCGCGATCCCTTTACCCCCGCCGAGGGCTTCCAGGTACAGGTGCACTTCGTAGCCGACCGCGTACTGATAGACGTTGTACAGCGGATTGCTCGGCGCAATGCCGACCATGCTGATGTCGGTCAGGTTGTCGACGACCATCTGCAGGATCTGACTGTTGATGTGCTCCGGGCACGGGGCTTCGAAGTGGGTGAGTTGCGGCATTGAAATTCTGACTCCGGGATCGCTTTACTGGGTTTCGGCGCAGGTATTGTCACAGATTGATCGCCACGCCGCTTCTGCCAGCAATTGCCTGTAGGCCTTGGGGCTGCCCTTCACCCTCCCCGACAACCATGCGCGGCAGTAACTGTCCGCCTGACCAATGATCAGCGACAGCAACAATTCGGACGGAATCGCCCGCAGCTCATCGCGGCGGCCGGGTTCTGCCAGCCATTGTCCGAGCTTCTCATTACGGGTTTTGTTACGGCTGACCAGTTCTTCCTTGAACGGGCCTTTGGTCACGGCAAACCGCGCGTGGTACTGGAAACGCGCCCATTCGGGTTGGCTGTCGACCCAATCGACATAGCTGTGGACCAGCGCGTGCACGCCCTCTTCCGTCGTCTGTGCCTCGGCGAGGTAGCGGTCGCGAAGCAGTGCCTGATCGTCCAGCGCGGTGAAAAACAGCGCGGCCACCAAGCCTTCCTTGTTGCCGAAATGATGGTAGATCGCGCCCACGCTGGTATCGCATTCGGCGCGGATCATTTCGATGGTCGTGGCTTCGAGCCCTTGTTCGTTGAACAGGGCCAAGGCCTTTCTGAAGATGTCGCGCTTGAGTTCGGCTCTTCTGCCGGGGTAGCTGCGCTCGAGTAAATCTGCGGTTTCCATGCGGGATACAGGCCAAAAAATCCATGACAAGGCAGACGACTGCCGATGAGAAAGCTGCGCTAGGTTGACAGATTTCATCGCAACAGAATACTGTTCCGTCACAGAACATTATTCTGTTACGGAAGATGATTCTGTAAAACCACCCCTCAGTGAGGCTTCAAAATGAGTCAGTTTCTCAGCATGTTTAACAGCGCCGGCCCGCAAGCGTTCAGCAAAATGGCCTGTCAGGTAGCACCCTACTTCAGCACCATCAATCCGTTGATCGCCGAGTTGCGCCCGGGCCATGCCACAGTGCAGGTGCCGTTCAGCAAGGAGATCACCAACCACTTGGGCTCGGTTCACGCGATTGCGATGTGCAACGCCGCCGAACTGGCTGCCGGGACGATGACCGACGTGTCCATTCCCGCCGGTGCGCGCTGGATTCCAAAAGGGATGACGGTTGAGTACCTGGCCAAGGCCAAGACAGACGTGACGGCGGTGGCCAATGGTGAGGCCGTGGATTGGCAGACTGACGGCGACAAGATCGTGTCGGTGGATATTCATGACGCTGAAGGCAAGAAGGTGTTCACGGCACGAATCACCATGAACGTGAAGCTTTCCTGAGCACCCGCATCTGTGCAGCTGGCGCAGCCTGCGTTCAGCTGCTGCATCCTTGCTCTCTACTCCGAAACAGCCACCTGATTACGCCCCCGCGCCTTGGCTCGATACAACGCTTTATCAGCGTTATTCAGCAAACTTTGCAGGTCGTTGTCGCCGATCTCCATTGCTGCGACACCCAGGCTGGCCGATATGCGGTGAACAGGGCCGGTCATCAATCCACCGATAGACTGGATGAGTTGCTCGGCAATGCCCAGGGCGCTTTCAATGGATGTATCCGGAAGCAGAATCGCAAACTCTTCGCCGCCCAGCCTGCCGAAGACATCGGTATCGCGGAAGGACCGGTTAATGGTCACGCCCAGTTGCCGCAACACCTGATCCCCGACCTGATGTCCGTAGGTGTCATTGATGTGCTTGAAGTGGTCCATATCCAGCATCACCGCGCACAGCGGTAGCTGGTTGTTTTTGCAGTCATGGAACAATTGCTGGGCATGCTCGAAGAAAGCGCGGCGGTTTTTCAGGCCAGTAAGTTCATCGGTCTGTGCGGCGTACGTGGAAATGCGGTGGGCACGCTCCATCTCGCGGGTAAGCTGGAAGGCCGTTTCCAATGCTTCAGACAATTTGCGTGTCGCGCTGGCCACGAACGAGGCGAACACGATAACGGCGAACGCCATGCCGACTTGCATCGCTGACGGTTGAAACAGCAGCCAGAAGGTGCACGGCAACAACACCAGGCCGATGGACGCCAGTGTCATGTATCGATAGGACGAATAACACGACACGGCACTGACCGACATGCCGACGGCAAAGAGCATGACCAACGCCTGGGACAACAAGTCATTTGCCGGCATGACCGCTAACGCGCCGGCCCCCCAGATACTGGCGGACAACATCAGCGTGAACCAGTATTTCTTCTCCCAGCGTTGCGGGGTGCGCTCACTCTCGGGGCAGCGAAACCAGGCAACGAACATCAGGATGCGCAGCAACGACGACGCCGTCAGCAGACCGATCCACCAGAAAACAACGGTGTGATCAAAGCGTTCCCAACACAGCCCGCACAGCATCAGCGCGGCGAGAAAACTGCCGAAAATAGCCGGGAATGACTGGTGGAAGAGCTGATGCAATCGATCACTGCGCACCTGCGCTGCGATGAAAGTATCCTGGTCGTGCCGAAATCCTGGGCCACCCATTTGATCCGCCTGATCATGATGCTGCGACAAAAAAAGCGATTGTGGCACCCTGCCACTCAGGCAAACAAACAATAAACACTCGTGGGTACCGGCACTTTCACGGTAATGCGCCCCTGACTGCTTCCCTGACAATCGTCAGAAAGTAATAGCACACAAGTGCGATCCCCATGCCTCGCAGCGGTCGGGCCAAATGACATAGCGCCGGCAACGTGCAGCTCGCTCGTCCTGCTACGCTTTTGATGCCTCGAATAGAATCGGGCGATAATCACGAAAACGGCCCCCTGGACTGTTGAGGTTGCGCATTGTGAGAGGCCAATTAATCAGTACCGTCATCACCCTGGCCGTGATGGGAGTGACGACGTATGGGTTTATGGAATGGAAAGCTGGCGAGAGCGCTCGGCAGGATGCGGTGTGCAAGGCAGCACAACAGCATAAGGAAACCGTGGAAATTCGTGCGCGAGCGATGGCTTCCGGGCTGTCCGTCGACGCTTACGCCGATGCCGAGAAGGCGGAAGTCGACAAATTGGTCAGCGCCTTGGATACCGCGAAAAATGATACCGAGGTGGAAGCCGTCATAGACGCGCATGCTGCCGAACTGCGGGCGCAGGATGCCGCGTCCGACGCCGAACTGAAAAACCAGGGGAGTCAGCAATTCCTCGAACAGGAACGCAAGGAACAGCGGATCACCACTGACATCAAGCAGGAAATTGAACGCGCCGAGAAGGCCGTGGCTGATTCCTGCGGTTAGTGTTGGCTGCGGTTTTTCCCCTACTTTAGGACATACGGCGTCCGCTTCTGCGCCGCTTTTGATTCATAAAGCCCCATCTGCCTACTTCTTCTCCAGGACCACCACCAAACACTCTTTAGAGTTGTTTGGACAGTTTGTAGTCCACGCGACAACACTCTTTAGTATCCATCCGTCCTTCGCTCTCGCATTCAGCGTATCTTGTAGCTCATGGAGCTGAACACCGAGCACGCGATATGCAGATGTGTCTGCGCAAGCGTGGCTGAAAACCAACAAGCCTCCAAGCAACCACAGCACGCCCGAACGTTTCGATTTCATAAGCAGCTCCACTAGCCGAATAAAAAGCAAACCGTGCAATTGAATTGAATGGTCGGGCAGGTATTAACCCTGGCGCCTTTCTTACTCATGACTTCTAACGCCTCTTTCGAAGTGGCTCTTCAAAATTTGTGACACACCCAATACACAACGGCGAGTTCCGCCAAAAGCAGGGACACATAGAAAAATAACAATATCCATAACAGATAGGGCTTTTCCTTGCGCCAATACTGTTCCCAGCCCAGCGTTTCTTTATGGCCCAGACACCGTTCGAGATCTTTCAGGTACAGCCCCATTTTATTGACATGCTTATACGTCACCAGCGCCAGCAGACCGAAAAAAAATACCAACGCCGGAGGTATCAGACTGGCGCCTATAAGCACCTCTCGTGATTGCTGAAAGAACTGTGCCGTCGTGATCGAATTGGTTAGAAACCATGAGTAAACTGCGGCACTACCGATCAGACCGTACTTAAACAAAGAAGCGACTCTTTCAAGCAACATAGAAATTTCGGATTTTAGCTGCCTGAACTCTTCCAAATGAAATTGGCGCTGGTTTTCAGTCATTAAGACGGCCACATCTGACAAGGCTAGCGCATCCGAAGTCATTTAATTCGCTCCTTTTTTGAGCCTTCCGCCATAAAAACGAGTAGTGATGACAGGCAGGCGTTACAGGTTTGTAATAATATTGAAACGATACAACCCACCACACTTTGTACAACTTATTCAGCCTCAAACCATCCGCACCGACAAAGACTAGTTCATCCCCAACGATGACAAGAGAGTTAAAAGCGATTAATGCCGCCTACTTTATTTCCAATAAATCGAACAACACATTCACCCGATTGATGCAGTACTGAAACCTTGAATAGACCACGAGTAAAAAAGCACCTAACGTCGCCATGTACAGCAAAAGTTACCGCTGCGGCGCAACCATCCGGAACCGGATATTGATGTCATCGGAAACGACGGTATCGCCCCATTCACCCTCGCCGATTTTGAAGTCACTGCGTTTGAGCGTTAACTGGCCATCGAAGATGCCGATGGCATTCTCCGCCTTCAGGTGAACCGGAACGGCCACCTCGCGGGTTACACCTCTGAGCGTGAGTTTGCCGGTGATCGTGTATCGGTTGTCACCCAGCGATTTCACATCGGTCGATTCAAACGTCGCCTCGGGATACTTCTCCGAGTCGAACCAGGCAGGCTTTTGCAATTCGGTGTTGGCGTCTTCGCTGCCGGCATCGATGCTGTCGAGCTGGATGGCAAGCGTGGCGTGCCCCGCCGAAGGGTTCGCCGTGTCGAAATCAAGCGAGGCCTTGAACCTGGCAAACGTGCCATACACCCGCGAGCTGAACTGGTTGTACGTGAAGGAGATGGTGCTGGCGGTTTCATTGACTTGGGTGTATTCGGCCGCTTCGACGCTGGGGAAACAACCGAAGGCAAGCGCAACAGCCAGTACGGAAAACGACGGGAATCGGGAATTCATGGGACGCTCCGGTCGTGGCACACGCTGGCCAGACAGGTGGACTAAAGCAAAGAACCGCGGTTTGTTCCACCTCGCGCCGAGACTTCCGACCACCTGTCGGCAACCCGAACCAGCGTCCGATGCCGTCACTTGCGCAGGTGTTTAATTGATGAAGCATTCACCGCATCGGGAGACAGGACATGAAGATCGTCGTCATCGGTGGTACCGGGCTGATCGGCAGCAAGCTCTGCCAAAACCTGCAGGACCTGGGGCATGAAGTCCTCGCGGCGTCGCCGAGCACCGGCGTCAATGTCATCAGCGGCGAAGGCCTGACGGAGGCGTTGAAAGGCGCGGATGTGGTGGTCGACGTGTCGAACTCGCCCTCTTTCGAGGACCATGCGGCGTTGCATTTCTTCGAAACCGCCGGGCACAACCTGATCAAGGCGGAAAAGATTGACGGCGTCAAACACCATGTTGCGCTGTCGGTGGTCGGCACCGAGCGGATGCTCGACAGTGGTTACTTCCGGGCGAAAATGGCCCAGGAAAATCTCATCAAGAAATCGGGCATTCCCTATACCGTTCTGCGGGCCACGCAGTTCTTCGAGTTTATCCACGCCATTGCTCACTCCGGGCGCGAGGAAGGCGACACCATTCACTTGACGTCCGCCGCGTTGCAACCGGTGGCCTCGGCCGACGTGGCGGCAGCCCTGACAGACATCGCGCTGAAAGCGCCGATCAATCAAACCGTCGAAGTGGCTGGCCCTGAAAACCGCCCCCTCATCGAATTCGCGAGCGATTACCTGAAGCACACCAAGGACCCGCGCCAGCCAGTGTCGGACGACACGGTTCCTTACTTTGGCGCGCCAATCAACGATCAGTCGCTGACACCGGGCGCCCATCCCATCATCGGTGCGACCCGGTTTCAGGACTGGCTCGAGGCTCACTAGGCGTCAAAGCCAGGTCTAATGGTGAAGCGTGGCGGTTGGCCTAGACCACCGCCTCAACCAGCTGTAACGGCGTCATCTTCGTGACCATCATCATCACGATTACAAACATCCCCGCAAAACCCGCCACGCCCATCCAGAACCATTTCTGGTAGACCGACCGGTATTTCGCGTCCAGCCCCTCACCGTTTTCCACCGCGCTCAACGCCATCACCTGCAAGCGTTTCTGCAGAACCAGCACCGGAAGCCACAGCGAGCCCACGCACAGGAAAATGATCAACGAGGTCAGAACCCATTCCGTAGTCATGGGCAGCCCGGACACTTTCATCAGCAGGTAACCCGTGATGATCTGAATGAAGCCTGCCGGAGTGGTGATCCAGGTGTCGAAGCGCACGACCATTCTGGCAACGTGTGCGATCACTTGCGGGTTGGCCGTGCGACTGGCCGCGATTAAATAAAGGTAGGAGCCCATACCGAACCCGAACAGGAAAATCGCGGCAATGACGTGCAGGTATTTCAGGCACAGATAGAGCATGCTCAGCCCTGCTCGTCAGAAAAGCGCACGGACAGGTGCAGGTTGGCCGGGTCGTTGATCGCCGCCATGTACTCGTCGACGCTGATCTCGCCCACACAAGGACGGGCGCCAGATACCGGCTCGTAACCTGCGACCAGTTTTGCCACCAGCGCGACCGCCGCGCAGCTCGGGATTTCAGGGCCCTTGTCGTTGTGTGCCGTCAATTGCACGGTCATGGACAGCGGTTGCCCATTAACGCCCTGCCCTTCGACGTCGATGTACATCGCACTCAGGCCATCACCGAAGCGCTCGAACCACGTCCCCCAACGATGCAGCCGTGCCGCCCAAGCGGCAGAGTCACGCAGCAGCCCGATTCTCAGCGCCTCGGCGAGTACGTAGTTGGCTACGCCACCGAGCTTCAGCCCCGAACCTGCCTTGAAACTCAAGGTATGGGCGCCGTAGCGGCCCGCGAAAATATCCATGTCTGGCACATCGACATTGGACAGGACACGGGTTCCCAATGGCGGCATCTTGCGCAAGGTCAGGTCCTGCCAGCCCGACACTTCGTGCACCTGGCCATTCCTGAGCTGTTTGATCGGTTTGCCCGCGTAAGCCAACACGCCTTCGACGGTCGAGAGGCCCGGCATCTTGGCTGAGGAAGAAATGCCGTGATCGATCGAGTCGATGCGTTTGAAGCGATAGCGGTATTGGTCGATGAGCGCCGAGGACAACGTCGGCACCGAACTGCACCCACTGAGAATGGCCACGCCGGCCTGCTTTGCGCTCGCGTCGAGCACAGCAATGCCATTGACGAAGGTGCGGCAGTCGGCCAAATCGCAGTAGCTCACGCCCGCGTCGATGCAGCTCTGCGCGACGGCATAGGATTGCCCCTGGAATGGCCCGCCGGTATGGACCACCCACTGAATGTCCAACGCACTCAGCGTGGACCCGAACGCGGCGCCCATGGCATCGCCGCACCAACTCTCACAGGCGCGGCCAGACCGGGTTTTGAGCTCGTCGACCTTGCGCTGCAACTTGTTTGAATCGCGGCCCGAGATCACCAGCTCTACGCCTGGTATCGCGACCAAATGCCTGCAAACGATGCTGCCGAAATTTCCGTAGCCACCGATCACCATCACCCTGAGTGCCATTCAACGCTTTCCTTGACTGTTCGATCGTGTGGCCAGTCCGCCCCAGACTGGGGCCGTCAGAGCTTTGCTTAAATTGGCTGAGCGGGCAAGCAGCGACATTCCGCGGACACTCAAATTGCCCGTCCGCTTACCGTTGTGCAGAGCCCGACTCTCTCATCCACGCCCGCTGCAACAACCTGATAACCTCTGCATCCGAGGTCTGAGAAAAATCCATGTACCAGCGGCCAATCGACATCAGCCACTCAGGAATAAGCGGGCAAATCAGCTCGTCCACTTCACTGCGCAGCGCCTCCGCCGTTTCGATCGGCGCCACCGGCACGGCGACCACCGTTCGAGCCGGCGCATGCACCCGCACCGCGTGGACCGCCGCCATCATCGAAGCGCCCGTCGCCAGGCCGTCATCAATCAGAATCACCACCTGATCCTTGAGCTGCACCGGCGCGCGCGTTCCCCGATAAGCCTGCTCACGCCGCAACAGTTCCCGGGTTTCTCGGGCAACCACGGCATCGAACGTGGCCATATCAATCGGGTGAATCCGTAGCGCGTGTTCATTGAGGATTTGAATGCCGCCGCTGGCAATCGCGCCCATCGCGAACTCCTCATGGGACGGCACTCCCAGCTTGCGCACCAGCATCAGGTCGAGGCGAACGTCCAGGGCAGTGGCCACTTCATAGGCCACCGGCACACCGCCCCTGGGCAAGGCGAGAACGATGACGTCGGGGCGATGAGCGTACTTGAGCAGCGGTTCCACCAGACGCCGACCGGCAGCGGCCCGGTCTTGCAGGATGGTGGGCGATGAGGGACTCATGGGAAAACCTCCTCAGGCGTTCACGCCTGTCGGTTCGCGTCGCAGGGTCACTCTCGATTGTCAGTCTGAAGGTGGCTGACAGCAAGTCCGCTCGCCTACACCAACCGCTCAATCTTCTGATGCTGCCAGACCATTTTGTAATACGCCGTCTGCAACACCAGCATTCCCAGATACGCCACTGGAAACGCCATCCACACACCCTGCAACCCGAAGTGCCCGTCCAGCACATACGCCACCGGCAACTGCACCCCGACCACGCAAAAAATCGAAACGGCCATCGGCACCAGCACCGACCCGCTGGCGCGCATGATGCCGCCGACTATCGCCTGGAAGCCGAACACCAGCAGACTCCACAGCATGATGTGCAACAAATGCTCCGCCTTCGCCCGGGTAGAGTCATCCGTGAGGAACAACCCCAGCAACCAGTGCGACAGCAGATAACCCAGCACCACCAACCCGCCGGTCAGGCACACGTTGATCAATAACCCAGTGCGCAGAATCGGCCCCATCCGCTCCAGCCGCCCTGCCCCGATCGCCTGAGCGCCAAGGATCGACGCCGTGATCGCAATCGACAACGCCGGAAACTGCACGTAATTGACGATCTGCGTCACCGCCCCATACGCCGCCGTCGCTTGCGAACCGTGCTGATTCACCAGCGCCAGAATCACCAGCTCCGAGACCGACAGCACCACCATTTGCAAGCCGGTCGGCAAGCCGATGCGCAGCACCTTGCCGAGAATCACCAGGTCCAGGCGCATCGCCGCAAACATCTCCCGATCCGGCGCCAACGGATGCCCCTTGCGAATCAACCGCCACGCCAGCCATCCCATCGCCGACAAATTACCCGCCAACCCGGCATACGCCGCACTCTGAATCCCCATCATCGGCAACCCGAACCAACCCCGAATCAACGCCGGCGTCAGCGCCAGACCGATGCAGGTCGACACCAGCAATGCGATCAGCGGCGACACCGTATCGCTGACCCCGCGCAGCAGTTGAGTGAAGAGCACGTAGACCAAAAGGGACGGCATGATCCACATCATCACGTGGGCGTAGGACACGGCGTCGTCGAGGACGTCGGCCGGTGTGCCGAGTCCTTGCAGGGCGGGTCTGGCGAAGACGCTGCCCAATATCGCTGCCAGCAGGCCGATCATTGCGCCCAACAGCAAGGTGGTGCCGGCAATGGTTTTCACCAGATGCGGCTCACGCGCCCCCCAGGCTTGACCGATGAGGACGCCCGCACCCGCGCCGAGGCCGATGACCAGGGCGATGAAGAAGAAGACGATGGGGAACATGCCGGAGACAGCGGCCAGGGCCTGGGTGCCGAGCATTTGGCCGATGTAGATGCTGTTGATGGTGCCCGACATGGACTGGAGGAAATTGGAAAGGACCATAGGGGCGAGGAAAAGAAGGTAGGTTTTCCAGAGGGGGTGGTTGGATGTCGGGGTTTGCATTGAGGGTCCGTCTCGGGTGGGACTGGTGGTTTGCGAATTCTACGCCAGGGCGCTGATGCCAATGCGCTCCGATTTCGAAGATGTGAAGAGTGGACGATGTCAGTTTTCGGCCTGGGCGAGCCATTTGCAGGCATCAGCGATCATTTCCGCTCGGATTGCAGCAGGCCTGGCTCAAATGTGTCGTTGGCGATCATCGGCGCGGGCTCTTCGTCGTCGTGCTGCCGGCAGAGGAATTCACGTATCGCTTCGGCCGTTCGCCTGGCGCTGGTCACCACGAAAAAATGCCCCTCGCCCTGTAGAACCTGCAGTTCGGCACGGCGAATGGTGCCGCGCAAGATTTGCGCGTTGTACAGCCGCACCAGGGTATCGCGTTCGCCGGTGAGAATCAGCGTGCGCTGGCGCAGACGGAACAGCCGCAGCAGGCTGGTCCAGCCCACCAGGGCGGTGAGCTGGTGGTAATAGCTTCGCGGGTTGACCGTGAGCATGCCGTTCACCACACCGAAGCGCAGCAGCGTCTGTATCGAATCGCGCGAGCCTTTTTGCTGGCGCAATCTGGCGCTTTTGCGCCTGCCAAAAAAATCCAGGATGTCGGCGGGTTTCACCAGCATCGCCGGGCCGGCCGAGGTCGCCGCGAGGATCAGTCGGCGCACCATGCTCGGGTGACGCAGGGCGAATTCTTGCGCCAATGCGCCGCCCCAACTCACGCCGAACACATCGACCTGAGCGATGCCCAAATGCTTGAGCATCTGCGCGATCAGGTCGGCATGGCGCGGCAGACGCATCGGCCAGCGGGGCATTTGCGATTTGCCGACCCCGGGCACGTCCAGCGTAATGGTCCTGTAGTCCACCAGTTCATCGCGCAGGGGATCAAAGGTACGGATCAAACCACCCAGGCCGTTGAGCAAGAGTAGCGGTGAACCTTGGCCGCGGATTGAAACGTTCAACTGCAAGTCATTAATAGTTAATTTGCGCGTTGTCATGGTTTACCCCCTGGCCTGCCCGCTGTTAAGTCGCAAGCGGCCCTTCGCCACAGGCTGGTCGCTGTTTGACGAGTGACAACCTCAGTTTTTAGCTCTTGAACGCCCCCCCTTCCAAACTGATCGGCCAATTGCTCCCGTACACGGCGAAAAAAATTCGACGGGCCAAGAAGTGCCATCGTTCGTTTTGAGCGCCAAAAATATACGCCCAGGTGCATTCCAGCTTTGACGCTGCCTTTACGCCGGCAGATATTTTCTAACCGCCATATGCAGTACATCCAGCGAAGATGGCTTGCGTAGGAACATAGCGTTAACAGGCATCAACCCGTCAGGTATCGATCTGTCTCCGGAGGTGACTATGACAGGCAAGCGAGGCCAACGAGACCAAATCACCTTTGCCAAATCCAACCCATCCATGCTGCCTGGCATACAAACGTCGGTCATGACCAATGATATCGAAGTCGAGCCTTCCAGCACGCAGAGAGCATCATCCGCAGATACACAATCAATCACAGTTAATCCCAAAAGCGAAATGGCCTCGACCAACAGGGAACGCAGTATTTCATCGTCTTCTACGACCAGTACAGTTGGGCACATGATTGATAGATCCAGAAGGCTTGTCACTTAGTGGTGCGGCGGGCGGTCAGCGTTTCGATGAGCTGACGAGCGGAGTTCGGCGCAGGATCGGTTGCCGAATCACGTCAATCCGCTAGTCTGATTTTGTCGACCAAATTTATCTGGCTGATACCGTCGTAGTAGACGGTAGGCCAGAAAGGATTGCCATGCGACTTTCAGATTTCATCCTTAAAAACCTGGAGCCTATTCTGCAAGCGTGGGAAGAATTCGCCAGGTCTGTTGATACCCCGATGCCGGAAATGGATTCCCGTGGCCTGAGAAACCATGCCGAATATATTTTGAAGACCGTAGCACTTGATATGCGCACATCTCAAAGCGCTCAGCAGCAGATTGAGAAGTCAAAAGGGCTAGGGCCTGTAGGCTACGACGAATCGGCGGCTCAGAGCCACGCGCTGACACGCCTGATGGCGGGTTTCACTTTAGACCAGATGGTCTCCGAATACCGCGCCCTCAGGTCGAGCGTGCTAAGACTTTGGCTGACAGACGGATACGCCGGAGAAGATCATCAAGTTGAAGATATGATCCGATTCAATGAGGCGATAGATCAAGCGCTAATCGAGTCGATTGCGACCTATGGAAAGGCGGTGGAGACCACCCGAAAAACAGTCTTGGGAGTGTTGGGCCACGACCTTCGCACACCATTGGGCGCCGTGACATTAGGCACCGATTTGCTACGACAGACTGAAGAACTTGGCACCCGAGGAAAAAAGATAATCGCGCAGATTTCTACGAGTGCTCAAACTGCCAACCATATGGTGAACGATCTGCTTGACCTGGCTCGTTGTAATCTGGGCAATGGCATCCCTGTGCACCCCGAAGATACTGATCTGACTTCCGTTTGCAAATCAGTCGTTGATGAGCTCTCTACCGCCCATCCTAAAGCGCAAATCATATTTGACGATGAGGACTCGGTATTTGGCAAATACGACCCATCACGCATGGCACAGGTATTTTCGAATCTTATTGGCAATGCAGTGAGACATGGCAACGCAAAGCATCCTATCTATGCCACTTTGAAAAGAGATAGCACCACCGCCTGCTTTTGTGTGCAGAATTCTGGAGATCCTATTCCTCCCAGTGCACTACCCTCTCTATTCAATCCAGAAGGAAGGTATTCCAAATACTCCAAAGGTGAACCTGGGGCATCATCGGGTCTAGGCCTGGGATTATTTATAGCCTCTCAGATTGTAGAGGGCCATGGTGGAACGATAGAGGTCGAGTCGACGCTGGAGAAGGGCACAATATTCCGTGTGAATTTACCCGATTGCGATTAGCGCAGCGTCGATTGAAACTGGTCGCCTGGCCCCCGAGGTCCGGGTGGCGATCACCCCTCCACGCGTGTGAACGATGCTGCCGACCTTGCCTAAAAGCAGGTTGGACCGAAAATATTAAGGATCTGGACGCGGTGGCCTATGTGCAGGCGATCTCGTCCTGTTTTTGCCCAGTGAACTGCGCATAGCTTTAAGGAGTCGGAAGAAGTAAGGGGCATAAATGCGAGTCATATCCATGGACACGCGACAAGGTCTCCAATAGGGCATAAGGTTCTTTACTGGCGGTCATGCCAAACTTCAAACCCGTGCTCAATCGCACCTAGCGGCTTCGCTTCCCCTCCCGCCTGGAGTTCGCCTTTTCAATCAGGAATACAGGCATGCGACTGTCAGATTTCATTACAGAAAACCTTGAACCAATTCTTCAGGCTTGGGAGGATTTCGCGCGAACGATTGACACACCAGGTGCACCGCTGGACACCAAGGCTCTTCGGGATCATGCCGAACAAATGCTTCATGCCATTGTGCTCGATCTACGTACAAAACAATCAGCGGACGAGCAGATTGCCAAGGCTCAGGGTAATGCGCCGGCTACTGATGAGGAAACACCTGCAGAAACACACGCAGTTACGCGACTGATGGCGGGTTTCACCATTGACCAAATGGTGTCGGAATATCGGGCCCTCAGGACGAGTGTACTCAGTCAATGGTTGAAAAAAGTAAAGGCAGGCACCCCACTGGACGTGGACGTTGACGATATGACCCGATTCCACGAAGCCATTGACCAAGCCCTGGCAGAATCCATCGCGAGCTACTCGCGCGCTGTTGAGGCATCACGCAACGTCTTTCTCGGCATCCTGGGACATGATTTGCGCACTCCCTTGGGCGCCATTTTGCTCGGCGCTGACGTGTTAAGACGCTCGGAAGGACTCGGCGTAAGGGCGACGAAAATATCTGCTCAAATTTACACAAGTGTTAAGCGCGCCAGTCAAATTGTCGGTGATCTGCTGGATCTCACACGGTGTCAAATGGGCCCGGGAATTCCTGTCAAAAAAAAGGCTTTGGATCTGTTGCCCCTGTGCGAGCGAATCGTGGATGAGCTCCGCGCCTTTCACACCAACACAGATATTCTTTTCGAGAAGAAAGCTTCTGCTGATGGGGAATTTGATGGTGCGCGAATGGAGCAGGTCTTCTCCAATATTATTAGCAACGCGGTGCAGCACGGAGACAATCGACATCCTATAGAGGTGACGCTAAACGTTTCGAAGGACAGCGTT
Organism: Pseudomonas sp.; assembly: GCF_051660785.1. Taxonomy (GTDB): domain Bacteria; phylum Pseudomonadota; class Gammaproteobacteria; order Pseudomonadales; family Pseudomonadaceae; genus Aquipseudomonas. The sequence continues at coordinate 159,230 of NZ_JBOFQE010000059.1, forward strand.
ATTTTCTCAGTTCATAACAGCGGCAAGCCAATTCCTGACGACGTGTTGCCTTTCATTTTTAATCCAATGGGTCGATTTTCTCAGCACTCGATAGTCGACCATGGACCTAGCGAAGGATTAGGCCTGGGACTATTTATTGCTTCAGAGATCGTTGCATCGCACGGCGGCGTCATCGAGGTATTTTCTAGCCAGGAACACGGCACTACCTTCCTTGTCAGAGTCCCTAAGCGTCATTTCGTTGGTTGACCGCGAGTGCTTTCCTCACCCTGGGACATGTTGAAATAAACATTGGTGAACTCGGGCATCCCAGGAAGCTCCTCGTTGATCTCGACCGCTGTCACAACTGATTACAGGTACGTACTGACGACTCGTAGCGACACCTTCGGCTGTCTGCATATCGACGAATGACCCCAGCGATCTGTACTCCCTTTACGTCAGTTCGATGGAACATTGTTTACAGCCTGTCCTCTATCGCAACACCTGCGAACTGAGGACTTCCCCATGATCGATTCCTTAACCGGCATGAAGCCTGGCGAGCGTTACGTAGTAGAAAGCCTAGAACGTACACGAAGTTTTCCAGGCTTCTTTCTCGACGGAAAATATTACTTGGGCCCCGAATTAATGACCGCCGTCGGGTGGCTGGAAGGTCAGCAATTTTTGTACGACGAACTTGATCCTATAGGCGAACCGGTGTTCCCGGATCGAGTCGCCGGCACCATCCATGACCTGACATTAACCCTGATCGATGGGGCACGGTTGAAACTCAACAAAGTGCGATACAACGCTCCAGCAGATGTACCCTCATCAGAGGTTAGAGGCCGTTCTGAGGTGTACCGCAGAGCCACCACAAGCGCTCTCCACAACAAACTGGTGGTCATCACCGGGGCATCAAGCGGTATAGGCCGCGCAGCAGCTCATGCATTCGCAAGTGAGGGAGCCCGCCTGGTACTGGGGGCGCGTGACGAAGCCGCACTCGCTGAAGTAGTCGAGGAATGTGTCGCACGCGGTGGGACGGCTTTGGCAGTTCGTACGGATGTTACACACAGCGGACAGATGCGCGCACTGGCAGACCAAGCTGCCGCATTTGGCGACGGACGCATCGACATCTGGATCAACAATGCAGGCGTCGGAGCGGTCGGTAGCTTCGAGGAAACGCCCCTTGAAGCCCATGAACAAGTGCTGCAAACGGATCTGCTCGGTTACCTGCGAGGCGCCTATGTGGCATGGCCATACTTCAAGGCACAAAAATGCGGCACATTGATTAACACCTTGTCACTGGGGAGCTGGGTCGCACAGCCCTATGCAGCAGCTTATTCAGCCAGCAAATATGGTTTACGCGGTTTGAGTGAAGCTTTGCGCGGGGAGCTGATCGGCTTCCCCGATATCCATGTGTGCGACATCTATCCGGCAGTCATGGACACACCGGGATTTCGCGATGCAGGAAATTTCACCGGTCATGCGCTCAAGCCACCGCCGCCCCTTTATGATCCGCATCTCGTCGCCCATGCGATGGTTGCCTGTGCGTTACGTCCAAGGCCCAGCACCACTGTGGGAAGTGCGGCGACGATGGCCCGTCTGGCGCATTTCCTGGTACCGGGGTTCTCGTTCCTGTCAGGATGGTTGACTCGCTTGGGTATAGAACACGGCCCACAGTCTGAATCGTCATCAGGAAATCTGTTTGCTCCGCCAGTGGGTGATCGGCGTATTGAAGGTGGCTGGCGTGCAGCCAAGCACAGACCATCTTTGCTAGTTACGGTAGGCGCGACGTTGTTGCTTGGCGGATGCCTTTACGCACTAAATCGTCATGGACGGCGAGATCATTCTCGCTAGCAGATTTCATAAAAAAGGCCCTCGAAGGGCCCTTTTTTACGTTGGAGCGTTTTGTCCTCAGGACGTAGCCCGCGCATCTCTTGAATAGATATCGGCGCCCACCAACTGAAAGCAAACTGGTGACAACGCAATTGATAAAGTCCCTCAAGGAACAACGTCGTCTTATTGCATCATGATGACGATGTCGTCCTTATCTGCGCAGGGCTCAAGCACGCTGGGTGAGAGGTGGCTGAAGGCCAAGATTGTCTTTTTCATGACAATTTGCTCCACCTGCCTCAACTCAAATGGAGCCGTTATCTGACTTCAAATAGGTCTTTGCCCATTCGCGGTAATTGTCCGAGAGGGTGTATTTCGAAAGCAGCTCAGGAAGCGAAAGCTCGCACCCCTCCGTGCCGCTTTGATTACCTTCACCTCAAACCACTTTTCAGCAGCCACCTCGCGGCCGTGGATATCCCTTTGGAAATTCACCTGACCCGTCCAGCAGCGCCACTGAGTACATCTGCCGAAGAATTCTGGGCCAGGGTGGGCAGCGACTGATAACGCATCCAATAAAAAAGGCCCCGAAGGGCCCTTTGGTACTCAAACCGAGATCACTTGGCGAGCCAAGACTCTACCGTGTCGGCGCCATATTTAGTTTTCCACTCCTTAAGAGTCTTGTGGTTGCCACCCTTCGTCTCAATGACTTCTCCAGATTTTGGATTTTTGTAGACCTTCACTTGGCGAGGCTTGCGCTTGCTCGATTGCGGCTTGACAGTTGAAGCATGGCTACCGGCCTTAGGATCAAGTAGGTTAACGATGTCTTTTAAGCTGAAGCCGTACTTCGCCAACAAGGCACGGAGCTTTGTTTCGAATTCGATTTCGGCCTTCAAGCCAGCGTCACCTTTGAGGGCTTCGAGTGCTTGAAGCTGTTCTGCCAGGTGTTTTTCGAGCTGGCGGAACTCTGCGAGTTTGGACATAAGAAATCTCCCCGTGATTGTTATTCGAACGTTACACCAAAAACTCTGATTTGCATGAAATAAGAGCGTTGACTCTGCTTATAAGTTCGTATCCGTTGCACGATTCGCACTCGAGAAAACGTCCATTCATTAGCATTTAGCGACGGGAGAAGGTTCGTAATATCGCAACGGAACATGGGTTGCAATGGCGCCGAACCTGAATCTGATCTGCGGAACGAAATTGCCTCTTGAGATGTCGTTTGTACTAGACACCTTTGTGTCGAAATCACATTCAGATAAAGGGTAGTTTTTATGAACAATATCATCTACATCGTTGGGGCAGTGGTGATCGTCCTGGTTATCCTATCGTTTGTTGGCCTTGTATAGCCTGCAAGCCGCAATCCACTCTGGTGACGATGGTAGTGGTTCCGTACGAGCTAAACCACGGAACCCGGAGGCATTTCCGTTATGTATCCAACGACTCCTGACGGTCGCTACTTTGTAGTCAAAGGAAAGTTGTGGCGTTGTACCAACCCATCGTTGAGTGAGGAGGCGCGGCAGCCGCTGGTTGACGTGCTCATGACCGCGCGACGCGAGGTCAAGGCAGCAAAAACGTCTGGCAATATCGCACAGCTGAAGTTTGCCAGGGCGCGCGTCCAGACAGCGAAGGAGGCTCTCGGGGAGCGCGGGCCGGTTTGGTGGGACGATGGCAGCCCTGACTTTAATAGAAACCAGGTCGCCAATACGCCCTACGCTGACTGGTACTCTTCTTTGAGCGCTGATATCGCCAGACCTTCAGAGTCGAACTGAAATTGATAGTAAACCAGCAGTGCGGCTGTGCCCTCAGACATCCCGCATGTAACGAGTGACGCTATCGTCGAGAAAATGCCGAGAGCTGATTGCTCTACACCATAAAATTATGATCCGGCCATAATTATTACTGAGCAATAATTTCGAATAATCCAGTCAGGGGTCTCGGGCGGAGCCTATAGACGATACGGCTTACCGACAGTACACAGTCCAGAGCTGATCAACCCGCGTAGTGAAGCTCTGACTCATCATCTCCCTCCGCATACCCCAATCAGGGTTAGTCGGCACACTCGCAAGTCGCATCGTCCCCCTGCCCCATCTGCCATTAATGGCGTCTATAACGCCCATCACTTTCTCGGTCGCTTCCGGTTGAGAGATTGAAAAGAGATCTTCGGTGTACTCGCCCTTATGGCAAAGGTTAATCAGAAGCACCTCTGCTTTGCTGTATTTAAAGCCTGGTCGGAAAACCCTGTCTACCGCGTTCACCGCAGCTTTTGTCATCAGCCGAACGTCGTCGGTTGGATAGGGCAATTCCACCAAAACACCATTGGCGTACTTCGCTTCCTCGGGATTGAACATGCCCGTGCGAATGCTGACCCTGATCTTCTTGCATAGGGACTGCTGAGCCCGAAGCTTCTCCACGGCTCGCATCATGTATGTTGCGACCGCCTCCTTAATCGGCGCTATCTCTGTGAGACGCTTGCCGAACATCCGACTGCAGCAGATCTCTTGCCTGGGAGGATCAGGCTCATCCAGTTCAAGGCAGGGCGTGCCCGCCAACTCACGGGCTGTCTTCTCGATCACTACACTGAATTTCTTGCGAAGCATCCAGGCATCCGCCTTGGAAAGATCCCAAGCCGACTTGATACCCATGCCCTCCAGATGCAAGGTCATCTTACGTCCCACGCCCCAGACATCCGAGACCGAGCATTTTTTCAGAACCCAGTCGCGCTTGGTTTGGTCACGAAGATCAACTACGCCGCCACTCTGCGCTTGCCATTTTTTGGCCGCATGATTAGCGAGTTTGCTGAGGGTTTTAGTGCCAGCGATACCCACGCCGACAGGGATGCCAGTGCTGCGATATACCTGCGCACGGATACGACGACCGAGCGCCTCGAGATCACCCGGTACGCCTGCTAGATCTGCGAAGGCTTCATCAATGCTGTAGACCTCTACGGCAGGCACTAGTGACTCGATCACGCTCATCACGCGTTCGCTCATGTCGCCGTATAACGCATAGTTCGACGAGAAAGCGACGATGCCGTGCTGCTTGAGTTTGTGCTTGATTTGGAAGTACGGTTCTCCCATTTTCACGAAGGGTTTTGCGTCGTAGCTACGAGCGATGACGCAGCCATCGTTGTTCGACAGCACCACGATGGGGCTCTTGGCCAACTCAGGTCGGAATACTCGCTCACAGCTTGCGTAGAAGCTGTTGCAATCGATCAGTGCGAAAACGGGTTCAGGCTTTTGGATCATGGGCACGCACACTAAACGTCACAACGCCCCAAATGATCAGCTCGTCGCCTTCGAGGATGTAACGCGGCGGGTAACCTGTGTTTTCAGACATCAGGATGATGTTGGGACCTCGTTTGCAGAGACGCTTGCATACTGGCTCAGAGTTCACTGCAGCAATGACGATATGTCCGTGCTCAGCAGTCATCGAACGATCAACTACCGCCATGTCGCCATCGAAAATACCTGCGCCTTCCATGCTGCTGCCCTCTATCCGTACCAAGTAGATATGCGGCGCCCGAATGTCCAGGATCTCGTCGATGGAGATGTGCTGCTCGAGATGATCGGCTGCTGGAGACGGAAAACCCGCTGGGACCCTGAACGAGTAAAAGGGAAGCTGAACGCCCCCTGCTGCCAAGGGACCGAGGATAGTGAAGCTCATGAGAAATACCTTAAACCATAACTGTACATCTATACAGTTAACGTCGAAGACTGCTTACGGTCAATCGCGGGCACTGACAATTGCGACCGGTGGGTTTTCCGAGTGCACGTTTGAAGGATGGCCAAGAAGTCATGAGGGCGCGTCCGCGCTCAGTTGCTTGGGTTGCGTGCAGCGCCGACCAACCCATCCAGCCAATCCTGGTGACCGTTAATCATCGGGTTCGGCTTGGCCTTGGCCAACTCTTCAGCCGTTTTACCCTTCTGGGTTTCTTGCGTGAGGATGCGCACACGACCGCCCGCCAAGTCCTCAATCAGCCAGGCATGATGAACGTCCAGTCGGGTTTCGCCCTCACCTGCCCAACCGTGCCAGGCAATCCGACCTGGCTGGCCATCGGCGGGTGGAACGTGCTCAGTGCATTGCGCTTCAACCGGGAAGCGCTATTCCAGGTGTCAGCAAAACAGTGGCTTGGCATGAGCGCACGCACCACGATCCCGGTCAGCAGTGGTTACGATCACTGCTAATCAAAACCTGCAAAACGTTCAACTGACGACATTGACCACTCCTGACTTCGGTGTCGTCTACAGCACGCGAAGTGGGGGCGGAGCAGCCCTTGACGAGTGTCTACTTCGTTTCCCCCCAACGTCCGTTCACATTCCCCCTGCTGCGCCCCTGCACCCTCACACCTGATCCATCGCCTCGACCAGTCCCTGATCCTCACCCAGGAACCCTCCGCTTTGGTGCTGCCACAGTCGCGCGTAGACGCCGTTCTTTCCAAGCAATTCGGTGTGAGTGCCCTGTTCGATAATGCGTCCGTCATCCATGACGATTAGCCGGTCCATGGCCGCAATCGTGGACAGCCGATGGGCTATCGCGATCACGGTCTTGCCCTGCATCATTTCATCAAGGCTTTCCTGAATGGCGACTTCGACTTCCGAGTCGAGCGCGCTGGTGGCCTCGTCAAGCAGCAGGATCGGGGCGTTCTTGAGCATCACACGGGCAATCGCGACGCGTTGGCGCTGGCCACCCGACAGCTTGATGCCGCGCTCACCCACAAGTGTGTCGTAGCCGGTATGGCCTTGCCGGTCGCTCAGTTGGCTGATGAACTCATGGGCCTGGGCATTGGCCGCGGCGCTGCGGATTTGCGCGTCGGTCGCATCGGGACGGCCGTAAGCGATGTTGTCGCGGATGGAACGGTGCAGCAGCGAGGTATCCTGCGTGACCATGCCGATGGAGCCGCGCAGGCTGTCTTGCGTCACGTGTGCGATGTTTTGGCCGTCGATGCGAATCTCCCCGCTGTCGACGTCATAAAAGCGCAGCAGCAAATTGATCAGCGTGGATTTGCCGGCGCCAGAGCGGCCAACCAAGCCAATTTTTTCGCCCGCGCGGATATTCAGGCTCAGGCCATCGAGCACCTGGCGTTCGCCATTGTAGTTGAAGCTCACCTTATCGAAGGTCACCGCGCCGCCGGAGGTCACCAGCGCGCCTGCGTCCGGCGCATCCTGCACTTTGGGGCCGCGGGTAAAGGTTGCCATGCCATCCTGCACGGTGCCGATGCTCTCGAACAGCGAGGTCATTTGCCACATGATCCAGTGCGACATGCCATTGATCCGCAGTGCCATGGCGGTGATTGCCGCCACGGCACCTGCGCCGACCTGGCCCTGGTGCCATAGCCACAGGGCATAACCACCGGCTGCCATGATCAACGCCACCACCAAGGCCTGGTTGACGATCTCGAACTGGCTGACCAGGCGCATCTGGCGGAAACCGGTTTGCTTGAAATCCTCCATCGCAGCACGGGCGAAGTGTGCTTCACGATTGGAGTGGGAGAACAGCTTCACCGTGGTGATGTTGGTATAGGCGTCCGAGATACGCCCGGTCATCATCGACCGCGCATTGGCCTGTTCCTGCCCGACTTTCCCCAGGCGGGGTACGAAGTACAGCATGGCCACACCGAACAACAGGACCCAGGCAACGAAAGGCAGCATCAGTTTCAGCGCGAAGCCGCCGGCCAGTGCAATGATCGCGATGAAATACACCCCGATCCCGGGTGCGATCTCGACCAGGGTGAACAGCACGTCGCGCACCGCGAGCGCAGTCTGCATCACCTTGGTGGTGACCCGGCCGGAAAACTCATCGGAAAAAAACGAAAGGCTTTGTCGCAGCATCAGGCGATGGAAGTCCCAGCGCAACCGCAACGGCAAGTTAATCGCCAATATCTGGTGCTGCACCATGGTGCGCAACGCCACCAGCCCGACACTGGCCACCATGACGATGCCCATGCCCCACAACACGCGACTTTCCTGTTCTGCCGCTTCACCGCCTGCCTGCCAGGTCGAGAGCAGGTCCACGACCTGCCCGAGGAAGGAAAACAGCCACGCCTCGTAAATCGACACACCGGCACTGAGCAGCGCAAGCGCAAGGATGTAACCGCGGGCGCCCCGGGTACAGGCCCACAGGAAGCGAGCCAGGCCGTCGGGTGGCGGTGGCACCTCGTCAGGAGGAAAGGGGTCGAGTCTTCGTTCAAACGCACGAAGCATGGTGGTCTCCAAAACGATCAAGTTGAGGGGGATTCTGCCATTGATCGGTTGCCTTGAGGGTTTTGCGAAGTTGAGGTGTGGCGTTGAATGGCAGGAGCCCCCTTGAACGGTTACAACGCAACGCATCGGAACGACTAAGCTTTTTCGAATGAACCGCGTCTTTCAAGGGAGACTCCAGTGAGCAGCGCCCCGCTGTCAGAACTTGATGCCGCGCTACCCGGTCTGGCTCGCAAGATCCGCGTACTGGATGCCCTGTCCTGGCCGGATGGCGTCGAAGAAGTATTCCTGGCGAATTGGCGCGCAGGGAAAGCAGCATTGCCTGAAGTCGAGCAGCGCCCACGCGAGCACAGCGCCGACATCGCCGCTCTGGAAGCTTTTATCGGGCGTTGCGATCAGGGTCATCCAGCCGGGAACTACCTCGCCATGACAGCGCGCAGTTATGCCACGGCTGGACGCATGCTCGGCGCGATTGGCACGCCCGCCTTCACTCAATATTCATCCGCGTTGTACCGGCGCCCGGATTTCTACTATCCGAACCAGAACCTCAGCATGCTGGACGCGGCCCGTTTTTTTCTTACGACCACCGATGCCCTGCTGGGTGGAGCCCGGATTCCACCGACTCAGGCCGATATCCCGGCCGAGGCCTTCGCCGCCTGGATGCAGCCGGAACTGGACCGTTTCTTCGGCGAGGGCCGGGTCACGGTGGTGCTCGATCCGACCCTTGCTGCCAAGGCGATCGCCGGGGCAAGCCGCATTCGTCTGCGCAGCGGCGCACTGTTCTCTGAACTGGACAAGAATCAGTTGTTGCAGCATGAGGCTTTCGTGCATGTCGCTACCGCACAAAATGGCGCGCTCCAGCCCAACCTCAAAAGTCTGGGTTTGGGAGCGCCTCGCACGACTCAGACCCAGGAAGGCATCGCCACCCTCGCAGAACTGTTCACGGGCAGTATGGACATCAGCCGCTTGCGCCGCCTGGCACTGCGCGTGCTTGCGGTCCAGCAAGCGTTGGACGGCGCCGATTTCATCCAGGTATTCGAGGGGTTTCTTGCCGCCGGCCAGTCGCAAGAGGAGTCTTTCCGCTCAACCCAACGGGTGTTCCGTGGCGCCGATCTACGGGGTGGTTCAGCGTTTACCAAGGATGCCGCCTACCTGACGGGTTTGCTCGGTGTCCATACCCTGTTGCGCATCGCGATCCGCGACAATCGCCCCGAATTGGTGGGGCATTTGTTTGCCGGACGCCTCAGTCTGGCCGACACCGTACGCCTGGCGCCTCTATTCGAGTCCGGCTGGCTCCAGGGCCCCACCCATCTACCGGCCTGGGCCTGCGACCTGCGTCTACTCGCCGCCAACCTGGCCTTCTCCGCTTTTATCGCCCAGATAAAACTGGATGTGCTCGATCTGGAGGTGCTCATGGCCTTTGCAGATGAACATGAAAACGATGCCAGTGCCATGTGATCACGGTACCGAAACATTCGCCCTGTTTCAGGAGGAAAAAATCATGCGAAGGATTATCGCAACGGGAGCGCTCTTGCTGGCCTTGGGCGGGTGCGCAACATCACCTATTCGGGTGTCTGAAGCGCGGCCGGTGCCGGCCAGTGAGATGTACGCGATCAAAAGCCAGGGAACGAAAGATCCGGGACGCCTGACCATTCTCCGTGATGACGGGTTTGTCGCTTCGGGATGTGACGCCGTGTTCTACATTGATGGTCAGCGCGCAGCCAAGATAGGTCCCGGTCAGAAGGCATCGTTCGTTTTGCCTGCCGGTGAAGTGAATCTCGGCACCGGGCTCGCCGAGTCTGGATTATGCGCGGGTGTCGCGATCAAAACGGTCGCGGCCAACGTCAAGCCAGGGAAAGAAGTGATTTATCGAATCAACTGGGATACGCAAGGTTTCTACTTGGGGCCGTACGTTGAATATGGCCGTTGAATCAAAGGGACTGACTTGTTCGCGTATTTGCGCCAGTCCCTTTTCTAAAATAAACCCGTCACCTTTTCCGATCCTGTTTATTTCAGTTCCGTTCTTATTTCGGTTCCGGGTACGAAATATTTACTGGGATCATCGACCTTCTTCAGGTCAACCAAGGCTCGGCAAACGCAATGTGAGAATTGTTTCTGCAACGTTTCGGGGTCTTTCCATGCCATTTGCGATGTTTGCAAATGTTGTCCCTCGGGCGATTTGTAGCAGACACAATTGTCTAGTCGGGTGACGCCATCATCATTGGTGCTCTGACAAGCAGTGGTAAGCATAGAGATCGCGACGAGCAGTACGAAACGTTTCATTGGCTCCCCTCCGAGGCTGTTGCAAAGGGCTGACGCTCAAGATCGGGCAGGATGTTGCACCGGCGAGGTGACGACTGAAGGCGGCTATACGCCCTGGCCGCGAAGCCCGATCTGCTCAATCAACCCGACAGTAAAAGGAAGCTTAGCTGTCATTTTGCGCCGCTCCATTCACAGATTTCACCCCACTCGGCGGTTTTGCAGAGCGTGGCAGCTTTGGCGTACACAACTGCCCGGTTTGATCTAGCCTTGAATGAGATCACGCGGGAGAAAACACCATGCCCCTCGCTCTCAGAAATCTACCCGCCTTAACGTTGGGCGCCCTCTTTTGCATAGCCGCGTGGGGTCAGGGGGAAGCAGATACCCACCAGCCCCCGGCAATACTCCCATTGGAATCCGAGACGGGGCCAAAACTCATTGCCTACCCTCCGCTCGCCGCGCCGCTGGCCCGCGGAGTGGTCATCATCCAGTATCGAACTGAGCACGCCCGGATCATGCCGGTATTTGGCAAAACGGCTGTTGAAGTGTCACCTCGTCTCGGTCACCTTCACGTGACCGTCGACGACTGGAAAGGCACATGGGCGCACACCAGTGAAGACCCGATTATTTTGGTCGGGCTGACGCCAGGCACTCACAAGGTGCTGCTTGAAGTGGCCGACCCGAGTCACAAAATCCTGACCAGTACGGTAGTGAATTTTGTAGTGCCGGAGAAACCGTGATTCAAAGAGGACTGGCTTGAATGGCACTTGCCTGGCAGCTAATCCTCGCCGAATGCTATGCGTCAGGTCGAACGCCATCGCAAGCACGCTTCCTCACGAAGCCCCCTATAGGTGAACTGTGGCTTCCAGCTTGGTCCCGACAGTACGTGGGGCAGCCACCGGGTCGTGCAACAACGAGTAGCCTCGGTCGAGTAACGTGCGGCCAATAAAACGCGACCCCACTTCATTCAGGTGCGAATCATCCAGGTACAGCAGTTGGCCGCTGATAATCGGGCTGCAGACGCCTGCCGGGCAAATCACTTGATTGGGGTCGATAAAGTGCACCTGCGGGTATTTCAGATGGATGTCTGCCCAATAGGGAGCGACGGCACTTCGGGTGACCGAGCAATCGTGATCGGTGCCGAACATCAAATGACGGATCGGGCAACTGGCGGCTTTTTCGATGTGCTGGTTCCTCAAGATGACGATGACTTCGTCGCTGTTTTCCACCACCCGCTTGATACTCGCTTCGACCATGTCTTTGGCAATCGCGTCCCTGGGCCAGATCGCCGCCAGCACCACATAGTGATAATGGTTCTGCTCGATCATGGTGAACACACGTTCGTTGCGTTTTGCACAATGGGCGGCGTAGACCGCGTTCATGTCGACGGTGTAGCCGAGGATCGGCGGGCACGAGTCCATGGTGTAATCCATGATCGACAGGTTGTCTGGTTTGGCCAGAAGATCCACCATGCCGGTGAAATGATTGGCAAACGAATCACCGATCATGATGCCGTCCAGCTCGGCTTTTTTGACCCCCAGACGGCACGTGTCATTAGGTCCTGTGCTGTAAAGCGCATTGGTGACGTGGCACCCCTTGCGAATCTCGCTCGGCTTTTGCAGGGTCATCGCTTCGAGTGCTGAAACATCAGGACTGAATCGTTGTGGAAACCCGTTGAATTGCACGCTCAGCACCGCCAATGCAGCCAGGCCCAGGGCCGGGACGGCGAATCGACGGGCAAAGACTTTGGAAAAGTGCCACGTCGCTCCATCGCGCCGAAAAGGCACCTCGACATAACGCCAGGACAGCCACGCGAGGATGATCGAAACCGCGATCAGTATCGCCCCGACCGGCAGATCGATGGGGATCCCCAAATAGCTCAGGTAGGCAATCAACGGCCAGTGCCACAAATACAGCGAATAGGAAATCAAGCCGATGAACACCATGGGCCGGCTGGTGAGCAAACGCGAGCGCGTGTCGCCGCTGCCGGCCAGGATCAACAACGCGGCACCCAGGCACGGGATCAAGGCGTTGGTCCCGGGGAAGGTCGAGGTGGGGTTCAAGGCAAACAGCGAATAACCGATCAGCAGGAATCCGGCCAGGGCAATGCCATGCGCCGTGAGCTTTCCGATGATGCGCGGTTGATGCAGATAGATCGCCAGCAACCCACCCAGCATCAATTCGAAAAAGCGCGTAGGCAACAGGTAGTAGGCGGCGGTTGTAAATACGCCTGCCGCGTATTCTGAAGCGCCAACCGCGAAGACTACGCCAATGGCCAAAACCGGCAGCACGTAACGTGGCGCCAAGCGGTAGAGCACGACAATGAACAGCGGCCAGAGCAGGTAGAACTGTTCTTCAATGCCCAGTGACCAGGTATGCAGCAGGGGCGCTTCACTGGCGTCCGCGGCGAAGTAGTTACCGTACTTGACCCAAATATAGATGTTCGAGACGCCCATCAAAGACAGCAATGCGCTGACGTTGAGACGAATCAGGTCGACCGGAGAAAGAATAAATGCCCCGACGATCACGGTCGCCAGCAATACCGTGACCAATGCCGGAACAATGCGATTGATGCGTCGCTGATAAAAACCCTTCAGCGAAAACGTGTTGCGTTTGACCTCGGAAAAAACCTGGGAGGTGATCAAAAAGCCGGAGATGACGAAGAAGATGTCTACGCCAACGAATCCGCCTGGCAAAAGATTGGTGTTCAGATGATGCAGAAGTACTGCAATCACTGCCACAGCCCGCAGCCCATCGATGTCCGAGCGGTACTTGCCTTGTGCCATGTCCCTGACCATCCCTAAATTGTTGCCACCTATCGGACGTCCGAGCCATGACGACAACTGTCAAGATTTGGACACACCCCACCTCACCTATCAGGTGTAGTTGGAAATTTGACGGTATGCAAAATTGAATGCAAAAAAACTGTGCCGGTTTTGCAAAAGCCGCCCGCCAACCGAAGCGGATGGCCTAGGGTTACCGGGATAGCGAATTCTTTTTCATGAAGATAAAGAGCGTCTTTCCCGGCAATCCGTGATGATCCATTAAAAAGCCCGCTGGCCGTTAACGGCCAGCGGGCTTTTGTCTTTAAGTCAGCGATCCCAAGCATCCCCAATGCGTGGTCTTATCACTCATAGAGCCATGTCAGCCGCTGCCTTTTCTTTCATCGACGTGCCCTCCTCTTTTTCAGCAATCGGCGTAGCGATTTCACTGATCGCCGGTGGGGGCATCAATTGAAGTATCTTGGCGGTATAGGCCCACTCTTCAGCCACTTTTGCTGGATCGTCGTTAAGTTGGGTACCGTAGCTCGGGAGAATCTGATGCAGTTTCTCCTGCCAGGCGGGCGTCGCGACTTTGTCTTTGAAGACTTTCTGCAGCAAGCTCACCATGATGGGTACCGCGGTCGACGCGCCTGGAGAGGCACCTAGCAAACCGGCAATGGTGCCGTCCTGGGATGTAACAATCTCCGTGCCCAGCTTCAGGACGCCACCGGCAGCTTCGTCACGCTTGATCACCTGCACGCGCTGGCCTGCTTGCCACAGATGCCAGTCTTCGGCTTTGGCGTCAGGGAAGTATTCTTTCAGCGCATTAAGCCGATCGTCGTCCGACAGCATCAGTTGGCCAGCCAGGTACTCGACCAGTGGATATTGTTTGATGCCGACGCGAGTCATCGGCCACACATTGTCTATCGTGGTAGTGCTCAGCAGGTCCAGGAAGGAGCCCTGCTTGAGAAACTTGGTACTGAAGGTTGCGAATGGCCCGAACAGGATCAGGCGCTTGCCGTCCAGTACACGGGTATCCAGATGCGGAACCGACATGGGCGGCGCCCCCACCGACGCCTGGCCGTACGCTTTGGCCAGATGACGCTCGGTAATGGCCGGGTTTTCTGTCACCAGAAATGAGCCGCCCACTGGAAAGCCGGCATATTCCCTGGCCTCGGGAATACCCGATTTCTGCAACAGCTTCAACGCGCCACCACCGGCACCGATGAACAGGAATCTGGCATCGGTTGCGGTTTCGCTTCCGTCCTTGAGGTTTTTGTAGCTGACGCGCCAACTCCCGTCCTCGTTTCGGGTGATGTCCTGCACTTCGCTTGACAGCTTCAGGGCAAAATTGGGCGAGGTTTGCAGGTAACCGACCAGTTGGCGGGTCACTTCTCCAAAATTGACATCAGTGCCATTGGGATTCCACGTGGCCGCGATTTTTTGCTTGGGATCACGCCCTTCCATCATCAGCGGAACCCATTTTTTGATCACGGCCGGGTCTTCGGAAAACTGCATGCCGCGAAACAACGGACTAGCCTGCAACGCCTCATAACGCTTTTTCAGAAAGCTGGCGTTGGCATCGCCCCAGACGAAGCTCATGTGCGGGGTGGAATTGATGAACGAACGCGGGTTCTTCAGCACGCCTTGCCTGACTTGCCAGGCCCAGAATTGTCGGGTCAGCTGGAAGCCTTCATTGACTTCAACGGCCTTCGAGATCGTGACTTTTCCGTTCTCGTCTTGCGGTGTGTAATTCAACTCGGCCAATGCCGAATGACCTGTACCGGCGTTGTTCCAGCCATTGGAGCTTTCCAGGGCGACACCGTCGAGGCGTTCGACCATCTCCATCGAGAGCCCCGGCTCCAATTCATTCAGCCACACGCCCAAGGTTGCGCTCATGATGCCGCCACCGATCAGCAATACATCGACTTTTTTGGCCTCTTCGGCGTGCGAATGCACAGCGCCAAAAGACAGGGTCAATCCGGCAAGAATGTGTTTCAGTTTTTTCGTGTTCATCTTGTGCTTCTCCCGCAAATGTACGGTCATCCTTACCGCTCAGTTAGCGCTATCGTGGGTGATAGGTGGTAAAGACCTGGTGAGAAACTTCAAGATCAAGCATCACGTGAATCCAGGAGCCCTATTGGGTTCCATGCTCGGCACCCAATGGAATCAGGCTAACGAGGATCGAAGAATCCTGTTCAGGTGTTTGCGAGCTTTTTGTGCCAATGTGCATTTAATTACAGCCAAACTCTGAATCCATAACGCTGTCGGCAAATGTTTGACCTTTTCAGGGTGTCCAGACCTCAGTACCTATCGGTGCACCATCCGAAGTCTGTCTCAACGCATCAAAAAATTTTGAACCGCTGTTGGGCGCGCTCGCCTAATGATCAGCTTGTGGGTAATTGCACAGGCGATCTGCCAATACCGGCATATTCCGAGAGGTGGTCAACGTGGCTAAAGACGAGAAGAAAAGCAAAGGTGAAGCTTCGAAAGCCAGCAAGGATTTGAAAGACAAAAAGTCTTCACCTGCAAAGAAATCAGCGGCGGCCTCGGCGCTTTCGAAATCTTCCGAAAAGAAAGACAAGAAAAAAGATGCCGAACCAAAAAAATCTGCAAAAAAAGCTGATAGCAAGCCAGAAAAGGCCAAGAAATCAGACAAGGCAGACAAGCCGGCGAAAAAGAAAAAGTGACAGCTGCTATCCGCTAGGGCGTTACGCCCTAGCTTCCTCAGGCCGTGTTGCCGTCGATAGCTATCAATAGCCGTAAAGTTTCGCGCCGTTTACCGGCGGCTTACGCTTTAACGCTCGCCAAGTAATGCGCAACCAACGCATTCGCATGGCCATGCCCCATATCGTGCTCTTCCTTCAACCAGGCCACCATTTCCATATGCTTCTTGCCACTCACGGTGCCGAGCAGTTCCAGCCAATGGTTGATGGGTTGACCGTATTTTTTCTCGATTGAGGGGAAGTACGATGCCGGGCCTTTTACTTTTGTCTCTTCGATCATGCTGCCAGCTCCCTTTTTTCGCGATGGAGTGTCGGTGGGACGCTCCTTGTCTTCACCCCACGAATTGAAGGCCAGGACAGCCGTGCCGTCCAGTGGGTACAAGTTCGCTGTTAATAAACAACGATGAAGGCTATCGCGAAGTGCTCTAACGAACTGTCAGTTCTTACAGGTCATTTTCCGTTTGGTCGAGACTAAGCTGCGCCCATTGGATTCAATCGAGGCGTTGATCATGTTACGGAATCGTTATCTATTGCCGCTGGGCGTTAGCATGTTGGGGTTGCTGCAGGTTTACGGTGATGCTCAAGGTGGCGTTTGGGCGCCCATAACAGACGAAGTGGAATTTAAATGCGTTAACGGCAACACGACGCCGGGCTACAGCGTTTATGTTGTCGGCAACCATCCGAAGTTAGGGAACTGGGATCCGGCCAAGGCCGTGAAGCTCAACGATAAACCCGACTACCCGACATGGACCGGCAAGGTACTTTTCCCAGGCGCGGACGACGGCAAAGATGTGGAATGGAAGTGTATTGTGCGCAGCGAGACTGTACCGACCGACGTGCAGAAGTGGCAGGGCAATCCCAACAACATCGTTAAGTTGGCTTTCACTGCGAAGAGCGTCGGCTCGTTCTAGATGTGAGTCAGCATTGGGGAAGAATCTGCCGCCCTCGCCACAGGGGGTTGTATTGGTTCCTTCATTGCTTGGCTGATCGGAGCTTGTGTGCCAGGCTACCCCATCAACAACCCCTGCTCCGCCTCACACAACTCCACCACGTAATCCCACATCACCCGCAGCCGCACGGATTTGTGCAGCTCCCGCCGCGTACTGATCCAGTAACTGCGCAGAATGCTCTCATCCGCAAACAGCGGCACCAGTTCCGGATCGGCGCTGGCCATGTAGCACGGCAGCACTGCGATCCCCAACCCGGAGCGCGCCGCCTGTTGCTGGGCGATGACGCTGGTGCTGTGGAAGATTACCTGCGGGTTGCGGCAGAAGCTGTTGAGAAACATCAGTTCCTGGCTGAACAGCAAATCGTCGACGTAGCCGATCCAGGCATGGCGGCCGAGGTCTTCGCGGCTGTGCAGCGGGGGCGCCTTGTCGAGGTAGGCCTGGCTGGCGTACAGCGCCAGGCGATAGTCAGTGAGTTTGCGCGTGACCAGCATGTCGGCAGCCGGGCGTTCGAGGTGGATGCTGATTTCGGCTTCGCGGTTGAGGATGCTGACGAAGCGCGGCACGGCGACCAGTTCGACTTCCAGTCCCGGGTAGCGCTCGAACAGGCCGTTCATGCGGCTGGCGAGGAACATGATGCCCAGCCCTTCGGTGACGCCAACGCGAATCTTGCCCAGCGGCGCGGTGGATTGGGTGATTTCTTCTTGCGCCAGCAACGCGACGTTTTCCATGGCTTCGGCGTGTTTGAGCAGCGCTTCGCCGGCCGGCGTCATTTCGTAGCCCTGGGCATGCTGAACGAACAATGCCGTGCCGAGGCTCTTTTCGATGGCCTCGATGTGCCGGGCGACGGTGGCGTGGGTGGTGTTCAAACGGCGGGCAGCGGTGAGCAAACGACCGCTGCGCTGCAACTCGAGAAAAAACCGCAGGTCATTCCAGTCGAACATGAGTCGTCCTTGGGGCTACGCTAAGTGAGGCGCTGTCTGAAAACGCACAGCGGCTGCGCAAAAACTAACATTCTTTTGACGAAAGCTAACAACTAGGATGACCGACAACAAGAACAACAATACGAGGTCAGGGATGCAGACTTCCCTTGATGAATTCGACTACATCGTGGTCGGCGCCGGGCCGGCCGGGTGTTTGCTGGCCAATAGACTGTCCGCCGACCCGCAACACCGCGTATTGCTGCTCGAAGCCGGCGGCCGCGATAACTACGCGTGGATACACATCCCGGTGGGCTACCTGTTCTGCATCGGCAACCCGCGCACCGACTGGTGCTTCAAGACCGAAGCGCAACCCGGCCTGCAAGGTCGCGCGCTGAGTTACCCGCGCGGCAAAGTACTGGGTGGCTGCTCCTCGATCAACGGCATGATCTACATGCGTGGCCAGGCTGGCGACTATGACGGCTGGGCCGCCGACGGCAATCCGGGCTGGAGCTGGAACGACGTCCTGCCGCTGTTCAAGAAAAGCGAAAACCATTTTGCCGGCGACTCGGAATTTCACGGCGCCGCCGGGGAATGGCGGATCGAACGTCAACGGCTGTCGTGGCCGATTCTGGATGCGTTCCGCAGCGCTGCCGAGCAAAGCGGCCTTGCCAGCATCGATGATTTCAACCAGGGCGATAACGAAGGCTGCGGCTATTTCCAGGTCAACCAGAAGGCCGGGATTCGCTGGAACGCGGCCAAGGCCTTTCTCAAACCGATCCGCAACCGGACCAATCTCACCGTGTTGACGGATGTCGAAGTGGACCGTGTGCTATTGGAAAACGGCCGTGCATCGGCGGTCAGCACGCGTTATCAAGGTCAGGCGAAAACTTTCAAGGCACGCAAGGAAATCGTGTTGTGCGCAGGCTCCGTCGGCTCGCCGAGCATCCTGCAACGCTCCGGGATCGGCCCCCGTCCGCTACTGCAAAAACTGGGGATCGGCGTGGCCCATGAGCTGCGCGGTGTTGGCGGGAATCTGCAGGATCACCTGCAACTGCGGCTGATCTACAAACTGGAAAACGCGCGCACCCTGAACCAGATCGCTGGCAGCGTGTGGGGCAAGATGGGCATGGGCCTGCGTTATTTGTATGACCGCAGCGGCCCGCTGTCGATGGCGCCGAGTCAGCTCGGTGCGTTTGCCCGGTCGGGGCCGGAGCAGACTTCAGCCAATCTCGAATACCACGTGCAACCGCTGTCGCTGGAACGTTTTGGCGAACCGTTGCATGCGTTTCCTGCTTTTACTGCATCGGTTTGCGACCTGAGGCCGCAGAGTCGCGGTCGCGTGGAAATCCGTTCTGCCGATCCGCAGGAAGCGCCATCGATTCAGCCCAATTACTTGAGCCATCCAGAGGATTTGCGGGTTGCCGCTGACGCGATTCGCCTGACCCGCCGCATTGTTGCCGCCCCGGCCCTGCAAGCGTTCAAACCGGTGGAATATTTGCCCGGTGACAGCTTGCAGAGCGAAGAAGAATTGCACGAAGCCGCGGCGCGGATTGGCACGACGATTTTCCATCCGGTGGGGACCTGTCGGATGGGCAATGACGTGGAAGCGGTGGTGGATGCCGAGTTGCGGGTTCACGGGATTCCCGGCTTGCGCGTTGCCGATGCCTCGATCATGCCGCGAATCACCTCCGGCAACACCTGTTCGCCTACGCTGATGATTGCCGAAAAGGCTGCACAGCTGATGCTTACCGCTACTGTTGACACTTCCCCTGTGGGAGCGAGCCTGCTCGCGATGACGGTGTGACATCCAACATCAATGTTGACTGATGCTCCGCCATCGCGAGCAGGCCCGCTCCCACAAGGGGCCGCGCCAGATTTACAGACGTAGAAAATTACCCGCTGCAAGGAACACGCAACACCAGTGGAACAACAAAAACAATCACTGTGAGGGATACCGATATGTCAGAACATGTGCAGTCGCTGGAGTCGGTGGGTAGCGCCGAGATCGGCCGCGACACCCGCAAGGTCATCTTCGCGTCGTCACTCGGGACGGTTTTCGAGTGGTACGACTTTTTCCTCTATGGCGCCCTCGCGGCGGTGATCAGCAAACAGTTTTTCGCCGGGGTCAACGACACCACGGCGTTCATCTTTGCGCTGATGGCCTTCGCCGCCGGCTTCATCGTGAGGCCATTCGGCGCGTTGGTGTTCGGACGG
Source organism: Pseudomonas sp. (assembly GCF_051660785.1). Classification (GTDB taxonomy): domain Bacteria; phylum Pseudomonadota; class Gammaproteobacteria; order Pseudomonadales; family Pseudomonadaceae; genus Aquipseudomonas. The sequence goes on from NZ_JBOFQE010000059.1 coordinate 179,064, forward strand.
CTGGGGGACATGATCGGGCGTAAATACACGTTCCTCGCCACCATCATCCTTATGGGTCTGGCGACCTTCTGCGTCGGCCTGCTGCCGACCTACGCCAGCATCGGCATCGCCGCGCCGATTATCCTCGTGGTGCTGCGCATGCTTCAGGGCCTGGCCCTGGGCGGCGAGTACGGCGGCGCCGCGACGTATGTCGCCGAACACGCGCCGATGGGCAAACGCGGTTTCCACACCAGCTGGATTCAGTCCACCGCGACCCTTGGTCTGTTGCTGTCGCTGCTGGTGGTACTCGGTTGCCGCTACTTCACCGGTGACCAGTTTGAAGTCTGGGGCTGGCGGATTCCGTTTCTGTTTTCCATCGTGCTGCTGGGCATCTCGACCTGGATTCGCATGAGCCTGCACGAGTCGCCGGCCTTTGTGAAAATGAAAGAGGAAGGCAAGCTCTGCAAGTCGCCGCTGCGTGACTCCTTCGGTAAATGGGAAAACCTCAAAGTCGTACTGATCGCGCTGTTCAGCATCAACGCCGGGCAAGCCGTGACTTTCTACGCGGCGCAATTCTACGTGCTGTTTTTCCTCACCCAGTTCCTGAAAATGGACCCGGCCCTGGCGAACAGTCTGCTGATTGTCAGCGTGATTATTGGCGCGCCGTTCTTCATCTTTTTTGGCTGGCTATCGGACAAGGTCGGACGCAAACCGGTGCTGATGATCGGCCTGCTGCTGGCCACCGCGCTGTACTTCCCGATCTTCAAATCCATCGCCCACTACGCCAACCCGGCCATCGATCAGGCCAGCCGTCAGGCACCGATCACCGTGCTGGCCGACCCGGCCACTTGCACCTTCCAGTTCGACCCGGTGGGCAAGGCGAAATTTGACAGCCCGTGCGACAAGGTCAAAACCTTCCTGGTGAAACAGGGCCTGCCTTACAAGAGCGAAGCGGCCCCGGCCGGCAGCGGCGTGCAGGTCAGCGTTGGTGACGTGAAGCTGGATGGCTTCGACGAAGCGGCCCTGCGCGGTGCGGTGACCCTGGCGGGGTATCCGTCACAAGCCGATACGCAACAGGTCAACAAGGCCATGATCGTGGCGCTGATGGTGGTGCTGATCATCATTTCAGCCATGTGCTACGGCCCGCTGGCGGCGCTGATGGTCGAACTGTTCCCGACGCGCATCCGCTACACCTCGATGTCCCTGCCCTATCACATCGGCAACGGCTGGTTCGGCGGGTTCCTGCCGACGGTGTCGTTTGCGTTGGTGGTGTACACCGGAGACATCTTCTACGGGCTGTGGTACCCGGTGGTGATTACTGCGGTGAGTTTGGTGGTGGGGATGATCTGTCTGCGTGAGACGAAAAACGTGGATCTCGATACAAACTGAGGCCACCACAATCCACCGTGGTCTCTGTGGTCCCTGTGGTCCCTGTGGCCTCTGTGGCCTCTGTGGCGAGGGAGCTTGCTCCCGCTGGGTGGCGAAGCCGCCCCAATCCAGCCGACTCGATTGTTCTGACACACCGAGATGGCTGGTTTGGGCCCGCCTCGCAGCCCAACGGGGATAAATCCCCTCACCACAGGTAAGCTCAACGACATCGGCAGCCCCGCCATTCCACAGACCGAGGCACCATGATCATTTCATCCGCATCCGACTATCGCGAGGCAGCACGTCGCAAACTCCCGCGTTTCCTGTTCGATTACATCGATGGCGGGGCCTACGCAGAGCACACGCTGCGGGCCAATAGCGCCGACCTCACGGGCATCAGCCTGCGTCAGCGCATCCTGAAAAACGTCGAAACCCTGAGCCTGCAAACCACCCTCTTCGATCAACCCCTTTCAATGCCCGTCATCCTGGCGCCGGTCGGCCTGACGGGCATGTTCGCCCGCCGGGGTGAAGTGCAGGCGGTCAGAGCGGCAGAGAACAAAGGCATTCCCCTGTGCCTTTCCACGGTCTCGGTATGCTCGATCGAGGAGGTTGCAGCGCAGAGCCAGCAATCCATCTGGTTTCAGCTGTACGTCCTCAAAGACCGCGGTTTCATGAAAAATGCGCTGGAGCGTGCGAAGGCCGCCGGGGTTAAAAACCTGGTGTTTACTGTCGACATGCCGACGCCCGGCGCCCGCTACCGGGATGCGCATTCAGGCATGTCAGGGCCTTTTGCGTCGTCGCGGCGAATGCTCCAGGCCATGACCAAACCCGACTGGGCCTTCAACGTCGGCCTCATGGGCCGTCCACACGACCTGGGCAATATCTCGAAGTACCTGGGCAAAGCCGTCACACTCGAAGACTACATGGGCTGGCTGGCCAATAACTTCGACCCTTCGATCAGCTGGGCCGATCTGCAGTGGATTCGTGATTTCTGGAAAGGCCCGATGATCATCAAGGGTATCCTCGACCCGCAGGACGCCAAGGACGCGGTCAGCTTTGGCGCGGATGGCATTGTGGTGTCGAATCACGGAGGGCGGCAGCTCGATGGCGTGCTGTCCACCACCAAGGCATTGCCGCCGATCATGCAGGCGGTGGGCAATGACTTGACGGTGCTGGTCGACTCAGGCATCCGCTCAGGGCTGGATGTCGTGCGGATGCTGGCCATGGGCGCAAAAGGCGTATTGCTGGGGCGATCCATGGCCTATGCATTGGCGGCCGACGGGCAACGCGGGGTGGAGAACATGCTGGATATTTTCGCCAGGGAAATGCGCGTGGCCATGACGCTGACGGGGGTGACTTCGATTGGTCAGATTGATGAATCGACGCTGGTGGGGGCTGTTCGCTGAGGTGAATACGCCCCATCAGTGCGAGCGACTGCTCACTCAAGCGCCTCGTCAGTCAATGAAAACCTGTGGCGAGGGAGCTTGCTCCCGCTTGAGTGCGTAGCACTCACAAAAATCGGTCGGGGTACTCCCTTTTTGGGGCCGCTACGCAGCCCAGCGGGAGCAAGTTCCCTCGCCACAAAAGCAGGTATGCCTGATACGCCGCGCGTGAGTGAACAGCCCTACCGTCGATGCGCAACCTCACTCAACGTTTTTGAGAATCTCAAACGTAACCTGATCCGGATAGAACGCCACATACCCGCGAATCTGATCCACCGAGACTTTGGGATCTTCATATCTCCACACCGCGTTAGCGCCCTCATGCCCCGGGATCTGCAGACTGTAATAAGTGGCGTCGCCCTTGTACGGGCAATAAGTCGTGTGGTCGGTACGGGCGTAAAACTCTTCGGCGATGTCCTCCCAGGGCACGTAGTACACCGGAGGATAATTGGCCTCGAGCAGCACCAGCGCACGCGTCGAAGCAGCCACTTGAATACCGTGAAACTTCACCAACAGGCAGCCGGGCTGCTCCGCGATAGTGATGACAGGACTGGGACCGGTGCTTTTCATGGAATACGTTCCTCATGACGGTGATGAACCTGAAGCAAGATTAGCACCCCGCTCATGTGGCGAGGGAGCTTGCTCCCGCCGGGCTGCGCAGCGGTCCCAAATCTGAGACTGCGAATGTCAGGTATAACCCAAAATTCGTCGTCACGACGGTCTCGCAGCCGAACGGGACGCTGCGGCGGTCCGACAGTCTCCCTCACCACAGAAGTTCGCAACCCTCTATTCAGCGGTTGTCCGCCCTACTGTCCCCACCACAAAATCCCCCGTGCCACGACACCGCGACGATGTCGCTGCTCAACCATCGGTGGATCGAGTCACCGCCTCCCATGCATCAATCTCCTGCGCCATGTTCGCGAGCCGTTCGCGCACCAGTTGCAGTGCATCGCTGCCCAGCAATAAATGCGCGGGCGGCGCGTCGCTGGCGATCAAGGTCAGCATGGCGCGGGCTGCTTTTATCGGGTCGCCCAGCTGCTTGCCGCTTTTGTTCTGGCGCGCTGTGCGGATCGGGTCGAAGCTCGCGTCATAGTCAGGGATGCTGCGCTCGGAGCGACGCATCGAGCGCCCGGCCCAATCCGTGCGAAACGACCCCGGTGCCACCGCCGTGACCGCGATGCCGAACGGCTTGAGTTCCTTGCTCAAGGTGTCGGAAATGCCCTCCAGGGCAAATTTGCTACCGCAGTAATAAGCGATGCCGGGCATGGTGATAAGGCCACCCATGGAGGTGATGTTGATGATGTGCCCGGCCCGTCGTTGGCGGAAGAACGGTACGAACGCCTTGGTCACGGCCACCGCGCCGAACACGTTGACATCGAATTGCTGGCGCATTTCTTCCAGCGCCGACTCCTCGAAAATGCCTTCATGGCCGTAACCGGCATTGTTGACCAGCACATCCACCGGCCCGAGGTTGTTTTCAACCTCGGCGACGATGGCATCAATCGCGGTGAAGTCGGTGACGTCCAGGCAACGGCCGAATGCATTTTTTGACGGGTGCTGCTCAAACTCTGCGCGTGCCGTTTCGTTGCGCACGGTGCCGATCACCCGGTGCCCTGCAGCCAGGGCTTCATTGGCCAATGCCCTGCCGAAGCCGCTGCTGACGCCGGTGATGAAGAGCGTCTTTTTCGTCGTCATGATTATGTTCCGCCGTGGTTGTGAAGTTGCTGACCATGGTAGATATGCCGCGGGAACGACTGAACGCCGATTGTGATGAGTCTTTTGCCTAATCCTATGAGCCGATTGATTTGCAACGCGCAGCGGTTCACATTCAGGCCCAGAGTTATTGAACGGGAAAGGCATGTGGGCGTTTCAAGGGTTGATCAAAACGATGACCAGCAACGCATGATCGCGCTGCTGGCGAAACTCGCACCGGCCGAGGGCTATAACCTCACGCGGCTGGCTGATGTACGCGTGTTGCGCTCCGACCGTCCACTGGCGCGCACGCCGGTGCTCTACGATCCGGGCATCGTCTTCGTTTGCCAGGGCAGCAAACGCGGGTATTGGGGCGATGCGACCTACCTTTACGATGCCAAGCACTATCTGGCCGTTGCCGTGCCCGTGCCGTTCACCATGGAAACCGACGCCAGCGCCGAGGAACCGCTGCTGGCAATCTATTTTCATCTGGACTTCAACCTCGCCGCCGACCTGATGCTGCAGCTCGACAACGAACCAACCGCCGAGCCCAAGGGCATGTACGCCTCACCCGTGGAACCGTGCTTGAGCCAATCCGTGCTGCGCCTGCTGGAAGCGCTCGATTCTCCGCTGGATAGCCGCATTATCGGGCCGTCGCTGGTGCGGGAGATTTATTACCGGATCCTCACCGGCGCCCAGGGCGGCTCGATGCGCGCCGCCCTCACCGCCCGCGGCCGTTTCGGCCGAATCTCCCTGGCCCTGCGAAAAATCCACGCCTGCCTTGGCGAACGGCTCGACGTCGAACAGTTGGCCTCGGAGGCGAATATGAGTGTGCCGACCTTTCATGCGCACTTCAAAGCCATCACCCACGCCTCGCCGATGCAGTATCTGAAATCCACCCGCCTGCATCAGGCTCGGCTGTTGATGGTGCGCAACGGCTGCAGCGTGGCGATGGCGGCATCCGACGTCGGTTATGAAAGCGGCTCGCAGTTCAGTCGCGAGTTCAAAAGGTTATTTGGCCGTACGCCCACCGAAGAAGTGGCGCGCATGAAAGGCTCATTTGCGCTGCCGCCGCCGGTGCAGGATTCGGTCTTTGTGTCCTCGCATTGAGCGCGAAGGGGCTTGCATATCATCTGTCATCACCGGCAATCCTTTATCTGTATATCCATACAGATAAAGGTTGCTCCAATCGCAATCCCTGCGCATTCTGTCCACCTTCTTCAAATCGACTGAACGATGGTGGTTATGCAGCTGTACCTCTGTGAAAAACCTTCCCAAGCCAAAGACATCGCGGCGGTACTCGGCGCCAGGCGCCGAGGCGACGGTTGCTGGCTGGGTACGGACGTCACGGTGACCTGGTGCATCGGCCATCTGCTGGAAACCGCACCGCCGGATGCCTACGACGCGAAGTACAAGCGCTGGGTACTGGCGGATCTGCCGATCATTCCGGAAAAATGGAAGATGACGGTCAAACCACGCACCGCCAGCCAGTACAAAGCGGTCAAACGCTTGCTCGGCGAGGCGGATGAACTGGTGATCGCCACCGACGCCGACCGTGAGGGCGAGATGATTGCCCGGGAGTTGGTCGAGCATTGCCGCTACCGCGGGCCGATCCGGCGCCTGTGGCTGTCAGCCCTTGACGATGCGTCGATCCGCAAGGCGCTGGCGGCACTCAAGCCGGGTGCCGAGACTTTCAGTCTTTACCATTCGGCGTTGGGACGTTCCCGGGCCGACTGGTTGATCGGGATGAACATGAGCCGGTTGTTTACGCTGCTGGGGCGACAGTCCGGTTATCAGGGCGTGTTGCCGGTGGGTCGGGTGCAGACGCCGACCTTGCGGCTGGTGGTGGATCGCGACCGCAGCATTGCCGATTTTGTGCCGGTCGCCTATTGGGCCATCGACGTGCAACTGTTGCACGACGGCACGGCGTTCACCGCCCAGTGGCGCGCAGCATCTGACGTCTGTGACGATCAGGATCGCTGCCTGAATCAGGCGCTGGCCCAGCAAGCGGCCGCCGCCATCGGCAGCGCGGCGAGTGCCCGTGTGATCAAACTGAAAACCGAACGGATGCGTGAAGTCGCGCCCCTGCCGTTCGATCTGGGCACCTTGCAGGAAGTCTGCTCGAAGAAGCTCGGCCTTGGCGCCCAGGAAACTCTCGACATCGCCCAGGCGCTCTACGAAACCCACAAGGTCATCACTTACCCGCGCAGCGATTGCGGCTTCCTGCCGCTGAGTCAACACAGCGAAGCCCCGGGCATTCTTGCGGCGCTGCGGCAGGCCGATCCGTCGCTGAACGCGTTGAACGACTACCTGGAGCCACAGCGCCGCTCACGGGCCTGGAACGATGCCAAGGTCACGGCTCACCACGGCATCATCCCGACGGCGGCGGCCAAGCATCTTGATCGACTGGTGGGCAAGCAGCGTGCGGTCTACACGCTGATCCGCGCGCGCTATCTGGCGCAGTTCCTGCCCAACCATGAATACGACCGCACCCAGGCTGACTTCGATTGCGCCGGTGAAGCCTTGCGCGCCGTCGGCAAGCAAATCGTCGAGCCCGGCTGGAAACGCGCCCTGCCCGAGGCGCTCGCCCCGGCCAAGGGTCGCGAGGCACCGGCACCGCAAACACTGCCGGCATTGGCCGAAGGACGGGACTGCGCGGTGTCCGATGTGAAGCTCAAGGACCTCTGGACGCAACCACCCAAGCCATTCACCGAAGGCGACCTGATCAAAGCGATGAAGAACGTCGCCAAACTGGTGGAAGACCCGCTGCTCAAACAGAAGCTCAAGGACACCACCGGCATTGGCACCGAGGCGACACGCGCCTCGATCATCCAGGGCCTGCTCGACCGCGGTTATCTGATCAAGAATGGCAAAGCCCTGGCCGCCACCCCGGCCGCCTTCAGCCTGATTGATGCGGTGCCGCGCGCCATTGCCGACCCCGGCACAACCGCCATCTGGGAACAGGCGCTGGACATGGTGCAAAGCGGCGAGATGAGCCTGGAAGAATTCGTCACCAAACAAGCCGCGTGGATGAGCAAACAGGTGGCCCGTTGCGCCGGCCTGAGCTTGACCATCAGTGGGCCGGCGAGCCCGGCCGGCCGGGGCGCCACGCCGTGGAAAAACAAACGAAAGACTGCCAAGCGCAAGCCAGCGACGGGGGCCAAACGCGCGGCGAAACCGGCCAGCAAAGCTTGATGGCACTTCGAATGGGCCGTGATGGTCTAGTGTTCTTCAAGCTTGGCGATGGCCCACTTTCTGAAAAGACAACGCAGCCTCGTTTCACTCGACAGCTGCTACAGGAATTTTGCTTATGATTATCGTGCACCACCTGAACAACTCCCGCTCCCAGCGGATTCTCTGGCTGCTGGAAGAACTGGCCATTCCGTATGAGCTGAAACTTTACCAGCGCGACCCGAAAACCAATCTGGCACCGCCGGAATTGAAAGCGATCAACGCCTTGGGCAAATCGCCGGTCATCGAAGATGGCGCGCAGAAACTGATCGAGTCTTCGGCCATCATCGACTACCTGATCCGCCGTCATGGCCAGGGGCGCCTGCAACCCGATCCGGCCACCGCTGCCTACGACGAATACGTCCAGTGGCTGCACTTCGCCGAAGGCTCGGCCATGCTGCCACTGATGTTGAACCTGTACGTCGGGCGCCTGGGTGAAGCCGGTGCGCCGCTGCATCCGCGGATCAATTCGGAAGTGGCCAACTACCTCGGCTACCTCGACACAGCCTTGAGCCAGTCCGATTACCTGCTCGGTGACGAGTTCAGTGCCGCCGATATCCAGATGAGCTTTATCGGCGAGATTGCCCGGGCCCAAGGCAAACTGGGCAACTACCCTCATGTAGCGGCCTGGGTTGATCGCTTCCAGAAACGTCCCGCTTACGCCGCTGCATTGAAGACAGGTGGGACGTACGACTTCGCGCCTCACTGAGTGATCCCGAAAGGGCCACGGACGGTCCTGCGATCTGGAGCGAGCCAGCATGCCTTCGATTGAACTGCACGCCGCACACCGCGACGAACTGGAAACGATCGAAAACCTGATGCAGTTCTACATGCACGACTTCAGCGAGTGGCTGCCGCTGAAACTCGGCGAACACGGTTTCTTCAACATCCAGCTGCAACAGGATTATTGGCGCAACTCCGCGACCCGGCCGTTCCTGATCAAAGTGGACGGTGAGCTCGCCGGTTTCGTGACCGTGGACGGCGACGTTCATATCGACGGTGCCGAGTACAACATCGGCTACCTTTTTGTCAGTCGGCGCTTTCGTGGCCAAGGTGTCGCGAAGTTTGTCGTGTCCACCCTCTTGAGCCGGTTCCCCGGTCAATGGCAGATTTTCCACATCGACGCGAACCAACCTGCACGGTTGTTTTGGGCCGTCGTGATGCCTCAGCTCGCGGGCAATGGATTCACTCTGCATCAGCGGACGGTCGACGGTTATCCCTGCACCTTCTACCGCTTCCAACGCTCGCTGCCGTCGGCCTGACCGGCGCGTTGCGGCCCCCCTTTTTAATTCCAAAGCGCTTTGTCCGACAATATGTAGTGACTGAAAATAATCACTACATAACGGTTGACGCCTCCGTTTTGCCCTTGCATGATGCAGACATCTCCCCGATCGGGAGTACAGCAACATGTTTGAGCAAGCTCGTCTGACCGCCGAGCTGTTTTTCCCGGATACACGCTGCCCACAAGGCAGATTGAAGAAGCTGACCTGGCCCGAACGTCCAGTACAAAGACGAGAAGCGCTGGCGATCAATCCTCATGAAGCTTGTGGCCGACCCTCAAAAGTCGGCGGTGGCCTCCAGGTTTTCGCTGCTTCTCTTCGTTGTGACGCTATTGCGTAGCAGTTATTCAACACGACTACATGCAACAGACGCGAGACCCCGTCGAATCGACGGCTGACCGCTGACGTCCTGGTTTCGGTGCCAGGGATCAACTAACCGATGGGCTACCTGTATTAGCGAATCAACTTTGAAAGATCACCAAATGGTCAAGGGGCATATTATGAATCTGAACAATCAACCTACTATCGATGAACTGGCTCGTATCTTCGCGGCGCAAAAAGACAGCCACGACAGCCACATTCTGTGGATCAGCAAATCGGGCCAGGTTCATATCGATTGCCTGTCGCCACACGCCCATGAAGCGGAGTTCGACCAGAACAACCAGAACCTGTTGGCCCGACTGAAGATGTACCGTCGCGGCCAGGGCTATGTCGGCAAGAAAGCCGCGGCCGACAAGGACTTCATTGGTCATGTTCTGCAAACGCTGAAACAGGCGTGGGCCTCGATGCAGAACCAGAATGAAGTTCGGGTGATTGACCGGTTCTACTGATACCCCCCGCAGTTCAACAATAAAAAGGCCCCGCTCGTAGTCTCGAGCGGGGCCTTTTTTTGTTTGTCTCGTGTGTGGCAAATGCAGCTATCTTTAATCGTATTCGCTGCTGTGCCCATGGAGACTTGCGATGAAAAATGCCCTGACATTTCTGCTGTTGCTGTCCACCGCAATGATTGCTCACGCAAACAAGATCGAAGGTGTTCCCTCATTCGATGTGGAATGCCCCGGAAAAATCATCATTCACGCGGATCAGGACGGCCCGGTGATGATCAACAACGTAGAAGCCGAAACCAAAGCCATGATCAAAGAGCGCAGCTTCGAAGCCAAGGGATCAGGCGTGACGATTTCGATCGTTCTCGCCGATGACGACTCGGTGACCGTGAGCTCCACGGGCAAGGCGCCCAATGGCGTCTGCCAATCACTGGACGACTGACTCCGTCACCACCGTACCTAACACCAGATTGATGAACGCCACCGACGCCGCGCTGTGATAGTTGTTCTTGCGCCGAAGCAGCGCCGCCCCGCGCGTAGGCGCGTCCCCCAACAATGGAATTCTGCGCAGTGCCCGGTCCTGGGTGGCGATGGGCTCCGGCAGGATGGTGGCGATGGGCGTGTGCCGAATCACTTCCAGCAACGTACTCACCGAATTGACCTCGATCACCACCTTGGGCGTGATCTGCTCCTGGGCAAAATAGTCATCGATACGGGTGCGGGTGACGAAGTCTTGGGCCAACAGCGCAAAGTCCAATTGCGCCACCTCTTCAGCGGACAACGCGACCTGCCGTTCATATAACGGGTGATCCCGCCCTACCATCACCCCAAGGGTTTCGGTAAATGCCGGGATCGACTCGATATCGGCATTTCTGACCTGGGTAAACGCGATGGCGATGTCCAGCGAGTCATCCGCCAGCCCCGCCTCGATGTCGTCCATCGACAACTCGAAAATCTGCAGATGGATGTTAGGAAACCGCGCCACGTAATCGCGCACCAACGGCCCCACCAGGTACGCCATGAACGTCGGCGTCATGGCCAGGCGCAAGGAGCCGCGCGACAAGTCCTTCACGTCATGCAGCGCCCGTTTGCCGGCTTCAAGCTCCACCAATACCCGCCGTGCACATGCGATGTAGGCCTCGCCCGCATCGGTCGGTTTGACCGTGCGCGAGGTGCGGTCGAACAGGCTCACACCCAGGGTTTCTTCCAGCTGGCGAATCTGCTGGGACAGGGTCGGTTGTGAAACGTGCAGCGCCTCGGCGGCGCGGGTGAAGCCGCCGTGGTCGGCAACCGCCAGCAAATATCGCAAATGTCGCAGCAGCATGGGGCACACCATCTATAGGCAGGGCTTATGCGCAGCATTGTATATCGGTCTTGGACGCTATGGATCAATCGGCAGAAGATTGCTTCACACCCAAGCAATACAAACCCCGATAGGAGAAACACCATGCAGCAGTCCCACGCTTACAACGACACCAACCTCGAACTGACCGCCAAAATCCTCGACGCTAAAGCTCGCAAAAATCTGTCTTTCGAAGACATGGCCGAGGGCACCGGCCTGAGCCTGGCCTACGTGACCGCCGCCCTGCTCGGCCAGCACCCGCTGCCGGAATCCGCCGCCAAAGTGGTTGGCGAGAAATTGGACCTGGACGCCGACGCCGTAGCCCGTCTGCAAATCATTCCACTGCGCGGCAGCCTCTCCGGCGTGCCAACCGACCCGACCATCTACCGTTTCTACGAAATGATCCAGATCTACGGCACCACATTGAAAGCCCTGGTTCACGAGCAGTTCGGCGACGGCATCATCAGCGCGATCAACTTCAAGCTCGACATGAAGAAGGTCGAAGATCCGGAAGGCGGCCATCGCGCTGTGATCACCCTGGATGGCAAGTTCCTGCCACTGCGTCCTTTCTAACCAATCCGAACACACGCAATTCCCTGTAGCAGCTGTCGAGCACCGCGAGGCAGCGTCCGAAGACGAAGTCTTCGCAGACCCATGCGACTGCTCCGCAGTCGGACGCAGCCTCGCGCTGCTCAACAGCTGCTACAGGGCAACCATCCGATTCAAGAGGACATCACCATGAAAGCGCTCATCGAAGGTTTTTTGAAGTTCCAGAACGAAGCGTTCCCGCAACGCACCGACCTGTTCAAACACCTGGCCACCACCCAGCATCCCGGCACGTTGTTCATCACCTGTTCCGACAGCCGCGTGGTCCCGGAACTGCTGACCCAGCAAGAACCCGGCGAACTATTTGTGATCCGCAACGCCGGCAACATCGTGCCCTCCTACAGCCCGCACCCGGGCGGTGTCTCGGCCACGGTCGAATACGCGGTCGCGGTGCTGGGCGTGACAGACATTGTGATCTGCGGCCACTCGGATTGCGGCGCCATGACCGCTATCGCCAAGTGCACATGCATGGATCATCTGCCGGCTGTCAGCGGCTGGTTGCAACACGCCGAATCCGCCAAGGTCATTAACGAATCCCGCCCTCACGCCGATGATGCGGCGAAGGTGAGTTCGATGGTCCGGGAGAACGTCATCGCGCAACTGGCCAACATCCAGACGCACCCGAGCGTGCGCCTGGCCCAGGAAAAAGGTCAGCTGAACCTGCACGGCTGGGTCTACGACATCGAGACCGGTTCGATCGACGCCCTGGAGGCCGACAGCCGCCGCTTTGTGTCGCTGGCTGAACACCCGACCACCTGCGCCGTGTATGGCAAAGCCGTCGAAGCCGCTTGATGGCGGGCCGCGCTAGATATCCAGCACCAAGGGCTCACTGCCCTTGGCCGGCACCGCGCAGCAGATCAGCACTTCCCCTGGCGCCGGCAACTCGGCGGGCATGTTCAGGTAATGCACCTGCCCGCTGAGCAATCGGGTGCGGCACGTTCCGCATGAGCCGCCACGGCAGCTGAAGTCCGGATTCAAGCCACGGCTTTCAGCCAGTTCCAGCAAACTCCCGCCGCCCGGCTCCCAACGAGCCTCCTTGGCCGACCCCGAAAACACTACTTTCACCGAGCTGTCCGCTGCCGGCACTTGTGCCGGGGCCGGACTCAGTTGGTCGCGCAGACGGACCAGCGTGGAAGGCCCGAACGTCTCCGCATGAATGCGCTCGTCACCAATGCGCAACGCCCGCAAGCTGTCGTAAATCCCTTGAGTAAACGCGCCGGGCCCGCACAGGTAGAAATCGTAATCGTCCAGCGGCAGCAACGCCTTGAGCAACTCGATGTCGACCCTTCCTGCCACCTCGAAATCCTCACCTTCTCGGGCATGATCCTCGGGTTGACTGAGCAGGCGCAGCGCTCGCACCGAATCCTTGGCACGGGTGGCCAGTTCGTACAATTCATCGCGAAACCCCAGCTCGGCAAGGCTGCGGGCACTTTGGATAAACCAGGTCGGTCGAGTGCGGCGGATGCGTTCGCCTTCGTAGATCACTTCGCGCAGCATCGACAACAACGGCGTCACGCCGACACCCGCGGCCAGTAGCACCAGCGGCCGACGTTCATCGGCTTTCACCGTAAACCGGCCCTGCGGCGCGCGGGCTTCGATCAGATCGCCCTCGCGGACACGCTCGTGCAGATGCGATGAAATCAGCCCGTCACGCTTGACGCTGATACGAAAGAAGCTGTCCGACGGTGCGCTCGACAGGCTGTATGTGCGCACCAAAGGCGCCTGCCCCTCGGCCAGGCAAAAGCGCACCGGCAAATGCTGCCCGGCCTCGAAGCGCGGCAAGCCCGCTTCGTCTGTGGGCTCCAGGTAAAACGAACGGATGCTGGTGCTTTCTTCAACGATGCGGGTCACGCGCAACAACCGCCATTGATCGCGCAAGGCATCGGCCTGCAATCGACCCTCAGCCTGCTGCCAACTGCCGGTCATCAAGCTGTTCGGGGAAAATCCTTCAAATTGCCATCGCAGCGACAGCACACCGGCGCGGCGCACGACGTGTTCCACCGTCATTCGCCAGAGTCGTTCAGCGCCCTGGAACGCTGCTATTTCCGGACCTTCCAGAATGATCTCGGTGCGCCCTGCGATTTGCAGCACATCACCCGATTCGAAGTCGACAAACAGCAACCCTACCTGCGGATTGAGCAGCAGATTACCCAAGGTATTGAAGTGCAGGTTGCCGGCGAAATCAGGGATCGTCAGCACGTTGCCCTCGACCCGTACGAAGCCTGCATTGCCGCCACGGTGCGAGACATCCACCGAACGTTTTGTCGGGTCGCCATCAAGGTCTACGTAACTGGTAAGGAAAAAGGTATCGGCGTTGCCGATGGTCGCCCGGGCGGCCTCGTCCAATTCATCGAAACGCTCGACAGCCACCGCAGACGATGCACGGCCCACTGACTCGGGTTCGACGGCACGCAGTTGAATGTACTGCGGGCAATTGCCGAAGGCGTGCTCGACGGCAACGGCAAAACCGCCCGGGGTGGCGCTGCTGATGCGGCCATTCATTCGGTTACGCCGGCGGGTTTTCAGATCGATACCGAGCAGCCCCACCGAGGCGCCCGCCTTGAGCGCGGGCCTGACGGGATCGCCCTCGGCGGGCAGGCGTTCGAGTTGCAATTGCTGTGGATCCGGCGAATGCGCAAACCCGGGCGGCCCTTCAATCAGGGTCGCCCATGGCACGCCTTGCTCATCGACGGCGCCGACCAGCAGATACGGCAGCTGCGCGTAGAACAGTTGATGCTGCTCGGGCAGATAATCGCGTACCACCTTGCGCCCGAAAACTTCCATGCGCTCGGCCACACCGACGCTTTCCTGCAACTGCCGCTCGCCCGCGTGCCAGGGTGACGCGCCCTGCTCTTGCGACTGATTCATGACGACCTCTACGCCTTCGTGCCCGCAAGCCTTCGCTTGCTTTTGTGGCTCAGGCGCTCAAGCGTAGTTCGCCGTTTTGGACTATGGAGGTTCGTCGGATGTACGGGGCAGATTCAGGGCGTGCCGGATCAGGGCACTTGCGGCGTTTCATACCACTGGCGAGACGGTGTCGGAAAACGCATTTTCTGGCGGATATTGGCTGCATTCGCCGCGCTGGTCAGTTGTTCCAGCAGCACGAAGGCGACTTCCGTTGCCGTGCCGGGGCCGCTTGAGGTGATGATGCGGCCATCGACCACCACGGGCCAGTCGACAAAGCGGGCGCCGGTTTCAACAAGCTGGTTTTTGCGCTTGCCACCCACCTGGTGATAGGTCGTGGCGTCTTTGCCTTTCAGTACCCCGGCAACGCCCAGGCACACTGAAGACACGCAGACACTGGCGACGGTTTTATCGGCCGCGACAAAGTGCCGGATGACCGCCAGAAACGGCTCACTCAAGGCTTCTTCATAAAAGCCGGACGGTTCAAATCCGCCGGGCAATGCCAAGGCATCGAAGCTGTCCAGATCAAGCTCGCTCAACAAATGAGCCGGATTAAGGGACAGCCCGAAGGTCGTCACGATCTGCGGGCGAAGGCCGGCATTGATCAATTCCACGGGTTGGTCGCCAAGCAGATTTGCCCAACCAAGCACATCGGTAAAAGCCGCCATTTCCAGCGGCTCGACACCGTTGGCCAACAACATGAGGACACGTTTCATCGGGTACACCTCTCAGGGATCGGCAGATAGTCGGCCTTTGCCTGAAATGAGAGAACACCCAAAAAACGCAATCCATTGTTGCTGGAACTGAAATGCCCAAGGCGCAGCGCTCCCTGTTCACGGAAGCGCCGCTCACAAAGTCGCTTTGATCAGTGGTCGTCCTGGTCTGACGATGATGGCCGACGCTCGGAGGTTTCTTCGGCATTAGGGGGAACTGGATTACTGCCGGGCGTGAACACGTGGGTCAGCAAGTCCCTGGCGTCGATGTCGACGACACCCGGCACCGACCGAGCCAGTGCAACCACCTGCTCACACTGGCGGTGCGTGTTGACGCGACCGCTCAGCGAAACCGTGCCCGCATGGGTTTTGACATGGATATTCATGCCAAGGGCCGGCTCGGCCCTGGTCAGGGCAGATTTCACCCTGGCGGTAATCCATGTGTCGTGCACGACCGTTTCCAGACCGTGGGAATAATTCCGAAAAGAATGAAGTTTCATGACGCAGCCCTCACTCAGAACACAGACGCAAACACACCCTTAATTATAGTGCGCTCGCAGCCTGTGCCCGGAATGCTCAGCGTTTGACCGACAGATCCACCTGGGTCATGCGGCTACGAACGGTAAACACCCCATCTCCCGAAAGAATCGCGCTGCGGGCGAACAGGCGACCGCTCTCCCAGTTCGAAAGCCCCAGTTCCGGCTTGTTCAGCGCGTACTGCCCATCGACCCAGCGAGTAATGCCATTGCCGACAAAAGGTGCATTGACCGCATTGTAGAAACGCTCATGAGCCGCCCCGTCTTCGCTGATCAGGGATACGGTGAACTGCGGGCTGTAGCGATTGAACAAGGCGATGGCGCTGTCCAGGTCATCAACGATTTTAAGGCTGACTTCCGGGGTTTCTTCCCATTCCCACTCGCGACCCAACTGATCCTCGGGCAACGGTTCGGCCAGCGCTTCGGTCTGGTAGCCTTCAGCGCGATACACCTCAACGCTGCCGGTTTGCCATTCAGTCGGCAACCATTGCTCGCTGCCCTCAACAATGTGCAACTTGCAACCCTGGCCCCGAGCGGTGCCGGCCTGTTGCAGTGCGTCGAGAAACAGCGGCACCAGTTCAGCGGCGCGGTCGCGCTGGATCAGGCAGACGTTCAGGGTGTTGCAGACCTTGCGGTCCAGAGAATTACGCACGACGGCGGCGAAGCGCTGGGCGTCAGCATCCCTGTCGGCAATCAGC
The DNA here is from genome assembly GCF_051660785.1 of Pseudomonas sp. Taxonomy (GTDB): domain Bacteria; phylum Pseudomonadota; class Gammaproteobacteria; order Pseudomonadales; family Pseudomonadaceae; genus Aquipseudomonas. The sequence goes on from NZ_JBOFQE010000059.1 coordinate 195,679, forward strand.
CAGGCGCCACCGGTGCCGTGCAGGCTGACGGCGGTGCCAGCCTGCTGGGCGATGCTGCCCAGTTGGCTGACCGCACGGCCCGAACCTCGGGCCACGGCCAGGGACAAACGGCGGTCGGCAAACATCGCCCAACCGGCGGCGTGATTGACGCTTTCCACCAGAGACACCGCGCCGGTCGGCAAACCGGCGTCGCTGAGCGCAGGGTTCAGTGCGTGAGCGACGATGGCCTGAGCGGTGCCCAACGCATCGCTGCCGATTCGCAGCACTGCAGTGTTGCCGGTGCGCAACACACCGGCGGCATCGGCGAACACATTTGGCCGGCCTTCGAACACGAAGGCGACGATGCCCAGCGGCGACACCACTTGTTCGACTTTCCAGCCGTCGTGCTCGACGCAACTGATCACCTTGCCGCGAGTCGCCGCCGCGTCGCGCCAGGCGCGCAGGCCGGCGATCATGTCGCGGCGCATGCGTTCATCGGCCAACAGGCGTGTGGTGGATCGCCCACGGGCCTTGGCGCGTTCGATGTCGGCCAGGTTGGCGGCCTCGATCAAAGTCCAGCAATCCGGATTTTCCAGACGCTGAGCGAAGAGGTCGAAGAACGCGCTGATCGCCTGATCCGAGACGCTGGACAGCGCGGTGAACGCCGCTTCGGCACGCTCAATCGCAACGGCCGCCGCTTGCTGGTCAGCCACCGGAATCAGCAACAACTCGCCGCTGACCTGCTCCACCAGCAAATGGTCCCCGGGCTGAAAGCGCGCGGCCAGTTCGGGGCTGACGACAGTGACACGATTACCGGCAAAAGGGATCGGCGTGCCAGCGACTAGACGTTCGAGCGCAAGAGACATGAAGCGGTTTCACCATGCAGGGGGCGGCTGGAAAATGTATAGGAAAATCCCGGGAGCGTCATTAACCGTGCCGCGCCGAACGCCTTAAAACACTGACCAGCCGATCCTTTGACTCAACAATTCCAGCGCCGCCATCCCGGCCAGCGAATTGCCGGCGGCATTCAATTCCGGGGACCAGACGCACACCGTGAACTGCCCCGGCACCACCGCGACAATCCCGCCGCCGACGCCGCTCTTGCCCGGCAAACCGACGCGATAGGCAAAATTGCCGGCTTCGTCATACAGGCCGCTGGTGGCCATGATCGAGTTGACTTGCTGGGTCTGGCGAGCGGTGAGGATCTGTTCGCCGCTGTGTTTGCAGAACCCGTCGTTGGCCAGGAAGCAGAACGCCCGGGCCAGGTCCACGCAGTTCATGCGCACTGCGCAATGGCTGAAATAGCTGCGCAGTACGGCCTCGACGTCGTTGTGGAAGTTGCCGAAGGATTGCATCAGGTACGCCATGGCCGCGTTGCGCGCGCGGTGCTGGTATTCGGACTCGGCGACCTTGCCGTCCACCATGACCTGCGGGTTGCCGGACAGCCGACGGACGAAGTCGCGCATCGACAACGCGGGCGCGGCAAAGCGAGACTGGTTGATGTCGCAAATCACCAGGGCACCGGCATTGATGAACGGATTTCGCGGACGACCGCGCTCGAATTCCAGCTGCACCAGCGAGTTGAACGGTTGTCCGGACGGCTCGTGACCGAGGCGCTCCCAGATCGCTTCGCCGGAATGTTCGATGGCCTGCACCAGGCTGAATACCTTGGAAATACTCTGCACCGAGAACGGCGTCTCGGCATCGCCGGCGCAATACAGTTCGCCGTCGTTGCCATACACGGCAATGCCCAACTGGTTGGCCGGCACCGTGCCGAGGGCGGGAATGTAGTCAGCCACCTTGCCCTGACCGATCAGCGGCCGGACAGCGTCAAGGATCTCGTTCAACAGCGCTTGCATGCCGGGTTCCGAAGTCACGCCCCGTGGGATTGCGGGGACACGCAGGCTAGACGCTGTTGGCTGGCGCTGGATCACAGATTGCCGACCCCCTTCTCAAAATCACCCATGCCCCCTGTGGGAGCACAGCTAGCCTGCTAGCGATAGCGGTCTGTCAGACGACATCAATGTCGACTGACCGTCAGCTATCGCTAGCAGGCTAGCTCCCACAGGGGGGCATCGGCCCGAAGTTTTAGTGGCTGTGTATCGGAGTGTGTACAGACCCGCCTGCGACACACCCCATCCATAAAACCCCGCACCAACGACACATCGCAGATACACCCGCTTGATGAACTGTGCCTGTCGATTGGCCAAGCCGATCAAAGCGCTCAACTCACTCACGCTACGGAGTATCACCATGTTCAAGCTCTCGACTTCTTCCCTGACCCTCGGCCTGATCATCGCCGGCGGCCTGGCCCTGTCCAACGTGGCTTCTGCTTCCGAATCCGAGGCGTTCAGCATGAAACAACTGGCCCACGGCTACAGCCAGGCCCAGGCCGACACCGCGGAAAAACCCGCTGAAGGAAAATGTGGTGAAGGCAAGTGCGGCGAAGGCAAATGCGGCGCTGGCGAGTAACCCGATTGCGCGGGGCAACCGCTGCCCCGCCTTCCTGACTGAACGGAGATCAAGCACATGAACACCTCAATTTCATCGGCCGTCAAAGGCCTGCACCTGAACCTCGACCGTGCCGGCAGCTGGCTCGCGCCCTTGACGCTGCGACTGTTCATTGCCTGGGAATTTTTCGAGTCGGGCCTGGAAAAATGGAACGGCGAGAACTGGTTCGCCGACATTCAGGACGCCTTCCCGTTTCCGTTCAACCACGTGCCGGCCACGCTGAACTGGGAACTGTCGATGTGGGCCGAGCTGATCTGCGCCCTGGCCATCCTGGTCGGCCTGGGGACGCGGGTATCGGCCATCATTCTGATCGTCGTCACCATCGTCGCGACCGCCGCCGTTCACTGGCCGGCCGATTGGTCTACATTGAGTGAGCTTGCCCAGGGTTACTCCATCAGCAACAAGGGTCACGGCAACTTCAAACTGCCGCTGATCTACCTCGCAGCCCTGATGCCGTTGTTGCTCTCGGGTGCCGGCAAGCTCAGCCTGGATGCACTGTTGGCCCGATTCGCCTGGCGTCGCACTCACCTTTGACCGACCAGAGGCTCGGGCGCGTCCTCCACTTCCACAAGAACGGAGCAATCGCCATGAGCCTCACTCTCTACGGTTTTGACGGCAGTACGTATGTGCGCACAGTGAAGATGCTGCTTGCGGAAAAAGGTGCGGATTTCGACCAGTTACAGGTCAATGTGATGAAAGGCGAACCGCACCTGCCCGAACACCTGGCCCGCCATCCGTTCGGCAAGGTGCCGGTCATCGATCACGACGGTTTCCGCATTATCGAAACCGACGCCATCGTGGCCTATCTGGACGAAGTCCTGCCAGGGCCTTCCCTGACGCCCGACAATGCCCACGACCGTGCCCGCACACATATGGTCATGGGAATTTACGATTCTTATGGCTACGGTGCGCTAGGCTCGGTGTTCGGCTATCACCTGTTCCCCGATTTCATTGGAGGAAAAAACGAAGAATCCCGACGCAAAGGCATCGAGACCTCGAAAATGGTTTTGCGAGAACTGATGAAAATCAAAGGCTCCGATCCATTTGTCGCCGGCCAGGATCCGAGCCTGGGTGACTTTTACCTGGCACCGGCCTGTGCTTACATGGCGATGACGCCGGATGCTCCGCAGGTGTTCGCCGTCAACGGCTTCGATGACTGGTGGAAACGGATTCAGGCACTGCCCAGCTTTCAGGCCACACCGCCGCAATAAGCTTCATCCCTCTCACTTGTGTAGACAGGAGCCACCATGAGCGTGACCACCCAATGGATCGAGATCGACAGCCCCGACGGTAAATTCGGTGCTTACCTGGCCATTCCCCATACCCGAAAAGGCCCGGGGATCGTGCTGATCCAGGAGATCTTCGGCGTGAATGAACACATCCGCTCGGTCGCGGAGCAATACGCCGCCGATGGTTACCTGGTGATCGCGCCGGACCTGTTCTGGCGCAGCGAGCACCGCATCGAATTGACCTACGACGAAGCCGGCTGGAAACGCGCCGTCGAGTTGATGAACGCCACGGACATCGACAAGGCGCAGGCCGACATCAAACTGGCCATCGACGCACTCGATGCGCAGCCTGGACTGGACGGCGGCATCGCTTCCATCGGTTACTGCTTTGGCGGCCTGCTGTCCTACCTCACCGCCGCCAACGGGCTGGTGGAAGTGGCCGTTGCCTACTACGGCGGCGGGATCCAGAATCATCTGGACCGCGCCGATGAAATCGAAGTGCCGTTGCTGATGCACTTTGGTGAGCAGGACAGCCATATTTCACTGGAAGCCGTGGAGAAAATCGCCGAACGTTTCGAGAACAACGACAACGTGGAAATTGTCGTGTACCCGGAGGCCGAACATGGTTTCAACTGCTCGCATCGCGACAGCTACAACCAGCGAGCGGCGGCTGAGGCTCATGGCAATACGTTGATCTTTTTGGGGCAGGAACTTTAGAAGGCCGACGCCAACGCAAAAGGCGCCTTCATCAAGCGATGAAGGTGCCTTCTTTTTAGATTCAACCGCGAAATCGACTCACTGACGATTCATTTGTTTTTCGCCCGGCGACGATAATATCTTTGCCTCCCTGTACACCCACGCTTGTCGTTTGATTAGGGGTGTAATCGACGCTCGGATCGGTGATCCCCGTAGGAGAGAAGGTTGTGTCATGGATTCCGTCCTTGGTAATACGGCCGACGACGCACAGGCGCGCATCTACCTCCCCCGCCGCGACAATCGAGCCATTTGAATCGATACCTGCCGACCTCCACTGCAGTCTTCTGAACTGAATCCTGGTGATGACATCGTTCGAGTCATTAAATGTCACGTCGTCTGTACCATTGCTGAGTGCTCTTGCTATCCAGCCATTTGTGCCATTTGAAATCGTACCGACTGCGACGGGTTTATCGTCGGATTGCAGGAGGATTTGATTCAGTCTGACAGGCCCCTCAATTGACTCGAATACCGTAACGCCGTCTTCTTTTCCAAAGGAGCGGTCTGGCTGACCCGTTGAGGTATAGCCGGCCAGAAAACCTTGATCCGCAGTGGACCCCGCCAAAATAATCCTTCCATCGACTTGTGTGACCACACCGACAGTCGAGGTGTTTTGGTTGTTATAACGGAAGAAAATATAACCTAGACCACCCAGGCTCGTGTCCAGAGTGCCCTGCATTGTCAGTTGAAAAAACAAACCCCAATAACGGTATGGCCCAGGCGCGCTGTTGTTTACCGAGAAGAGGATCTTACCGGTCTTCGTTTCTGTAACCGACAAGCTATCGTTAGCGCTCGATTGCAGCGTATCGGAGGAACGTGTCTCGCTTGCCGGTGGCGCGGGTTCCTCGAATTTGAATTTGCCGAAAACGAGGTTCGGAGATCCGTTGGCATGAAATAGCGCAGCAGCGGGGCAGTTGGGACCTAAAGAGGTGTCCCGAACGTGTCCCGTCACCAGTATTTGATCGTTGTCGATGATGGTCAGACCACTGGGTGTCGAGAGACTTGTAGCGGCACCGAACCGATCTTCAGAATAACCCGTTGCAGTGGGCCCGAATGTTGTATCCAGCTCACCTGTCTTGTTCAGCCGGAAAAGTCTGAACGTGCCAGTTCCGGTACTGATGACTCCGATGATCTTGTCCTGATTAACACCTTCAGCGTTCAAGACAACAATCGCCGTTACTTCCGCTCCTTCCAGCAACCGGGTTCCATAAGTACCAAAGCTCCAATCCAGCTTGCCAGGTTCATTTGACGGCGCAGAGCTATTTTTCGAAGGCATGGGGAATCTCCGTAGTGTGAGTTCCCGTGCAAAGCACAGGCGTCAGTCATTCAGCCCGCGCCAACCCAATCGGTAAACTGTCAGAGTTGACAGTTGACAGTTGGCGTATGGCCATCACTGAAAGAGTCTGCCTTCAATAACGCAAAACGCCCCGCCATACACATGGCGGGGCTTCTGGTTTTCAGTGCCTACTTGATCAACATCCCCAACGGACTCAGCGGTCCGATCGGCATCAGTTCGAAGGTCAGCAAATCAACCTCTCCCAGCGGCAACGCCTTGAGCAAACGATCAGCCTCATCGACCGAGTCAACGGTCATCAGGAAGATCACCCCCGCTTCATGGTCGCGCATCCAGAACTGTTCCATCTTGCCGTCCAGATACAGCTGCAACGTGGCGGGTACTTCGGCGGGCAGGTAAGCCACGCGCTGTTCGGCGGTGAGGGGTTTAAGTGTTCCGATGTCCATGACTTTCATGATCACACCTCTTCCGTTTGCCCAGTGCCGGCCAGTTTCGGCTGATCGTTACGTTCGTGAACATGGCGATGCGGCGTGCGGTCGATGTTTAGGCTCAGTATTTCCGGACGGCTGTAGTGGCCACGGCCGTCCATCTGGCGTTTGCGGATTTCGATCTGGAACAGGTCGATGTCAGCGATGACTTCGCCCTCGCCTTCGGTCAATGCGCCGACGACTTCACCTTGGGGATCGATGATCGCGGTGTAGCAACCGCCGGAGATCGGGCCGATCTCACAACCGGTGTCGGCCATGATTTGCGCCTGCTGTTCCGGGTATAGCCACGCGGTGGAGTTCACCACGAAGCAAGCCGATTCCAGGGCGTGCATGCGAATGCTGACTTCCATCTGGCGGGTGAACAGCGGGCCGGCGAACGAACCCGGGTACATCGAGGCGTGAATCTGTTCGCCGTCTTCGATCAGGGCGTAACGCGCCAGCGGGTTGTAATGCTCCCAGCAGGCCAGTTGGCCGATGCGCCCGACCGCGCTGTCGGTGGCGCGCAGACCGGAACCGTCGCCCATGCCCCAGATCATGCGTTCATGATAGGTCGGCGAAATCTTGCGACGAGCCTGAATCAGGGTCCCGTCAGCATCGAACAGCAATTGCGTGTTGTAGAGGGTACTGCCATCGCGTTCGTTGACGCCGATGGACACCACCATGTTGGCTTCCTTGGCTGCCTCGCCAATGGCGTCGGTGGTTGCAGACGGGACGACCACGGCTTGTTCGAGCAATTTGTAGTGCTCGGCCCCCATTTTGAAAGGGCTCTGCACAAAGGAGAAATACGGGTAGTACGGCACGATGGTTTCAGGGAAAACGGCAAACTGCACGCCCTTCTCGCCGAGTTCACGAATCTTGCTGACAACCTTTTCTACTGTGCCTTCACGGCTGTAGAGAACAGGGGCGATCTGGACGGCGGCGGCTTTGACAATGGTCATGGCGATGATCTCGCTGAGGGAATTGGTTTCAACGAGATCTAGATTACGGCAATAATATTTTGTCTCAAATGCCGAATACACCACCTTTTAGGACGTGAAAGATATCACGCACGATTGGCGCGCTGGATCACTTGCGGCGGTTGCCCGAACGCGCGGATAAACGCCCGACGCATGCGCTCGCGATCACCAAAACCGGTGTCGGTGGCCACCACATCGATAGAGTGCCGACCTGTTTCCATCATCAGCCGGGCGGCCTCCACCCGCAGGTTTTCGATGGCTTTAGCCGGGGATTGACCGGTTTCGGCATGGAACACCCGACTGAACTGCCGTGGGCTGAGATTGGCTGCGCTGGCTAGTTCCTCTACCGAAAGCGCTGATCTAAGGTGGTGCTTGGCGTAGGTCAATGCGGCCTGGATGCGATCGGTCTTGGGCTCAAGTTCAAGCATCACCGAAAACTGCGACTGCCCTCCCGACCGTCGGTGATACACCACCAGCTGCCGGGCCACCTGGCGCGCCACCTCCGCGCCCAGATCCTTTTCCACCAGCGCCAGCGCCAGATCGACACACGCGCTCATGCCTGCCGCGGTCCAGATGTTGCCGTCGTTGATGAAAATGCGGTCCTCTTCCACCAACACCTTTGGATACGCCCGCTGCAAGGCCGGTGCATGACACCAATGCGTCGTCGCCCGCCGACCGTCCAGCAAACCGGCCTCGGCCAGCGCAATCGCGCCGGTGCAGATCGAACCCAGGCGCCGGGTGGTCCGGCTGGCGTTACGTAAAAACGCCACCATGCCCGGTGATGTCGGCCGGATCAGGTTGTCACCCATCACCAGCAGCGTATCGAAAGCGCGCTGATCGAATGCGCTGGTTTCCACGCCGAATCCGGCGGAGGTTTTCACCATACCGCCGTGTTCGGACAGCAAGTCGATGCTGTATATCGGCTCGTCGGAGGTGATGTTGGCTAACTCGAAGGTGGCGCACATGGCGAGACCCAACACCTGGAAGCCAGGGTAAACGATGAGTCCGATCGTGTGCATGGCGGCTGTCCGGTTAGGTGGCATGGCGGGTCTCAAGCCATCGTAGTTAACCCCCATGCCCTCGAAAATGGAATCAGCCGCCGATCAAAAAAGCAGATTGCTTGCGGCCTACTTCGCCGACCCGTCATGCGGTTTGTAAAACCGGAACATTTTGGTTTCAAAGGTTTTGGTGTACGCCCTGGCCCAATCCGGTTTCACCGTCCGGTCATGGAAATACATCGCGCCACCGGTGCGATCCGGCAGCTGTTTGTTCAACGCCTTACGCGCGATTTCCTTGGCCAGGGCATATTGGGTTTCTTCCTGGACTGAGTCCGATTTTCCATCGCACCACCACGAAAACTGGCAGCTTTTGGTTTCGGAACCTTGCTTGACCACCGCGCACACGGTGTCGGGAAAACCTTCATGGCCGAGACGGTTCATCACCACGTTGGCGACCGCTTCCATTTCGGCGGTGTCCTTGCCTTTGGCTTCCCAGTAGATGGAACGCGCCATGCAGGTGATGGCGTCGTCCAGCGGGGACTTGCCGGCCGGATCGACGGCCTGGACTTCTGATTGGGTGATCGCCTCGGATTTGGGTACAGGCACATCGCTGCCCTTCTCCGCGGCTTTGTGCTCAAGCACTTGGGCCTTGTCTTCGGCTATTTCCTTTTTTTGTTGCTGCTCATCGGCGATGGCCTGGCCGGTGAGAAGGGTCACGGCAAGGATTGCGGCTATCCATTTAAAGGACATGCTGGAAACACTCTGGGAGGCGTCGGGCTTAAGTGTAGTAGCCAAATCATGTCAGAAGGCCGGCAACAATGTGTAAAAAGCCATTGCCCTGGACGGGGTGAGTTCGCGCATTATGGGCGCAGTCAGCCAAAGGGGATTTTCATGCGCGTTCCGTCATCCGTTTTGCGTGTTGCCGCGTTGTCATTAGGTCTGGTGTTCACCGCCACGGCGATGGCCACCGATGAAACGCAACTGGTCGAGTCGATCAATATTTACCGTAGCCAGCCGCAAGGCTGCGGCGGCCAGGCGTCATCGGAGCTGCCGCCGCTGACGAGTGATCCGCGTCTGGTTTTGTCGGCCAGCGGGCCAGTGGATTTGCAGCAGGCCATGGCCCGGGCGTCATACCCGATGGTCAGCGTGCAGGCGATCACCTTGTCCGGACCGCGTGATGCGCAGTCCGCCATGACGGCGATCAAGGAAAGTTTTTGCCAGGTGGCGCTGGACCCGCAATTCACCGACGTCGGTGTCAGCCATGAGGGACGTGACTGGCGCATTGTGCTGGCGCGCCCCCTCTTGACCGCACGCTTGGGTGACGCCGCGACTGAAGGCCAGAAACTCCTGGAACTGCTCAACGCCGCCCGCGCGCAACCTCGTCAGTGTGGCGGTCAACCGTTTGCCGCGACCACACCGCTGGCCTGGAACGCGACGCTCGCGGCTGCGGCCGAAGCGCATACCCGTTCGATGGCCAATAACAATTTCTTTGACCACAAGGACCGCGACGGCCGCACACCGGGAGATCGCGCCGAGCTGGCGGGTTACAACTATCAGGAGATCGGCGAGAACATCGCCGCCGGACAAGACACTCCACGCAAGGTCGTCGATGGCTGGCTGGCCAGCGCGGGTCATTGCGCCAACCTGATGAACCCGAAATTCCGCGAACTGGGCGCGGCCTATGCGGTTGATCCCAAGAGCGGTGCCGGGATCTACTGGACAGCCATGTTCGGTACGCCATAAGAGCGAAGGTCAGAGCGGTGATTCACCGCTCTTACAACGTATGTTGGCTGTTGCCAATGTCTTTGGCTTCTTCGATGGCCCACGCCATGGCAGCTTCCATGTCCAACAGATGCGGGCGTGGTTCATTGTCCTCTTTGATGACCGAGCCGTCCGGCCGGTAAACACCAATGAACATCTTCAGAGAGCCGTCCCTCAATATCTCGGCTCTCACCTCGATCCTGCATCCATTGGAAAGCGTTTCCTTGTGCTCAATATGGCGTTCAGTCATCACTGCATCCTCTCGTCGGTAATAGCCGGGTCACGGGTTAGCCGGGAATAACCCCCTTCTGTGCAAGCCGTTTCAACGCGTTGATCATGATCTCCTCATTGTTGACGACTTCGGTAAAACCCGCACGCCGAATCTTGTTCATGTCGCTGATCATGTCGAACTCAGTGTTGAAGATGAAATCACCGAACGGCCAGCCCACCAGTTTGTTGAAAGGCATCGTGTTCAAGTCGTGAGTTTGGGTTAGACGCTCCCAGTCCTTCGCTTTGCCGGGCATGTGCCTCGCAAGGGAGAACGGTTGTGGCGGCGCGACATCCATGCCGAATGCTTGCGCTGCTTTGTGCCAGAGGCGCTCCCAACGGAACGGTTCGCCCACCAGATTGAACGCTTCATTACGCGCCGTCGGTGCCAGGGCCGCCCAAAGGCTGGCGCGAGCAAGCCAATGGGCATCGGTCACTTGCGCAACCACCTCGCGGTAGGTGCGCATGGAACCCGGAAAGCGCAATGGAACACCGGCCTCTTTGCTCAACGCCGCGAACACACCGATCACCATCGCAATGTTCATCGGATTACCGGCGATATCGCCCACCACCACATCGGGTCTGAGAATGGTCCAGTCGAGTCCTTCGCTGGCTTGACGTTCGCGCAGCACATCTTCCTGCGCGTAATAGAAGTTCGGCGCAATGTGGCGCGGGTCGTCCTCGTAAAACGGCGCCACGCTGGCACCCAGATGAACGCCATACACTTTGGCGCCCTGGTAATGCACCACACGCTGAAGCGGTGCGCCGACTGTTTTCAAACCATCCAGCACGTTGCGCAGCATGGCCGCATTGATCTCGGATTCGCGAGCCAGATCCGGGTCGGTCTGCAAGGCGGCGTAAAACACATGCGTGGTGTCGGAGGCATAAGCCAGCGCGGCCTGGGTCGCTTGAGGATCACTCAGATCACAATCGATTGTCTCGACGCCTTCGACGGAGGTCTTTCGCAGAGCTCGAACCTTCCAGTCGGGCGCGCTGGCCAGTGCCTCAACCAGCGCGCTGCCAATGATGCCGCTTGATCCAACGACCAGTGCAATATGGGTATTGCTCATGACTTGACCCTCATTATTTCGATGCGCAGTGGCAAGAGGGACAAAAGTTATCATCGAAAAAATGAAAGCAATAGGCGATAGTTATTGAATCTTTCGGTCCTGATGGTTGCTAATCCAATGCTGGATTCCATTGACGAGTTGCGCCTTTTCACCGCCGTCTTTGAGGAAGGCTCTATCCGTGCCGCCTCTGAACGCCTCGGGATGACGGCCGCAGGCGGCAGCAAGCGCCTGCTCTCCCTTGAAGATCGTGTCGGCCGACGACTTTTTAATCGCACCACGCGAAAACTGAGCCCGACGACGGATGGGCAAAAACTCTATCAACATGCTCAATCCATCCTCGCCAGCGTCCAGGAAGCCGAACGCGGCTTATTCGATGAAACCGAAATCAGCGGCCGCCTGAGAATCACCGCCTCGGCAACATTTGTCTTGGGTTACTTGTCGGGCGTCGTCAGTAGTTACCTGTCTTGCTACCCGAAAGTCGTCGTGGATCTGGACCCGACGGACCGATTGGTGGATCTGGTCGCCGAAGGCATTGACCTCGCGATTCGCCACGGCGTCATGGCCGACTCAACCCTGATCGCACAAAAGATTTCACCCTCCCGGCGCCTGATGTGCGCCACCCCGGCGTATTGGGAAAAGCACGGCATGCCCCTTTCGCCAAAAGAGTTGTCAATGCACGACGGACTGATAATCGGCAAAGAGAATCGCTGGACACTTGCACGAGATGGCGTTGAGAAGACCGTCAAGATTCGCAGCCGTTTTGAATCCGGCCTGGGGGAAGTCGTGCGTCAAATGGCGCTCGACGGGCATGGCATCGCGTTGCTCGCGGACTGGCATGTCGGCGATGACTTGCGCTCTGGAAAACTGGTGGAGGCGTTCGCTGACTGGACCGTCGAGCCATCAAGCGGAATCTATGCGGTCTACCCCTCCAGAGAAAACATCGCGCCCACCGTGCGCAGCTTTATCGCTCATCTCAAGGAATGGATAGCGACCCACCCGATTGAAATTGAATCCGGGAGGTTCTAGCCCCAACCCGACCCTTTGCGCACTATCCCCTGTAGCAGCTGTCGAGCCTGATGTTGCAGCGAGACAGCGGCGTAATGCCACCTATACTCCTTTCCACCAACCCCGCCCGGGGCCTGCACTACCAACAATAAAAAGCAGAGGTGGAACATGGTCTGGCAGCAAATCTACGATCCCTTCGGTAACCCGGTGCTTTCAACCATCATGGCGGCAGTGCCCGTGGTGGTGATGCTGGCATCCCTGGCGTTTTTTCATATCAAGGCGCATCTGGCGGCCTTGCTGGCCCTTGCCTCGGCGCTATTGATCGCAATCTTTGCCTTCGGCATGCCCGCGAACATGGCCGGTTCGGCGGCACTCTACGGTGCCGCCAACGGCCTGTTGCCGATTGGCTGGATTGTGCTCAACATCATTTTCCTGCACCGGCTGACCACCGAAAACGGTTCGTTCAAAGTGCTGCAGGATTCCCTCGCACGCATCACCGACGATCGACGATTGCAACTGCTGCTGATTGCCTTCTGCTTCGGCGCCTTCTTCGAAGGGGCTGCCGGGTTCGGCACGCCGGTAGCGGTGACCGGGGCGATTCTGATCGGGTTGGGCTTCTCGCCGCTGGCTGCTTCCGGCCTGGCATTGATCGCCAACACCGCGCCCGTGGCATTCGGTGCGCTGGGCACGCCCATCATTACGCTCGCCAAGGTCACGGGCCTGGATGAAATGGAGCTGTCGATGATGGTTGGCCGGCAACTGCCGTTCTTCTCGGTGATCGTCCCGTTCTGGTTGATCTGGGCCTTTGCCGGCTGGCGCAAGATGCTGGAAATCTGGCCGGCCATCCTCGTCGCCGGGGTCAGTTTCGCCGTGCCGCAGTTCCTGGTGTCCAACTATCACGGGCCGATGCTGGTGGACGTGATCGCCGCGCTGATCTCCATGGCGTGCCTGACCGGTTTCCTCAAGGTCTGGAAGCCGGCCACCATCCACACCTCCGCCGCCTTGTCCGGGCGCGTCGACAACTCGAAAATCGAAGAAGAACATCAGCAAAAATCCGAGACCAGCGGGACCTTTGCCAGCGATGCGAAACCGGCAGTAATGCGCGCGTGGATGCCCTGGATCATCCTCACGGTGTTCGTCTTCGCCTGGGGCACCCAGGGTTTCAAAAACATGTTCGACACCCGTCCAGCGATCGATCCGGCTACGAACTCGGCCAAACTCGACCCTCAAGGCAAACCGATGCGCGAAGCGAACCCGATCTTCGCCCCGGTGGTGACCTTCACCACCATTCACCAACAGATCGAGAAAGTGCCACCGGTGGTGCCCGCGGCTAAAACCGAGGAAGCGGTGTACAAGTTCACCTGGTTGACCAGCACCGGCAGCGGCATCCTCCTGGCGGCCATCGTCGGCGGCCTGCTGATGGGCTACTCCATCCCGCAACTGGCACGCCAATACCTGCGAACGTTGTGGGTGGTGCGTTACTCACTCATCACCATCGTGGCGATGCTGGCGCTCGGCTTCCTCACCCGCTACTCGGGCCTCGACGCCACAATGGGTCTGGCCTTCGCCGCGACAGGCATCTTCTACCCCATGTTCGGCACCCTCCTCGGCTGGCTCGGCGTGGCGCTGACCGGCTCCGACACGGCCTCCAACGTGCTGTTCGGCGGCTTGCAGCGGGTAACCGCCGAACAACTGGGGATCAGTCCGGTGTTGATGGCCGCGGCCAACAGTTCCGGCGGGGTCATGGGCAAGATGGTCGACGCCCAGTCGATCGTGGTCGCGTCCACGGCGACTCGCTGGTACGGGCATGAGGGGGAGATTCTGCGTTATGTGTTCTTCCACTCCATCATCCTGGCGATTCTGGTGGGTGGGTTGGTGACGTTGCAGGCGTATGTGGCGCCGTTCAGCAGTATGGTGGTGGGCGGACACTAGACGTCCAAAGGTCTATAGCCCGGGCCAGCCGCCCGGGTTATGGCTTGCAACGCACGTATCAAGTCAGGCGGCCTCCCGACATCAACCCTTCCGTCAACAACGACACCAACGGCTGCACCAGATGTTGGGTACGCACATCATCACCAACCACCGCCACTTCGGTACTCGGCAGGGTCGGCAACTTCTCCGACGGTTCCAGTATCCGCATCCCTTCCTGTAAAAACGAAGTCCCCAACGCCGTAATTCCCAACCCTCCCGCTACCGCCGCCTGAACGCCCATCAAATTGCTGGCCAGGCACGCGGATGCCCATTCCCGCCCAACCGTGGCCAACGCCTCGATCATGATTGCCCGGTACGCGCAGGGTGGCCGCATCATCACCAGTCGCACCGGTTTGGACGATTCGATTTCATAATCCTTCGCGGCAATCCACACCAACGGCTCGCGCCAGATGACTCGCCCCCGCGTTGTGCCGGAACTGAATTTTCGCTTGGAAATGACCACGTCCAGTAAACCGGCTTCGTAGTCGTTGAGCAGGTCGTCGCTCAGGCCCGTGGTCAGTTCCAGTTGAATGTCGGGATACAACTGGGTGAAGCGCGACAGCAGCTTGGGCAACTGGGTCGGAACGAGGTTTTCCGAGATTCCCAGGCGCAGCAGATTGACGGTAGCCGGCGCCTTGATGTCCCGCATGAAGGTGTCGAAATGCACCATCATCCGGCGCGCGCCCACCAGCAGGCGCTCGCCGTCCGGGGTCAGCGTCAGGGCGCGGCTGGTGCGGTCGAAGACACGAAAACCAAGCACCTCTTCCAGCCGGATGATCTTCTGGCTCACCGCCGATTGCGACCGCGCGATCACCTCGGCAGCCGCTGTGAAACTGCCGGTCTCCGCCACGGCGATAAACGCCCGAAGCAGGTCGATCTCAAGGTCGCTGGCTTGCATGATGGATTCGCCTTTCAACTGGATGCCATTAAATTTATGCGTTTGTATTCTAGATAGCAAATGCCGAACATCGTACTCAACCTGAATACGAGGAGTTCCAAAATGTCAGTCAATAAAGCAGTTGAGATCGTTGAGAGTTTCTGGCGCGAAGTGTGGCAAGCCAAAGATCCGCAAGCCGCGGCGCGCTTCGTGGCTGAAGATTTCGTCATCACTTCTGGCGGTATGGATATCGTTGGCCGCGAAGCGTTCATTCAATGGATTGGCGTCTTTCTGTCGAAGATCGAAGACTTCGAATTCGGCAGTATCGAGACGTTTCAAAATGCCGAAGGCACTCGCGTCGCGTCACGCTGGAAACTGGCCGGAAAGAACCAGGGGTTTATTGGTGGCCGCACGTGCAACAGCCCGTTTGAAATGCTCGGCACCGCGGTCTGGGAAGTTCGTCCGGATGGCCTTCTGGCGCATAACTGGGTGGAACGTAATTCGCTGGAAGTTCATCGCGACTTGATCGGGTTCTGAGCAACCGAGTTGAAGTGCAACATGAAACCCGCAACTTTTTTCATATTGCTTCTGCAGATCCTGACGCCCCCACACGGCGCGCGCCCACCTGAAGTCGTGATGGATGTCAGGAGCCTTCTGCAAGGGTCGGCGTTGCAGTATCCGCCGACCTGTTCGAAGTAACCGGAGACACATTATGAATACTCGTACTTTGTTCGCCAGTGCTGCTTTTGCCTTTGTAGCACTCACCAACAACACGTTTGCAGATACGCCAAACGTACCCGCCAAGCCTTATCACTACGGCATGCCGATCCACGTGGCCAAAGTCATTTCCCTTCAGGAACCACCTTCCGCCGACTGCGAAGTGGTGAATGCCAAACTGACTTATCTGGACGACTCCGGGAATGTCAAAGCCTTTACTTACTTCAAAATGGCCCAGGCTTGCGAAGAGCAGAACTGAATGTGATCAATCTGGCCAATGTGCAATTCAGGCAAGCCGCAACACGATCTGTAGCAGCTGGCGAAGCCTGCGTTCGGCTGCGAAGCAGTCGTAAATCCTGAACATGCGGTTTTTCTGACACACCGCATCGACTGATTTTACGACTGCTACTCAGCCGAACGCAGGCTTCGCCAGCTGCTACATGAGTTGTGTTGCCGCGGAGATATCAGGCCGCTTTATCTGTCAGGCCGCTGCGGACGTTCACCGCCGAAGATTGCCCCGCGCTGAACACCAACCCCGAAGCAAACACCACCCCCAGAATCACGCCCCCCGCCCCCAGCAACTGCCAGACATTGGGCAGCACACCGAGTATCGAAGACACCAGCATGGTGAACACCGGAGCCAGGTTGAAGAAGATCGACGTGCGCGCCGCACCAATCGCATGAATGCCTTTGAACCACAGTAAATAGGCAATCAACGAACCACACACTGCCAGATAAACCACCGCGCCATGCACAGACAGCGAAGCCGTGCTGATCGAGGCAGCCGGGTTCTCATAAATGAAGCCCAGCACGATCAAGCCAATGACACCGAACAACATGGAAAACGTGGTGGTTTCCAGCGGTGTCGAGTCTTTGACGAAGCGCCGGGTGCCGACCATGTTGGCTGCCCAGGCGATGCTGCCGGCCAGAATAATTGCATCGCCGGTCGCCACTTTCAGCCCGAGCAACACCTGGATATCGCCGCGCGTAATCACCAGGCCGACGCCCAGCAAACCCAGGATCAGCCCGATGGCGCGGCCGCGATCGATGCGTTCGCCTTCGAGCAGCACGGCGAAGATCATGGTCCACAGTGGCGTGGTCGCCAGGATCAGCGCGCCGTTGATGGGTGTGGTGGTTTGCAGGCCGAAGAAGGTCGCGAGGTTGAACGCGGTAAAGCCCAGCAGGCCCAGACCGATAAAGGCCGCAAGATTGTTTTTCAGTGTGCTGAGGCGCAATTTGCCCGCCAGGCCGAAAATCAGCACGAGCAACAGGGTGGAAATGGCGAAGCGCTCAATGGACGCGCTGATCGGTGCCATGCTCTTGATGATGTAAGCACCGGCGTTGAAGTTGGTGCCCCAGAAAAATGTGGCACCGACGATGCCGGCATAGGCGAGAGGCGTTGATTTTGACATGGCTTTTTCCTCGTCAAGTCGTGGGATCTTCAGACCTGCTTGTCAGGTGTTGAAGGATTCTTGCAGGCTTGGCGTCGGGGCAAAATTCCCCATTTATTCACCTTTCATGTGAGAAAACGCCCATGTTCGACTGGGAGGATCTGCGCTACTTCATCGTCTTCGCCCACGAGCATTCTTTGTCTGCGGCGGCGCGCACGCTCAAGGTCGACCACGCCACCGTGGCGCGGCGTATCAGTGCGCTGGAGAGCTCGCTGAACCTCAAACTGGTGGACCGACGCCCACGTTCCTATGTCATCACCGAGGACGGCGAACGTATCGCCCAGTTGGGCCGGCGCATGGAGAGCGAGTCTTTCGCGTTGCAACGCACGGCGTTGGCCGGACAGGAAAGCTTTGCCGGCGAAGTCACCGTCAGTGCACCGCCCGCCTTGGCTTGCGCGCTGATCGCGCCGCGAATCAATGCGTTACGCATCCAGCATCCACAACTGTCCTTGCAGTTGATCGGCAGCCTGGACAGCGCTTCGTTGTCGCGGCGCGAAGCCGATATTGCCGTGCGCCTGAGCCGCCCCAAGGAACCGGACCTGGTGGCTCGCAAAGTCGCGACGGTGCAGTTCCATCTGTACGGTTCGACGGACTATCTGGCCAGGACAGCCCCGGAAGATCTGGCCTTCATCGCCTACGACCAGACCATGGAACAGACCCCGCAACAGCTCTGGCTCAAGCAGCAAGCGGGGGATCGGCCGATCCTGCTGCGCAGCAATGATTTGAATATTCAGGCGACCATTGCCCAGGCGGGCGCCGGCGTTGCAGCATTGCCGTACTTCCTTGGCGAGCACTACGGTTTGCAAGCGATGGAGACCGTGGGCACGGGATTGGCACGTGAAGTCTGGCTGGTGGTGCACAGCGACATCCGCCATACCCCGTCGGTGCGGGCGGTGATGAGTTTCCTGGCGTCGTGCTTCGAAAACTGAGCCCGTGCGTCAAACACTGCTTTACTGATTCAAATCCTGAACCAACGGGAAGCGCCCCCATGGACCGTCTCACCGCCAAAGATTTCGCCCCGCAATTGCTTGAGCTTTACGACTACTACGCCCACGGCAAGATCAACCGGCGCGAGTTTCTTGATCGAGCAGCGTTGTTCACCTTGGGCGGGTTGACGGCCAGCGCCCTCCTCGCCGCCCTGAGCCCGAACTACGCACTTGCCGAGCAGGTTGAATTCACCGACCCGGACATCCTCCCCGAGTACATTTCCTATCCTTCGCCCAAGGGCCACGGCAATGTCCGCGGCTATCTGGTGCGCCCGGCCAAAGCCACCGGCAAGGTGCCAGCCGTGCTGGTCGTGCATGAAAACCGTGGGCTTAACCCTTACATCGAGGACGTCGCACGGCGCGTCGCCAAGGCGGGATTTATTGCCCTCGCCCCCGATGGCCTGAGTTCGGTGGGCGGCTATCCCGGCAACGATGAAAAAGGCAAGGAGTTACAAGCGACTGTCGATCCTGAAAAGCTGATGAATGACTTTTTTGCCGCTATTGACTGGCTGATGAAAAACGACAAAACCACGGGCAAAGTCGGCATCACCGGGTTCTGCTATGGCGGCGGTGTCTCCAATGCGGCGGCGGTGGCCTACCCGGAACTGGCAGCGGCCGTGCCGTTTTATGGCCGTCAGCCAAAGGCTGAAGATGTGCCGAAAATCAAGGCGCCGCTGCTGCTGCATTACGGCGAACTGGACAAGGGCATCAATGAAGGCTGGCCGGCGTATGAGAAAGCGTTGAAAGCGTCAGGCAAGACGTATGAGGCTTACATTTACGCGGGCTGCAACCACGGTTTTCATAACGACTCCACGCCTCGGTACGATGAGGCCGCAGCGAAGCTTGCTTGGGACAGGACGGTGGCCTGGTTCAACAAATACCTGGTTTAGGTCAAAAAACGCAGCCTCGTTTCACTCGACAGCTGCTACAGGGGGTCGTTGTGGGGTCTTGCGCAGCTATCAATTGCTTCGATCTTTTAAATCATGAAGCCGAATTTTTTATTTTTCAGCGACGAGTTCAGGATGGCGCCACCTCTGATAATTCGGGCGAAGCTTCATGAACATCAATTTTGCGTTTGCGTGCTTGATCGTGGTGTCGTTTGCAATTGCGCTGGGGCATGGCTGATCGCTCAGGCGGGCGCTTGCACCACTTCGATTCCTAGCTTGCGATAGTCGTCGATGTCGCCCGACGCCACGTGTTGCTCGGTAATCAGGGTGTGTAAACGTGAGCACGGCACGACGATGTACGGTTCCACCGCCCCCAGTTTGTCCGCGGTGGTGACGGCGATCACTTGAGAGGAACTGTCAAACAGCGCCTGCTTCACTGGTACCTCATCAAAATGCAGCGAGCTGATGCCGACCTCCGGATGAATCGCGCAAACCCCGGTAAACAGCACGTCAGCCTTGATACCCTGCAACAAGCGCACGGTCTCGTGACCGCTGACCGACATCGTCGCCAGGTTGAGTTGCCCACCCGCCAGAATCACCTTGATGCCCGGGTATTCCGCGAGGGTAATCGCGGTCAACGGCGATGTGGTGATGGCCGTGATGGAAATAGTCGAAGGCAAGGACCGGGCGATCTGCAACGTGGTGCTTCCCGAATCGAACATCACGATCTGACCGTCCCGGACGTGCCGCGCGGCGAGCTGTGCGAGGTGCACTTTCACCTCGTCTGTTTCACCCACCCGAGTAAGGAAATCCTTGCCCGTGTCCTTGGGCCGCGGCAGCGCGCCACCGTGCACACGTTGCACCAGGCCGGCGCTGTGCAGTTCCGAAAGGTCGCGGCGAATGGTGTCTTCTGAAACAGCGAAATGCTGGCTCAATTCCGAAGCCATGACCTTGCCGTCGCGCTCGAGGATCAGAAGAATTTTCTGCCGGCGTACGGAAGGAAGCTCGGTAGCCGAATGCTGATCTTGCATGTTTATGCCTGAATTTGCGTGTTTGTGCGAGATTAGCCAAAGCGATGCACAAACACAATCGCGGTTTTGTTTTCTGGCAAACTTCCCGGCGCGTCCATCCAGAGCATTCTCTTCATGCACTTCGCCCTTGTCTCAAACGGTTCACTCCTCACACCTGAACAGCCCGACGTAACCGTGCCGTGGTGGAGTTTCAGCAAGACGGTACTCGCCGCTGCGGCGATGTCGTTGGTGCGTGACGGGTTGATCGGTCTGGATGATGGTTTGCCTGAAGGCCCGTTCACGTTGCGCCAGCTACTGCGGCATGAAGCCGGATTGGCGGATTACAGTGAGCTCGCGGACTACCACGCCGCCGTGGCCCGCAATGACGCACCTTGGTCAGCCGCTGAAATGCTGCAACGGCTTGATGCCGCCAGGCTGCGCTACGCGCCGGGAGACGGCTGGCGGTATTCGAATGTTGGCTACCTGTTCGTCGCCAGACTCATTGAACGCGTGACCGGCCTCGCGCTTGAAGAAGCACTGACGCAACGCGTGTTTTTGCCTCTCGGTTTATCGCGCGTACGCCTCGCAACGACCCGAGCCGATCTGGTGGGCGTGAGCATGGGCGCGGCTTTGACTTACGATCCGGGCTGGGTCTATCACGGCTTGCTGGTCGGTCAGCTCGCTGACGCGGTCCTGTGCCTGGACCGTCTGTTGGCCGGGCATTTGCTGCCGCAATCACTGCTGCGAGAGATGCAAACGGCCCGGGCACTGGGCGGACCGATTGCCGGACGTCCCTGGGTGGCTCCGGGTTATGCCCTCGGCCTGATGCAGGGCACGGTGGAAGGTGGCTTTACTTTGAGTGGTCACACCGGCGCCGGACCGGGCAGTGTGGTTGCGGTTTACTGCTGCGTTAATGGCGGCAATACGGCAAGTTGTGCGGTGTTTTGTGAAGATGGGGACCAAGGCGCTGTCGAAACAAAATTGGTGCGTCGCCTGATAAACCTGGCAACTAAATAAATCCGCCTCCTGTAATCTTTCCGACTTTAACCCGAGCAGCGCTTATAACGCATAGCGTTAGCTCGATAAACTTTGTTGCATAATCCTCAACTCGCAACATATAGCAACTTATCAACTGAAATTCCTTGAATCTCATTTTCTTAACAAACTTTGTTGCATCTATTTAACACTGAATCATTCCTCTTACACCTTTCGCAAGAAGTTACATTCGCGTGTATTGACGCGCTTCTAAAACGCGCCTTTCATTAATGCCAGAGCCGAAACCTGTCGACTCTCACCACGCAAACGAAAGTGCGGAAGGAACCTGATCATGCTTATCATCGACACACCCTATAACACCACAGCAAAACTTCGCGGCCTGGCGAAAGAAAATGTACAAACGATTATTCGCTATTACAACTTCAGCAATTCAAGAACTTTCCCGGAGAAGTGTTTAACGCTTATAGAGGCGCAATCAATATGTGCGCAAGGAATGAACATCGTTGTCGTGTTCCAGCAACGACAAGACAATGCCGACGACTTCTCGGAAATCAAAGGCTATGAAGCGGGACGCAGAGCCTATCGGTATGCCCACAATGACATCGGGCAACCTGACGGGTCGGGCATCTATTTTTCCGTCGACTTCGATGCCAGCACCACCGAGATCACCAGCAGCATCATTCCGTATTTTCAGGGCGTACAACGGGCATTCGAAGAGATATCCGGCGGTCAACCAGCCTATCGGGTAGGTGTCTACGGCTCGGGGTCCACAGCCAGTGCCCTGACCAAAAACAACTTGTGCTCTCTGGTCTGGCTTGCCATGTCGTCGGGGTTTCGCGGGACGAAAGACGCGATTAAAAACGGCGCCTATCACATAGAGCAAAAAGCCCCGTCGGCCAAGTTGTGCGGTCTGGACCTCGACTACAACCTCATCAACCCTCAACACAGCGATTTCGGCGCTTTTGTCTTGCCGGTCGAAACTTCGTCGGTCCCGCCTTCTCTGTCTGCCGCCACCCATGAAGTGATCTCCCGCACCACCCTGCGACTGCGCGGCGGCCCCGGCACCGAGTACAGCGTGCTCAGTAGCTTGAAGCCAGGGCAGCTGGTCGTGGCGAGGCCGGTCAATACGGAGTGGTCGAGTATTGATCTTCAGAGGGATGGCTTGATTGACGGGTTTGTGTCTTCAGCATTTTTGAAAGAGTTGAATTGAACGCAGGATTGTTTTTTGCAATCAGGAGGCGTCATGAACATTCACTTTCAACACAAGACGGGCAGTGAGCAAGATCCTTTCCCCGAGCACGCCTACGGTCGCTTTGACCATGTTGAGTTGAGCGACGATGGTAACAACGCCTTGGTTGCTTTCGATCTGGTAGATGCTGAATGGATAGATAGTAGAGGCGGAACCGATATGTTCTCCCTCGAAGGTCCTCCGGATCAGCGGGAAATTTGGAGGGAATACCTTGCACATCAACAAACCCAACACCTGCCCGACCCGTTTGAAGACATGCCAATCTATCGGCTGGAAATTGACCTGCCGAATAACGGGTATTGGTATGGGTTGAAGGCCCTTGGGAATGTATCTGGGCCAAGCCTCGATAAGGCGCTGGCAGCATTGGAAGTGCCCTGGATCGATTTTCACCTCACCCAGCCCGCCCATGGTCAAAGAAACATCCCTGGCCTCACGGGCAGCCTCTACACGCGGATGTTCGGCGAGTCCCTTTTGTTATGCGTGAACGGAACCCCATTGCCAGACCCGGCCGCCCAAAGCCTGTCGACCATCTTCTCACTCAGTAACCTGCCTGAAATCAGTCATGATGACTTCCAGGATCTGCTGGCGAAAGCAATGGCTGACTGGCTGATAGTGTTCGATGTTGGCCAAGGCAATGCCTGCGCACTGCTGGAAACATCCACTCCGGACGCAGGCATCCCAACGCTCTATTTCGATCTGGGTGCCGGGGTTTACCGTAACAAGAACACCGCACCTGCAAACCTGGAATTCAGCTTCTACAGCAACCCGCCGGTGGTGTTGTCGCACTGGGACTCGGATCATTGGGCAGGTGCTTACATCGCTGATTCAGCGGGCAGCTACCCGGCCCTCCAGATGAAATGGATTGCCCCTTCACAGACGGTTGGCCCCACCCATATAGCCTTCGTCAACGATGTCCGCAAAGCCCATGGAGAATTTTTGATTTATGCCCCTCCTTCCCGACCAACCGTTGGGGTGGCTCAGCTGCGGGATGGTCGATGCATCCGGTTTATGTGCGGTACCGGGGGTGGTCGAAATAACACCGGTCTGGTCATGGCGATCGAGGATAATCCCTTAACGTTTGCGCGCAGTTGGATACTCACCGGTGATTGCGACTACGAACACTTCAAGGCTCATCTTGATCCGGAACTACCCGTAGGAATGGTGGCGCCGCATCATGGTGCAAACCTCAGCCCCAACACGCCGATACCGAACCCCAATCGCCAAAATACGTATTGGCGCCTGGTTTATTCCTTCGGCAAGGACAATCAGCACGGCAGAACACACGTACAACACCCGACGGCCAATGGGGTAGATGCGCACAGCCAACACGATTGGACTCACGACGCCTGGGATCTTAATGACCCTGGATATCCCTTGGCCGAGGGCGATGTCCGATCCACTTGCGAGCACCGCCCCGGCAAGCAGCGCGGTGGAGTACTGGTGGGTTGGGATGAGCCTCAACAACTGGTGCAGGTGCGACGCACCTACAACACGGTGATCAAGTCGACGACCCAGATGTGAGTGTTATTTGCTAGCGACTCGGGCTCCATTACCGGGCGTCACCAACGCCTTCAACGACGCATCAAACTGCTTCAACGCATTCACCTGCAACTCGGTTTGCCGGTCAATCTGCGCAGCAATCTCCGGCGCCGCCTTGCCATGCACCCAAACTGAAGGCATCTGCTGTTCACGTGAGCCTTCGGCCTTGCCGATGTACTGCAGGTTCGAATCGTAGAATTTGGCCAGGAACCGCGCTTCAACCTGGTTGTTGCGCTTGGACACCAGACGGCTATAGGTGTCCAGCATCACCACCACATCGGGATGGGCTTGCACCACGGCGTCGAGGTTGTCGTAGACAGTCACCGAAGCAAATTGTTTTTGCAGCGAGCCCATCAGCCAGTTGATCGCCAGTTTCGGATCGGAACTGTTGACGAAGGCGTTGCTGATGCGCGAATCCAGCGCAGGGTTCTTCGCGCCGTTCAGCGCGACAGAATGGTACTGCTCAAGGTACTCGAGGGTGTTGAGGGTGTTTTCGCTATAGAGCACGCCCACCGATTGGGTGTGCTGCAAGCTGGCGGTGCTGTCCGTCACCGGCAGGAAATGGCATGACGGGTCAGCCGCGTAGGCCGGCGCGGCGGCGGCCATACTGCCGGTCAATACAGCGACAAGGGCCAGCAAGGTAGAGATTCTCATCGCGCAGGTTCCTTCAGAGGCGACTTTGGTATGACGCTATCCTCCTCTCATGACAGAAAAACGGAACTTGCCTTCCTTGATGGTGATTATTGATTAAACGAATGGTTACGCGGAGCGTGATGGCGAGTGGATATCTGCGCGAAGCCGATTATGCTTCAAGAAACCTTGCAGCGATGCGAGGCCGTCAGCCTGTGTGCATGCTTCGCGCAATCCGTAATCCGACGACATCAGCCCAAGGGCCTGGGTGCGGCAAAAGGTAATGAGGTACTCCGGCCTATAACAAGAACGACGGAGAAGACTCATGGCCGCAATCGACAACGCATCTACGGGCAGTGCGCCCCACCACGGGATCACCAAGGAGGAGCGCAAGGTCATTTTCGCCTCGTCCCTGGGCACCGTGTTCGAGTGGTACGACTTTTACCTTTACGGCTCCCTGGCCGCGATCATCGCCAAGCACTTCTTCGCTGGCGTCAACGAGACGACGTCCTTCATCTTCGCGCTGCTCGCGTTCGCCGCGGGCTTTGCAGTACGGCCCTTCGGCGCGATCGTGTTCGGCCGACTGGGTGACATGATCGGGCGCAAGCACACTTTCCTCATCACCATCGTGATCATGGGTATTTCCACCGCCATCGTGGGCTTTTTGCCCGGCTACGCGACTATCGGTGTGGCGGCTCCGATCATCCTGATCACCTTGCGCCTGTTGCAAGGCCTGGCGCTGGGCGGTGAGTACGGCGGTGCGGCGACCTACGTCGCCGAACATGCGCCGAAAGGCAAGCGCGGCTATTTCACCTCGTGGATTCAAACCACCGCGACCCTCGGCCTGTTTCTGTCGCTGCTGGTGATCCTCGCTTGCCGGACGATCCTCGGCACCGAAGCCTTCGAGGCGTGGGGCTGGCGGATTCCGTTCCTGCTGTCGATCCTGCTGCTGATCGTCTCGGTGTACATCCGTTTGCAACTCAGCGAGTCGCCGGTGTTCGTGAAAATGAAGGCTGAAGGCAAGTCCTCCAAGGCGCCGCTGACCGAATCCTTCGCGCGGTGGGACAACCTGAAAATCGTGATCATGGCCCTGCTCGGCGGTACGGCCGGCCAAGCGGTTGTCTGGTACACCGGGCAGTTCTACGCGCTGTTCTTCCTCTTGCAAACGCTGAAGATCGACGCGCAGACCGCCAACTTGCTGATCGCCGGCTCGCTGCTGATCGGCACGCCGTTCTTCGTCATCTTCGGCAGCTTGTCCGACCGCATCGGCCGCAAGGGCATCATCATGGCCGGATGCATCCTCGCGGCGTTGACCTACTTCCCGATCTTCCATGCGTTGACCCAGTACGGTAACCCCGACGTGTTCGTTGCGCAGGAGAAGAACCCGGTCACGGTGATCGCTGATCCCGACCAGTGCTCGTTCCAGTTCGACCCGGTGGGCAAGGCCAAATTCACCAGTTCCTGCGACCTCGCCAAGACCGTGCTGGCGAAGCGGGCCATCCCGTACAAGAACGAGAAGGCCGAGCCGGGCACCGTCGCGCAAGTGCGCATCGGCGACAAGGTGATCCAGAGCTTCGAAGGCACCGGCATGCCGGCCGCCGACTTCAAGGCCAAGAACGACGCCTTCACCGCCACCCTTGGCACCTCGCTCAAAGAGGCCGGTTACCCGGAGAAAGCTGACCCGGCCAAGACCAACTACCCGATGGTGCTGCTGCTCCTGACCATCCTCGTGATCTACGTGACCATGGTCTACGGCCCGATCGCCGCCTGGCTGGTGGAACTGTTCCCGGCGCGCATCCGCTACACCTCGATGTCGCTGCCCTACCACATCGGCAACGGCTGGTTCGGCGGCTTCCTGCCGACGGTGGCGTTCGCCATGGTGGCGGCCACGGGTGACATCTATTACGGCCTCTGGTACCCGATCGTCATCGCCGTGATGACGGCGATTCTCGGCATCTTCTTCATGCCGGAAACCAAGGACCGGGAGATTCATCACACCTGAGTCTGGCGCCTGCCCTCTCGTGCGAACGAGAGGGCAGGCCTTCTACGGATCAAACGGTCTACGCTCATCCACATTGCTTCGGGGTTCCTTCCCCGGCACTGACGGGGGCACCTTGATGATTCGTATCCTGTTGAGCGCTTTTATGCTTGCACTGAGCATCCCGGCCCATGCCGGGGTGACGCCATTTCCTGCCGGGTTTCGTGTTCAGGACATCCCTGTCGAAGGCGCGACAATTCATGTGCGCGTCGGCGGCAAGGGACCCGCCGTGGTGATGCTGCATGGCTTTGGCGATACCGGCGACATGTGGGCGCCGCTGGCAGCCGACCTGGCCAAGGACCACACCGTCGTGGTGCCGGACCTTCGTGGCATGGGCTTGTCGTCGATTCCGGACGGCGGCTACGACAAGAAAACCCAGGCGGGCGATGTTCGTGGCGTGTTGGCAGCGTTGAAGATCGAGCACGCGGTCGTCATCGGCCACGACATCGGCACCATGGTTGCCTTCGCCTACGCTTCGCGCTATCCGCAGCTGACGGATCGCCTGGTGGTGATGGATGCGCCCGTGCCGGGCATTCCACCGTGGAACGAGATCGTTCGCTCACCCATGCTGTGGCACTTCGACTTCGGCGGAGCGGATGCCGAGCGCCTGGTCGCCGGTCGTGAGCGCATCTACCTGGACCGCTTCTGGAACGAGTTCGCCGGCGACCCGACCAAGGTCGATGAAGCCACCCGCCAGCATTACGCCAAGCTCTATGCCCGCCCCGGCGCCATGCATGCGGCCTTCGCGCAGTTCCGCAGCATTCGTCAGGATGCGGTGGACAACGAAGCGTCGATGAAGACAAAACTGACGATGCCGGTGCTGGCCATTGGTGGTGAGAAATCCTTCGGGAACAACGAAGCAATCGTAATGCGCAATGCGGCGGACAACGTGACCGAAGTGGTGATACCGGGGGCGGGGCATTGGCTGATGGAAGAAGCGCCGACGCAGACCATTAAGGCGATTCGCGAATTCATTGCGCAGTAGAGCCACAACTCGACCCGTGTAGCAGCTGCGTTGTGGCGAGGGGATTTAGCGAAACGTCGCACCGCCCCGTTCGGCTGCGCAGCAGTCGTAAAAACTACGCACACGGTTTACCTGATAGACCGCAGTGCCTGAATTCACGACTGCTCCGCAGCCGGACGGGGCGGTGCGACGTTTCGCTAAATCCCCTCGCCACAGGGCAGCTGCTACAGAGGTCGAGGCAAATCCATGTGTCATGGCTTTACAGCCCAGCGGATCACAAATCGAATTGAACCCCGCGCCTCCCCGTGTTTTCGAAACCCTATAAACGCTGATTCTTGATCAGGAGCAGCGCCATTGGAGAGGAAATCCCGATGAAACGTAGACTGCTGTTTCTGCTTGCCAGCCTGAGTCCCACGCTCGTATTCGCTGAAGGCTGTGACGTTCTGACCCGCTCCCAAAGCCCTTCCGTGCCGGTGGTCGAGTCCCATAGCTGTTATGAGTACGAAGGCATGCCGGTTAATGCTATCGATTGGTCGTGCAGCAATGAGAGCAAGGAAATGCTCAGCAGCACCAAGAAAAAAGTCGAACAGTGCGACGATCATTATCAGGCCACTTGCATTGCGACGCTGACTCAGGAATCGCTGGCCAACCCGCACTCCACCAGCAAGGACAAGAACAGCAAGTCGCTCAATATTCCCGACAATGCCCAGGTCACCACGTATTACTACGGTGCGGAACACCTGAACCAATCGAAGATTGATTGCGAATCGGGCGGTGGTCACTGGAAAGCGAAGTGATGTTGCGGGGTGATACGTAGCCGTTACATCGCACGATTCGCTGTATCCGTGTTGTTACCTTAGCGACCGTGTTGTCACTTCTGCGGTGCCCGGCGGGCCAATAGAGTATTGGCTTCGGTGTAGTGCCAGGGTCGAGAACGTCTCGACCCGGCTGTTCGCCGATCCCCCATCACGGAAGAGGTGACATCATGAGTTTCGTAAAAGTTGAAAAAAACCAGAGCAGTGCCCCGTCGGAAGCCGATCTGAAAAAAGCCATGACCGAGTCTGGCGGTACGCCGGGGGAAGTGACTGGAAACAACGAGAGCCGGAAGCTGACCTTTACCGGCACGGTCAATCACACCGTGTATGAAAACAACCTGATCAAGATTGCAAAAGGCAAACGAACCAGCTGGAACTTCGTCTGGGCCGACTCGAAAGTGAGTAGCCCGGCGGTATGAGGCCACAGCGGGGCGGTCGAACGGCCGCCCCGCTGGTTCAACTCCCAGGCCCCTTGATACAACCCGGTTACGCAGGTTGTTACCTCGCCGGTTCAACCGCCCTCCCCGCTGTAACGCCAAGACACTTCGCCGCCCTGAATCCTGCGCCTACTGTGAAGCCGTCAGTGTGTTTAGAGGGTGCTGCCCGATCACTTGTCGGAACTGCTGCCGCTGCGCATTGATTGCCTAACACAACCAAGGAAGAGGAAAGCCATGAGTAAGTCGAGCGCTGTGAGCAATCAAGCTCTGCAACTTCACAATGATGTGCAAGAGGCCTTCAAGTCATTCCAAAGTCTCGCCCCATCGAGCCTGAAAACGTCGGACTACAGCAAGGTGTTGACGTCGACCCTGGCCGCCACTCAAAAGTCGGTCACGATCGAAATCGCACCCGATGACCTGACCCTGCTCAAGCAGTCAGGCTACAAGCTGTGCTTTGCCAAGAAAGTCGGTAACGAAGCCTATAACGTTGTCTGGCAGTCTTATGACAAATACCTGAGCAACAATGGTTTCAGCTGGACACCTCAGTACCAGCTGTTCGGGTCCAATACTTTTCAGGCTGACGTGACGGTGAAGGTCTCGACCAACATCGTCACGATCGGTCTGGGGCAACAATCGGAACTCAGCCCGGAAGGCTTGCTCGGCCCGGCGGTAACCGGTGGCCCTGCCATTTCCATCACCCTGGATAACGAATACGGCCCGATCCACCCCGGCATCAACCAGTTGTCAGTCGGCATCGACGGCAAGCAGGTCAGCACCCCGATCTACGTCGCCACGAACCAGGTGGTCACCGGCAATACCGTTCTGACCCCGGTCGAGACCATTCTCGTGTGGTTCGAACAGAACGTGCAGACCAGCACCATGTTCAGCACTTCGCGGTCCAAAGCCATCGAAATCGACCTGACCGTCGTCAACGATGCAACCCGCCTCTACGAAGACGGTGCATGGAAAACCGTGTAATCGTGGCATCGAGGGGCAACCACGCGGTTGCCCCTTCCACTCAGGAAAAATCACCGCCGCCCCGGGCGAAATAACCCGTCAACGACCGACAGATGGACTCCGCCAGATCTTCCTGGGTCGCGATGCCATAAGGTCGATTCCGATCAAACTGCTCTGACCAGCGAATTCGCCCCTGAGCGACATCAATCAAGCGCACCGAGGCCCGGACACGGCTCGGCTCCACCCGCACGCTGCCTTCGAGCGAATAATTGCCGCGCCCGACCCGCATGACATCCTGTGCCTTGACGCTGATTCGCGGCACCTTCATCAACACGTGGTTGCCATGGCTTTGCGTCTGTTCGAACGACTCGAACAGCCGGCAGCTCAACTCTTCACACAAGCCGCGGGTAAAGTCTCCACCGTCGCTGGTGATACAGGTAAAGGGCTGAATCTGCAGGACAGGATGCCGGGTAGCGATGCTTTTGGGTCTGAGCCGCTGGTAAGCCAATCGATAACAACCGGCCGGAATGCTCAGACGCACCGGGTCGTGCTGACCCAGGGTCGCGTAATGTGTCGCGAGCTTGCGCCGCAACCTCCCTACCTGCACGCGCACCACCGGATCATCGCCCGTGCAGTAAACCGCCGGATCACGACGAAACACCGCAATGCCGATGGCGTGCTCGGTGAGCGGAACATTGGAAAATTGAAGATCATGATCGACCAGGAAACGCAGCAAACTGCCCATCCGCCTGGACTTCGCAAACACCGGGCTGGCCAGCAGCAGCGCCAGCACCCGTTCCATCTCATCGCGATCGAGTGGCTCGGGAACGCCCTCGGCACTCGTATTGCCAACGTGCTTGATCACCATTGCCTGCCTCCGTGCAGGTTACCGACAATCGCTCGCCACCCCTGTCGAAGTGGATATTGATACTGAAGTCGTACTCCATGGCCACGCTCAACGCCCGATCCCGCAAAGGCTCGGACGCTGCAACGTCGAAGCTTAGCAGCCGCAACGCAATGGTGAAGATATTGTGCTGATTACCGCGCTGCGAGCGGTTTTCAGCAGCAACGCGTCGTGCATTGCTTGCCGCCGTAGCGGGCTTCCTGACGCTCTCGAAGAAACGCCGAATGGCTCATCACCGGCTGTTCCGGGTGTTTGAGCGCCATCTGGGCGACGTAGTTGTCGTAATCGGGGACACCGACCATCAAACGCGCGCTCTGGCTGAGAAGTCGGGCGGCTTGCTGCAGTTTATGGAACATGGCAACGCTCTCATTGTGGTTGGGGATGGGACCATGAAAGCGCACTTATGTATCTGGAATGTGTCCGCGCGACAATGTGTCCAATACCCGCCATCAACCACAACGCATAACCTGTAGCAGCTGGCGAACTGTGGTGAGGGGATTTATCCCCGTTCGGCTGCGCAGCAGTCGTAAATCCTGGGTGCACGTTATGCCTGACACACCGCATTGCTTGAGTTTACGACTGCTACGCAGCCGAACGCAGCCTCGCGCTGCTCGGCAGCTGCTACAAGGGTTTGCGTGATGGCTGGGAGGTCAGTGGGCTGGTCCGTCGTTTTCTGCGCTTTCTGCACCTGTACCAGAACCGCCCCTCGTCCAACAATGCGCGACGCACGGTCACAGTTTGTTAATATCCACGCGTTTTTTTCGTCTGATACATCAGGCGCTGCAGATTTCCCGTCGCAACACAGGAATGTTTTTCCATGAGTACGTTGTTTACCCGTCGCACGGTCCTGCGCGGAATGGGCTTGTTGAGTCTTGGCCTGCTCGCCGGCTGCGATGACAGCAGCAAGCTGTCGTTCAAGTACGGCAAGGACCTCAGCGACAAGATCATGGGACGTACCTTCAAGCTCAAAGACGCCCAGGGCGAAACGAAGATGCTGAGCAGCTATCGCGGCCTGATGCCGATGGTGTTCTTTGGTTTCACCCAATGCCCGGCGGTCTGCCCCACGACCCTGGCCCGAGCGGCGCAAGCCAAGAAACTGATGGGCCGCGACGGCGAGAAGCTGCAGGTGATCTTCATCACCCTCGACCCCGAACGCGACACCCCACAAATGCTGGATGCCTACGTCAAGTCGTTCGACCCGAGTTTCGAAGCGTTGCACGGCACGCTGGAAGAAACCGCCGCCACCGCCAAGGAGTTCGGCGTGTTCTTCGAAAAGATCCCCAGCGGTTCGACCTACACCCTCTCCCACACCGCGACCAGCTACGTCTTCGACTCCCGGGGCAACTTGCGCCTAGGGCTGTCCGCGTCCCTTACGGCTAAAGAGTGCGCAGAAGACCTGCTCACTGTCATGGAAGTCTGCTAATGAATTCGATCAGCGCAAAAACCGCTTTCTCGCGACGTGCCAAGCAACTGGTCCTGGGCTGCGCCCTGATCGGCATGGCCTGGCAGGTATCGGCGCAAACCAGCGTGGACGACGCCTGGGTCCGCGCAACCGTTGCCGGCCAGCAATCGACCGGCGCTTTCATGACATTGCAAGCTGACAGCGACAGCAAGCTGCTCAGCGTGCAATCGCCTGTCGCGAAAATCGTGCAAGTTCACCAATCAAGCATGAAAGACGATGTGATGAGCATGAGTCAGGTCGAGTCCGTCGAGTTGCCGGCCGGCAAGGCGGTGAGCTTTGATCCCCACGGTTACCACGTGATGTTGATGGACCTGACGGCGCAGGTTAAGGAAGGCGATAAAGTCCCGCTGACCCTGACCGTGGAAAACGCTAAGGGCGAGAAAGAAACCATAGAAGTGCAAGCCGAAGCCCGGGCACTTGGCATGGCTGACCACAGTAAAATGCATTAACGCTGTCCTGTGGCGAGGGGATTTATCCCCGTTGGGCTGCGAAGCGGCCCCCAGCGGCTATTCAGACAAATCGAGTTGCCTGGATTTACGACTGCTGCGCAGCCGAACGGGGATAAATCCCCTCGCCACAGGGTTTATGCTCGGCTGATCCTATTTTACGAGTCGCTTTTCCTTGGAAGGTCTATAGCCGAAATACGAGCTGTAGCACTTGCTGAAATGGCTCGGCGATACAAAGCCACACGCCACCAGCACGTCCACCTGGGACAGTTCCGTATGCTGGAGCAGCCGCCGCGCTTCGGTGATCCGCAGTTCCATGTAATACCGCTGCGGTGTGGTGCCCAGTTGCTCCTTGAATAACCGCTCGAGTTGTCGACGGGAACGGCCGGCGTAAACCGCCAGTTGTTCCAGCTCCAACGGTTCTTCGAGGTTGGCATCCATCAGCTTCACCACCTCGCGCAACGGCGCGCTCACACAGACATTTTCCGTCGGCTTGATGCGCCGGTAGCGGGACTCCTCGAATGCCAGGATGTCCTCGATCCCCTCGACGAGCGCCTTACCGTACAGCCCTTTGATCCAGTCCAGCGCCATGTGGAAAGCCCCGGAAGGACTCGACGCCGTCAGACGGTCTCGATCAATGATGTACGGCTCGCTGCTGACCTGCGTGGCCTTGCAGAAATCCGCCAGCGCCGGGCGATGTTCGGGGTGAATCGCGCAACGGTAACCGTCCAGCAAACCCGCCTTCCCCAGGAACCATGCCCCATTCCACAACCCGGCCAGGCTGACGCCCTGGTCTGATGCCGTCCGCAACAGGCTGATCAAGCCTTCGCTGGCCTTGAGTTCAGTCCTGTAGCCGCCGCAAATCACCAGCAGGTCCAGCGTTTTGATCGCTGCACAATCGATGCGCGCATCGGGCCGGATAACCAGGCCCAGATCGCTGACGACCTCCCCTTCATTCAAGCCGAACGTGCGGGAAGAGAACGAGTCAGGTCGTAGCAGATTGGCGGTGATAACCGTATCCAGCGCCTGGGTGAACGCGGGCAGCGAGAAATGTTCGAGCAGCAGAAATCCGGCGCGGACCGTTTGCAGGGTCCCATCGGGGTGCTCATTCAGATAGCGAAGGTTTTTGCCCTTCATGCCTCCGCTAAATTGGCGTCGTTCGATCAATGCTCGCCCCACTCCATTACGTTACCGAACCGGTTGTCTGTTACCTGATAAGGCGCCATGTTAACCCGCAGCGCCACTTTGGCGTATCCACGCCCATGATGGAACGCCAGATAGCGCTCTGCCTCAGTTATTTATACTCAAATGCCAGCTTAATAATATTTTACCGATACCAGGGTCATCCCTAGTCTTGAGCCCAAGAAATGGCAGGCCGTTCGCGGCCTAACTCCAACTTCGAAGGGTATTGAGATGACCACTGAAAAAATAAAAACAGATACGCTGATTGTTGGCGCCGGTCAGGCTGGCGTGGCCATGAGTGAACACCTGAGCAAACTCGGCGTGCCGCACCTGGTGCTGGAGCGCAATCGTATTGCCGAGCGCTGGCGCACCGGGCGCTGGGATTCGCTGGTGGCGAATGGTCCGGCGTGGCACGACCGCTTTCCCGGGCTTGATTTTGACGACCTCAGCCCCGACGAATTTGCCCCGAAAGAACGCGTCGCCGATTACTTCGAAGCCTACGCCAGGAAATTCAACGCGCCGATCCGCACTGGCGTGGACGTGCTGAAAGTCGAGCGCAATGTCGGTCGCCCGGGCTTCACCATCGAGACCTCCGAAGGCGTGATCGAAGCCAACCGCGTAGTGGCGGCCACCGGGCCTTTCCAGCGTCCGGTCATTCCGCCGATTGCTCCAAAAGATCAGCCGTTCATGCAGATCCACTCGGCCGACTACCGCAACCCGGCGCAACTGCCTGAAGGCGCGGTGCTGGTGGTCGGCGCAGGTTCGTCCGGCGTGCAGATTGCCGATGAATTGCAGCGTGCCGGCAAGAAGGTTTACCTCTCCGTCGGCGCCCACGACCGCCCTCCTCGCGCCTATCGCAACCGTGATTTCTGCTGGTGGCTGGGAGTGCTGGGCGAGTGGGATCAGGCAGCGATGAAACCGGGTCGGGAACACGTGACCATCGCGGTCAGCGGCGCCCATGGCGGGCGCACCGTGGACTTCCGTGGACTGGCCCATCGCGGAATGACGCTGGTGGGTTTGACTCAATCGTTCAACGGTAGCGTGGCGACGTTCCAGCCAAACCTGGCCGACAACTTGGCGCGTGGCGATGAGAACTATCTGGCGCTGCTGAATGCCGCCGACGCCTATATCGAACGCAACGGCCTGGACCTGCCGGAAGAACCTGAAGCGCGCCATGTGTTCCCGGATCCCGAGTGTGTCACCCAGCCGATTCTTGAGCTCGACCTGGCCAAGGCCGGCGTGACTTCGATTATCTGGGCCACCGGTTTTGCCACGGATTACAGCTGGCTCAAGGTGGCTGCCTTCGACGACAACGGCAAGCCGCAGCATCAGCGCGGTGTATCGAGCGAGGCTGGCGTGTACTTCCTCGGGCTGCCTTGGCAGTCCCGTCGCGGCTCTTCATTCATCTGGGGTGTCTGGCACGACGCCAAGTACGTGGCGGATCACATCGCCATCCAGCGCTCTTATCTCGACTATCACGATGCGGCGCAACGCGAGGCCGAACAGGCCCCGGTCGCCCACAAAACCACGGTCAGCGCTTAAGCCTTTTTCTTTTCAGGAGCTTCAAATGTCCACGCCAACCCATACCCGAATTCGCATGTTCAACACCAAGGAAACCTACCCGAACCAGAGCCTGGACAACGACCTGTGCCAGGCGGTTCGCGCCGGCAACACCGTTTATGTTCGCGGCCAGGTCGGGACGGATTTCGAGGGCAGACTGGTGGGGCTCGGTGACCCTCGGGCCCAGGCCGAGCAGGCCATGCGCAACGTCAAGCAGTTGCTGGAAGAGGCTGGCAGTGACCTCAGCCACATCGTGAAAACCACGACTTATTTGATTGACCCGCGGTATCGCGAGCCGGTGTATCAGGAAGTAGGCAAGTGGCTCAAAGGTGTGTTTCCGATCTCGACCGGGCTGGTTGTATCGGCGCTGGGGCAGCCGCAGTGGCTGATGGAGATTGATGTGATTGCGGTGATTCCTGAGTAGACCGAGTCGCCGCCATCGCTGGCAGGCCAGCTCCCACAGGGTTAGTCGTCGAGCACAAAATCTGTGTTCGCTGAAGCCCCCTGTGGGAGCGAGCCTGCTCGCGATGAGGCCCGCCCAGACACCTCATTAGCCAAGGCAAACCAAGGAGCAAAACCCATGACCTTCTCCATCGCCGCCCGCTGCCCCGAAACCGGTCAGTTCGGCATTGCGATCAGTTCATCCAGCATCGCCGTCGGCGCCCGTTGCCCGTGGCTGCTGCCGGGCGTCGGCGCTGTCTCCACACAAAACATCACCCTGCCATCGTTAGGCCCGGAAGTCCTCGCCCTCATGGAGCAAGGCCTCGCCCCTGCCGAGGCGCTGGACAAAGTCCTGACACGCAACGGCTACAGCCAATACCGCCAGATCACCGCCATCGACTACCTCGGCCAGACCGCGCATTTCAGCGGCGCGCAAACCCTCGGCAACCACAATGCTGTGTCGGGTGAACAATGCGTCGCCGCCGGCAACATGCTCGCGGATCGCTCGGTAATCGAGGCCATGGTAGAAGCATTCGAACACGGCGAAGGCCAACTCGCCGACCGCTTGCTCGCCGCCATGAAAGCCGCCATCGCCGCCGGTGGCGAAGCCGGGCCGGTGCATTCGGCGGCAATGGTGGTGGTCGGCGAACTGACCTGGCCGATCATCAACCTGCGGGTCGATTGGGCGGACGACAACCCGATCGGCCAGTTGGAAAAACTCTGGGACGCCTATCGCCCGCAAGTCCAGGACTACATCGACCGCGCCCTCGCCCCCGACAAATCCCCGGGCTACGGTGTCGCCGGAGACGACCGATGAGCAGCAGCCGCGATTTGCTGCAGACGCTGGTGGCGTTCGACACCACCAGCCGCGAATCGAACCTGCACCTGATCGAGTTCGTCCGCGATTACCTCGCGGGTTTCGATGTGCCTTGCGAACTGATCTACAACGAGCAGCGCAGCAAAGCCAATTTGTTCGCCACCATCGGCCCGGCGGATCGGCAGGGCATTGTGCTGTCGGGGCACACCGACGTGGTGCCTGTCGATGGTCAGCCGTGGACGTTTGCGCCGTTTGAACTCACCGAGCGCGATGGGAAATTATTCGGGCGCGGCACGGCGGACATGAAGGGCTACATCGCTTGCGTACTGGCGTTGGTGCCGTCGCTGGTGAACGCCCAGTTGCGGCTGCCGGTGCACATCGCACTTTCGTACGATGAAGAAGTCGGCTGCCTGGGCGTGCGCTCGTTACTGGCGGAACTGGAGCAGCGTCCGGTCAAACCGATGCTGTGCATTATCGGCGAGCCGACCGAACTGAAACCGGTGCTCGGGCATAAAGGCAAACTGGCGATGCGTTGCGATATTCATGGTGAGGCGTGCCATTCGGCGTACGCCCCGCTTGGCGTCAACGCCATCGAATACGCCGCCGAACTGATCGGTGAACTGGGGCGGATCGGCAACCGACTGAAAGCGCCCGAGCATCACGATTCGCGGTTCGATCCGCCATTCAGCACCGTGCAAACCGGGGTGATTTCCGGGGGCAAAGCATTGAACATCGTGCCTGCCGATTGCCGCTTCGACTTCGAAATCCGCGCGCTGCCTTCGCATGATCCGGGTGAGGTTGCGCAGGCGCTCAAGGCCTATGCCGAGCAGCAGGTTTTACCGCGCATGCGGGCGGTGAGTGAACAAAGCGAGATTCGATTTAGTCAGCTGTCGGCATATCCTGGATTGGCCACCGACGCGCACAGCGAAGCGGCCGAGTTGATCGCCATGTTTTGCGGCTCCCGAGCATTCGGCACCGTGGCCTTCGGCACCGAAGGCGGCCTGTTCGACGCCGCCGGAATACCCACCGTCGTCTGCGGCCCCGGCAGCATGGACCAGGGCCACAAACCCGACGAATTCGTCAGCCTCGAACAACTCACCGCGTGCGACACCATGCTGCAACGGATGCTGCTATCGATCACTGAATAACAAAGATTTCAAACACCCAAAAAACCCCTGTGGGAGCTAGCCTGCTAGCGATAGCAATCTGTCAGCCAAATCAATTTTGACTGTCATTGCTATCGCCAGCAGGCTAGCTCCCACAGGTTTTTCGGCGTCCAATCGACCCATTTTTTTTAACGTCTATACCCACAATCTTACTAATTTATCTATCCGCCCCCACCGCACATCATCAACTCCAACAAGAAAAGCGTCGCCCCCGTGCGCCGCTCACCGAAGTACGTCCACGTACTCAAATTGCCTTGGAGTCCGTCATGGTTACCACCGCAACAACCGCCGCCCCGCTCATTGAAAAACACACCATCGGCTACGTGCCGCCCGAAGATCGCCACGGCAAAACCCGCGACCTGTTCACCCTCTGGTTCGGCGGCAACATCGCCCCGCTGCCCATCGTCACCGGCGCCCTCGGCGTGCAGATGTTTCACCTCAACCTGGTGTGGGGCATCGTTGCCATTCTCGTCGGCCACCTGGTCGGCGGCGTGCTGATGGCGCTGCACTCGGCGCAAGGCCCGCAGATGGGCATCCCGCAAATGATCCAGAGCCGCGCCCAGTTCGGCTCCCTCGGCGCACTGCTGGTAGTGCTGATCGCCGGCATCATGTACATCGGCTTCTTTGCCTCCAACATCGTCCTCGCCGGCAAATCCCTGCACGGCGTCGTCGACAGCGTCCCGGTGCCCGTGGGCATCGTCATCGGCGCCCTCGGTTCCGGGATCATCGGCATCATCGGCTACCGCTTCATCCACGTGCTCAACCGCATCGGCACCTGGGTGCTGGGCGCCGGCATCGTGCTCGGCTTCGGCTACATCTTCACTCACGTGCAGACCGCCGATTTCCTCACCCGT
Source organism: Pseudomonas sp. (assembly GCF_051660785.1). Classification (GTDB taxonomy): domain Bacteria; phylum Pseudomonadota; class Gammaproteobacteria; order Pseudomonadales; family Pseudomonadaceae; genus Aquipseudomonas. The sequence goes on from NZ_JBOFQE010000059.1 coordinate 234,346, forward strand.
GGCAGCTTCAACATCTCCGGCTGGCTCGCCACCGTGTCGCTCGCCGCACTCTGGCAAATCGCCTTCGCGCCGTACGTCTCCGACTACTCGCGCTACCTGCCAGCCAACGTGCCCGTGGCCGCCACATTCTGGACCACTTATCTCGGCACCGTCCTCGGCTCCAGCCTCTCGTTCATCTTCGGCGCCGTTGCCGTGCTCGCCACGCCCATCGGCATGGACACCATGGACGCCGTCAAACTCGCCACCGGTTCCATCGGCCCGCTGATGCTCGTGCTGTTCCTGCTCAGCGTCATCAGCCACAACGCCCTCAACCTCTACGGCGCCGTCCTGTCGCTGATCACCCTGGTGCAAACCTTCGCCTACCGCTGGATCCCCACCGCCAAAAGCCGCGCGGTCCTCTCCCTCATCATCCTCGCCGCCTGCTGCTTCGCCGCCGTCGGTGCGTCCGCCAACTTCATCGGCCACTTCGTCGACATGGTGCTGGTGCTGCTCGTGGTACTGGTGCCGTGGACCGCGATCAACCTGATCGACTTCTATGCGATTCACAAAGGTCAGTACGACATCAAATCGATCTTCCAGGTCGATGGCGGGATCTATGGCCGCTACAACCCGCAGGCGTTGCTGGCGTACGCGATCGGCATCGCGGTGCAGATTCCGTTCATGAACACCCCGCTGTACGTCGGGCCGATCTCCGAACACATCAACGGCGCCGACCTGTCCTGGCTGGTCGGCCTGCTCATTACCTCCCCGCTCTACTACTGGCTGGCCAACCGCGACACCGCCTACAAACGCCGCCTATCCACCGGAAAACTGGCCAACTCAATCTAACTAATCCCCCAATCCCCTGTGGGAGCGAGCCTGCTCGCGATGAGGCCCTGTCAGCCAACATCAATTTGACTGACAGCCCCCCATCGCGAGCAGCCCCGCTTACGTCTTCCCAAAATTAAATGAACCCTGCCCAACACAACCCACCTAACAGAAAGACTATCTGGAGGGTGACCCATGCAAATCGAAACAATCTGGATCGTACTGACAGCCGTTCTTTTGCTGGTCGAACTATGGGCCATCAACCGAGTGCGCAAAGCCCAAGGCAAATCAAGCAACAAACTCCTGTGGATCGTAGTGATCGTGTTTGTGCCGCTGATCGGGGTGGTGGCGTGGGCATTGGCAGGACCGAAACACACCGAACACAACCCGCATTCGCCGCAGGCTCGGCAATGAGATTGGACGGTCCGCGATAACGATTAGAAAACTGCACAATTCAAAATGACAAAGCCCCGATGATTCGGGGCTTTGTTGTTTCTGGTCATCCGATCAACGTACGAGCCACCAAAAGCCGAAATCCTTTGATTTTTCACATCCGAAAATCATGTAGGAAACCACCCACCGTGGCGAGGGAGCTTGCTCCCGCTGGGTGGCGAAGCCGCCCCAAACCCCACCAAACTTTTAAACAACCCAACCCCCTGTAGCAGCTGGCGAAGCCTGCGTTCGGCTGCGCAGCAGCCGCAAATCCAGCACACACGGTCCACCTGACACTAAACAACGTCTGAATTCACGTCAGCTTCGCAGCCGAACGTAGTCGCCGCCTCCAACCACTAAACAACGATTTTGGTCCTACAGCCTCGTTTGCACGCGCCAAAATCGCCGCTTATAGTTCGCCCCGTCACTGACGACCATCAGAGAAAGGGTTTCGCAGCCCTAAAAGAAGATCACCAAATACCGTCAGACATGACACGGCCGGTTTCCGTCTGTGAATGGATTTTGGCGACTTTGATTCATTTTTTAGGACTTCAAGCATGTCAACCCAGAACACTCCCCGCCGCTTCACCCCAATGTCCCAACTCGCCACCGACCACCCCGTTCTGCTCATCGACTACGACGCCCCGCTCCGCGAACTCCACAACTGCCTCAGCGAACGCCTCAACGCCGTCCTCAAATACCTCAACCTCATGGCCTGCACCAGCCTCCCCGACTACGCCGAACACGACATCAACACCGTCACCAACATTGCCCGGATCATGGTCCAGGATGTGAGCGATGTGTTTCGGGTGATTGAGCAGCGTGGGTTTGATGTACCAAAGAGTCAGTGATCCGAGTTAGCTCGCAAAAAGCCGTCTGTTCTGCGGATTTTTTAACCCTATGAAAATGAAAAAGCAGTCTATCGTTCCGAGTCGAGGACGCGGGCATGCACACCACATGCAGTCATGATCCAGCGATGATCAGTGATCGACTTTGGTCTCAACCTCTTTCACTGACATTAAGTTAATGGCACTCTGCTACCCTACACGCGTGTTGTCGAGTCATGAGCTTACAGTTCATCCAGTTCAACACCTGCCACACCAGAAAACGAAGGAAAGGATGCCCATGAAAAAGTGGTTTTTTGCGCTCATCATCTTCAACTCGGCCGTGTGTTCAGCCGCGACAATCCTCAACCCAATGGATTTTGACGGCTCCGAAGCTCAGAAAAAGCAAGTGATCGAATCCATTACCGCAACGGTAAAAAAAGACTACTGCGAGAAAATCGACATGTGCCAGGAAAGTACTCTACGCATGATGGAGAAGCAGAATCTCGACGCCTTCAAAGAAGCCACCAAAGCCACCGACCGAAAGATCATGAATGCTGTTATCCGCGACTACTGCGAAAAAATCGACATGTGCAACTACGGTACGATCTGGATGATGTATAAGCAAAACTTCAAGGCCAGCAATAAATCACTTACATGGTAGGACACTAAAGTAGCGGTTACTGCAGCACCTGCAGTTTTTTTGGCGGCGAATCAGTATCGACTCTACAAGCGCGCTCTGCCATAGAGCGTCGTCAGCTCAATTTCGTACATAAATAGAAACTTATAGTCATACACTCCAATCGATCTGAGCGCAGACTTAAGTGATTCAGGGAACAATGCATGAAGACTATGAAAGTTGCCAACGTTGAAGAGGCCGTGGCGCTTGCAAATCAACTTAAGCAGGAAGGTAGCTATAATTGGTTCCGGGGCCAATTGCGTGAGTGGACGCCACAGTCATCCCTTGAGCGCCGGTTGCATGAAAACCCGAACGCCAAGCCACTGCTGGATGCACAACTGAATAGGTTTCTCATTTGGATCAAAGATCAACCTGAGCTCGCTTATCTGGCGGATCCCGAGAATATAGATGCGCTTTTTGCTGTACTGCAGCATTACGGCTTTCCGACATCCTATATCGACTTCACCACCGAGCCCGCAGTTGCTGGTTTCTTCGCGTCCGATACCGCACAACCACCTGAAGCGCCGGGTAACTGCGTTATCTATTGCCTAAATACAACGGAGCTTGTCGAGTTCTACAGCGAACTCAACCAGAGCATCGACCTTGGCCCTTTGCTCGTCGAGCCCGTGGTGGTGAACGTCCCCAACCTGTGGCGTTTGCAGTCTCAGCGTGGCTGTTTCTTGTTTGCGAACCACGCGTGGTATCTAAACTACAACATGGACCGAATTATTTTCCCTTGGAGTGGTGCTCCCGCATTTCCCACTCGCGAACAAATCTATCCTGCTGACAAGAGCTCTCTTGAGCGATTGCTTGACCAGCATTTTTTCAATGAGAGAAAGCTTGAAAACCAAGCGTTCTTAAGATCGTTGGCTAACTTCACACATATTGATGTAGATGAGCTATCACTGGACGAACAAGATCACTTCATCTCTCCTCCACAGCCTATAAAGCAGTGGCATGGCGATGCACTGAATGAGTGGTCCAAGGCACCCATTGAGCACTTCGATTCCACCGTCGGCCGGCGAATACCTATACCCCTACGCGTCGGAAACGCAGCGCCCGACTCTGCTTATCAGGTTCAACTATCAATAAAAAATGCGCTTGATTGGCAACCGGGGTTGAGGGCAGAGGCCGTCGAGTGGCACTTCACTGGCTTGCCCGATAATGTGGATGAAAAACATTTCGTAGCGTCAATTCGCGCTGCGTGGAACGGCATGCGCAACCTTCCATACACGAATGACGATATTGCCGCTGCGATGTCTGCCCTAGTGACCCTTTGTGGCATAACGGACTGTTACGCGTTCGATGGCGGAAAAATTGACCAGGCATTTTCCAGCTGGATTTCCGATGCGTTACGCGTGGAGTTTGGTAATCCGAACGGTGTGTACTCTCAGGCCTACTGTTCCAACGCTCATTTGCTTGAGGCCTTGGACGCGGGCTGGAAGACGAACCTGAAAAATCCGCAGCTTGTTTCCATCATCACAGCATTCTGCTACATGCACGATCCCCGCCTCATGTTCGACTTCAAACAATTATCCAGGATCTTTGCTCGAGAGGTTATCCCGTCACAACTAGCCATGAAGCGTCCCGTCGTGCTTTTTAACCCCGCTGAAATGGACAGCTTTGGTCTTTCTTAAAAAACAAAAAGCTGCACCCCAAAAAAGGTGACAGGTCTATTTGTAAAAATAGATCCGTCACCTTTTTCATACAGCTCCGAAATTTACGTCTACCTCCAATCGTATGGAATGTTTGTGCCGTTCCAATACGTCACGAAGAACGTGCTGGGCGAATGGACTATTGAGGCGGTGGAATATTGAGTTGCCTGGCCTATTTCATTTTTTGCAGCGCCACCCTTGCTCGAAGCAGGCTAAAACTGATGCAATAAAAAGCCCGGTTCCTGGGCCGGGCTCATCTCGCAGCATGGGATGAAAAGCAACTAACCCCCACCCGAGTTCCCCCCACTACTGCTGCCACTCGCCTGCCCTGGTTCGCCAGTCTTTGATCCAGCAGGCGTCGGGCCGCTATCGGTCGTCCCGCCATCGGCCCCTTTAGGGAGTGAGCCCGCGTCGGGGTTTGCATTGGTGCTTTTTGGTGCGGGGTCGCGGGTTTGACTCGTGCCATCAGTCGAGGTGGTCCCGGGTGTTGAGTCAGCTGCGATCGCATACAGCGAACTGCCAGACATCATGACTGCGAGCGTCAGCACCACTGTTTTGTGATTCATCATGTTGATTCTTCCTGAGCGTGGGGTAACACGACATTGGAAGGATGGGTCACGAGAACGTGCTGGGCAGTGGACGAGCGGTTACGTCTGACAGGAATCGTGGGACTTCCCAGGTCAAGAATTTGTACTATTTTTATGGTCTCTCTGGATTGACCGGTTCCAGATCAAAACGGGCTGACGGTCATCAATGATCCGTAACAGGAGATCGCATCATGAAGCGTTTGCTTGCGTCCCTTGGATTCTCATCGTTACTGGTGGCTTCGGCAGTGTTCGCTCATCACGGGTGGAGTGAGTACGACTCGAGCAAAGCCTTGCAGCTGGACGGAACAATCGAGGAATCCGGTTACTCCCACCCGCACGGGTTCGTTCGGCTGAAGACCGCCGACAAGACCTGGAATGTCGTGCTGGCGCCGCCCTCGCGCATGGAGAACCGTGGTCTTTCCAGGGAAATGCTGAGTGTCGGCAAGCAGGCGATGGTGGTGGGCTATCAGAATCGCAACAACCCCGATGAACTGCGCGCAGAACGCATCACGGTCGACAACAAAACCACTGAGTTACGCTGATGCAGACAACTGGCACCAGCAATGGATCGGGTCTGGACGGCTGGCTGGACTATGTGGGTGACTCGCAACTCGGGTCGGCCATGCGCAGCGAGTTATGGCTGTATCCGATCGTCGAGGTGGTTCACATCCTGGGTTTCGTGGTGCTTGTCGGCTCGGTCGTCATGTTCGATTTGCGGGTTCTCGGGGTGTCGAGAGGTCTGCCGGTGACTGCGTTGGCTCACCACCTCCTGAGGTGGGGAGTCGCTGCGCTGCTATTGATAGTCCCCGCCGGGTTGATGATGTTTTCAGCCCATCCGCACGACTTCGCATCCAACGGCGTTTTTATTTTGAAGCTTTGCTTGATCGGTGTTGCAGGCCTCAACGCGGCGCTTTTTCACGTGGGTGTTTTCCGTTCAGTAGATAGGTGGAACACCGACACCGCGGCGCCTGGAGTAGCAAAAATCCAGGCGATATTTTCGATTATGTTATGGATCAGCGTGGTGCTCTGCGGTCGGCTGCTGGCGTACACGTGACAGCCACCTTTCAACACTTTCACAAACTAAATCATGAGACCGTGTTCATGAATCCTGAGCCAGGGCCAGCGAGCCTGATAACTCTTCGCCTTCTGTTCAAATAAATCGGGCTGGGGATTTTTGGGATTGATACGAAGAATCCCGTGCTCCGTGTCAGCCAGACCGTTGGGGGCGTAGACCTCACCCGTTTCAATATCCAGCCCGATGCACGTGCCGGCGATCAGGTAGCGATCAATGCCGTCGGTAGTCGACTGAAGCCGAGGATAGGATCCGCCGAAACGCTGGCTGTACCAAAGGTGGACGCGAGCCTGATTCTTGATTTCAACGTTAACGCCGAGATCCTGGAAAAGGCGTTGTGCCGATTTTATGACCTCGTTCTCGGCCTCCCAGGACAAATCCTCATCGAAGTAAAAAACGTCGTAATCCTTGATCCCCCAAGCGGACGACTGATTCGACTGATGATTCCAGACGGCCTGAAAAAGGCAGCCGGCCGTTAGCATGCATTGACTCAACCCGAGTGAAGGCAAGCGAGCGGTGATTTCAGCGTTTATTGAGTTGGCCATCGCCAGGCTGACCAACTTTTCAGCAGTCAATGTCATTTTCGTTCCTTGAAAGGTGATCGCATCCTGACGATCGATAAACTAAACAGCTCCACTCCTGATGACCGCGCATCAGTCCAGCAGCGCAACCTTCTTCAGCAGCTCGCACAACCCGGCAGGAACCAGCGGTGTATCGCCAGTAATACTGTCGAGCGGCAGCCACTTCGCAATGAAGGCAGTGCCATCGGTTTCTTGAGCGTTCAAGTGGGGCCGTTCATAGACGCTGGCATCTACGAATTTCGCATCATAGACCTGCACGATTTCGTGCCCGGGCGTGCCGGCATAGGTGAAGATGTTTTCGAGCGTGCCGAGCAGGCGAACATCGGTGATGGATAAGCCGAGTTCTTCATCGACCTCACGTATTACGGCTTGGGCGCTGGTTTCGCCAAATTCGATTCCGCCACCGATTGGGCGCAAGAATGGCTTTCCAGTAACGGGGTCGTACGCTTCGTTGACCAGTATCTTGCCATCGTGATGGAAGATGCAGAGTGCGAGGGGGCGGATGCGGTGTGGGGCCATGAGGTGAAGTCCATTTCCTTTAGAAAAACGCTGAATCAGCTGCTTCCATTCAGCATGGGTGTCGTCTGCGGACGCAGCCTTCGGCAGCTGCTACAGGGTTGCGTCCGTTTTGGATCAGAAGTTGGCCGGGGTGTTGGCGCTGATGATTTCCGCTTCATCCTGGCCGATATTGCGGAACTTGTGCGGCAGCGTCGTCGGGAAGTAGTAGCCGTCACCAGCGTTGAGGACACTGATCTGCCCATCAACCGTCAGCTCAACAGTGCCCCGGGTGACGAGCCCACACTCCTCGCCTTCCGAATGCACAATCGGCTCTTCCCCCGAACTCGCCCCTGGCGCGTATTGCTCGCGCAACAAGCGCATCTGCCTACTCGGTACCGAAGCGCCGATCAGCAGCAACCGCAGCCCATGTCGGCCGAGGTCCGGCTGTTCATTGGCGCGGAACACATATTGATGTTCACGTGGCGGCTGGTCGAAGGTAAAGAAGTCCGCCAGGGACATGGGGATGCCTTCGAGCAGTTTTTTCAGGGAGCTGACGGAGGGACTGACGCGATTCTGTTCGATCAGGGAAATGGTGGCATTGGTGACGCCGCTACGCCGGGCCAGCTCGCGCTGGGACAGTTTGTAGCTTTCGCGTACTAATTTGAGTCGTGAGCCCGTGTCCATGACAGCCTTATGCGAGGAAAACTTAAGGGTTATGGGGGTGGATGGCGGGCGACTCTTGGCCGCGAAAGTACCGCTTCCCTGTCCCGGAATTGTGAAAGGCGGGTATTAAATCACGTTTGGGGGTGTTGCTCAGCAGGATCGATGGGTGGCCGGAAAAAAAGGCCTTTCGGCCCTGATGCAGGCTGGATCAGATACCTGGAACTGTGGGAGCGAGCCTGCTCGCAAAGGCGGTGTGCCAGGCAACATCGATGTGGACTGTCCCGTCGTCATCGCGAGCAGGCTCGCTCCCACAGGGGATTTGTGGCGCACGCCAGATTTGTATACGCCCGGGAACAAACTGTGGGAGCGAGCCTGCTCGCGATGGCGGTGTGTCAGGCGACATTGATGGCGACTGATAGGGCCTCATCGCGAGCAGGCTCGCTCCTACAGGGTTTTGCGTTGGTTTAGATACCGAACCGGTCGCGCAGCGCGTAGTACGCGGCGCCCATGGCGGTGAGCGGGGCCTGGAAGGTGCGGCCGCCGAGCATGGGCATGTGCGGCAAGGATGCGAACGCATCGAAGCGTTCGGCGTCGCCGCGGATCATTTCCGAGATCAGTTTGCCGGCCAGGTGCGAGCAGGTGACGCCGTGGCCGCTGTAGCCTTGCATGTAGTAGGCGTTTTTCTCGATGCGACCGAATTGCGGCATGCGGGACATGGTCAGCAGGAAGTTGCCGGTCCAGCGGTAGTCGATCTTCACGTCCTTCAGTTGCGGGAAGGTCTTGAGGATTTTCGGCTTGATCAGTTGCTCGATGTCGTCCGGCTCGCGGGCGCCGTAGACCACGCCACCACCGTATAGCAGACGGTTATCGGCAGTGAGACGGTAGTAATCGAGCAGGTAGTTGCAGTCTTCGACGCAGTAGTTGTTCTTGATCAGGCTGCGCGCAACCTTCTCCGACAACGGCTCGGTGACGACGATTTGCGAGCCGCACGGCATGCTTTTGCGCGTGACGCGATTGTCGAGGTCTTGCGGTAGATAGGCGTTGCCGGCGATCAGCAGGTATTTGGCGCGGACGATACCTTTGGCGGTGCGCACGGTGATCGGTTCGCCGTAGGTGATTTCCACCGCGGCCGATTGCTCGTAGATTTTGCCGCCGAGGCCGATGATGGCCGAGGCTTCGCCGAGGGCCAGGTTCAGCGGGTGGATGTGGCCGCCCTGCAGGTCGAGCAGGCCGCCGACGTAGTTGTCGCAACCGACTTCGCGCTTGATGTCCGCCGCGTCGAGCATCTTCAGGTTTTTATTGCCGTAGCGCTCCCAGCTGCTTTTCTGCTCGGCCAGGCCTTTGAGCTGCTTCTTGTTCAGCGCGGCGAAGATGCCGCCCGGTTTGTAGTCGCACTGGATGTCGTAGTGTTGTATGCGCTGACGGATGATGTCGGCGCCTTCGAAGATCATGCTGCCGAGGACTTCAGCGGTCTTGTCGCCGTAGCGCTCTTCGATCACATCGACGTCGCGGCTGTAAGAGTTGACCAGTTGACCGCCGTTGCGACCGCTGGCGCCGAAACCGACTTTGGCGGCTTCGAGCACGGTCACGCTGTAGCCCGCTTCGGCGAGGAACAGGGCCGAGGACAAACCGGTGTAGCCGGCGCCGATAATGCAGACGTCACAATCCACCGCGTGCTCCAGCACCGGAAAATCACCGGTGAAGTTGCGGGTGGCGGCGTAGTAGCTGTTTACATGTGTTGTTGGTTTCATACGTTTCTCCGATGGCCGCAGGTTGACCTGCGACCGCCGCTGTAGAGGTGTCAGAGCTTGATCCAGGTCGCTTTGAGTTCGGTGTATTTGTCGAACGCGTGCAGCGATTTGTCCCGACCGTTACCCGACTGTTTGTACCCGCCGAACGGCGCGGTCATGTCGCCGCCGTCGTACTGGTTGACCCAGACGCTGCCGGCGCGCAAACCGCGAGCGAAGGTGTGGGCCTTGCTCAGGTTGCTGGTCCAGACGCCGGCGGCCAGGCCGAAGATGCTGTCGTTGGCGATGGCCAGTGCTTCTTCAGCGGTGTCGAAGGTGATCAGCGAAAGCACCGGGCCGAAGATTTCTTCCCGGGCGATGGTCATGGCGTTGGTCACACCGTCGAAAATCGCTGGTTCCACGTACAGGCCACCGGTGGCTTCGAGAGTGCGGCTGCCGCCCGCGATCAGTTGCGCGCCCTGGTCTTTGCCGACCTGGATGTAGCGCAACACGTTGTCCAGTTGGCGCTGATCAACCACTGCGCCGACGGTGGTTTCTGGATCGAGGGCGTGCCCCGGCTTCCAGGCTTGCAACGCTTCCACCAGCAGCGGAATGAACTGCTCGCGAATCGAACGCTGCACCAGCAAACGCGAACCGGCGGTGCAGACTTCGCCCTGGTTGAAGGCAATCGCACCGGCCGCCGCTTGTGCTGCCGCGCGCAAATCCGGCGCGTCGGCGAACACCACGTTTGGACTCTTCCCCCCTGCTTCGAGCCAGACGCGTTTCATGTTGCTTTGCCCGGCGTAGATCATCAATTGCTTGGCAATCGCGGTCGAGCCGGTGAAGGCCAGCACGTCGACGTCCATGTGCAACGCCAGCGCCTTGCCGACGGTGTGACCGAAGCCCGGCAGGACGTTGAACACACCTTTCGGAATGCCGGCGTCCAGCGCCAGTTGCGCAATGCGAATGGCCGTGAGCGGCGACTTTTCCGAAGGCTTGAGGATGAACGAGTTACCGGCTGCGAGGGCCGGAGCGAACTTCCAGCTGGCCATGATCAACGGGAAGTTCCACGGCACGATGGCGGCGACCACGCCCGCAGGTTCGCGGGTGATGAGGCCGAGTTGGTCGTGGGGCGTGGCGGCAACTTCGTCGTAGATCTTGTCGATGGCCTCGGCGCTCCAGCGGATCGCGTTGGCGGTCGCCGGGATGTCGATGTTCATCGAGTCGTTGATCGGCTTGCCCATGTCGAGGGTTTCGAGCAGGGCCAGTTCTTGCTGGTTGGCCTGGATCAAATCGGCGAAGCGGATCAGGATGCGCTTGCGCTCGGCCGGGGCAAGGTTGGCCCAGATGCCGGAATCGAAGGTGCGGCGCGCGACGGCCACGGCTTCGTTGGCGTCGGCTTCGTCGGTGCTGGCGACGTTGGCCAGGAAACGACCGTCGACCGGGCTGATGCATTCGAAGGTGTCACCGCTGAGTGCTGCGCGGTACTGGCCGTCGATGAAGGCGCGGCTTTCGATGGATAAGGACTGGAAGCGTTGTTCCCAGTCGCTGCGGGTGTTTGTCATGGTTGTGACTCGACGCGGGGGAATTGGGTGGTTGTCTGGCTGATGTGTTCGGCTTGGGATCCAGCCCTCACCCTAGCCCTCTCCCGGGGGAGAGGGGACTGACCGAGTTGTCTTAAGACATTCAGCGACCTGATCGATCCAGTCGATTATGGATTCGATACGAAAGCGTCAGGTCGCAGGAGCTCCCAAGCATCCCCCGATCAGTCCCCTCTCCCCCTGGGAGAGGGTTAGGGTGAGGGCCTTTGCAGACTTAAACCGTATGCAGATACCAGTTGTACTCAAGGTCCGAGATGGAGTTCTCGAACTCGGCCAGCTCGCTTTCCTTGCACGCCACGAACACGTCGATGTACATCGGGTCGATGTAACGCGACATGACTTCGCTGTCGTCGAGCTCACGCAGTGCATCGCGCAGGTTGTTCGGCAGGCTCTGCTCGTTCTGCTCGTAGCTGTTGCCTTCCACCGGTGCGCCCGGTTCGATCTGGTTGGTCAGGCCGTGGTGAATACCGGCCAGCACCGAGGCCATCAGCAAGTACGGGTTGGCATCGGCGCCCGCCACACGGTGTTCGATGCGCACCGAGTCCGGCGAACCGGTCGGCACTCGCACTGCAACGGTACGGTTGTCGATGCCCCAGCTCGGCGAGTTCGGTACGTAGAACTGCGCGCCGAAACGACGGTACGAGTTGACGTTCGGGCACAAGAAAGCCATCTGCGCCGGCAGGGTCTCGAGCACACCGCCGATCGCGTGTCGCAGCGCGGCGTTCTGCTCGGGATCCTCGCTGGCGAAGATGTTGTTGCCTTCTTTGTCGAGAATTGAGATGTGCACGTGCAAACCGTTACCCGCCTGGCCCGGATACGGCTTGGCCATAAACGTGGTGTCCATCTCGTGGTCGTAGGCGATGTTCTTCACCAGACGCTTGAGCAACACCGCGTAGTCGCAGGCCTTGATCGGGTCGTTGACGTGATGCAGGTTCACTTCGAATTGCGCCGGGGCGCTTTCCTTGACGATGGCGTCGGCAGGGATGCCCTGCTCTTTCGCGCCTTCGAGGATGTCTTGCAGGCAGTCGACGTATTCGTCGAGGTCGTCGATCAGGTAGACCTGGGTCGACACCGGACGCTTGCCCGATACCGGCGAACGCGGTGACTGCGGACGGCCGTTCACGTTGTCCTGGTCGATCAGGTAGAACTCGAGCTCGAACGCCGCGCAGATGGTCAGGCCGAGTTCGTCGAATTTGCGCACCACATTAGCCAACACTTCCCGAGGGTCGGCGAAGAATGCCTCGCCTTCCAGTTCGTGCATGGTCATCAGCAACTGAGCGGTCGGGCGCTTCTGCCACGGCTCAATGCTCAGGGTGCCAGGGATGGGGAAGCAGATCCGGTCCGAGTCGCCGATGTCCAGACCCAGGCCGGTGCTTTCCACCGTAGAGCCGTTGATGTCCAGGGCAAACAGAGACGCCGGGAGGTTAATGCCTTTTTCGTAAACCTTATGAAGACTGGTGCGTTCGATGCGCTTGCCGCGCACCACACCGTTCATATCCGCAATCAGAAGGTCGACGTACAAAACCTCAGGATATTTCTTAAGGAATGCGTTTGCTTCGTTGAGTTGAACGGTACGCAGAGGGACCGACATGATGCACCTATTAGCTGTTAATTATTATGTTCACTACCTTGTTGCGAGCCCAGTCAACCCGAACGGCAAAGTGAAGTCAATAGCGAACACCTGACCTCTCAACCTTTATTTTCGGGCCTTTTTTGGGGACGAGAGTGCCAAATGAGTCACGCACACCGCGCAAATCCTGAAGATCCGACGCGCGGCGTTTAGAATTTTTTACATGAGAGTTGTTAATTAAAATCAACAAGGCTAAGCTCCGGAAAAGCTCGTTCAAGTGTGAAACTTCGAGGTGATAAAAATGGCATTCAAGCCATTGATCGGCGTTACTGCGTGCGTCAAACAGATTGGCCTGCACCCCTACCATGTCAGCGGCGACAAGTACTTGCGTGCTGTCAGCGTCGCGGCTCTGGGGCTGCCTGTGGTCATTCCTTCCTTAGGCGAATTGACTGAAATCGAGGATGTGCTCGCGCATCTCGACGGTCTGCTGCTGACCGGTTCTCCCTCGAACGTGGAACCCTTCCACTATCAAGGCCCGGCCAGTGCCCCCGGCACGGATCACGATCCGACGCGGGACGCCACCACCCTTCCTTTATTGCGTGCGGCCATTGCGGCGGGCGTTCCGGTGCTCGGCATCTGCCGTGGCTTCCAGGAAATGAACGTGGCGTTCGGCGGCAGCCTGCATCAGAAGGTGCATGAACTGCCGGGCATGCTCGATCACCGGGAAGCGGACAGTCCGGAGCTGGCGGTGCAATACGCCCCGGCCCATGCGGTGAAGGTGCAACCGGGCGGTGTGTTTGAAGCGCTGGAGTTGCCAGCGGAGTTCAGGGTCAATTCGATTCACAGCCAGGGCATTGATCGACTGGCTCCAGGCTTGCGCTCGGAAGCGGTGGCGCCGGACGGTTTGATCGAGGCGATTTCGGTGGAACACAGCCAGGCGTTTGCCGTCGGCGTGCAATGGCACCCGGAATGGCAAGTCCTTTCGAACCCGCCCTATTTGAGTATTTTTCAGGCGTTCGGCGATGCGTGCCGGCGACGGGCCGCGCTACGTAAAACCCGCTGACTTAAAACAACCTTTTACTGCCCCCGCGAGTCAGGCGAGCGTGCCTTTGCGCGTCCGTGACTTGCGAAACAACACACTGCAATAACAACAAGTACGACCCCGGCAGCCAGGATGGCGGCGCCGAATTAGCCCAGGCCGGGCGATGCCAGTGAGTCAAACGCAATACCCCCTGTGGGAGCTAGCCTGCTAGCGATGAGGGCGGCCCAGTCACATTGATGTCGACTGACACACCGCCATCGCTAGCGGGCTAGCTCCCACAGGGGTCCATCGCTGAATCAACTGACATCGCACGCCCTCGGGCTAGCAATCCACTCTTAAGTCAGGCCGCGTTGGCCCGACGACTGAAACCTGTTGGGAGTTTCACATGGCAAACGCCTCCAGCACTTACAGGAAGGCTCTTGAAGGTCACCAGACATCGAAAAAGGTGTTGGTGAAAGTCGACCGCGTCACCAAGAAATTCGACGAAACCTGCGCAGTAGACGATGTCTCGCTCGAGATTCATCAAGGCGAAATCTTCGCCCTGCTCGGCGGTTCCGGCTCGGGTAAATCGACCTTGCTGCGCATGCTCGCCGGCTTCGAGCGCCCGACCGAAGGACGGATTTTCCTCGACGGCGTGGACATCACCGACATGCCGCCGTACGAACGGCCGATCAACATGATGTTTCAGTCGTACGCCTTGTTCCCGCACATGACCGTGGCGCAGAACATTGCCTTCGGCCTCAAGCAGGATCGTTTGCCCGCCAGTGAAATCGACGCCCGCGTTGAAGAGATGCTGCGCCTGGTGCACATGACCCAGTACGCCAAACGCAAACCTCATCAGTTGTCCGGCGGCCAACGTCAGCGCGTCGCCCTCGCCCGCTCCCTGGCCAAGCGTCCGAAGCTGTTGCTGCTCGACGAACCGATGGGCGCGCTGGATAAAAAGCTGCGTTCGCAGATGCAACTGGAGTTGGTGGAGATCATCGAGCGCGTCGGCGTGACCTGCGTGATGGTGACCCACGACCAGGAAGAGGCCATGACCATGGCCCAGCGGATCGCGATCATGCACTTGGGCTGGATCGCGCAGATCGGCAGCCCGGTCGACATTTATGAAGCACCGGTCAGCCGCATGGTCTGCGAATTCATCGGCAACGTGAACGCCTTCGAAGGCACCGTTGTGGAAGACCTTGAAGGTCACGCGATCATTCACAGCCCGGACCTGGAGCAGAAAATTTACGTCGGTCACGGCGTCAGCACCTCGGTGCAGGACAAGTCGATCACCTACGCCATCCGCCCGGAAAAAATGCTGGTCAGCACCCTCAAGCCGGACACCCGCTACAACTGGTCCGAAGGCAAGGTGCATGACATCGCCTACCTCGGCGGTCACTCGGTGTTCTACGTGGCATTGCCCGGCGGCAAGGTCGTGCAATCGTTCATGGCCAACGCCGAACGCCGTGGTGCCCGTCCGACCTGGGACGACAAGGTCTATGTGTGGTGGGAAGACGACAGCGGCGTGGTACTGCGCTCATGAAAACACTCAATCAGCAGTTCCTGCGGCTGATGCCGAGTGGTCGAAAGCTCGTCATCGGGATTCCGTTCCTGTGGCTGTTCCTGTTCTTCATGCTGCCGTTCTTCCTGGTGATGAAGATCAGCTTCTCGGAAGCGGCGCTGGCCATTCCTCCCTACTCCGAGATTTACACCTTCGCCGAACAGAAATTCCAGCTGCTGCTGAACCTCGGCAACTACTCGCTGCTGACTCAGGATGAGTTGTACATCTCGGCCTACTTCGGCTCGTTGAAGGTAGCGTTTTTAAGCACGCTGATGTGCCTGGTGATCGGCTTTCCGATGGCCTACGCGATCACCAAGGCGAACAAGGAAACGCAAAACGTTTTGCTGTTGCTGATCATGATGCCGACCTGGACCGCGATCCTGATCCGCGTGTATGCGTGGATGGGCATCCTCAGCAACAACGGTTTGCTCAACGGGTTTTTGATGTGGACCGGGCTGACGGATCACCCGATCGAGATCCTCAACACCAACACCGCCGTGTATATCGGCGTGGTTTACGCCTACTTGCCGTTCATGGTGTTGCCGCTGTACGCCAACCTGGTCAAGCACGATCAAAGCCTGCTGGAAGCCGCGTCCGACCTGGGCTCGAGCAACTTCAACAACTTCTGGAAAATCACCGTGCCGCTAGCTAAGAACGGGATCATTGCCGGTTGCATGCTGGTGTTCATTCCGGTGGTCGGTGAGTTCGTGATTCCGGAGCTGCTGGGCGGCCCTGAGACGCTGATGATCGGTCGCGTGCTGTGGCAAGAGTTCTTCAACAACCGCGACTGGCCGGTGGCGTCTGCGCTGGCGGTGGTGATGCTGTTGATCCTGATTGTGCCGATTCTGCTGTTCAACCGCAGCCAGGCCAAAGAGATGGAGGCACGGGGATGAAACGTTTCGGATTTTCAAAGTTCATGCTGGTTTTCGGCCTGTCGTTTATCTACCTGCCGATGCTGATTCTGGTGATCTACTCGTTCAACGCCTCGAAACTGGTGACGGTGTGGGGTGGCTGGTCGTTCAAGTGGTACGCCGGTTTGCTCGACAACACGCAACTGATGGGCTCGGTGGTGCGCTCGCTGGAAATCGCCTGCTACACCGCTATTGCCGCTGTTGCGCTGGGGACGTTGGCAGCGTTTGTGCTGACTCGCGTCACGCGCTTCAAGGGTCGTACGCTGTTTGGTGGTCTGGTGACGGCGCCGTTGGTAATGCCGGAAGTGATCACCGGCCTGTCGCTGTTGCTGCTGTTCGTGGCGATGGCGCAGTTGATCGGCTGGCCGATGGAGCGTGGCATCGTCACGATTTGGATCGCCCACACCACGTTCTGCGCCGCGTATGTCGCGGTGGTGGTCTCGGCGCGCTTGCGTGAGCTGGACCTGTCCATCGAAGAAGCGGCCATGGACCTTGGGGCGAAGCCGTTCAAGGTGTTTTTCCTGATCACCATTCCGATGATCGCGCCGTCACTGGCGGCCGGCGGCATGATGTCGTTTGCCTTGTCGCTGGATGACCTGGTGTTGGCGAGTTTCGTGTCAGGCCCGGGCTCGACGACCTTGCCGATGGAAGTGTTCTCGGCGGTGCGTCTGGGTGTGAAGCCTGAGATCAATGCCGTGGCCAGTCTGATTTTGCTCGCCGTTTCGATAGTGACGTTCATGGTCTGGTACTTCAGCCGCCGCGCCGAAGCCACCCGTAAACGGGCGATCCAGGAAGCGATGGACCAGACTGCCAGCGAATCCTGGCAGCAACCTAAAAAGCAAATGGCAGGAGCGACGGCGTAGTCGTCGTTGCTCAGTTAACTGTGGCGAGGGAACTTCTGTGGCGAGGGGATTTATCCCCGTTCGGCTGCGAAGCAGTCGTAAAACCAGTGAATTCGGTGTAACTGATACACCGCGGGTTGCAGGTTTGGCGCCGCTTCGCAGCCCAACGGGGATAAATCCCCTCACCACAGGTTTTGGGTTTACTCCAAAGGTTTTGTGTTTTCTGCCCAGGTTTATGTTCACTGCATTTTTGCTGTGTGATTTTGAATAAAAAGAGAATTGGAGTTGTACCGATGAAAATGTTTGGCAGGACTCTGCTGACACTGTCCTTATTGGGCGCAATGGCTACCGGCGCCCAGGCCAATGACAAGGTTCTGCGCGTCTATAACTGGTCGGATTACATCGCCCCGGACACGGTCAAGAAGTTCGAAGACGAGACCGGTATCCGCGTGACCTACGACGTGTTCGACAGCAATGAAACCCTTGAGGCCCGGTTGCTCGCCGGCAAATCCGGCTACGACATCGTCGTACCGTCCAACAGTTTCCTGGCCAAGCAGATCAAGGCCGGCGTCTATCAGGAACTGGACAAGTCGAAGCTGTCGAACTGGAAAAACCTCAACCCGGTTCTGTTGAAAAACGCCTCCGCGAGCGACCCGGATAACGGTCACGCCTTCCCGTACATGTGGGGCTCGATCGGCATCGGCTTCAACCCGGCCAAGGTCAAGGAAGTGCTCGGGGCCAACGCACCGACCAATTCCTGGGACTTGCTGTTCAAGCCGGAAAACGCGGAAAAACTCAAAGCCTGCGGTATCAGCTTCCTTGATTCGCCCACCGAAATGCTTCCGGCCGCCCTGCACTACTTGGGCTATCCGGTGAACTCCAAGGACACGCAACAAATCGCCGAAGCCGAAGCGCTGTTCATGAAGATTCGGCCGTCGGTGGCGTATTTCCATTCGTCGAAATACATCTCCGACCTGGCCAACGGCAACATCTGCGTCGCAGTCGGTTATTCCGGCGATGTGCTGCAAGCCAAGGCGCGCGCTCAGGAAGCGGGCGACAAGGTGAAGATTGATTACAGCATTCCGAAAGAAGGCGCCGGCAGCTTCTACGACATGGTCGCGATCCCGCGGGACGCGGCGAACGTCGAGAACGCCTACCTGTTCATGAACTTCCTGATGCGCCCGGACATCATCGCCGAGATCACCAACAACATCGGCTACAGCAACGCCAACGCGGCAGCCACGCCGTTGGTGGATGAGGCGATTCGCGATGACCCGGGGTCGTATCCGCCGCAAGCGGTGATGGCGACGTTGTATGCCATTCCGGATATGCCGATCGGCGTCCAGCGGGTGATGACCCGGGGCTGGACGCGGGTGAAGCTCGGGAAGTAATTCATTCAGACTCATCGCTGAACCTGAAATCGCCATCGCGAGCAGGCTCGCTCCCACAGGGGATTCTTGTCGTTCACAAGCCTGTGTTCCACCACGAACCACAGTGGGAGTGAAGCTCGGGAAATAGTCGCTGTATTCGAAATCGCCATCGCGAGCAGGCTCGCTCCCACAGGGGATTTGTGTCGAACACAAAATTCATCATCACGACAGATCAAATCTGGGAGCGAGCCGGCTCCGGGCGGCGTTCCGACGATGAGGCCATAACATTCAACATAGATATCAGTTCTAACCTTTTCCGTTCACGCAGCGCCTTACCACCGCTGCACCCTCTCTGACGAACGGCCTCACCTGGCTTCCTCGGTTCAGGTGAATTCGGGCGCCCTCCTCGGGCGCCTTTTTTTATGCGGGGACAAGCGGCCACTCGGCCAGCGCCCGATATCGTCCTTTGTGGGATTCAAACAAGACGAAGCGATCAGCCCGCAGGAAAAATTCGGGCGGCGTCGCGGATTCAGGCACCGACACTCGATAATCACGCATCAAGGTCAGGTGCGGTCGAAACTCCTTCGGAGAATCCTCCAGACCAAACGGCAACATCGCCTGCTCCAGCGCATACACCAGACGCAGCAACTCCGGCGGCGCCTGCTCCGGCGCCAGTACCAGAACCCCTGCCCGGCGCCAGACATCCAGTCGATCCAGCGCCAACCTCAGCGGCGCACCCGCCACGCGAACCTTTGCCGCCGCCGTGCAAATCTCGCCGATTTGCGCCACCGCCACAGCCCCCAAAAACAACAACGTCAGGTGGAAATTTTCCACCGGCACCGGGCGCCCGTTGCGCAACTCAAGGGCGCTGCGCCATTGAGCAATGGCCTTGCGTTGCTCGGGTGGGCAATTGAGTGCGAAAAACAGCCTTTTGAGCGGTTCATGAGATTCGTCAGTCATGCCTGGCAGCTCCTGACATGCACGTTATAGTTGAACCAACCGAATCAACGGGAGGGGGCCATGCGAGCAATCATCAGCAAAGAGCCATGGTGGGCGATGCCACCGAAACCGGGTCAGGATGAGTCCGAGCTGGAATGGGGCTGGCTGGTTCACTATAGCGAAGGTGAGCCGCGCTTCGAGTTCGTCAGGGAGCGGCCGACGGACAGCGAGATCCGCAACCGCAAAAGCTGCAGGATCACCCCGACGCCGGAGTGATCCTTTCGTCGGGATCAGGCCTTCACGATCATTTCGAAACCACCGTAGACCAGACGCTGGCCATCGAAGGGCATCGGATTGACGTCCGGCTGCATCCGCGGATCGTTCATGAGTTTGTCCATTCCCGCATCACGGGTGGCTTTGTCCGGCCAGATAATCCAGCTGAAGACTACGGTTTCGTCTTCCTTGAGTTTTACCGCCATGGGAAACGAAGTCACCTTGCCGTCAGGCACATCGTCGCCCCAGCATTCAGCGACGCTGAGCGCGCCGCTTTCCTTGAAAATGACCGCGGCAGTTTCGGCGTGTTTCTTGAATTTTTCGCGATTGGCGGTGGGTACGGCAGCGAGGAAGCCATCAACGTAGGACATGGTGTTTCTCCTTCGGTTATGGAACGGTCTGCTGGCTAGTCGTTTCCATCGGGCTCCAATCGACAGCGCCGCTGCTCGAACTGACCGACGGTACATCGGCGCTCCCCGCCAGGTTGCCCTCGATCTGCGCCGCCATGTACAACGTCCCCGCCATCACGCCGGTGGTCGGGTTCTGCACCAGTTTTGTCCAGGCTTTGTCGAACGTATTGCCCAGGCTGCTGCGAATCAGCGCCTCGCTGTCCGGCCGGTCGTTGGCCTGGATAATCGCCCGGACGCCTGCTACCCCCACCGAAATCAGCGCGCCGGCCAGTTTCCCGGCGGCCGCCGCCACCGCACTGGCCGCTCCTCGCGGGGCCATTTCCGCTTCTATCCGTTTACTCGCGCGCTTGGCCACCGGTGCCATGGCGGTCTCGGTGTTATCCACCCCTTTGTCGCCGCCCGCCTTGTGGATCTTCTCGATCAACGCCGCATACGCCGGCAAGCTGTTCAACGGCTGAGTGTGCACCACCTGATACAGCGAAGCGTCCCGGGCGGTTGGCGGGCCCAGTGCAATGGCGGGGATTTTCTGGATGCGGCCGTTGAGCTGGGCCATCGGTATACCGTGGCGCTGGGAGATTCGCTGCAACTCTTCCTGAATAATGTCCACGTAGAAGGCCGTTGCCAGGCCGAGAATCGCGTCGGGATCGATCTCTACCGCGACTGGCGCCAGCACGCGTTCCTGGTATTGCTCCAGCAAATAAGCGGCCAGGCGTTTGGCCGAGGCATCCTGCTCGCCCTGGGCACTGAGGCTGTACCAGCTGACCTTCATCGACAGCCACTCCTGGGTCCAGTAGCTGCTGAACCAGGGAATGAAGTTTTCTTCGGTCAATTGGTAGACCCGGGTGCGCCAGTAATCCATGGCGCCACGGGCGTAGATTTTGGTTTGTTCGGTGGCCGATTGCGAGGCTGCGACAATTTCCTGATCGACCTTGCGCCACGTGCTCTCGGACACCACCACGATCGGCGCCACCACCGGGGCAGGCGGAGGCGTGGCGCATCCCGCCAACACCACCATCACGGCGACGATCAGCGAACGCAGGTTCAAGATCGCGGTTCCTACAGTGATCTCCGGACGGAATGTCCGGTGCTCGAAAAGCCTATTTATTTGAGTATAGGTGGCGGGGTTTGTTCGCTTGGGATGGATGGACGGCTTATGGCCTCATCGCGAGCAGGCTCGCTCCCACAGTAGTCTGCGGTGGAACGCAGATTTGTGAACGACGCTAATCCCTGTGGGAGCGAGCCTGCTCGCGATGAGGCCCTAGAAAACACCCAAAATCCACCATCAACGCCGTCGATACTCACCATCGCGATGATTGCCTTCCGCTAAAAAACCGCCAGGCGCAGGATCAACCCATCCCAAGGCAAAACCCCACACCGGAGGGGCAAATCATGTTGATCCATCTCCTGACCTGCCTGGCCCTGACGGCCATTACCCTGACTGTTTTTTCATACATCGTCCTCGCCGAGGAGCGCAGATCATGATCCACGCCATCACCCTCTCCGTCAGCTTCCCGGTGTTCGGCAACAACTTTTATTCGCAGGCATTCGTCTCTCGCAAAGTGCTGTCGCTGGTGTTCGACAAAAACTTCGAGGCGTTGCTGATACCGGCCGCCGCGAACCACTTCAACAATGAAGTGGTCGGGCTCAACGATCAGTTCCGCTTCCTCAATGACGTTTTGGTTGAACACTTGCTGGAGATCGAGTTGGCGCAAAGTGCGCCTCGGTCTTCCCGCGCTTTCACGTTCTAGGATGAGGCGGGCCGACGAACGGCCCGCACCTTGCCGCTGTTCCCTCCGCCGCAGAAAAATCGGTCCGCGCCGTCGGACTCAAGCCCTGACACGCCGACACCGGTTGGCAGCGTTAGGCTCTCCAGCACCTCGCCGGTGTTTGGGTCTACTCGCCGCAATTCACCTTCCTCTCCTTCCCAGGTGCCGTGCCAGAGCGCACCTTCCACCCAGGTCACGCCGGTGACGAAGCGGTTCGACTCGATCGTGCGCAGAATCTTGCCGGTGTCGGGGTCGATCTGATGGATCTTGCGTTCCTGATACTGCCCGACCCACAGCGTGCCTTCGGCCCACGCGAGCCCTGAGTCGCCACCGCCGCCGGGCGCAGGAATGGTGGCGAGCACACGGCCGCTCGCAGGGTCGATCTTTTGAATGCGATCCTCGGCGATCTGGAACAGGTGCTGACCGTCAAAGGCTGTTCCCGCATGGGCGGCGACATCGATGGAACGCAGTGTCTTGCCGCTTTCAGGGTCGAGGGCGTTGAGTTTTTCTCCGGAGGCGAACCAGACGTTCTTACCGTCATGGGTGACGCCATGCACACTATCGACGCCCGGAAAGGGTCCGTATTCACGGATGATTTCGGCGGATGATTGCTTCATGGTTGCATCCTCTTCATTGGGTGGTGGAATGGATCCTAGTCACCCGGCACCCAAGCTGTGAGTAACAAAGTCGTCGCGAATCCGGGCAGCGGAGGCATCATCCAGCGCCGGGCGCGCCCGCGACCAAACGCCTGCACTTTGCCGGCGGTGGCCAGCGCGTCGAGGGAGCGCTGCACGGTGCGCTGACTGGCCTTCAGCGCCAGGGCCAGCGCCGAACTCGACCACGACTCGCCGTCGGCCAGGAAGGCGAGCAGCGCCGCTTGAGGTTCTTCGACGGGCCGCGCCAGCACCACAACGTGGTCAGCAATCTGTGGTTGCAGCGTAAACCCGCGCCTGGTCGCACTGACACCGGCCAGAGGCTTCAGTGCCGCGCGAAGCCGGCCGATTTCGACGCGCAATCGCGCGCGATGGGACTCATCGGTAAGCTTCAGGCGAAAAGCCTGGGTGATCAGTGTTTCCCGCGCCACATCGGCGGGCCAGGCTTCGGCCAGCGCCCGCACGAGGGTAAAAAGCACCGGGCGTTTGGCCAGCGACACTGACATCCCCGAGCCGCGCACGCCGTATCGACACGCGTCCACCACCAGTGACGGCGAACTCAGCAGCGCTTCCACCTCATCCAGCAACAGTGGCCGCTCCTCGCCACGGACAATCAGTCGTGCAGCGGGCGTGTTGAGGACTTGGGCGGCGTGTTCGACCTCGGCGGTCAGCGCGGGAATACGGGCGTCGGATGCGGCGCGTTGAGCTCTTTCGAGTGCAGACCGCGCCTTTTTTGTTTCGAGTCGCCGCACGGCGATCCCCACCACCACCAGCTCATGAACGGCGCGCAATGCCGGCGGCAGTGGCGCGGGGTCGAGTTCGGCAAGCAAACTTTCGACCTCATCAAGATGCCCGATCAGCAACAACCGTCGAATCTGCAAATACCGCGCATGGGCCGCATTTGCGTGATCGCCATGGGATTGCAGGGTCACGCGCGCTGCTTCGAGCGCCTTTACCGGCCAGCCCAGATCCCGGGAAGCCAGGGCGATTTCAGCCTCGGCAACCACGCATCGCGCACGGGCCAGAGGCGCTTGAGAACCGAAGGCGCGTGCCGCGCTGCGCACCAATTCCTTTGCCCGTATCAGATCGCCCAACTGCGCCATGGCGATGCCGCGAAGTGCCAGCGCCGGGGCATCGTCGCGCAAGGCAACCCGGTTCAGTGCACCGAGGGGATCGCCCGCCGCGAGTGCGTGCGCTGCAGCGGTGATCAGCGAGTCCATTTGAATTGCGCCACAGGTGTCACTCCCAGGGTTCAATGCCCGTTGATGAGTCTATCTCACGCCCACCAAACAGCCCGCTGGTTAAGCGCAATCCCTGTGGGAGTGAGCTGTGGCGAGGGGATTTATCCCCGCTGGACTGCGAAGCAGGCCCAAGATTTTGGGGCGGCTGCGCCACCCAACGGGGCGGTGCGACGTTTCGCTGAATCCCCTCGCCACAGCTCGCTCCCACAGGGATTGTGTTCAACCGACCTGCATCATCATCGTGGGCGTTTGGCGTCCTGCAGCCATTCGCGCGGGCTGGTGCCGGTTTTGCGCCGGAACGCTCGGGCCAGCGCCGAGGGGCTTTCGTAGCCGACTTCATCGGCGATCAGGGCGATGGACTTGCCTTCCCGCAAGCGCTTCTGCGCCAGGCTGATGCGCCAGCTCACCAGATAATCGACCGGCGTCTGCCCCACCACCGAGCGAAAGTAGTCGGCGAAACTGGCCCGGGACATGTTGGCCGCCGCCGACAGTTCCGCCACCGTCCAGGCCTTGCCGGGCGAGTCGTGCATCAGGCTCATGGGGCGCGCCAGCCGTGGATCGGCGAGACCGGCCATCATCCCGGGCGTCTGATCGCGGCTGGTCAGAATGTGCCGCAACAACTGAATCACCAGCAGTTCGAAAAGCCGGTCCATCATCGCTTCGCGACCACAAATGCCGCCAAAGGCCTCGCTGAAGAGCCAGTCCAGCGTACCGGCCATGGTCGAGATGCTGTCGAGTTTGAGCACCAGGTATTCAGGCAGCGCGGCCGCCAGGGCATTGCCCGCCCCACCGTCGAATTCCAGGGTGGCGCACACCAGTTGCGTGCCCGACGCTTCGCTGGCGAACAACTGATGACGATAAGGCCGCGGAAAGAAAATCAACGTCGGCTCATTAAGCTGCAGGTCTCGCCCATCCGCGAGTTTGAGCGTCAATTCGCCGGCCTGAAGCAAATGCAGGTGCCCGGTCGCCTGATCACCATCAAACGCCGTGGCGCCGCAAAAATCTCCACTGTGGAAGGTTCCGGCACTGACACCGAAATGCGTGAGCAAAGTGGATAAGCGATCCATGGAACGACTCCCGGCGACATATCTGGACGATCTGTCGCATATCCTCGACGATTTGCACCCTCAAAGCCAGCATTGATCAATAGCATGGACCCCGTACCCAGCGCACACCGCGCTTGAATCTACGGAGCATCACCCATGAGCCGCATCAACACCCTGAGCCTTGACCAAGCCACCGACACCACCCGCCCGCTGCTGGAAGGCGTGCAGAAAAAAATCGGCTTCTTGCCCAACGTCTTCAAGACGCTGGCCCATGCCCCCGCCGTACTGGCTGCCTATCTGCAGCAGTCGGTGGCCCTGGGCAAAACGTCCCTGAGCGCGACTGAAAAAGAAGCGATCTTCCTCGCCACTTCGCAGGTCAACGGCTGCGACTACTGCCTGGCGGCGCACACGTTGTTTGCCGGCAAGGCCGGGCTGTCCGCACAAGACATCCTTAGTGCCCGGCACGGCCAACTCAATGCCTTTGCCACGCTGGCTCAGCAAATTACTGAAAGTCGCGGCCATTTGAGCAACGAGCAGATTGAAGCGGCGCGTGCAGCCGGGATCACCGACGCGAAGATCATCGAAGTGGTCGCCCACATCGCCTCGCAGACCCTGACCAACTACCTCAACAATCTGGCCCTGACCGACATCGACTTCCCTGCGATCGACGCTTGAAGCGGATCTCTAATTAGAGGAGTAAACACCATGAACACTGTGACGCTTTACACCACTGACACTTGCCCCTACTGCCGCAATGCCAAGGCGTTGCTGGCCAGCAAAGGGATCGCCACCCGGGAAATAAACGTGCAGTCGGACCCTGGCAAATTCCAGGAGATGCTCACCCGCAGCGGTCGCCGCAGCGTGCCGCAGATTTTCATCGGTGACACTCACGTCGGAGGCTTCGACGACCTGGCCAAACTGGACCGCCAGGGTGCCTTGATGTCGATGCTGGCCTGAGGCTGCAATCAAAGCGCCCTTCCCTTTACCCGGCAAGACTTCTATCAGCCATAGAAGTCTTGCCTCGTCGTTTTGCCACTCTTCATTTAATTTCCGCAAGGTTGTACGATGACCGACGAGTCATTCATAACAACAAGGAACTACCCATGAAAAAAGTGAAAGTGCTGATTGGTTTTCTGTGCCTGTTCAGTGGCTACGTGGCGGCAGCCCCGGCAACGGAGAAGGATGTTGCGGACGCGGTGGACCACCTGACGCAAGCCATGCTCAAAAAGAACATCCCCGAGCTGCAAGCGTTGACCGCTGAGAACCTGACTTACGGGCACTCCAGCGGTAAGGTCCAGGACAAGAAAGACTTCATCGCCGATATCGAAACGGGCAAGAGCGCCTTCAAAACCCTGGAAATGCAGAACCAGACCATCACCGTCTCAGGTGACGTGGCGTTGGTTCGGCACCACTTCTCGGCACAGGCGATCAAGGGCACCGAGGTCGTCCCGACTGAAATCGAGAACTTTCAGATCTGGCAAAAGAAGTCTGGCAAATGGTTGCTGGTAGGCCGACAAGCCTTCCGCATCTGAATAAAAAAATCCCGCCCAAGGTCACTTGAGCGGGATTTTTCAGGCAGGCCGTGTCATCGAGACACCTCTGCCAACCTCTTAGGCCACAACCGGGATCATCGGATCCGCTGCCGCCAGCGCTGTTGCACGGTCGGCCGCCGGCGGGTAGATCCACACCGTGTTGATCTGGGTCTTGAGCGACTTGCCTTCTTCCTTGACCAGTTTCACCTGGCGATCCCAGCCCTCGGTGTACACCGCGCCCCACGCCCCCAGATCCAGGCAGGTAACGTACTTGGGCTGGCTGTACGCCTTCGGATCCACACCCAGAATTTGCGCAGCCACGTTGTTGCCGGCGTGACGTCCCAGCGAGATCGCGTGCTGGCAGGTCATCAGGGCGTAGTTGCCGATGTCATCCGTGGCGGCATAGGCCACGTCGCCGGTGGCAAAAATATCGTCCTGACCGATGACTTGCAGATGCGCATCAACGTGCAGGCGGCCGAGGTGATCGCGTTCGGCCGGGATCTGCTCGGTCAGCGAGCTGGCCCGTACCCCGGTGGTCCAGACCACGGTCTTGGCGTCGATGCGTTGGCCATCGGCCAGGGTCACACCGTTTTCATCGACGGCAACGACCGACGACTTCAAGCGCCATTGCACGCCCAGCTCAGTGCTGGCTTCGGCGATCGAGTGGGCGATTTCACTGCCCATGGACGCGCCGACTTTTTCACCGCGATCAACGATGATCACTTCGACGTCGGCGTCTTCACCGAGGATGGCCCGCAGGCGCGCCGGCATTTCGGTCGCCGTTTCAATCCCGGTGAAACCACCACCGGCCACCACTACTGTGTTGCGGGCTTTGCTGTCTGGCAGGTCAGCCAGGGATTTCAGATGATTTTCCAGGCGTACGGCCTGTTCAATCTGGTCGACGTCGAAGGCGTGCGCGGCCACGCCCGGCGTGTTGGGCAACGCCAGACCGCTGCCGGTGGCCAGAACGAGTTTGTCGTAGCTGCACACCTGTTTGGCACCTGACGCATCGGTGTAGCCGACGCGTTTTTGTTGCACGTCGATGGTTTCTGCGGCGCCCTTGATGAACTTCACACCGACCGCATCGAACAAGTCGCCGAGGGGTGCAGCGAGTTGATGAGCATTCGGTTCGTAGAAACGCGGACGTACGCGCAGCTCGGCCTGTGGCGCCAGAACCGTGACTTCTACGTGGTTGTGATCATGGAGGTCCAACAGGCGCGTGGCGCTCAATGCCGTCCACATGCCGCCGAAACCCGCGCCGATTACCAGAATGTGCTGTTTCATTGTTTTAACTCCGAAGAAGACCAAAGACTGAACTCGTTGCCGAGCTGACAACGGCGACTATAGTGATCCGAGTTATGAGAAGCAACGACCTTTTATCGATGGTTATCATCACCCACACCAATGCTTCGAGAATCCAGCCACAAGCTTCTATCTATACGCAGCACAGGATCTATAGACGATCAAGGCAACGCCGACGGCTCGTTGCACCCCTGATCATCGGCTGGTAACATTGGCGACTCATTCAGTCGGAGATAACCATGTCTCTTTACAGCGCGGGCGTTGAGTACGGCATTCACTGCCTGCTCTTTCTGGTAGGCGATTACGGCGACAGCCGTGAGGCGAGCGTGCGCGACCTCGCTGAACTGCAAGGCGTGCCCCTGGATTACCTGGCGAAAATCTTCACCAAGCTGGCCAAGGCCAGACTGGTGGTGGCGACCGAGGGCGTGCGCGGCGGGTTCAAGCTGGCGCGACCGGCGGATGAAATCAGCGTGCTGGACATCGTCAACGCCATCGACGGCCAGAAGCTGATCTTCGATTGCCGTGATATCCGTGGGCGTTGTGCGCTGTTTGACGGTTCCCCGCCGACGTGGGCCGTGGAAGGTCATTGCTCGGTGCACGCGGTCATGATGACGGCGCAGCAGCGTATGGAAGACGCCCTCGCCCAGCAGACCATTCTTGACCTTGCCCGCAGGGTCGGGCGCAAAGCCCCGGCCGAGTTCGGCGCCCAGGTGGACAACTGGATCAATGATCGTCGGGAAAAGAAAACCGCGACCGGCACTCAGCACGATGGCGAACAGATCATCCCGGTGACCGATATTTCCGACTGACGATTTGTCCCGGCCGCTCTATGATTAAGGCCCATGACGACCTCGACCCCGATCCGCTCACCCTGCCCGCCCGGCGCCTGCATCTGCGGGCGAGACCCGTTGCTGGAAACACCGGGCGCGGATGTGCGCATCCTGTTTCTGACCCGGCAGGAAGAAAAGCGTCTGCTCGATCGTCTGGAAAACCTGCAAAGCCTGGCTGACCTCGAACGCTTGCAACACCGCATGTACGAACAATTGGGCATCCGCGTGGACATCGTCCCCAGCTTTAACGAAGTACGCACCATGCGCGGCATCGGCATCACCCTCGGCGAATTGCCCGGTCTGTGCCGCAAGACCCGCCAGTCGATCCCGGCCGCGATTCGCCGCAGCCTGGAGAAGCGCCCGGAGATCGCCTTCGAGATCCTCAACGCCAATGACCTGTTGCGCGACGCCTGAGGTCTGCACCGATGAACCCCCTTCTGGAATTCCCCGTCACCGACGAAATACTGACGTCTTATGCGCTGGCGATCGGCACGGATTTGCCGGGTTATCGCAATCACATCTATCGGGTGCTGAACTTCTACCGCGCGATCAGCGGCATTGAAGGCCTGCCCTCCGAAGCGGTGCAGATCGCGGGAGCGTTTCATGACCTGGGCATCTGGACCGACCAGACCATCGATTACCTGGAACCCTCGGTTCGCCTGGCCACCGACTACCTCGCCAAGCGGCAACTGTCGCACTTGACCGGCGAAGTGACGGCGCTGATTCTGGAACACCACAAAGTGCGGTCCTATGGCGCCGACCATGCGCTCAGCGTCGAGCCCTTCCGGCGCGCCGATGTCATTGATGTGTCCCTCGGCCTGCTGACGTTCGGCCTGCCACGGGCGTACATCAAAACGGTGAAATCGGCGCTGCCCAATCATGGCTTTCACGGGATGCTGCTCCGGCAGACCGCGCGGCAATTCCTGCGCTCCCCGCTCAAGCCGTTGCCCATGTTTCGCTGGTGAAACAGCCGTCACCCAAGCCTTGAAAAAAAGCCATTAAAGAGGATCAGCGGTCGTACGCAGACGGCCCGGCGCTGCTATGCCTTCACAGGGGAGACACAGCGTCACCGTGGCCCCGGCGCCTACCCGGTGCGCGCAGACAAACAGGTGCCAATCCGTAGCAGGAGGTGGCAAATGTTATTCATCGTCAGCTGGTCGATTAATCCGGATAACCGAAACAAAGCAATCGAGCGCTTCCTCAAGACCGGCGCCGTCCCACCGGCCGGCGTGCAGATGCTCGGGCGCTGGCATGCCGTCGGTGGTTCGAGCGGTTTTGGCGTCGCCGAAGCCAATGATCTGGTGCAGATTCAGAAGTGGGTGCTGGAGTGGAACGACATCATGAAGATGGAAGTTCAGGCGGCACTGACCGATGAACAGATGGCGCCGCTGTTGGCAGGTACGGTCGGCAAGTAGCCGTCATCGGGCGGCGGGCGCTGCTCGTCGCCTCCTGTGAGTTTCCGGCGGACAGTGCATGACTGACTGGAAATTTCTGCGGGCGAACCTACGCTCATCGCGAAGGATCCGGTTTCAGCCAGGTTTTTTTCGCCTGGACGATCGGGCCGACCCTGCGCTGACCTCACGGAGTAGAACGTATATGAACCTGTCGCAGAAACTGTTCATCGGCGCTGCACTTGCCAGCCTGTTGCTCGGCGGGTGCACCTCGAAAATCACCGAAAAAGACCAGTACTCGGGCTTCCTGTCCAACTACAACAACTTGCAGCAAGTCACCACCACCAGCGGTGACACCGCCATGCGCTGGGTGAGTCCTTCATGGAACCCGGACGCCTACAACACCGTCGCGTTCAACAAGCTGGAGCTGTACCCGGCGCCGAAGCCCAACGAGCGGGTCAATCGGCAAACCCTGGATGAACTGCAGAGCTACATGACCAGTAAGGCCAAAGGCGTGCTGGGGCAGAAATACCGGGTTGTACCGAGCGCAAAAGCCGCGCCGGCCGGTTCGAAAACACTGATCATGCGCTCGGCGATCACCGGGGTGAATGCCGAGAATGAAGGCATGAAATGGTATGAAGTGGTGCCTGTCGCAGCGGTGGTCGGTGGCGTTTCAGCTGCCAGCGGGCATCGGGATCAGGACACTACGTTGTTCATCGAGGCCGAGTTTATAGACGCGAGCAACAACCAGACCGTGGCCAAAGTCGTGCGCAAGGTGTTTGGCAGCACGCTGGAAAACGCCAGCCAGAAAATCACCGCCAAAGACTTCAAGGTAGCGATCGACAAACTGACCAGCGATTTGCAGGCGTTTATCCGCTAGCGACACCTCGTCTTGTAGCAGCTGCTACAAACGGATGCGGCTAACCAAGGGGGTTATTTTTTCATGCCCACCCGCCGGCGCATGTCGGCGGTGATCGCCTGGCGGGTTTTCTTCAGGTCCGCCCAGGG
Source organism: Pseudomonas sp. (assembly GCF_051660785.1). GTDB lineage: Bacteria > Pseudomonadota > Gammaproteobacteria > Pseudomonadales > Pseudomonadaceae > Aquipseudomonas. The sequence goes on from NZ_JBOFQE010000059.1 coordinate 265,144, forward strand.
CTCATCGCCCACTTCTGCCAGCCGTTCTTGCACGTTGTGAATGTTCCACTGATTCCCGCCTTTCAATTCGGCCACTTCTTCGCGAAAAATCGGTACCGACACCGGCAGCCCTTCGCGGGTCCGCGCGGCGTAGGTGCAAATCGTCGTGGCACCCAGACCATTGCGCAGGTAATCGATGAAGATCCGCCCTACCCGATTTTTAGGCCCCGACACCGCAGAAAATCGCTCCGGCAGTAACTTGGCCATGTGGCTGACAATCGCGTGACTGAAATCTTTCACCTCGTCCCAACCAAGCTTGCGAGTCAGCGGTACCACCAGGTGAATGCCCTTGCCGCCGCTGGTCTTGAGGAAGGCCTTGAGGCCCAGTTCATCGAGCACTGACAGGGTCAGCTGGGTCGCCTCGACCATGCTTTTCCACGGCAGCGCAGGATCCGGGTCGAGGTCGAGGACGAAGCGGTCAGGCTTGTCGAGGTTCTCGGTGGTGGCGTTCCAGGTGTGCAGCTCCACGGTGCTCATCTGCACGGCGCCAATCAGGGCTTCGGCGTTGTTGATGATCATCACCGGTTGGCCGGTGACGTCCTTGTCCAGCGTGGTGATCCCGGGAATGGCCAGGCGCTCGGCGTTTTTCTGGAAGAACAGCTCGCCGGCGATGCCGTCCGGCGCACGCACCAGCGCCACTGGCCGGTCCTTGAGCTCGGGCAGAATCCACTCGGCGACGCTGGCGTAATACTCCGCCAGCTGCACTTTGGTGGTGCCGCTGCTGGCGTCGATCACCCGGTCCGGGTGGGTGATGCGCACCTTGCCTGCGCCGAGGCCGATTTGTGAGGGTGCGGGCGCTGCCTTGGCCGGTTTCTTTTTCGCCGCAGCGGCCGGTTTTTCAGCGGCGGCTTTTTTGCTGGTCTGGGCTTTCACGGCTTTCGGACGCTCCTCGGTGATGTCTTCGGCGGGTTTGTCATCGCGCAAGCCATGGAACACCGCATGGCGTACCGAGCCGTCCTTGGTCATCTCGGCGAACGCGACTTCGGCGAGCAGAACGGGCTTGAGCCAATGAACGCCCTTGGCATCAAAACCGGTCGGAGGGTTGACCACCGCCGGCTTCTTGGCCTGCAACGGTTTCAGCTGTTCGTAAATGTGCTTGAGCGTGGTTTCGTTGAATCCGGTGCCGACCTTGCCGGCATAGCGAAGCTCGCCGCTGTCACGGTCATGCAGCCCCAGCAGTAATGCACCGAAGGCATTGCGCGCACCTTTGGGATCGGTGAAACCGACCACGACGAATTCCTGCCGATGCTTGCACTTGAGCTTGATCCAGTCGTTGCTGCGCCGGGACACATAAGGCGAACCCAGGCGCTTGCCGATCAACCCTTCCATCTGCATCTGGCAGGCGCTGTTGAGCAAAGCGTCCGGCTCTTCGCCGAACGCGTCGGAGAAACGCAGCAGCGGGTCTTCATTGGGTTTGAGCACCGTCGCCAGCGCAACGCGTCGTTCCTCGACCGGCACTTCGCGCAGGTCCACGCCATTGAGGTAAGGCATGTCGAACAGGTAGTAAAGGATGTTGCCGCTTCGATTGGATTCGAAGGCGTTTTGCAGCGCCTGAAAGTCCGGCACGCCCTGCTCGTTGGCCACCACCATTTCACCGTCAAGCCAGGCGGATTCGAGGCCCAGCGACGCCAGTGCCTGGGCCTGTTTCGGCAGTTTGTGGGTCCAGTCGTGGCCGTTGCGGGTGAACAGTTTCACTTCGTCATGGTCGATGCGAGCCATGATCCGGTAACCGTCGAACTTGATTTCATAACTCCACTCGCCCTGCGGGGCTTTTTCCACCAACGTGGCCAACTCCGGTTTTAGCTGGTCGGGCAGTTTCGCCTTGTGAGCGCCGGTAAGTTGCGCTGACTGCTCTTTCGGCGTGACCTTGCGCGCAGGCTTCTTCACCGGTTTTGGTTTGGCGTCAGCCTTCGCCTTCCTCGGGACAATGGTCCGGTCACTGAGCACGCTGTCCGGTTCGGCGACGACCACGTCGTAATCGCTTTCGGGTTTCGCCGCGCTGTCCTGATGCTTGATCAGGAACCACTGCTCCTGCTTGCCCGGCATGTGCGTGCGCACCAGGTTCCACAGGCCGCCGAGTTTCTCGCCTTGCAGCTCGAACTTGAGCTTGCCCTTGGCATAGGCCTTGGCTGGATCTTCCTGCGGAATCCACACGCCACGGTCCCAGACAATCACGTCGCCGGCGCCGTAATGCCCTTCGGGAATGCTGCCCTCGAACGTGGCGTAGTCGAGCGGATGGTCTTCAACGTGGACCGCCAGGCGCTTGACCTTGGGGTCCAGCGACGGGCCTTTGGGCACCGCCCAGCTTTTCAGTGCGCCATCGAGTTCCAGGCGAAAGTCATAATGCAGCCGCGAGGCATCATGCTTCTGGATACAGAACTGCAAGGCGTGGTCTTTCGCGGCTTTTTTGTTCGATCGTTTCGCGGCCGGCTCAGAGGTGGCCGAGAAATCGCGCATGCGGTTGTAATCGTCCAGATTCTTGTTCATGGCGCACCTGCCGACTCAACGCTTCCCCCGATGCCGGGGCCGGTGCGCGTAACGATCAGGGCCACGACCGCAATCCGCTCCACCCGTTGATAGCCCGGGGTCAGCAGTTCTTCACCGAATACATCAGGATCGAGCTCGCGGTAGGTCCAGCTGAACATCGACGACTCCAGACGCGGGGTCAGCGCTTCAAGAAACGGATCCTGTCCATCAATCATTGCCACCCCGGTGTACAACACCAAAGAGCCACCTGGCGCCAGGCGATACAACGCCTGCTCGACAATGCGCAACGACAATTGCGCACCAAAGGCACCGCCACCATGACGGTAAGCGCGCTCGGCGGGGTCAGCCATGTAGGGTGGATTGGCAACGATCAGGTCGAAATTGCCGTCGACGTCCTGCAGCACATCACTGGCCTCGACAGTAACGTTAACGACTTCGGCAAGCGCCGCGTTGACAGCCGTGAGGCGCAGCGCCGCCGGGTTGATGTCGACGGCCAATACTTCAGCGTCGCGGCGTGCGCGGGCAATCACAATCGCCCCGACGCCCGCACCGCACCCAATGTCCACGGCGCGCCGGATGGGCGCGAAGCTTTGCTGCAGATGGGCATGAATCAGTTGGGCGAAACGGTAGGTGTCCGGGCCGAAGAACACCGCGTCAGCGGCGTCGGTGGGAAATCCCGAGTGCACGAACAGCAAATCATCCAGGCTGGACCAGCGCACACGGCTTTTCAGTCGGCCGTTGCTCTCCTGAAGGATGCCCGCCTGTTGCAACTGCCGCTGCTCGTCCGCCGATAACAGGCCCGGTTCGAATGAGCGCGACCAGCCGAACACATCGCGCAGGGTCCGGGCGTTCTGCCCGAAGGCGCGGTCATTGACCCGCTGATGAGTGAGCGGCGTCGGGGTGATGAATCGATAGCCATCAGCCTGCAAGCGGCGCCCCAGTTGGACCAGCGCCAGATCGGCAGCGTCCAGTTGCTCTTCCTGATTCATGCAGTGCTCCTTATCGCAGGCTGGATTTGAGTTCGATAAAACGTCGCGTGGCCATCAGGCCGGCTGGATGGGAATGCCGATGGGCCGAGAGCCACGGGATCAACACCGGCATCTGTTCGTGCGCGGCAAGCCCTTCCAGCGCGGTTTGCAGGCTCTGGATGTCCGGGTCGTTGTCGGAGACCGGCGGTTGTGTCGCGACACTCGTGCCCCGTCGAACCGCAGGAGCTGAGCGCTCAGGCGTCCAGTCGCCCGCGATCCAGTCGTGCAACAGTTGTTTTTCATAGGGGCTGAACACGCCGAACATGGCGGCGCCATCCCCTTCGATCAACTGCCAGAACCGGCTGGCTTGAGGATCCTGCTGACGTTTGATCCAGCCTTTGTTTTCCATGGCCGTGAGGAAACCAGGCAACTGCTCCGGCGCCGACAGCCATTGGTTGACGGTCTTGCCTTCGAAACGGCAGTAATCGGAATGCATGTGCTGGCCGAACGGGCGCTTGCGCTCAAGCATGCTGAGCAATTCGGCGTCGAGGTCGAACGATTCGATGATCGCGCGGCTGCCCTGCCCCAGATCGTTGAGCCGATAACCCAGCGCAACGCGGCGCAGAAAGTCTTCGCGATCACCTTCCAGCGGCAGCAGTTGCAGTACCGACTGCACGGCTTTTTGCGCGTGGCCGGTGCTGGCATTGTCGATGGTCACATGCAGCGTGAAGTAGTACGGATCGATACCCAGTTCGCTGAGCTCATAGGCGCTGATCAGCAAATGCAGCGGCAGCTGTTCGTAGCCGAGGTTGTAGCCGATCACCTCGGGCAGAAACTCATCGGCGGATTCGCCCAGCGCCAGTTGTATCGCGCCTTGCAGGTAATGCTCGTCCGCGATCACGCCGGGGTCTTGCAAGCCATGTTCGGCGAGCAGTTTGCGGTAGATCACCACATGGTTCTGCGCCGGGTTGCCGTCGCCCAGTTCCTCAAGATAAGTGCAAATGAGCCCTTCGAAACGTGGGTCGCGCCAGTGACGCAACAGGCCATACAACCACGCGCCATCGACCAGTTTGGTCGGGGCAACGGCTTGCAGGAAAAACAGTGCGTGCGCCTTGTTGCTGAAAAAGAGTCGCGGCCCGCCGTCCTTGCGGTTTTGCAGGTAATCGGCGTATTGGCGGGCGACGTCGACGCTGTGCTGTTCGACGAACAATTGCAAGGCCGACAGGTCGTTCGGCATCTCCTGAGGCAGGTCGGTGGCGTGTTCGAGCTGCGCCTGGAGAAAGCTTCGGGCAAGTGCGCGGCGTTGCTCGGGGTCGTCGCCCAGCAGCAGTTGCTCATAGGCCTGTTTCAGGCTCCCGGCGGCCGGGATCGGGTGTTCGGCGGCTGTCCGCGATTCAAGGCGTGTCAGGGCAGTCATGGGCGCATCTCTCGGTCTGAGGCCAGTGGCAGGACGCTGAATCAACACGTCTCTACATCAGCAGAGCGATTTGCCTGGATAAAAATTCAATCGGCGTTGAATTTGCCCTGACGGACGGGCTTGCCGAGAGACCTCCCGCTGGCGCGCCAGGCATATACTCAGCGGGTGTTGACTCATCTTCGGGAGCAATCATGCGAACGGTGCACGTCATCGAGCAATCGCCGGTACCGGTGAACGTCGTCGGCGAGGCGATCACGATCCTCGCGGGCGGCGACCTGAGCAAGCCCTTTGAAATGCATATTCAGGAAGGCGTGCAAGGCGGCGGGCCGCCACCGCACTTTCATCCGTGGGACGAGGCGTTTTACGTAGTTGACGGCCAGGTCGAAGTGACCGTGGCGGGCAAGTCCACTACCGTCTCGGCCGGGGGTTACGTGCATATTCCCGGTGGCTCCATCCATGCCTACAAGAACATCAGCCCTACCGCGAAAATGATTGGCGTGGTGTCCGACCCGCGTGGCGGGCAGTTTTTTGCGGCGGTGGATCAATTAAGGGTGCCGGAGGATTTACCGCGGATACTGGAGATTGCCGAGGCGCATGGGGTTATTTTCCTGGTGCCCAAACCGGCAGTTTGACCGCGTTATCGTTCATCGCTAGCAGGCTAGCTCCCACAGGGATCGTGCACACACCGCAAATCCACTGTGGGAGCTAGCCTGCTAGCGAAGGCGGCCTGAAAGACAACCCGATTCTTGCGGACACACCCTAAGCCACGCCACCCTTGGCCTGTTGCTCCAGATGCACTTGCAAGTCCGGATCAATCTGCAGCGCCGCAGCCAGTTCATCCAGATAATTGCGCTCGGCATCCTGCTGATCATCCACCAGCATCACGCTGGCAAGGTACATCTCTGACGCCATGCCGGGATCCGTCGCCGACTGTGCCACATCGGCAGCATCCAGTGGCCGGGCAACTTCGTCGTCCAGCCATTGCTGCAATTGCGGGTCATCGGTGTGGCGGCCGATTTCGGTGCTGATCATCTGCTTCTCGGCGTCATCGATCCGGCCATCAGCCTTGGCCGCCGCGATCAAGGCCCGCAGGATCGCATGACTGTGGTCCTCCACTTCCGGGCCAGACAACAAATCGACCGTGCGCGGTGCCTCTTGCGGTGCAGCCGCCTGACTGCGTTGCCACGCTTGATACGCCTGGAATGCCATCATCCCGAGGGACGCCAGGGCCGCGTAGTTGGTGCCGCCACCCGAGCGGGTGCGGGTTGCACCGCCCATGGGTGAACCGCCACCCAGCAGCCCACCGAGCAAACCACCCAGTCCGCCACCGCCCATGGCTGAACCACCACTTCCTAACAGGCCACCGAGCAATCCACCAAGACCGCCGCCGATGCCGCCCTGGGCGGAGGCGCCACCCTGTTGCGCCCCGGAGCCCTGGCCGCGCAGAAGTTGTTCGAGCAAATCGCTGGTGTTCATGACGACGTCCTCATCGATGGGAGTGACCCGGTCAGGCAACAATAGTCCTCGCCACTGAATGCGCCACCACCGTTTGGCCTGTGGCGAGGGAGCTTGCTCCCGCTTGAGTGCGTAGCACTCACAAAAAATCGGCATTGTTTGTCACATTTTGGGGCCGCTTCGCAGCCCAGCGGGAGCAAGCTCCCTCGCCACAGAAGCAGGTGTGTCTGATGCACGTATTTAAGTGAACAGCATTGCGGATTTATCCGGAGTATTTTTTGCCGGCCCAGCTAAGATTTACAGACGGTGAACCTTATTCCCGGATTTTCGGTCGATACCTGCAACCAAACCGGTTTGCCGCCGCCCTTGATATTAAGGGTGATGACTGGCTTGCTTCACTTTCTGGAGAACGCCCCCGTGATATCCACCCTACACATCGCCAGGCTCAAAGCATGGGGCGCCCATGGTTTTACCGCCACCGGCGTGGTCACTGCCTTCCTCGCCACCCTCGCCCTGCTGGAAAACCAGGCCACCAACTGCCTGCTGTGGCTGGGCGTGGCCCTGATCGTCGACGGGCTGGACGGTGCCTTGGCGCGCAAGGTCAATGTGCAGTCGGTGCTGCCGAGTTTCGATGGGTCGATCCTCGACCTGGTGATCGACTACCTGACGTATGTGTTCATCCCCGCGCTGTTCATCTATCGCTACATCCCGTTGCCGGACTACACGCTGCTGCTGACCGTGTCGCTGATTCTGGTCTCGTCGCTGTTCTGCTTCTGCAACGTCAACATGAAAAGTAAAGACAACTATTTCCAGGGCTTCCCCGCCGCGTGGAACGTGGTTGCCCTGTGCCTGTACATCATCGCCCCGTCGCCGTGGATCACCTTCCTGACCGTCATTGGCCTGGCCTTGTTGACCGTGACGCGCATGAAGTTCCTGCACCCGTTCCGCGTGCGCAAGTTCATGCCGATCAATATCGCCGTGACCGCCATCTGGTTGCTGTGCAGCTTGTCGCTGGTGGTCAACCACCCGGTCATCAACCCGATGGTCATGGGGCTTTGGCTGCTAATGTCGGCTTACTTCCTGGGCATTTGCATCTGGCGCACCGCCATGGAGTGGTTTGACGGATCGCGTCACAAGTAACGCGGCATGGCCATCCATATCGTAAGACTTGGCTCACCCCGTTCGCCCGATGAAGGGCTGCGGATCGGCACGGTACGCCGCCCGCCTCGGGGTGTACCGAAGGCCGAATTTGCCAGCCGGGATTTTTATGATGTGTGGCAGCCGTTACTGTCGCCCAGCGCCGAGTTGGTTGCAGAAGCCAAAGCGGCCGAGGATGAGAAGGCCTGGGAGGCGTTCAGGCGCAAGTTCAAGGCCGAAATGAACCATCCCGCGCCCAATCAGTTGCTGGATCTGCTGGCTGCCCTGTCCCATCAAACCTCGCTGGCGGTGGGGTGTTATTGCGAGGAAGAGGCGCATTGCCATCGTTCTGTGTTGCGGGAACTTCTTGAAGCACGCGGCGCCCGAATTACATGATCATTCCCTGTGGGAGCGAGCCTGCTCCGGGCGGCGTTCCGACGATGACTGCTTTCCAGCCGATGTAGATGTCGACTGACACTCAGCCATCGCGAGCAGGCTCGCTCCCACAGGGGAAATTGGTTGTTCAAAGGATTGAGATACCACTATGAAACCGCAAATAAGGGCCGCCACCCCAGCCGACGCGCCCGCCATCAGCCAGGTCATCATCCGGTCGCTGCACCAGTCCAACGCCCTGGACTACTCCCCCGACATCATCGCGCAGGTGGAAAAGAGCTTTTCCATCGAATCCGTTCGCGCGTTGTTGAGCCAACGCCATGTCCTTGTCGCAACTATCGATTGCTGCGTAGTAGCCACCGCCAGCCTTGATCGCGATGTGGTGCGCAGCGTGTTTGTCGACCCCGGACAACAAAGAGCGGGCCTCGGCCGGCAGTTGATGGCAACCATCGAGTCCATCGCCACCGAGGCAAACATCGAAGTCTTGCGCGTCCCCTCCTCCATCACCGCAGAAGCCTTTTACTCCAAACTGGGATTTCGCAAGATCCGCGATGAGTTCCACGGTGCCGAGCGCACCATCATCATGGAACTGCGCCTGCACCGGGCCGCCGGACGGGACCTTGATCATGGTCAATACTTAAGAGATTGAATGCCTGTTGAATGACCAATGTCTCTTCGTTTATCCACGGGAGGTTTGCCATGTCGGGTCAATCACGCTTCATGCTGGTCGCCTCGCCACTGATGGAGCACAGCCCCGCCTTCGACCGGGCCGCGGCGCTGGCCAAGGCCGAAGACGCGGCGTTGCACATCGTGGCTTTCGATTACCTGGAAGGCCTGGCCACCGCGAGCCTGGTCAACGAAAAGGCTCTGGAGCAGATGCGCCTGGGCTACGTCGATCGCCACCGAAACTGGCTCGAAGAACAGGCCCGCCCCTTGCGCAAGATCGGGGTCCACGTCACCACCGAGGTGACCTGGGTCGAAAAACCCCTGGAAGAAATCCTGATTCACCTCAAAGAACAGCCGATGGACGTGCTGATCAAAGCCCTGGAGCACGAATCGCTGTTGTCGCGGCTCATGTTCACCCCGCTCGACGTGCATCTGCTGCGCGAATGCCCGGTGCCGCTGCATTTCGTCAGCCACGCCGTTCACGCCCTGCCACGCAAGATCGTCGCGGCGGTTGACCCTTTCCATCGCGATGATCACTACAAAACGTTCAACGACCGGATCCTTCACGAAGCGGCGAAACTGGCGAGTGCCTGTAACGCCGAGCTGGACGTGGTGTACGCCTATGACCTTTCATCCATCAGCGCCGACGAATTCGGCTTCGACAACGGTTCGGCGTTTTTCAATTCCGGCAAGGCCAGGACCCTGTTCGACTTCCAGGAAGACGCTTTCAACGAATTGGCCGAACGCAACGGCATCGCACCCGAGCAACGGCACATGATCATGGGCAACCCGGCCAAGGTCCTGACCCGTTATGCCGATGCCTATGATGTCGACGTGATTGTCATGGGCCGGGTCGGCCATCGCGGTTTGGGCCGGTTGATTGGCAGCACGGTGGAGCACCTGCTGTACAAAATGCCGTGCAGCGTGTGGGTGGTGTACACCGAGCGGGTGGACGAGTGATGCCCTTGAACACACCACATATCCCTGTGGGAGCTAGCCCGCTAGCGATGGCAGAGTGTCAGGCAATATCATTGTCGATTGGCACTCCGTCATCGCTAGCAGGCTAGCTCCCACAGGGGTTTTGTGTGCTGCCGGGTCAACGTCGGGTGATCACCACTTCAAGGTACTCACTCGGCACCACCAGCGATGTCTCTCCTGCCCTGTTCATCTTGTTGATCAGTCCGGTCAGGTCGCTTTCCAGGGCCAGGCCACTCTCGGGAGGCAGCGCCGCGAAGGCCTTGTGCACCGGGCCGTACCAGGTGCGGAACGTGTCGATGAAGTGCGCAGCCGAACGATAACGGAAGTTGAAGGTGCGTTTCGTCACCTGGACCTGGAAGTCGCGCTCATCGAAGTGCGTGTGCAACCAGGCTTCGGTTCCCCAGTTTGAGGGCGGTTGCGCGCCAGCCGGTGGCGGCAGATGACGGCCCAGGGTCTTGAACATCTGACCGACAAAACCTTCAGGTGTCCAGTTGGCCAAACCGATGCGGCCGCCGGGGCGACAGACTCTGGCCAGTTCCGAGGCCGCTTTGGCCTGGTCCGGCGTGAACATCACACCGAAGGTCGAGAGCACGGCATCGAAGCTGGCATCCTCGAACGGCAGCGCCTCGGCATCGGCCACCTGAAAGGTAACTTCCAGGCGTTCTGCCCGGGCCCGGTCTTCGCCGCGTTCGAGCAGCGCGGCGACGTAGTCGGTGGAAGTCACATTGCAGCCACGGCGCGCGGCGGCCAGCGTCGCGTTGCCGTTGCCGGCCGCCACGTCCAGCACCCGCTCATCGCAGAGCAAGTCGCAGGCTTCGGCCAGTTGCTCGCCGACAATCTGCAGGGTGGTGCCGATCACAGCGTAGTCGCCGCTGGCCCAGGAGGCCATCTGGCGGTTTTTCAGGGCAGTGAGATCAAGGGGTGTACTCATTAAATCTGCTCCGTAAGGATTGAAACGCAGGGCCGGCTTATTCCGCCGTGGTCGGATCGATGATGTTCGTGACCTGGGAAATGCGGTTGGCCGGGAAACCGCTCTGCCTGGCGTGCTCCTGAATCAGCGCTTCGCTGGGCGAGATGTACACGCAGTACAGCTTGTCGCCCGTGACATAACTCTGAAGCCACTGCACCTCTGGCAAATCGCGCAACGCCCGGCAGGACTTTTGCGAAGCCGCTTTCAAATCCCTTTCTGACAGTGTTCCAGCACCTGGAATCTCGCGTTCTATGACGAACTTCGGCATGGCAACCTCTCATTCTTGTTATTGATGACAGGGTCGGCAGTGGCCCTGTAGGCAAACTATCGCTCCGCTGCTCGCCTGCGTCCTGCCCGATCGTCGGGCAACACTGCCCGATCGTCCGGAGAATCCACGTTTGGCGCAGACGCGCTCACAATCAAAAAGCCCTCCGCACGGGGAAACCACCATGGACGCACTGTCCCAAACCCTGCGCGTCGTCCACTTGGTCGGCGCGATTTTCATCAATGCCAGGTTCACGGCGCCCTGGTGCTACCAGTCGCCCAGCGCCGACACCGCGGCACCGTTTCTGGAGCCCGGCGCCGAGCGGGTGGTGATCTTTCACTTGATCACCGAAGGCGAATGCTATGTCGAGTTGGGTAACGATCCGCCGCTGCGGCTGACGGCCGGCGATGTGGTGGTGTTCCCTCAGGGCGATGCCCATCGCATGAGTTCACAACCCGGGCTCACGCCGGTCACCGGCAAACGCCTGGACGCGGTGCTGGCGCGCCGTCCGCGGCAACTGAGCTACGGCGGGGGTGGCGCGGTCACGCGTCTGGTGTGCGGTTATCTGGCGTGCGACACGCGATTGGCGGGCATGTTGCTGACGGGCCTTCCGGCGGTGGTGCGGGTCAATGTGCGCGGCTCGAATGCCGGTATCTGGCTGGAATCTTCGGTTCGTTACGCGCTGGCCGAAGCGCGCTCGCCCAGGCCTGGGGGCGAAGGTGTGCTGGCGAAACTGGCCGAGGTGTTGTTCATCGAAGTGCTGCGCCTGTACATGAACGAGCACGGTGAAGGCCGGACCGGTTGGCTGGCGGGTGTGGGCGACCGGATCGTCGGCGCCGCCCTGAATGCGCTGCACAAAAAGCCCTGTCACGCCTGGACCCTGGATGAACTGGCGCGGACCGCCGGCACGTCAAGGTCGGTGCTGGCGGAGCGCTTTGCGCAGTTGGTGGGGAGTTCGCCGATGCAGTATTTGACGCAATGGCGGATGTTGCTGGCGGCTAACCTGTTACGCAGCAGTAACAGTTCGTTGTGGCGGATTGCCGAAGAGGTGGGCTACCAGACCGACACGGCGTTCAGCCGGGCCTTTCGTCGAGAGTACGGCGCACCGCCAGCGGCGTGGCGACGCAATCAGGAGAAAAAACCAATGGCCCACGGCGCGATGCCAGTGAGCCATTGATCTTCAAGGTCAGGCGGAAGGTGCCTTGGCCTCCTCCAGCAGTTGCTGAATCATTTTCTCCTGGGTTTCGTAGGCGCCTTCACCAAAGTGGGTGTAACGCACCTGGCCCTTGGCGTCGATCAGGTAGTGAGCGGGCCAGTACTGATTGTCGAAGGCGCGCCAGATCGCGTAGTTGTTGTCGATGGCCACCGGGTAGGTAATGCCGAGCTTTTTCACCTGATCCTTGACGTTGTCGATGATGCGTTCGTAACCGTATTCAGGGGTGTGAACGCCGACGACCACCAGGCCATCCTTCTCGTATTTCTTCGCCCAGTCCTTCACGTACGGCAAGGTGTGCTGGCAGTTGATGCAGTCGTAGGTCCAGAAATCCACCAGCACCACTTTGCCTTTGAGCGAGTCATTGCTCAGCGCTGGCGAGTTGAGCCATTGGACGGCACCGGACAGCGACGGCATGGCGCCCTGGGCGTTGTCCATGGGGTCGGCCTTGACCTTGCTGACGAAGTAATCGACGACTTTCGGCACGGTTTCCATCACGCCTTTCTCGAGGCTGCTGACGCCTTCGGACGAGGTGCCGGCGAGCAGCGTCCGGTCGGCGCCGGTGGAAATCACCGCCACGGTGGCCAGCACGGCAACACCGGCACCACGACGCAGCCAACCAGTGACCGGGATAGACACTTTCAAGCGATTGACCAGGCCGCGACCGAAAAAGATCAAAGTACCCAGCGACAACGCGCTACCCAGGCCGTACGCCAGCAGCAACAGGCTGGTCTGTGCGTTGGCGCCTTGCAGCATGGCACCGGTGAGGATCACGCCGAGGATCGGTCCGGCACACGGGGCCCAGAGCAGCCCGGTGGCCACGCCGATCATGACCGAACCCAGCGGGCCGGACATCTTGCGGGTGTCGGGGTCGAGGCGGTTGCCCAGCGCCACGAAGGGACGGGCCATCCAGTCACCGACACGGGCGGAAATCAGCGACAGCGCGAACAACCCCATCACGATCAGGGCGACGTGGCGACCGGTGTTGTTGGCTTGCACCACCCATTCGCTGCTGACCACGGCCAGGCTTGAGATCAGGGCGAAGGTCAGGACCATGCCGCCGAGGGTGAGCAGGATGGAAGAACGCGTGCGTTTGACCCCGGCGAACAGGAACGGCACGACCGGGAGGATGCAGGGGCTGAGGACGGTCAATATGCCGCCCAGGAAAGCGATGAGAAACATGGTAATCACCTTGAAAATAGAGAGGGACGACACACCACCGATCCCCTGTGGGAGCGAGACCGGCTTGCCGGCGATAGCGGAGTGTCAGTCGACATCTGTGTTATCTGACACACCGCCATCGCGAGCAGGCTCGCTCCTACACTGGAATTGTGGGGTTCACAAAACAGTGTTCGGATTTCAGGCCGTCTGGTTTTCCAGCTGCTGACCCTGCGGCGTATGGCTCGAACCGTCCTGTGCCAGGAAGGCATGACCGCCCTGCTCCGCCACCGGCGTCAGCTGGAAGCAGGTCGCGCTGCCGCAGCTTTTCTGTTCGACAGCGGCATTGGCATGGGCCGCCGCGCCGGCGACGGAGAAGGCAACAGCGGTCAAGAAGCGGGTGACGTTTTTCATGGTGTTCTTCCTGTTCAAAAGGATTGGCAATCGAATGACTCAGTTGTCCGAGTTGCAGCCGTCAGCAAACTTGCGGTAATCCAGCACCTGGGTTTTGTGCTGGGAATCCAGGTAGGTCAGCTTGGCATTCACAATCCCGCAGGCAGGTGCGGCGTCTTCTTTCAACGACACCACTTTCTTGATGTCCAGGTGGGTGCCGTAGGTGTAGGTTTTCGCGCCGGCATCGGTGGCTTCGGCGCGGGCCGACAAGGTGCAGATGTTCAGGGCGGCAAACAGGCAAGCGGCGTAGATGGCTTTGGTGTTCATGGTGGATTCCTCAAGGCTTCAATGGGTAGTCGTTCAATTGAGAAGAGGCGGTGTGGGTTGCCTCGATGGAACCCATTAGAAGCTCGCGAGGTATCTCGTCTGTGTCGAAAACAGCCGCGTGTAAATCGGTACGTATCAAAGTCGGCCCCTGATACAGAGCGATACAAACCCTGCGGAAAATCGCATTTTTGCGTTCGCGTGTATCCGTCGCTGCGCCAGATACACTGCAATACAAAGGGCTGCGGGCGAGCGGGCCAAGGCTCGATAGACTGCGCAACATCCCCCATTGATAGAGGCTTGGCCCCATGGAACACGTCGATCACATTCTCATCGTGGACGATGACCGCGAGATCCGGGAACTGGTAGGCAACTACCTCAAGAAGAATGGCCTGCGCACCACCGTCGTCGCCGACGGACGCCAGATGCGCGCCTTCCTCGAGTCCACGCCGGTGGACCTGATCGTGCTCGACATCATGATGCCGGGCGACGACGGCCTGATGCTCTGCCGCGAGTTGCGCGCCGGTAAACACAAAGCCACGCCGGTGCTGATGCTCACCGCCCGCAACGACGAAACCGACCGCATCATCGGCCTGGAAATGGGCGCCGATGATTACCTGGTCAAGCCGTTCGCCGCCCGTGAACTGCTCGCCCGAATCAACGCCGTACTGCGCCGCACGCGGATGCTGCCGCCGAACCTGGTGGTCACCGAAAGCGGTCGCCTTCTGGCGTTCGGGCGCTGGCGCCTGGACACTTCGGCCCGGCACCTGCTGGATGAAGACGGCACCATGGTCGCGCTCAGCGGCGCGGAATATCGATTGCTGCGGGTGTTCCTCGATCATCCGCAGCGGGTGCTCAATCGTGATCAGTTGCTCAATCTGACCCAGGGCCGCGACGCCGATCTGTTCGACCGCTCCATCGACTTGCTGGTGAGCCGCTTGCGCCAGCGTTTGCTGGACGATGCCCGCGAACCGGCCTACATCAAAACCGTGCGCAGCGAGGGCTATGTGTTTTCCCTGCCGGTGGAAGTGCTCGGTGCACCGTCATGAACCTGTCGCTTCGTTGGCCTCGCACCCTCGCCTCACGGTTGTCGCTGATCTTCCTGGTCTGCCTGATCCTGGCGCAGGCGCTGTCCTTCGGCGCGCAGTATTACGAGCGCTACGAAAGCGCAAAAAACACCATGCTCGGCAACCTGGAAACCGACGTCTCGACGTCCATCGCGATCCTCGACCGCTTGCCGGCCGAAGAACGCATGAGCTGGCTGAAACAACTGGACCGGCGCAATTACAGTTATCTGCTCAATGAAGGTTCGCCGGGCACCCGCATGGAAGACATGCCCATCGCGATGACCTCGATCAAAGACGCCATCGGCAAGGATTATCCGATGACCGTGACGGACATTCCGGGCCCGCAGAAACACTTTCAGGTTCACCTGAAGCTCGCGGACGGCAGCCCGGTGACCATCGACGTGCGGCCAGCGATGGTACCGTTGTCGCCGTGGTTGCCCATCGTATTGCTGGGTCAGTTGTTGCTGATGATCGCCTGCACCTGGCTGGCCGTCAGAATTGCCATCAGCCCCCTCACCCGCCTCGCCGAGGCCGTGGACAACCTTGATCCCAACACCCACGCGGTGCACCTGGACGAAAACGGCCCGACCGAGGTCGCCCATGCCGCCATCGCCTTCAATTCAATGCAGGCGCGCATCGCCGCGTACCTGAAGGAGCGCATGCAACTACTGGCAGCGATTTCCCACGACCTGCAAACCCCGATCACCCGCATGAAACTGCGCGCCGAGTTCATGGACGACTGCATCGAGAAAGACAAATTGTGGAGTGACCTCGGCGAGATGGAGCATCTGGTGCGTGAAGGCGTGGCCTACGCCCGTAGCGTGCACGGCGCCACCGAAGAAAACCGCCGCACCGACCTGGATTCGTTCCTCGACAGCCTGGTGTTCGACTATCAGGACGTGGGCAAGGACGTGCAGCTCAGTGGCAAATGTGGCGCGGTGATCGACATCCGGCCGCATGCCTTGCGGCGGATCCTGGTGAACCTGACGGATAACGCACTGAAGTTCGCCGGGGCCGCTGAACTGAAGGTGGAAGCGAAAAAAGGCAGCCTGTCGGTCAAGGTCATGGATCGCGGACCGGGCGTTGCCGAAGAGGAACTGGCCCACGTGATGGAACCGTTTTACCGGGTAGAGAATTCGCGCAACCGCAGCACCGGCGGCACCGGTCTGGGGTTGGCGATTGCGCAGCAATTGGCGTTGGCGCTCGGGGGATCGTTGACGTTGAGCAATCGTGAGGGCGGCGGATTGTGTGCGGAGCTGAAGTTGCCCGTACGACTGGCCAGTCAGTAAACAGACCCAAGGCGAAGGAAAGCCTTTATATTGTCGGGCACCGTCGCGTCACACGCGACGGCGGCGCACCCGATAGCAATCGACACTTATAGGGATATTGGCGAATGGATGACAACAGAAGGCCCATCAAGACGCGCTCTGCGGGCTGGGCGAAACACATCACCGACCTATTGGTGAAAGGAGACATTTCCCCCAATCAGATCTCCGTCGCCAGCATCGCCTTCGCGCTCGCCGGGGCGGTGGCGCTGATTATCGATAACGGGCTCATCGGCTCGATCCTTTGCGCCGTCGGCATTCAATTGCGCCTGCTGTGCAACCTCTTCGACGGGATGGTAGCCATCGAGGGCGGCAAGAAATCCGACATCGGCAGCCTCTACAACGAATTCCCCGACCGCATCGCCGACAGCTTGCTGATCGTCGCGTTGGGGTATGCCATTGGTTACGCCGAGCTCGGCTGGTTCGCGGCACTGGCGGCGGCATTGACGGCGTATGTCAGGGTTTTCGGCGGCTCGATTGGCCTGAAGCAGAGCTTCATCGGCCCCATGGCCAAGCAGCATCGAATGGCCGTGATGACCGCAAGCCTTGTGTTGAATGCCGTCGAAGCCAGCGTTTATGCCACTCACTACGTGCTGTTGATCGCGCTGATCATCATCGCTGCCGGCTCAGCCGCGACTTGCGTCACGCGCACGCTGGCCATTTCGCGCCAGCTCAAGGGGAATGCTCATGTGGATCAGTAACGCGCTGATTTCTGTTCTTCGCTTCCTGATCGGCGTTACCGCGCGATGGGAAAGTCCGCCGGACCTGACACGCCAGCGCATCTATTTCGCCAACCACTCAAGCCATATGGACACCTTGGCAATCATCGCGGCCCTGCCACCGGAAGCCCGGGTGAATGTGAAACCGGTCGCCGCCGCTGACTACTGGGGGAAGAACCGGTTTTTGTCGTACATCTCGCAGAAAGGCTTGAACGCGGTATTGATCGATCGTAATCCCGCGCCCGGTGTCAACGTGCTGGAGCCGATTTTCGATGTGGTGCGCGCCGGCCATTCGATCATCATCTTTCCGGAAGGCACGCGCGGCAGCGAGGCGTTGCCCGGTCCGTTCAAATCGGGTCTGTTCCGACTGGCCGAGACATTCCCCGAGGTCGACCTGGTGCCCATCTACCTGGAAAACCTGCATCGCTCCATGCCAAAAGGCAAACACGTCCCGCTGCCCATCATCTGTACGATCCGTATCGGCGACCCGCTGCAACGGATCAGCGGCGAGGAAAAACAGGTGTTTCTGGATCGGGCGCGTGAAGCGATTGTGAGGTTGTCGGAATGAATCTTGATGAAAAGTTTTTGTGGTTCTTCGGCGCCATTGCCGCCCTGTTGGCCATCGCCTCGATCATCGGCCGGATTCTGGCCAAGCGCGCTACGACAGAAGGCTCGATCTCGACCATCGAAAACCTCAACCAGCGGGTGAATGCCTGGTGGGGCATGGTCATCATCTTCTTCGTGTCCTACCTGCTGGGCGGCAACGCGACGGTCATTCTGTTCGGCTTCATTTCACTGTTTGCGCTCCGGGAGTTCATCACCCTGACGCCAACACGGCTTGGCGATCATAACGCGCTGTTCTCGGCGTTCTTCATTCTGATCCCGCTGCAATACGTGCTGATCGGCACGCACTGGTATTCGCTGTTCACACTGTTGATTCCGGTGTACGCGTTCCTGCTGTTACCAGCGATTGCGGTGCTGAGCCAGGACACCGATGCGTTTCTGGAACGGGCGGCCAAGATCCAGTGGGGGGTGATGATTTGCGTCTACTGCATCAGCCACGCGCCGGCCCTGTTGCTGCTGGACCTGGAAGGTTTCAAGGGGCAGAACGCGCTGCTGCTGTTCTATCTCGTGTTCGTCGTGCAGTTGAGCGATGTGCTGCAGTACGTGTTCGGCAAGCTCTTCGGCAAGCACAAGGTTGCGCCGCTGGTGAGTCCGTCGAAAACGGTGGAAGGCCTGGTCGGTGGCGGTCTGTCGGCCACGTTGATTGGCGGGTGCATGTTCTGGATGACGCCGTTCAGTTTTTGGCAGTCGCTGCTGATGTCGCTGGTGATTGTGGTGATGGGCTTTCTGGGTGGGCTGGTGATGTCCGCCATCAAGCGCAGCCTGAGCGCGAAGGATTGGGGGACCATGATCAAGGGTCATGGCGGCATGCTTGATCGGATGGATTCGATTTGCTTTGCGGCGCCGATCTTCTTTCACCTGACGCGGTATTTTTTCTCAGCCCCATAAACACTGAGCTCGCGATGAGGCCGTCACATTCAACATTGTTGTTGGCTGACACACCGCTATCGCGAGCAGGCTCGCTCCCACAGTGGTTAGTGGGTGTTTGGGGAATTGTGTTCGGTCAGGCAAATACGCCAACAACCCCTTCCCCATGCATCTGCCGCAACAATGCCGTGCCACTCGCCATGAACTCCGGCGATCCCGCGGCCCCCGCCTCCACCGCCAACCCTTCCAGCTGCGCCTGCCCGTCTAGCTCCGGAAACTCCTCGATCCGCTGCAACAACCGCCACGCCAACGGGCTCAGCTCGGAAAACTTCACACTCCAGTCCTGGGCCCGGCGCACCAACAATAACGTGGGTTGCGGCGGTGCGACGTCCGGCTGATGATCCGGCCCCACCAACTGCACCGGCCACGCATAGGCCAATGGCCAGGCCAGCCGCGAAACCTGCAACGGTCGTTCCAGCAACAACCCGGCATCGCTGGCCGGCAACGGCTCGGCCTCGGATTGCTGCAAGGCCATCTCGACCCACTCGTAATGCGCCAGCTCCACCATGAACGGCGGCCACACGCCCTCGCTCAACGCTTGCGGCTCCGAGGCCAGGAACTCGACAAACTCTTGGGCGATTTCACCGAATTTCGGCGTGTGCGCGCGGTAGTCGCGCAGGAAGATTCGCACCAGCGAACGCCAGCGCGCATCACCGAGAATCTTGATCAGCACCGGAAAGGTCCCGCTGAGCAGCGTCGACAGGTTGGCGAAAATCAGGTCGCGGTAGACCTGGGCTCGCGCTGTGTTCATTTCGCTGGGCGGCGCGCAGTGCTCGGGATCGCGCAGGTAAAGGCCCATTGCCGTTTGCTGTTGAAACAGACTCGGCTTATCCACGGTTCACCCCCTCGGACTGCAAACGGCGAATCGTCTGCAATTCCGCCACCAGTTCGGAAAACGCCGGAAAGTTGAAATCCCGCTCCAGCAACGTCGGCTGCGCGCCGAATCGTGCATATGCCTGCGCCAGCATCGACCAGACCACCGGTTTCACCGACGCGCCATGGGTGTCGATTTTCAAGGTGTCGGACTCATCGAAGTGCCCGGCCACGTGCATCGCCACCACCCGACCCGGGTCGATGTTCGCCAGAAAAGTCTGCGGATCGAACCTGTGGTTGATCGAGTTGACGTAGACATTGTTGACGTCCAGCAACAGGTCGCAATCCGCTTCGCGCAGTACCGCGTTGGTGAACGTCACTTCGTCCATGTCCTGCTGGGGCGCGGCGTAGTAGGAGACGTTTTCCACCGCCAGGCGCCGGCCGAGAATGTCCTGGGCCTGGCGGATTCGCGCGGCCACGTGATGCACCGCTTCTTCGGTAAACGGCAACGGCAACAGGTCGTAAAGGTGACCGTCATCGCTGCAATAGCTGAGGTGCTCGCTGTACAGCGGCACGTTGTATTGATCGAGAAACAGCCGGACTTCCTGCAAGAACCCGACGTCCAGCGGCGCCGGCCCACCCAGCGACAGGGACAAACCGTGACAGGACAATGGAAAACGCTCGGCCAGGGTTCGTAACGCATGACCATGGGCGCCGCCAATGCCGATCCAGTTTTCCGGGGCGACTTCCAGAAAGTCGAAATCGCCGGTACGGGCGGCCAGAAGGTCCTTCATTAAACCGCGACGCAGGCCAAGCCCGACGGTCGCTTTGGCTGAGGTGATGGGGGTCTGCATGGTGTCGATCTCGAGGGTTGCCAGTTCGGAATCACAGTTAACCGACGTGCTGTATCGGGGTTGTGTTCCGGTCAGGCAGAAATTCGTAGCGGTTGTATCGCCGGCGGGTCTGTACACACTTTGGTACAGACCCTTGGGCAGGCGTTACGCCAGGTCGTATTTCTCGCGCACCAGATGGCCGATGCCGATGCGATCGAGCACCTTCATCGGGCACAGGAAGGTCACGCGCACGGTGCCCGGCAAGCGGCTGATGTCGATCGAGCCGGTGATGGTCGCGCGGTTGAGCACTTCGTCATACGGCAGGCCGGTAACCGAAGCGGCGCGTCTCAAGCCGTTCTCCACCGCGACATTGAGGTTCTCGCCGCTGCCGATAAAGGTGATCGGGCCGCTCTGCTCGATCTCGTGCTGGCCCCAGCGCTCGCCAAGTTCGCGGACTTTCTGCCGTTGTTCGGCGTTCATCGGCCGCGCCATCGGCGGCAGATCGTCGAGGTTTTGCAGGAGGATCGGCCCTTCCAGCGTCAGGTTTTTCACCACTTGCACCGTCACCTCGGTTTCCCCGGAGCAATCGGTGGCGTGCCCGGCGATCTCGCCGTTGCCTTGCTGGGCGTGCATGTCGCCCATGTAAACACCGGCCCCCGGCACTTTCACCGGGCAGATCAGGACACAGCCTTCGCGAATCGAGTTGGTGTCCATGTGGCCGTCGGTCTTGGCTGCGTGCAGTTCTTCGCGGCTCATGCCGAAACGGTGTGGCGCGTTGATCAGGTATTGGCCGAAGTCCGCGCAGTTGTGCGAATCGGGCAAGTCACGGGACGGCGTGGTGCCGATGTTGCCGAGGAACGGGCGCATGTGCGCGGCAACGCCGGGGATGTCGGCGCGGGCCAGGGACAGGATCGAATGCTGGGCGGCGAATTCCGGCAGCGCCGACATTTGCGAGGCATTGCCGGCCAATCGGTTGGCGACGTCCTGGTTGACGGTCAGGCTGACCTGGTTCTGCGCATCGAACACGATCACGTAGCCATGGCTGAAGCGGAAAGCACTGACTTCGGCGCCGCAGTTGTTACAGCGAATCGACTCTTCGCCGATGCCTTCGACGTGGCTGGCGGGGTGATCGGTGCCGCACTTGGAGCAGAATTTGGAGACGAACGGATCGCCGTTGTAGCGCCCCTCCACGAAGCTCATGACCCCGGACGACGTCGCCAGCGAGGTCACTCGCATGCTTTTGATCTTGATCGCCACCGCATCGCCGACTTCCGCACCGGCAATGGCCACCGGTTGCGTCACTTCGTGGCCGCCCTCGAAGGCCGGCGTGATCATCGGGCCCCAGCAGCCCGGCGGCGTGCCGGTGATCAGGGTGCCGCCGTCGGCGAGCGGGCCTAGCATGGGTTGGCTGGGGCCGATGAGGCCGTTGGTGTACTGATCGACGCGCAGGTGGTTGACGGGTGAAGAATTGAGGTCGGTTTCAGACGCAAGCGTGGTCATTGGTGTCCCCTTAACGGTGAAAGGCGCAATACGGGGTCACAGTTCATCGCAGGTTTGTATCTGGTCTGTGTTCGCCGGTGGCGGGGAATGAACTGGAATGTGTCGGGATGCCAGTTAGATACAGTGCGATACACACCACCAATACCCGGTGGGAGCTAGCCCTGTGGTGAGGGGATTTATCCCCGTTCGGCTGCGAAGCAGTCGTCAATCCGGACAAATTTATCTGTCTGAACGGACGCGGGGCCGCTTCGCGACCCAACGGGGATAAATCCCCTCGCCACAGCTAGCTCCCACAGGGGTTCAGTGGTGTCTGGGAGATGGGCTTTCGTCGCTCCAGGCCGCGGCGCACGGGGCTCGGACTAAACTTACTGCACGCGGGACGTGCACAGCGTCCTGTTCATTCCCACGACCACCGCCCAGGGGTGAACGCCTCGAAAAACAAGGCCTCTGGACTGTGATCCTGCTGAAGGAGCACACGTGATGGACGAGGCCAGACTCAATGATTTCATGGGCAAACTGGTGAACGACATGGGTGGCGCGGCGATGCTCGCCAATGTCATCCTCGGCGAAGAACTCGGCCTGTACCGGGCCATGGCCGACAGTCAGCCGATCACCCCTGAAGTACTCGCCGACAGAACCGGCTGCAACCCCCGCCTGCTGCGCGAATGGCTCAGCGCCCACGCCGCTTCCGGTTACATGGAACACGAAGGCGGCCAGTTCCGCCTGCCCGAAGAGCAAGCCCTGGCACTGGCCATCGAAGACTCACCGGTGTATATCGCCGGCGGTGTCGGGGTGGTTGCGTCGTTCTTCCATGACAAAGACAAACTGGTCAACGCCATGCGCGGCAACGGCGCTCTGGCCTGGGGCGATCACCATCCCTGCATGTTCAGCGGCACGGAGCGCTTCTTCCGGCCCGGTTACAAGGCGCACCTGATCGCCGAGTGGCTGCCGGCCCTCGACGGCGTGGTCGCCAAACTGCAGGCCGGTGCCAAAGTGGCGGACATCGGCTGCGGCCACGGCGCGTCAACGGTGATCATGGCCCAGGCGTTCCCGGACTCGCGGTTTGTCGGGTTCGACTACCACGCACCGTCCGTCACCGTTGCCACCCAACGCGCTGAAGAAGGCGGCGTTTCCGGGCGCGCGCGGTTCTTCCAGGGCACCGCGAAAAGCTTCCCCGGCGACGACTATGACCTGGTCTGCTACTTCGACTGCCTGCACGACATGGGCGACCCGGTAGGCGCGGCAAAACACGCGTATGAGGCGCTGAAACCGGACGGCACGGTGCTGCTGGTGGAACCGTTCGCCAACGACTCGCTCGACGACAACGTCACCCCGGTTGGCCGCTTGTTCTACGCCGCGTCGACCTTCATCTGCACACCGAACTCGCTGTCCCAGGAAGTCGGCCTCGGGCTCGGCGCCCAGGCGGGTGAGGCACGGTTGCGCAAGGTCTTCACCGAGGCGGGATTCAAGAGTTTCCGCCGGGCCACGGAAACGCCGTTCAACCTGATTCTGGAGGCGCGCAAGTAACCACCGCTGACTCACTGAAGAACCCCTGTAGGAGCTGTCGAGTGAAACGAGGCTGCGATCTTTTGACTTTGGTTTTTTAAAAACAAGATCAAAAGATTGCAGCCTCGTTTCACT